>JBGAFI010000026.1:0-41062 GCA_044227325.1 Thiobacillaceae bacterium | reverse complement strand
AATGAGCAATCCATCCCAACAACCGGGGATATGACCCGCGAAAAACAACTGGACGTCCGACTGAAATCGGCTCGTTCCCTGTTCGTCGTGGTTCCAGATTCTGGATTCATGAAAATCACGGGTTTTTAGAGGTGCCCTTCTGTCGAAATGTTCGGATAGCTATGCCGCCCAACAATGCAGTCCACCGGACCGTCTGCAATCGCCGCTTCGCGCCACTCGCAGCCGTCCGGTGACTTTCAACGTTAGAGGTCACACAACATGAGCTACTCGGTATTCATCCATCGCTTCAAAGACGGAGAACCTTCACCAGTACCCTTTGTCGAGGTCGCCTCCATTTTGCAGAGGTATGGAGCCATCGATAGCGCAGGTGACAGCCTCGAATTCACGCCAAATGGCGACAACCTCTGTGAAATCGGCTTCGTTGGGGGCGATGAAGAAAGCGGTATTGACTCTGTCAGCTTTGAAAGACCAGTTTCTGGCGGCCCATTGGGGCAACTGATTTTTGAGCTCTTGGCCATTCCGGGCATGTGCTATTTCGAACTCGACTGCACCTATGTGCTTGCGAGAACTGACGTTACAAAAGAACTACCTGAAGGACTGGTCGAACAATGCTCCTCCGGGCACCTTACCGTTATTTCGTCTGCGGGCGAGGTGCCGCTGTGAGGGCAGGCGAGAGCCTGTTCTCTACTCTATCCTTAATTCATTGATTTCAATCTGGATCCGGCAGGAAGGCATCCCAGAATAGGATCGGATTGTATGGCCCGACCCCAAACAGCTCCTCGTAGTGACGCTCAGCCGTTTCGAGTACACGCAACTTCGGATGACGCTGTATCTGCGCCGCGACCAGTACCTGCTGTCCCAATGCGATAAGCTCGTGGTCGCCCAAGGTCGATGCGCGCCCCAAGTGCTTTTGCCTGAATTTGTCGAGCGTGAAAATCCAAGCCGGCACCAGAAGGTCGGTGGTCGTGGACGCTAGCACGTTGTACTCGCCGAGGTTCTCAAGCGAGTAATCGAGGTGCCACTGCGCGGCACGCTCGGTAAATTGGGCGAAGCCTGCGTCGTCCTTCCAGAACTCCCCGATTCCAGCGCACACCGGCAACGGCCCGAGCAGCCTGTCGACGGCCTCCACCTCTGCGTTCTCCCGCGCCAACAGCAGAGTGACGCAGACCGCTAAGTCATAGGCCAGCAACGGCTCGTCGCCGGCAGCCCAGGTAACGTCCTGCCGCAGGTCAAACAGCTCGAACTGTGGCGCAAATTCATTGACTAGCTGCTCGCGACCGATTGCATATAGCTTCCACAAATCCAGCGCTAAGCTGGTGATTTCAGAGGGCATCCAGCGGACAGATACTTGCTGGAACAACGCCTCCGGCGAAGCCGCTTGCTCGGCTTGCTGCTGCATAAACCGTTCTCTGAACTTGGCTGCAAGGCAAGTCTCTTCCCAGCAGTCGGCAAGGTTTACGTCGTACGCCTCCCCGCCGACGAACTGCGCAAACGACACGCGCCCATGGTAGTTGGCGCTTGCCAAGAGCATCCTGGATACAGAGTAAAGATGCTCTCCTTCCTGCGACGCGAGTTGGGCAAACAAGTCTCCGTCCGCCTTATTCGCCTCCTCCCGCTCGCGGAAGTACTGAGCATCCTCGATCAATCGTGCAACGATCTTTCGCACAGCTTTTGAATACCGATTACCCAAGCCCAGTTTCCTTCCTCAATGTCAATCCATACGGCGAGAAATCAACGGTGCTTTTCCTTTGACGCACCTGCTGGCGAAGCTGTCGACTTGTTCACAACGTCCGGCGCATCCCATGCATCGAGCTTGGCCGTCACGTTCGGCTTACCAAAGTTTGTGACCCTCACTACGTCGCCGCGGTAGGGAGTGGCGCCGTGCTCCCGGGCAATCAATCTTGCCATCCCTACATCAGCTGGACCAGATAAGGGACCAGGCTCAAATTACAAGCCTTCAATGTGAACCTTCAGCCTCATGCAGTCGAATTGCATTTCGACCGGCTTCTTTCGCTTTGTACATGGCCTTGTCCGCCCATTTCAGGATGTCGTCCTGACTGGCTTCATTTTCGGCAAACAACACCAGGCCAATGCTCGCCGAACAACGATGCTCGACAGTGACATTCGCTTTCCCCTCCCGCTTGATTTTCAGCAGGTAGGCACCCGATAGGGCGCGGCGGATTTTTTCCGCCACGACCTCGGCCCGCAAGGTGGATTTCGCCTTATCCGTATTCAGCTCGCCGAGCATCACCACGAACTCGTCGCCGCCGAAGCGCGCCACGGTATCCATCTCCCGCACACAGCGTTTTAGTCGATGCGCGGCTTCTATCAGCAACAGGTCGCCGACGAAATGACCATGTTTGTCGTTCAGCGACTTGAAATTATCCAGATCGACGAACATCAATGCGCCATAACAGCCGCTGCGTTTGCTGGCGGCCAGGGCCTGGCTTAGACGATCGGTGAGCATGCGGCGGTTGGGCAGGTTGGTGAGCGTGTCGTAGAACGCCAATTCCCGCACTTGATCCTGCATCTGTTTGCGTTCGGTGATTTCCCGGGTGATGCCGTGATAGCCGGTTATCGTGCCGCGCGAGTCCCGCTCGGGCTTGGAGAAGACCTCTCCCCATATCAGCCTGCCGTCCTTGCAGCGATGCGGCGCCTCGAAGGTGAGAAAGCCCAGGCGCGTGCCATTCTGTTCAGCCTCCCGCCTTTTGCGCATGGCTTCCGTGACGATGGCGATTCCCTGGTCGGTGAACAGTTCGAAAACATGATGGCCGATCACCTCTTCAGCCTTGTAGCCGCGAAGGCGCTCGTCCGCCGGGCTGATATAGGTGATGAAAAAATTGCTGTCGGTCTTCCAGAGGACATCCATGGTGTCTTCCGTCAGCAGGCGATACAGCGCCTCGCTGTCTTGCAGCGCCCGGGTGCGCTCCTCGACCAAGGCTTCCAGGGCGCGGTTTCGCTCCTGAAGGCTTCTGAGCGGGTAGACCTCGCCATCCTGGACCAGGTGATAGGGAATCGAGATGCCGCTGTGGACGATTTTCCAATCCTCGCCTTCCAAGCGAAATATCAGGACCAGTCGCGCCACCTCACGCGAGAGGATATGGTCGGGAACCGGCAGGTGGATGTGGAAGAAGCCGGTTGCGACCACGACTTGGTCGCACAAGTCCTGCAGCGAGACATCCAGCAGTTCGATGCGGATTCGTCCTTGAACCTGGGAGAAATCCTGTCGGGTGATCCTCACCCACTCCTCCCGGTCCTTGACCAGAAAGTCGCCACCGCCCGTGTAGCCGCTGAAGTTTTCACTGAAGCGCGCGGTCAGACGGTCATCGCGCGAGGCGTACATCTCGATGTACTCGTCGAACAAGGCGCGAATTTTGCGATGGCGATCCGGAGGCATGGCTATGGCAATCGTAGAAAAGTCACTGTACGAAGTGGCGATCCGAAGTGGCGATCGCAATGCCGGGCGCATGCGTCGAGGCTATGGGATCGCGTTTTCCACTGTAGCACTCCGGGCGAACGGACAGCGGCCGGCGCGAACAGTCGCGGCGACTTGGCGATCCATGGCCGGTCGATTCCGCATCCCTCACGGATTGCCGCGCTTCGCTCGCAATGACGGATTTCAAATGATCCGGCATCTCCCGAAAACCAGGGGCATCGGGATACACATCGCCCGTTGCCGGGAACGGCCATGCCCGTGGCGGGACAGGCGCCCGGGCCTGACCGGCCTCATCGCCGCTTGCGCGGGCGCACGCAGCCGATTTCGCAGGCGGGACGGGACGAGCTTGATCCGGAAATTCGGCGGGGAAACCCGCAGGACGCCTTGCTTCCCGCCGCTGTCACGGCGCCTTGCCAGCGCCTACTGGCGCACCATCCGATACCCCTTGGGAATATCGAACACCTCGGGCTTGAGCGGGTCGGTGGAATATTTGTCGTAGGTGACGCTGATGCGGCTGGCCATCTTGCGGGACAGTTCCGCCATGCGGCCGGTGCCTTCGTAGCGGGTTTCCACGTCCACCGCGCACAGCAGGCCCAGCGGGGCGAGACGGCGCACCACCTCGCTCATGCCTTTCGCCTGGCCGGGGGATTTGCGCGCCAGGGCGGGAATGCCCATGAAGAAGTCGGGCTCCTGGGCGGCTTTGACGAAGGCGTCGGTCTCATGCTGGTCCGGTGCGTTCTTCGCCAGCCAGAGGGTGCCGCGCATCTCGAAGCTGACCTTTTCCCCGGCCACCTCGGCGGGCATCGCGGCGAACAGCTTGTGTTCGACGCAATTCCAGTTTTGCAGTTGGTGCTTGCGGCCCGTGGGGGTCAGATCCAGTTTGAGATCCTTGCTGGAAAAGCGGGCGTCCGTGTCCTGGTTGAGTTCCGCCATGCCGAACACACTGGCCTGGCGCAGGGAGTGGTCGATGATGGTGATTTCCCGGCGGTTCAGGTCGTAGAGGTGGGAGTAGGCCTTGCCCCGGTCGATCAGGTCGCGCCGCAGCTTGGTGTTGCTCAGCCACAGCCCTTCCTGGCCGACACCCTGCATGCCCATGGCCAGCACGGTGCTGCGGCCGACCAGGCTGAGGTCGGCGCGGACCGGCGCGGCAAGCGGGAGGCTCGACAAGGCGAGGATGGCGGCGAAGGCGCGACGATTCATTTTGTCTCCCGATCGCGACGCAAGGCGTCGGCTTCGTTCAGGTTGAAACGCTGGTACAGGGTGAGCAGCGGCTTGGGCGCCCACCAGTTGAGCCGGCCCAGCAGGCGCAGGCTGGCTGGCACCAGCAGCATGCGCACCAGGGTCGCATCCACCAGCACGGAAAGCAACAGGCCCAGGCCCATGGCTTTCATGAACACCACCTCGCCCATGGCGAAGGCCCCCAGCACGATGCCGATAAGCAGGGCCGCGCTGGTGATGATGGGTCCGCTGCGCTGGATGCCCGCCGCGACGGCCTTCATATTGTCGCCGGTGGTTTCGCTCATCTCCTTGATGCGCGACAGGAGGAACACCTCGTAATCGATGGACAGGCCGAAGGCGGCGGCGAAGATGAGGACCAGGATGGTGCCGTCCATGCTGCCCTGGGGCGTGAAGTCCAGCCACTGGGCCAGGTTGCCGTACTGGAACACCCAGACCAGGGCGCCGAAGGTGGCGGACAGGGACAGCAGGTTGGTGAGCACCGCCTTGAGGGGGATCAGCACGCTGCCCAGCATGAAGAACAGCAGCACGAAGATGACGCAGACGATGGCGGCGATGGTCCACGGCACCCAATAGCCCAGGGATTCCAGGTAATCGAGATGGAAGGCGGGGAAGCCGCCCACCTGCACCTGGACGATGCCATCCGGCAAGGGGATGTCCCGTATCCGCTGCACCAGTTCGCGCGCCTCCACGGAAACCGGCGGCGGCGTGTAGTCCACGTAGAACAGGGTGTAATCGTCCTTCGCGTAGGCGGCCAGGGTTTCCGTGGCGAAGGGAAACTGGTCGGGATACTCGTACAGCAACTGGTAGTCCTTGAGGCCCAGGTTGGGGTCCACGCTGACCAGCCCCTTCACCTGGGTCACGCCCGGCACGGCCAGGATGGCCTTGGTGAGCCGGTCCAGTCCCGCCAGGGATCCCGGCGCCTGGGCCGGACCCTTGGTCTGGATCGCCAGCACCAGGGGGCTCAGGCCGGCATGGGGGAACTGGTGGTCGAGGATTTCCTGCACCTGGCGGCTTTCCGCGGTAACCGGCAGGGAGCGGCTGTCCGCCGGGCCGATGTCCATCTTGAGCACGGGCAAACCCATGGTGACCAGCAGCAGCAAGGTGGCGATCAGCACCAGCCAGGCCCGGCGCATGACGAAATGGCTGAAGCGGTACCAGCGGCCGCCCTCCTCCTGGTAGGCGGCGCGGCGCTTGTGCACCGGCAGGGCGAGGCGGTTGACGCGATGGCCCAGCAGGGCCAGCAGGGCGGGTAACAGAATCACGGCGGTCAGCATGGCCGAGGCGACGGAGATGCTGCCGGCCAGCCCCATGTTCTGGAAGAAGCGCTGGGGCAGCATGAGCAGGCAGAGCAGGCTCGCGGCCACGGTCATGCCGCTGTAGAGCACGGTGCGGCCCGCCGTGCGCAGGGTGATGCGCAGGGCTTGCAGCACCTCGCGCCCGCCGGCCAGTTCCTCGCGGAAGCGGGAAACGATGAACAGGGCATAGTCGATGGCCAGGCCCAGGCCCAGCATGGACACCACGTTGGCGGCGTAGACGCTGACGTCGATGATCTGGGTGAACCCCTTCAGCAGCGTCATCGACAGGGCGATGGTGACGCCCCCCACCACCAGGGGCAGCATGGCCGCGACGGCGGAACCGAACACCCAGATCAACAGGACCGCCAGGGCCGCGAAGCTGGCCAGTTCCGCGTGCAGGATGTCCCGCGCCAGTTGCTCGCGGATATCCACATAGGTGGCGAGTTCGCCGCCCAAGAGGATTTCCAGTTTTTCACTGCGCACCTGATCGCGCAGGCGATCGAACGCCGCGATGCCCTCGTCGCTGCCGCGCAGGAGTTCCACCACCGCGTAGCTCAAGCGCTTGTCCTTGGAACGCAGCTTGGTGTCGCCCGTGGTGTGATAGCTCACCACGCTGATCACTTCCGGATTGCGCGAGATGCCGGCGATGACGGATTCCACGGCGGCCCGGTAGACCGGGCTCTCGACATCGCCGATCTGGTCGGAACGGGGCCGAAACAGCAGGATGACCGGGGTTTCGTCCCGCTTAAGCTTGTCGCGCAGCAGCCGCACCGACTCGGCGGAACCGCTGCCGGGCACGTCCCAACCCGGCGCCAGGGTCAGGCGCTGCATCACATCCAGGCTGTATATCGTGCCCAAGAGCACCAGGAGGGCGCCCAACAGAACGATCATGCGTGGATGACGTCCCGTGAGTCCGCCTAGGAATGAAAACATGTATGGGTAAGTTGTCCTGAACTATCTGTCCAAGCGTAACACCTAAGCCGGGCTCGGATCGCCCTAAAGCGACAAGAAATGCGCAGCCCGGGCGGGTCCGGCTACTGGCCGGGATGGATCAGGGCCGGCGGCGCCGCTCCCACCGGCGTCCGGGGCGGCTTGTGCGGAGCATGGGGATGCCAGCCCACCACGGCCAGCATGACCAGGAAACCCACCACGTAGGCCACCGCCACATGCCAGCCGCCCTTGACCCAGGCGCCCACCGACTTGGCTTCCGGGAACAGGTTGGAGACCGCCACCCCGGCCGATGAGCCGAACCAGACCATGGAACCGCCGAAGCCCACCGCGTACGCCAGCACGCCCCAGTCGTAGCCGCCCTGATTGAGGGCCAGGGCGGTGAGCGGGATATTGTCGAACACGGCGGAGACGAAGCCCATGCCGAACGCCGTCCCCCAGGATGCCGGCGGCAGCGCCTCGACCGGCATCATGGATGCGCACAAGACCAGGGACAGCAGGAACAGGCTGCCCTTGAGCGCGTCCGGCAACAGACTCCACACCGGCTTGCGCATGGGCGCGGTGGCCAGCACCACGACCCACACCGCGACGCCGAGGAAGGGGAAGGCGTCGGAAATTTCCGGGTAATGGGTGTTCACCAGGATATTGGTGGCCATGGCACCCACCAGGATCAAAACGACGATGAGCACGTAGGCCCAGTCCACCTTCGCGTTCACGTCGGCGTCTTTTTGGATGGGCGCGTGGCGTTGCTGCTGCTTCGCGGCGATGACGCCGAACACCAGCAGGGCCACCACCGCGGCCGCATAGGCGTGGATCACGTCCAGCGGCGCGACACCGTCGATCCACATCATGGTGGTGGTGGTATCGCCGACCACCGAGCCGGAACCGCCCGCGTTGGAAGCGGCGACGATGGCCGCTAGATAGCCGATGTGCACGCGGCGGCGGAACACCCCCGCCGCCACGGTACCGCCGATCAGCGCCGCCGCGATATTGTCCAGGAAAGAGGAAATCACGAACACCATGACCAGCAGGACGAAACCGCCCTTCCAGTCGTCCGGAAGAAACTTGGGCAAGATCTTGGGTATGTTGCTGTCCTCGAAATGGCGCGCCAGGATGGCGAAGCCGAGCAGCAGGCCGAGCAGGTTGGTCAGGGTGACCCATTCATGGCCCAGGTGGGCGGCCAGTCCCGGCAAGCCCGCCTGACCGTGGAAGCCGGTGAATATCAGCTTGTACAGCGTGATGCTGGCCAGGCCCGTCAATGCGACGGCCAGGGTATGGTGGTGGAGCAGGGCCACCCCCATCAAGGTCATGGCGAACAGGATGAAGGCGACCGGGATCCCCGCCAGCTCCGGTCCCGCTCCCGCCCAGGAAAAGGTTGAAAAACCCGCCAGACAAAGGGCAAGCGGGATCCTGCGAAACAACGAATGGCTGTGTGGGAACATGACAATGGCCGAACAAGGGGTTTCGCATTATATTGCGCCGCACAAGCTTCTTTTGTCACCTTGAGCTGAATTTCCCGTCAGAAAAGCGCGCGCAGAGATCAATCATGCAAAAACTCCTCATCCCCATCGATGGTTCCACGAGTTCCGACCGGGCCGTGGAACATGTGCTCCAGCTTGCGGACATGGCCTGCCCGCTGGATATCCATCTGCTCTACGTGCAGCCGCCGGTGGGCGGCTGGGAAGTCAAACACTTCCTGCGCGAATCGGAAATCGAGCAGATGCAGGCCACCCGGGCCGAGGAGGCCACCCGCTCCGCGCGCGCCATCCTGGACGCGGCCAAGCTGCCCTACACCCTGCACAACGGCGTCGGCGAAGTCGCCGAGACCATCGCGGCCTACGTGAACAAGTGCGGTTGCGACCATATCGTCATGGGCACCCGCGGCATGGGCTCCCTGGAAGGACTGCTGCTGGGCTCGGTCACCATCAAGGTGCTGCATTTGGTTAAAGTACCGATTACTTTGATCAAATAGCCATTCACAGCCCGCGTGCAGGACGAAGACAACGACGAACGTCTGATCCAGGCCGTTCTGGCCAGCGGGGTGCGCATCCCGCCCATGCCGGAAATCCTGCTGGGCCTCAACGCCCTACTTGCCGACCCCGACGCGGGCCCCCGCGAACTCGCCAAATTGATCAGCCGGGACGGCGCGATTTCCGGCGCCATCTTCCGGCTGGTCGCCTCTCCCGTGTTCGGCCTGCGCGCCAAGGTGGACACGGTGGAGAAGGCCATCTCCCTTCTGGGCATGCGCAACGCCAGCGCCGTCGTGCGCAGCGAGGCGTTGCGCGGCGCCCTCCACGATCCGATGCACGCCCATGCCCTGGAAGCCATCTGGGGCCGGGGCGGCGCGGTGGCCGACCTCGCCGTGCGGGCCCTGAAGACCGGCCACGTGCGCGGCATTCCCCATGACGCGGCATTCACCCTGGGCATGTTCCACGACTGCGGCCTCGCCCTGCTCTGCAAGCGCATGCCGGCCTATGCCGAGGCCTTGTCCCCGGCCGCCGCCCAACCCGGCGCCTGGCCGGACGTCCCCGCGCTGGACCGGGCGCACCAGACCGACCACGCCCTGTTCGGCCAGACCGTGGCGAAAAACTGGCTGCTGTCCGGCGACATCGTCCAGGCCATCCGCCATCACCACGTGCTGTCCTGGGAAAACCTGCCCGATCCCGTCTCCAAGCTGTGCGGCCTGCTCAATTTCGCCTGCCATCTGCGCAACCGCCGCACCGGCGCCGACGATAGCGAGTGGGAACAAGGCTGGAAGGCGGAAACCGCGCGCCGCCTGTTCCTGAGCGTGGACGATCTGGAGGATTGGGAAAGCGCGCTGGACGACCTGTCCGCGTGATGCGGGAGCGAGGCCGCTCCCACACGCCGCTCCAGCAGGCCGGACTCAGGCCACCCAGCGCTTCGGGTCGATGCCCCAGTCCTCGTATTCCTCGTGGCCGACGATGCGCTCGCGGCCGCCGCAACGCGCCAGATCGAGTTCCTCCGGCGGCAGGTAGCGCTTGTGTCCCGCGTGGTAGATGAGCGTCACCTTGGGCGACATCATCTTGTCCGGGTGCTGTTCGCGCACCACGGCGAGACGGCCGCTTTCCAGGCGCACCAGGGAGCCGGTGGGATAGATGCCGACGCACTTCACGTAGGCCCGCGCCAGGGCCGGGTCGAAGTGGTACTTGCTCCATTCCAGCAGGCGCCCCAGAGCGGCGGTGGGCGCCATGCCCTTGTGGTAGACCCGGTCCGAGGTGATGGCGTCGTAGACGTCGACGATGGCGCCCATGCGGCCGTATAGCGAGATATCGTCGCCCTTCAGCTTGTTGGGATAGCCGCTACCGTCATAGCGCTCGTGGTGCTGGCCCGCCACGTCCAGGGCGATCTGGCTGATGCCCGGCGTGTTGCGCAGGATGAGGATGCTCTGCACCACGTGGGATTTCATCTTGGCGAACTCGGCGTCGGTCAGCTTGGCGGGCTTGTTGAGTATCTCGTCCGGCACTTTCGCCTTGCCCACGTCGTGGAGCAGGCCGCCGATGGCGATCTCCTTGATGGTGGCGCGATCCAGCCCCATGCTCCGGGCGAAGGACACCAGCAGGGCGCACACCGAAACCGAATGCTGGAAGGTGTAGTCGTCGTGTTCCTTGAGCCGGGCCAGGGGCAGCAGCGCATCCTGGTTGCGAAAAATGGAATCCACCATCTTCTCCACCAGGGGTTCCACCAGTTCCATCTCGATCTGCTTGCCCAGGCGGATGTCATAGAGCATGCCCTTCACCACCCGGTTCGCCTCTCCGTGCAACTGGCGCGCCCGCTGGATTTCCACGGCCAGCTCGGTCCGGTGTTTCTCCTTGCGCGGCTCCTCGGCGATGGCCGCCATGCGTTCGCCGATCTCCTGGCGCGCCTCGGCCTGGGTCTGCGCGTCGGCCACATCCAGCCCCTTGACGGTATCGATGTAGACCTCGTGGATGCCCAGGGCGCGGATTTCCTGGATGCGCTTCTCGTCCTTGATGGGGAAATGTTTGGTGGCGAAGGGATGGTCCAGCCAGGAGCAGTTCACATCCGAGACGTACATGCCGGGACGCAGGCGATCCACCGGAATTTTTTTGATATTGGCAGAATCTTTTTCAGACAAGGCAATCTTCCTGTTTTATTGCAGCCTGCCCACGCCTAGAGCCGGGATGGTCAATTTATACCAGAAGTCTAGCTGACTTTGATGACATGCCAAGGCGATCCGCGCACCAGATTGCGCGTCGCCGCGAGCCCGGCCGCCGCCACCAGAGCCAGTCCGCCGCCCATGCCGGCGAGCCATACCAGCGGGTCCGGCGCGTGGGGCAGATCGAACACCCGGGTCGCCAGCAACCAACCCAGGCCGCTCGCCGCCGCCGCCGCCACGCCGCCGGCAAGCAGGCCCAGCAGGGCGAACTCCGCGCCCAGGGCCGCGACCACGGTGCGCCGGGATGCGCCCAGGGTGCGCCAGACGCCGATCTCCCGCGCCCGCTCGTCGCGCCGGGCGTAGAGGGCCGCGAGCATGACCAGCAGACCGGTCGCCAGGCTGAACAGGAAGATGAGCTGCACTGCGGCGGCGACCCGGTCCATGATGCCGCGCAGTTCCCCCATGACCTGTTCCACGTCGATCACCGTCACGTTGGGGAAGGCCGCGACCAGGCCGTTCATGATGCCGCTCCGGTCCCGCGCCAGATGGAAGCTGGTGATGTGGCTGGTGGGCATCCGCGCCATGGCGCCGGGCGGCGCGACCACGAAGAAGTTGGGGCGGAAGGAATCCCAGTTCACCTTGCGCAGACTGGTCACCTTGCCGGCCAGGGGCAGGCCGCCCACGTCGAACGCCAAGGTATCGCCCATGCGGATGTTCAGGGTCTTGGCGATGCCCTCCTCCACCGAGAAGCCGTCCCGCTGCCCGTCCCGCCACCAGGCGCCGGCGACGATTTCGTTGTCCTCCGGCAAGGCGGCGAAGGAGGACAGGTTGAACTCCCGCTCAGCCAGGCGCTTGGCCCGATCCTCCGCATAGTCGTCGGGCCGCACGGTCCGGCCCGAAATCGCCGTCAGGCGGCCGCGCACCATGGGATACAGCACCGCGTCCCTCACCCCGCGTCCTTCGAGAAAAGCCCGCAACGGCGCCACCTGCTCCGGCTGGATATTAATCAGGAAGCGGTTCGGCGCTCCCGCCGGCACCTGGCCGCGCCAGCTCTCCAGCAGATCGCCCCGGGTCAGCGTGAGCAGCAGCAAGGCGAGGATGCCCAGGCTCAGGGCGATGGCCTGCAGGCTGGTTTCCCAGCCGCGCCGGCTCAGGTTGGTGAGCGCCAGGCGCAAGCCGAGAACCAGCGGATGTCTGCTCGCCGGCAGGCGCTTGGCCAGGGCCGGCAAAGGCAGCAACAGCGCGTGCACGATGCCGGCCGCCGCCAGCATGGTGGCCGCGACGCCGGCCACGACGAAAGCGCCCAGTTTCGCATCCCCCGCCTGCCAGAACACCAGGCCGGCCACCAGGGCCAGACCGGCGCCATGGGCCAGCAGGGAACCGCCGCCGGGCGGCCCCAGATCGCGGCGCAGCACCCGCGCCACCGGCACCTTGCCCAATCGCAGCAGGGGCGGCAGGCTGAAGGCCAGCACCAGGGCCGGGCCGGCGACGAGGCCGATCAACAGAGGCCAGGCCGAAGCCGCCGGCAGGCCCAGGCGCAGCACATCCCCGAGCAGGCCCGCGAGGACCGCCTGGGTGGCCCAGCCCAGCAAACCGCCGAGCAGGCCGGCAAGCAGGCCGAGCAGGCCCATCTGCTGGAAATACAGGCCCAGCAGTCGCCGCCGCGCGCCACCGAAGCAGCGCATCAGGGCGAACTGGTCGAAATGCCGCTGGGTATAGCGGCGCAGGGCCAATTGGGCGGCGGCGGCGGCCAGCACCACGCTGAGCACGGCGGCCAGGCCCAGATAGCGGCGCGCCTGGTCCAGCACCCGGCGCAGCTCGGGGCGCGCGTCGCGCACGGTTTCCAGCTTCTCGCCCCGTTGCAGGCGCGGCTCGGCCCAGGCCTGGAATGCGGACAGGGCTTGGGCATCCCCCGCCAGCAGCAGACGATAGGCGACCCGGCTGCCTTCCTGGACCAGGCCGGTGCGGGCCAGATCGTCCATGCCCAACAGCAGGCGTGGCGCCAGGGCCATGAAATTGCCGCCCCGCTCGCCCTCGAAGGTGAGGATCGCCGCCACGCTCAGGCGCGCGTCTCCCACCTCCACCTTATCGCCCACTTTCAGGCCCAGACCGGTGGCGAGGCGCTCGTCCACCCAGGCTTGGCCCGGCCCCGGCAGAGCCCGGGTCGGGGCGTCGGCGGCGAACAGGGCCGGCGCGACGCGCAGCTTGCCGCGCAGGGGATAGCCCGGCTGCACCGCCTTGATGCCGGCGAGCAGGTTGCGGCCCATGCCGAGCTCGCCGCAGGACGCGCGCGGCACCCCTTGCCCGCCGGGAGAGGAGCCGGAAGAGAGGGCGTCCCGGTCGGCGCAAGCGTCGCGCGGGACAGCCAGAACCATGCTCAGGAATGCCGAGGTACGCGCCGTCGCCAGACCCAGTCGCCGGGCTTCCCGCTCCATCTCCGGGACGATGGGATGGTCCGAGGACAAGGCCAGATCCGCCGCGAGCAGGGTGTTGGCCTCCCGGCCCAGGGCTTGTTCCACCCGGTCCGCGAAGAAGGCCACGGCGGTCAGGCTCGCCACCGCCAGGGCCACCGCCAGCAGCAGGACGCGGATTTCCCCGGCGCGCCACTCGCGCGCCAGCAGACGCAGGGCGAACGGCGGGGAAGACATCATGCCGCCGCCTCGGCGAGGCGGCCTTCCACCAGCCGCAGGCTGCGCCCGCAGCGGCCCGCCAGGGCGGGATCGTGGGTAACGATGAGCAGGCTCGCGCCCTGGCGCCGGTTCAGTTCGAACATCAGGTCGATGACCTGGGCGCCGGTATGCGCGTCCAGGTTGCCGGTGGGCTCGTCCGCCAGCAGGATGCTGGGCGAGACCGCGAAGGCGCGGGCCAGGGCCACGCGCTGCTGCTCGCCGCCGGAGAGCTGGTCCGGCCGATGCCGGGCGCGGGCGGAAAGACCGACGCTGTCCAGGTGTTCCCGCGCCATGCGCGCGGCGTCCGCGACGCCCGCCAGCTCCAGGGGCAGCATCACGTTCTCCAGGGCGGTCAGGCCCGGCAGCAGCTGAAAGGACTGGAACACGAAGCCCATGGCGCGGCCGCGCAGGGCGGCGCGGCCGTCCTCGTCCAGGGCGAACAGATCCTGTCCATCGATGGACACCCGCCCCGCGGTGGGGACATCCAGTCCGGCGAGCAGGCCGAGCAGGGTGGACTTGCCCGATCCGGAACCGCCGACGATGGCGACGGTCTCCCCAGGGTTCACGTTGAAGGACACATCGGCGAGGATATGCAGGGTTTCCTCCCCCGCCGTTCCCGCCACTTGTACCGACTTGCCAAGATTGCCGACTTCGATGCGCATCGCTTTCTTCTTCTCGATCCTGTTGTTCGCCGGCGCGGCCAAGGCCGCGCCCACCATTCTGGTCTTCGGCGACAGTCTATCCGCCGCCTACGGCATCGCCCGCGACGCCGGCTGGGTCAATCTGCTGGCGCAACGCCTGGAGGCGGGAAAATCCCCCGTGCGCGTGGTCAACGCCAGTGTCTCCGGGGAAACCACGGCGGGCGGACTCACCCGCCTGCCCGAGCTGCTCGCGGCCCACAAGCCCGCCGTCACGGTTCTGGAGCTGGGCGCCAATGACGGATTGCGCGGCCTGCCCTTGCGCCAGAGCGCCGATAACCTGAAGGCCATGATCCGGCTGGCGAAAAAACAGGGAAGCCAGGTGCTGCTGGTGGGCATGCGGCTGCCGCCCAACTATGGTGGGGCCTACACGCGGAAGTTCCAGGCCCTGTTCGGCGAAGTCGCGCGAAGCGAGAAGGTGCATCTGGTGCCGTTCCTGCTGGAAGGCATGGCGGGACAAAGAGCGCGCTTCCAGGCCGACGGCCTGCATCCCGTCGCCGAGGCGCAGCCGGTGCTGCTGGAAAACGTCTGGCGCGGGCTGGCGCCGATGTTGCCGGCGCGCTGAACTCAACGCTGCGCCGGACAGTGGGCGACACAGCGCGTTTCGGTCTCGATCTTCCCGCCGCAGGTCCGGAAACAGGCATCGTAGGGCGGCTGGCAACCGCAATCCCCACCGCAGCGCGCCTCCAGGAAACGGCCGGTCGCCTCCGCCCGGCCCGGCAAGCGGGGCGGAAGCGGCGGCGGGAAGCTCTGGAACGGGTAGGAGTCGTACCAGAAGGCGCCGTGATGCCAGTTGTAGCTGGTCCAGACCTGGAGCTCGTACACGCTCAATTCGCGCCGGTATTGCTCCAAGGCCTGGGCATAGCGGTCCAGGGTCTGGCGGTAATCCGCCTCGGCTTCCGGCTCCGCCTGTTTCAGGCAGGCCTGGTACTTCTCCGCGCAGGCTTGCTTGCAGAGGTCCAGTCCGCGCTCGCAGGACGCCAGACAGGCTGCGGCCGCCGGCCCCGTCGGCGCCTCCCGGCGCGTCAGCGTCTCGTAGCGGGGCGAAGCGCAGCCGGCCACGCCCAGCATGGCGGCCAGCAGCAGGAGGGAACGAAGCAAAAAAATCGGGCGCATGGCGCTCGGACACAAACGCCGGTTCCGGGTTCGCGCCGGTTCGACATTCCGGCTCACGGGAACGATGCGGGCCGCGCCCGGGAACGGGGGCATAGGCGCTGCGCCAGGCTTCCCGCGTCGCCGGCGTGAAATCCGCGCCCGGGCCCGGTTCCTTCACGTCCCCTCTGGACAGGGGCCGCACGCCCGGGCCCAGTTCGAACAGCTTGCCGTAGCACAGCGTGGCGGCGGTCTCCTGGATGGGCGCGACCTTGGCCCGGGAGGACTGGATTAGGCCGATCTGCGCTGGGGTCATGGGGTGTCCTGTTCAAGTATCGATGCCGGTCCGTAGCATTCGAGCAAAGGCCATGCCACGGCGCAAGTGATTGAAGTGACACGTATTTCCAGCGATCCGAGGTTCCCTGGGGCATCAAGGCCGGTCCAGGCTCTCGTCGACCAGGGAAACCGGATCTTCCTTGGGTTCCAGGTGGGTGGTGACGTGCACGCGGGGAACCGCGTCACGGATGTCGGCCTCGATCCGCTCCAGCCAGTCGTGGCCGGTCTGGACCGTCCAGGCGCCGGGCACCAGGACGTGCAGCGTGGCGAACCCGCGCGAGCCGGCCTGGCGCGTGCGCAGGGCGTGGAATTCCAGACCCCTGGCCCGGTAGATTTCCAGCACCGCTTCGATGGCCTCGATCTGCTCGGCCGGCAGCGAGACATCCATCAAACCTTCCGCCGAACGGTGCAGCAACTGCCAGCCGGTCCAGACGATGTTCGCCGCCACCAGCAGGGCGATGACCGGATCCAGCCAGAGCCAGCCGGTCAGCCAGACCAGGCCGACGCCGACGATGACGCCGACGGAAGTCCAGACATCGGTGAGCAGGTGGTGGGCATCCGCCTCCAAGGTGATGGAGTTGTGCTCGCGCCCCACCGCCATGAGCGTGCGCGCGGTCGCCAGATTGATGATCGAAGCCACCACCGACACCGCCAGGCCGATGCCCACGTCCTCGATGGGCCGGGGATTGAACAGGCGATCCAGCGCCGTATAGCCAATGCTGGCGGCCGCCACCAGGATCAGGAAGCCTTCGAAGGCGCTGGCGAAATATTCCGCCTTGCCGTGGCCGTGGGCATGGTCCTCGTCCTCCGGCGTCGCCGCCAGATCCAGCATGGCCAGGGCCATGATGGCCGCCGCCAGGTTGACGAAGGACTCCAGCGCGTCGGACAGCAGCCCCACCGAATCCGTCATCCACCACGCCGCGCCCTTGAGCAGGATGGTGGAGATCGCGGCGGCGATGGACAGCCAGGCGTAGCGCTTGAGAGTGGCGGGCAACATGGACAGGCGGGAGGGAAAGCGAATTACGTAATTATCCCGGCAATTACCCCTGAGCTGGTCATGGCAAGGCAGGGTTTCCCCCGGACGCTCCGGAACCAACGCGGCGGCGGCAAGTCGGAGCGGTGTTTTTGCACGGCTAGCCGCCGCGACATGCTTTTCCTCGCCGTACAATTTTCCACGCTTTTTCCACTCCCGACCTCGAGTCCCCGCCATGAGCGCCCTGTTCTCCCCCCTCCCCCTCGGCAATCTCAAGCTGCGCAACCGCATCGTCATCGCCCCCATGTGCCAATACTCGGCGGTGAACGGCGAGGCGACCGACTGGCACCTGATCCACCTGGGCCACATGGCGCTGTCCGGCGCCGGCCTGCTGGTCATCGAGGCCACCGGCGTGGAGCCGGTGGGGCGTATCTCGTCGGCCGACCTGGGCCTCTGGTCGGACGCGACGGAGGCCGCCCTGGGGCGGGTGCTGAAATCGGTGCGCAAGCATTCCACCATGCCCATCGCCATCCAGCTCGCCCATGCCGGCCGCAAGGCCTCCACCGGCGTGCCCTGGAAAAGCGGCGGGCAATTGGCGCCGGAACACGGCGGTTGGCGCACCGTGGCGCCTTCCGCCCTGCCCTTCGCCGAGGGCGACGCGCCGCCTTCCGCCCTGGACGCCACCGGCCTCGCCCGGGTGCGGGAAGCCTTCGCCGATTCCGCCCGGCGCGCCGCGCGGCTGGGCATCGACGCCATCGAGGTGCACGCCGCCCACGGCTACCTGCTGCACCAGTTCCTCTCGCCCCTGGCGAATAGCCGAAACGACACCTATGGCGGCGATCTGGAAAACCGCATGCGCTATCCCCTGGAGGTGTACGACGCGGTGCGCGCCGTTTTCCCCGCCGACAAGCCGGTGGGCATCCGCATCTCCGCCAGCGACTGGGTGGAAGGGGGTTGGGACGTCGAGCAGAGCGTCGCCTTCGCGCGGGAATTGAAGCGGCGCGGCTGCGCCTTCATCCATGTCTCCAGCGGCGGCCTGTCGCCGCGCCAGGAGATTCCGGTCGGGCCCGGCTATCAGGTGGATTTCGCCCGGCGCATCCGCCACGAAACCGGCCTGCTCACCATTGCCGTCGGCCTCATCACCGAACCCGAGCAGGCCGAGGCCATCGTCGCCTCCGGCCAGGCCGACATGGTGGCCCTGGCGCGCGGCATGCTGTTCGATCCCCGCTGGCCCTGGCACGCCGCCGTGAAGCTGGGCGCCCGGGTGGATGCGCCGCCCCAGTATTGGCGCAGCGCACCCCATGGCCACGGGGACTTGTTCGTCGACCCCGCAAAAGAATAACGGGCGCGAACGCCCGTCATTGCGCGCACCGGGATCGGCCCCGGAGCGAAGCGGTCAGTGCTTGCGGCGTTGCTGGGGAGTGATCGGCGAACGGCCCTCGATGTGGCGGAACGTGATGCGTCCCTTGCTCAGGTCGTAGGGCGACAGTTCCAGGGAAACCTTGTCGCCGGCCAGGATGCGGATGTGGTGCTTGCGCATCTTGCCCCCGGTGTAGGCCACCAGACTATGGCCGTTGTTGAGGGTGACTCGGAAACGGGAATCCGGCAGAACTTCGTCCACTACGCCACTCATTTCGATAAGTTCTTCTTTGGCCATGGCCGACTCTCCTGGGGAAGCTGATAAACAAGAAGCCCGGCAAAGCCGGGCGAATCCGCTCGGGCCGCGACGGGGAAACCCCGCGATTCGCGCCCGACCGGATGAACGGCATGGCGCGCGGCCATGCCGTGAATAAACGACTTAATCGGCGTCGCGAATATTCGATGCCTGCTGACCCTTGGGGCCGGTCGTCACATCGAAGCTAACGCGCTGGCCTTCCTTCAGGGTCTTGAAGCCCTGGGATTGGATCGCGGAAAAATGCGCGAAGAGATCGTTTCCGCCGTCCTCGGGGGTGATGAAACCGAAGCCTTTGGAATCGTTGAACCACTTGACAGTACCTGTTGCCATATCTTGAACATCCTGAAAAATAATAAAACCAGGGCTTGCGCCCGAAGTGGGGCGAAGGTCAAGGCGATGGGATGATGAAGGGAAGAGAACGGCGCGAAAAAGCGGGAACTGAACCAGACAACAACGACACGACTTGAGGATCGCTCCGGGCACTATGCACGGTATTGTCCGAATTAACAAACAAAATCATGGCTTTTCATCGCACCCATTACAATCCCGGGATGCCCCATCGCCATAACGACGCGCCGCTCGCCGCCCCCATCGCTCCGCCGATCGTCCCCGAAACCGCCGACCCGGCCGCCGCCGCCCCCTTCGACCGGCTGCCTCTGGCGCCCGCCGTGCTGGAGAATCTGCGCCGGCTCAACTACCTGAACATGACGCCGATCCAGGCGGCCAGCCTGCCCCTCACCCTGGCGGGCGACGACCTGATCGCCCAGGCGAAGACCGGCAGCGGCAAGACCGCGGCTTTCGCCCTGCCTCTGCTCGCCAACCTGAACGCGCGCCGCTTTTCCGTGCAGGCCCTGGTGCTGTGCCCGACCCGCGAACTGGCGGACCAGGTCACCCAGGAAATCCGCCGCCTGGCCCGCGCGGAGGACAACATCAAGATCCTCGCCCTGGTCGGCGGCAGCACCATGCGCCCGCAGATGGCCAGTCTGGAACACGGCGCCCACATCGTCGTCGGCACGCCGGGCCGCGTCATGGACCACCTGCAGCGGGGCAGCCTGAACCTGGACGCCCTCAACACCCTGGTGTTCGACGAGGCCGACCGCATGCTGGACATGGGCTTCTTCGACGACATGGTGTTCGTCGCCAAGCAATGCCCGAGGAAGCGCCAGACCATGATGTTTTCCGCCACCTTCCCGGAAGGCGTGGAACAGCTCGCGCGCCAGTTCCTGCGCCAGCCGAAGGAAGTGCGTCTGGCCGAGCGGCACGAGGCGGACAAGATCCGCCAGCGCTTCTACGAAGTGAGCAACGGCGAGCGCCTGGAGGCGGTGGCGACCCTGCTCGAGCACTATCGTCCGGTCAGCACCCTGGCCTTCTGCAACACCCGCCAGCAATGCCGCGAACTGTTGAAGGTGTTGCGCGCCCACGGCTTCCTCGCCCTGGCCCTGCACGGCGAACTGGAACAAAGGGAGCGGGACCAGGTGCTGATCCAATTCGCCAACCGCAGTTGCTCCGTGCTGGTGGCCACCGACGTGGCCGCGCGCGGCCTGGACATCGCCAATCTGGAAGCGGTCATCAACGTGGACGTGACGCCGGACCCGGAGGTCTACATCCACCGCATCGGCCGCACCGGCCGCGCCGACCAGGACGGCTGGGCGCTGAGCCTGGCCAGCGCGAACCAGATGCGGCGCGTGGACAACATCGCCAAGGAAGTCGGCACCGCCGTGGAATGGCACAACATCGGCGAACTTGAATCCGCCAGCGACAAGCCCCTGTTGCCGCCCATGACCACCTTGCAGATCCTGGGCGGCCGCAAGGACAAAATCCGCCCCGGCGACGTGCTCGGCGCCCTCACCGGCGAGGCGGGCTTCAGCGCCGCCCAGGTGGGCAGGATCAACGTCGGCGAATTCAACACCTACGTGGCGGTGGCGCGCCAGATCGCCGATGAAGCCCAGCGCCGCCTGGCCGCCGGCAAGCTGAAAGGCAAGTCGGTGAAAGTCCGCATCCTGGAAATTCCCAGCGAAGGCGAAACGAAAACCGTGTCCCGCGCCAATGCCAGCATCAAACGGCGTCCCAAGCCATGACCGTCCCCCCCGTCCAGCGCCATTCCCCGCTTTTGACAAGGAAGGCCGGGGGGATTCGGGCCGCCGCGGCCGACCAGCGCCGCAAACTCCCCTCGCTCCCCCTTAATAACGGGAAGGCACGCCCCTTCATGCATTTCAACCACCACGAGATCTCCCCATGAAATGGCTGTTCCGCATGTTCTTCCGGACCCTGCGCGCGGTCCTCGGCCCGATCCTGCTGCTCAAGGAACGCCTGACCGCCCCCGCTGGCCTGGTGCGTTCGCCCGAAGCCCAGCAGGCGGTGGAGCGGCAATGCCGCGACCTGGCCCTGTACCAGTTCCAGACATGTCCGTTCTGCATCAAGGTGCGCCGGGAGATGCGCCGTCTCTCCCTGCCCATCG
The DNA here is from genome assembly GCA_044227325.1 of Thiobacillaceae bacterium. Taxonomy (GTDB): domain Bacteria; phylum Pseudomonadota; class Gammaproteobacteria; order Burkholderiales; family Thiobacillaceae; genus PFJX01. Next base: position 20,108 of record JBGAFI010000026.1, on the reverse strand, counting down.
AACTGCGCGACACCCAGCACGACGCGGCGAACCGGGAGGCTCTGCTCGCGGGCGGCGGCAAGCCCATGGTGCCTTGCCTGAGAATCCGCGATGAACAGGGCGGCAGCCGCTGGATGTACGAATCCGGCGACATCGTCGCCTATCTGCGCGAGCGCTTCGCTTCTTGAGCGACTTCGCCCCACCCTCCGGCCTGCCCGAGACGATCTCCCGGGAAGACATCGCCGCCCTGCCCATCCGGCGCTACCCAGGTCCGGTCCACCTGATCGCCGGCCCGCAGGAACTGGAACAGGCGATGGCCGAGATCCGGCGTGAGCCGGTGGTGGGTTTCGATACCGAGACCCGGCCCGCTTTCAACAAGGGCGAAAGCTATCCGCCCTGCCTGGTCCAGGTGGCGACGGCCAAGGCGGTGTACCTGTTCCAGTTGCAGCGGGTGGATTGCGGCGCGGCCCTGGCCGAGCTCCTGGACGCCCCGAACATCGTCAAGGCGGGCGTGGCCCTGGCCCACGACCTGCGCCAGCTCAAGCAGTTGTTTCCCCTGGAACCCGAAGCCGTGCTCGATCTGGGCGCCGTCGCCAGGCGCCACGGCATCCGCCAGACGGGCCTGCGCAACCTTGCTGGTATCCTTATGGGCTTCCGCATTCCCAAAGGCACGCGCACCTCCAACTGGGCCGCGCCACGTCTGTCGGCGGCACAGATCGAATATGCCGCTACCGACGCCTGGGCCAGCCGCGAGTTATATCTTTGTTTTCAAAGACTTGGCCTACTGAAAGGCGGCGCGGACGGCGCGTCCCGCGGCGAGGTGGCGGAAGGCCGGCGCGAGAGCCGATGGGAAGCGTAAATGGGCCGTCTCCCGCTTTAGGGGGATAATGCCCGCTGAACAGCCCGCGCCGTTCCCCCAGAACGCGCGGGCCGATCGTTCCGGAGCGAATGCAAACAGCCGCGGCGGCCCGCGCCGGTTTGCTCCGGGAAATAGAGACCGCGGCACAGTGAGGAAAAGGAGTTATCAAGTTGCTAGAAATTCTGCAGTACCTGAAAGACCACGGCGAGCGGCTCGATTCCGAGATCGCTCAAGAAACGGGAATCTCCCTGGAAAGCGTCTGCGTCCATCTTTCCGAGTTGTCCGCGAAGGGTGAAGTGATCATGTGCCGCACCACGCGCTTCACCGACGGCAAAAAAATCGAGGGCATGCTCTGCCGCGTCGCGGGCTACATCCCCCACGCGAGCCCGGGCCGGAAAGCCAAAGCCCCGATGTAGCCAACCGGCGTGTCCGCGCCGGTTCAGGCCAAGGCCCGCTCGATGAAGCGCCGCGCCACGCGCGGCTTCGGCACGTGCATCGAGAACCAGCCGCGCACGTCGTCGTCCAGGCCGATGCCGTGCATGAAGTTGTACAGCGCCTTGTTCAACGCCACGCCCAGGGCAGCGTGGTCGACGCCGGCGGGGTCGTGGAAATCCACGTCGTTCTTCGCGAAGGAAACCGGCGGCAGCGGCTTCAGCGTCACGCCGAACTGTTCCGGATGCAGACCCACCGGGGAATGGACGGTGCAGGCGAAGCGGTGGAAGAAGCCGGACTGGATGCAGCCCGCCGCGAACAGTTGGCGCACGTATTCCAGCGCGTCGACGGTGTCCTGCACGGTTTGGGTGGGGAAGCCGTACATCAGATAGGCATGCACCAGGATGCCCGCCTCGCTGAAGGCGTGGGTCACCCGCGCCACCTGTTCCACCGACACGCCCTTTTGCATGAGCTTGAGCAGGCGGTCCGAGGCGACTTCCAGGCCGCCGGAAACGGCGATGCAACCGCTGTCGGCGAGTTGCCGGCACAGTTCCGGCGTGAAGGATTTCTCGAAGCGGATGTTGCCCCACCAGGAAATCGCCCGGTTGCGCCGGCCCAGTTCCTCGGCCAGGGCCTTCAAGGCCTTCGGCGGCGCCGCCTCGTCGACGAAATGGAAACCGGTCTGGCCGGTCTCGGCGATGACGGCCTCGATGCGGTCCGCCAGCAGGGAAGCGCTCGCGGCATCGTAGCGGGAAATGTAGTCCAGGCTCACGTCGCAGAAGCTGCACTTCTTCCAGTAGCAGCCGTGGGCCACGGTGAGCTTGTTCCAGCGCGCGTCTGACCAGAGCCGGTGCATGGGATTGAGCATGTCCAGGATGGACAGATAGCGGTCCAGGGGCAGGCCGTCCCAGGTGGGCGTGCCCACTTCCGCGAACGGGATGTCCGCCTCGCCGCTGTCGATGTAGCGCACCCGCCCTTCACCACCGCCCGGAACCGGGTCACCCTCCCTCTTTTGCAAAAGGGGAGTCGGGGGGGATTCCTCCCCGGTCCGAACCCCCTCGCCCCCCGCAAGCACAAAAGTCCGCACCAAGCCCGCCAGCGGCCGCCCCCCTTCCAGATAGTCCAGCAGCGCCAGCAACGGCCGCTCGCCGTCGTCCAGGCAGACGAAATCGAAGTAGTCGAACACGCGCGGCTCGACCAGTTCGCGCAGCTCCGTGTTGACGAAACCGCCCCCCAGCACCGTCCTGATCTCCGGGTGGCCCGCCTTGATCGCCTGGGCGATGCGGAACGCGGCGTACACATTGCCGGGAAACGGCGCCGACACCAGCACCACCTCCGGCCCATGGCGAGCGACGGCCTCCCGGGTCAGATCGCGCAGGGTCGCGTCCACCAGATTCAGGGGCGCCGCCAGCGCCTCGGCCAGCGGATCGAAACTGGCCCGGCTTTGCGCCAGGGATTCCGCATAGCGCACGAACTCGAAGCGCGGGTCCACCGCTTCCCGCACCACATCGGCCAGATCGTTGAGATACAGGGTCGCCAGATGGCGCGCCCGGTCCTGCACACCGAGCGCGCCGAAGGCCCAGGCCAGCGGATCGCCGCCGTCCGGGTCGATGTACACGTCCAGGGAGGCGAAACGCGCCCCCTCCGGCAGGAAATCGCGCCGGCCGATACGGTGCCCGGCGCTGGGATCGCGCCCCTGGAGAAACGCCACGGCGGGCGTGATGGTGGATAAGTAACGCTCGAAGCGGGCGTCAAAAGCCTGGATGTTGGCCGTGCGCCGCGCCTTCGGCAGCATCTCGATACAGGCGTGGAGCGCGCGCAACCCGTCCGGCGAAAACAGCCGCAACACCAGCGCCAAGGCCAGGTCTTCCTGGAAAGCCGCGACGCCGCGCGCGCGCAGGAAGCCGGTCAGGTAGGCGGTGGACGGATACGGCGTATTGAGTTGTGTCATCGGCGGGATGACGGACAAGACACGCATGGCTTGAACTCGATGATCGGGTGGAGACGCCCCCGCATGATCGCTCAATCCAGGGGCCTCGGGATTCCAGACCCGGCCCGATAGACCGGAATCTCGAGCGCGATAGTCGATTATTATGGCGGCAGCGCAAGCCGGGATCGCGATGGCCGCGGAAGCCGTGCTGGCGTTTCAGCCGCGGAAGCGCGATCCGAAACGCGATTCGGCGCGGGGTTTTCCAGAATAGAGGAGCAGCCATGGGATTACGGCTCAAGTTCAATCTGGTCTTGTTGGTGGTGTTCGCTTTGGGACTGGGTGTCACCGGCTGGATCTCGAACAATCTGTTGTACAAGAACGCGCAAGAGGAGGTTTTGCGCAACGCCGGCCTGATGATGGAGGCGGCGCTGTCCATGCGGGGCTACACCAACACCCAGATTCGCCCGCTGATCCCGTTCAACGACGCGGTGTTCCATTCCCAGAGCGTTCCCGCCTACGCCGCCACCGAGATCATGAACGCGCTGCGCGTGAAATACGCCGATTACTCGTACAAGGAAGCGACCCTCAATCCCACCAACCCGCGCGACAAGGCGGTGGACTGGGAAACCGACATCGTCAACGTGTTCCGCAACGATCCGAACCGGGGCGAGATCAGCGGCGTGCGCGACACGCCGACCGGCCCCTCGCTGTTCCTCGCCCACCCCTTGCAGATCAAGAACGAGGCCTGCCTCTCCTGCCACACCACCGCCGAGTCGTCGCCGCCGGCGATGGTCAAGCTCTACGGCGCCAACAACGGCTTCGGCTGGAAGCACATGGAGGTGGTCGGGGCGCAGATCGTCTCGGTGCCGATGGCGCTGCCGATCAAGAACGCGAACCGCGCCTTCTATACCTTCATGGCCTCCCTCAGCATCGTCTTCCTCGTGCTGTTCGTGATCCTGAACGCCATGATGAGCCTGCTGATCGTGCGGCCCATCCGGCGCATGTCCGCCGCGGCCAGCGCCATCTCCACCGGCAACATGGAGATTCCCGAATTTTCCGAGCGGGGCGGCGACGAGATCTCGCTGCTCGCCAAGTCGTTCAACCGGATGCGCCGCAGTCTGGAAAAGGCGATCGAACTGATCGACAAGGCTTGAGGGTGGGCGCATGGGACTGAACACGCCGGAATTCGCCAACGCCCTGCCCGAGGGCTATCGATTGCATGAGTACCGCATCGACCAGTTGCTCGGGGCGGGCGGGTTCGGACTCACCTATCTGGCCACCGACGCGAACCTGAATCTCCGCGTCGCGCTGAAGGAGTACCTGCCGGTGGATTTCGCCACCCGGCTTGAGGACGACACCGTGCAACCCAAGTCGTCGGCCGCGGCGGAAACATTCCAGACCGGCCTGAAGCGCTTCATGGACGAGGCGCGCACCCTGGCGTCGTTCCATCACGCCAACATCGTGCGCGTGATGCGTTTTTTCGAAGCGAACCAGACCGGCTACATGGTCATGGAATTCGTGGACGGGATGTCCTTGTCCAACTGGGTCTCGGCGCGCCGCCCGCTTTCCGAGGAAGAAGTGTTCCGGGTCGTGGAACCGCTTCTGGACGGTCTCGAGGTCATCCATCAGGCCGGCTATCTGCACCGCGACATCAAGCCGGCCAACATCTACGTGCGCGCCGACAACACGCCCGTGCTGCTCGATTTCGGCTCCGCGCGGCACCTGTTGGGCGCGGGCCGGGAACTCACCGTCATCGTTTCCCCGGGTTTCGCGCCCATCGAGCAATACCACGGCAACGGCAAGCAGGGCCCATGGAGCGATATCTACGCCCTGGCCGGCGTCATGTACTGGATGGTCACCGGCGCAAAACCGGTGGACGCGGTCGCCCGCGTCCGGTCGGACGACATGCCGCCCGCCATGCGGATCGCCGCCACCTATTACGGCCATCCGTTGCTGACCACGATAGATTGGGCGCTGAAACCCAATGAAGCGGACAGACCGCAGAGCGTCGACGTCTTCAGACGCTCATTGAAGGTCGCGGCGGAATGCGGCCCGATGGGCGACACCGTCATGCTGACGCCCACGGCCGACACCGCGACGATGCCCATCCGATCGGAACTGGTCGAGCCCTCCACCGGGTTCACCGGGGTGGTGCTCGACCACGCAGAGGTAAGACGTCTCGAAAACGTGTTGGCCGAACACCTGGGGCCGATCGCCACGGTGGTGGTGCGCAACGCGGCCAAACAGGCACGGAGCGTCGAGGTTCTGGCGGAAGCCGTTTCCCGGGAGATCACCGACGACGCGGAGCGCGCCCGTTTCCTGCGCAAATTCGGCACGGGCGACACCACGCGCGGCCATACCCAACCCATCACCCATCGCCCGCCGGATCCCTCCATTACCGAGAAATTTCCAGCGGAATTCCTGAAAGGCGTCGAGGCGGATCTGGCCCAGTACATCGGCGCCATCGCCCGCGTGGTGGTCAAGCGCGCCGCCGCCAAGGCGATCGACGAGACCGAGCTCTATCTCTGCATCGCCGACGAAATCCATGACCCGGCGGAGCGCAAGAAATTCGTCCGCAGGGCGGTTTCGATCTCGAGCAAGAAGTAACCCACCCGATGTTGGATTGACCCCTTAAGCCGTGGATTCTGTCCCCCCGATAAAAAAGCCCGCCGGTCGCCCGGCGGGCCAAACGCTTGATATCGAGAGGAGACCCGTTATCTCAAGCGGCTGAAGTTTCGGGCTGCACGGTCAGCGCCGGGCGGGTTTCCCGCTTGCCGATGGTCATGAAGTCCCAGGCGAGCAGGACAAAGCCGGCGGTGAAGACCCAGCCGCCGATCTGGCGCCAGACCATGCCTTGCACGAACCAGTGGTGCGCCTGGGCGGCGAAGTAGCCCATCCAGGTGGAGCCTTCTATGGCGCGTTCGATCTGGGACTGTTCGTAGCCGGCGATCAGCAGGGCCATGACCATCATGATCATGCCGGCGTGGAGCAGGAAGATGGCCCATTTCCACTTCCAGGCGCCCACCATGTCGCCGCTCATGTAGACGCCGCCGCGCCATTTCTGCAGGGCCATGTAGAGGAAGGCGATGACCATGGTGGCGTAGGCGCCGAAGAAGGCGAGGTGGCCGTGGGACGCGGTCCACTGGGTACCGTGGGTGTACAGGTTGATCTGGGGCAGGGTGTGCATGAAGCCCCAGACGCCGGCGCCGAAGAAGTTGCCGAAGGCTTGGGCGATGATCCAGGCCAGGGCGGGGTTGTTGGTGCTCTTCAGCTTGTGGTGGCCGGCGTCGAACACGGCGTGCACGACCATGGCGACCAGGGGAATCGGTTCCAGGGCGGAGAAGAAGCCGCCGATGGTGAACCAGTATTCCGGCGTGCCGATCCAGAAGTAGTGGTGGCCGAGACCCAGGATGCCGGAACCGAACATGAGCGCGACTTCGATGTAGAGCCAGGTTTCCACGATCTTGCGGCGCACGCCCATGGTCTTGATCAGGCCGTAGGCCATCAGGCAGCCCACCAGCACTTCCCAGGTGGCTTCCACCCAGAGGTGGATCACCCACCACCACCAGTGCTGGTCCATGGAGATGTTGGGGGTGTACCACATGCCGGCCAGATACAAACCGGCGAGGGCGACCAGGTCCAGGGTCAGCACGCCGGCGATGCCGGAGAACCTGCCCTTGGCGAAGGTGGCGGCGACGTTGTAGAAGAACGCGAGCACGCAGACGACGATGCCGATGTCGGCCCAGCGCGGCGCCTCGATGTATTCGCGGCCCTCGTTGATCAGCCAGAGCGAGCTTTGCTTGCCCGGGCCGATCTGGACCAGCAGAAACACCAGCACGACCACCACCACGGCGAGGGTGAATATCCAGAAGATCAGATTGCCCAGCGGCAACCCGGCCACCGGGACACCCGCCTCGTCCTCCAGCATCCAGTACACCGAGCCGATGAAGCCGAACAACAGCCAGACCACCATCGCGTTGATGTGCAGCATGCGGTTGACGGAGAAGTCCAGGATTCCATAGAGGAAGTCCGGATAGAGGTATTGCAGTCCGGCGAGCATGCCGAACAGGACCTGGGCGCCGAACAGGGCGATGGCGACGGTGAAATACTTGGTCGCCAGTTTCTGCCCACCGTTCAGATTGGCGCCGGAGAGAATGCCGATAGCCATGTTGAATCTCCTTATTGTTGGACCGGGAGTGGCGAGGTACCCGCGGGTTCCGCGACGGGCTCCGGCGTCGCCACGACGGGCGCGTCCGACTGGTCGATGGGCTTGAAGTTGGCGGGGAAGCCGTTGGTGTCGATGGACGCCATCCACTTCAGGAAGGCCACGGTGGCGCGCGCCTCGTCCTCGCTGATCTTGAGGTTGGGCATCTTGCGGCCGATGGCGTTATGGGCGGCGATCTCCGGGTGCATCAGGAAATCCACCATCTGCTGCTCGCGGATTTCCTTGGAACCCCAGGCCGGGTCCAGCCAGGCCTTGGTGAGGTCCGGCGCGTAATACGAGCCGTTGCCCAGCAAGGTATGGCAGTCCATGCAGTTCTTCGCCTGGGTGGTCAGCTTGCCGTGGCTGACCAGGGCTTCCGCTTCCTGTTCGCTCAACTTCTTGCCGAACAGCGGCTCCTCCGGGCCGATGACCGGCACCTGGAAGTTGCGCTTCTCGTCGAACACGTAATCGATGCGGTTGTTGATCACCGAATACGCCGGCACGCGTTTACCGCCCGCCGTGATCTGCTTCACCGTATCGAAGGTGAGAAAGATCAGCACCACGAACGAGCCCGCCGTCACCCAGATGGCCATCTTTCGCCAAAAGGATTCGGATGCCCACCACAACGCCTGCGTCTGCATCTGCGTTTGCATCTCCGACATGGTCATGCCTCCTGTAAAACCTACCGCTGTTGAGAAATCTTGATGGGCGCCGGCTCCGGCGCATGGGCGGGCGCATCGGCCACCCCATCCGCGTGTCCGTCGGCCCCTTCGACCAGGTGCGTGCCCACGCACAGGTGCCAGATCGCATGGGGCGCGACCAGGTAGCCCGCCAGCATGAGCAGCACGATGAAAGTCCAGAACGTGTTGTGGAACAGGTGCGCCGCCTGGGCCAGGACCAGCACCGAGACGGCCAGGCCGGCATAGCTGGCGTAGGCCAGCGGCAGCAGGCGCGGGCGCGAGCGGATGCGACTCCAGGCGAACAACAACGCATAGGTGGCGCCGAACAGGATCACCGAGGCGGCGCTGAAGAAGACGGTGAAGAAATCGGCCAGCTTGACGGGTTCGAGCATGTCGCGCTCCTGGGGAATTCGCATGGAGGCCGATGCTGGCGAAATACCCGAGTAAAGCGTTTGACAACTATCAAGGGGAGGCGGGCGCGGCCGCGCCGGCGTTGACAATTGTCAAGCGGAGGGCATGCGGGAGAAGCGCGGCTTCAGGGGCGGTTGACTATCGTCAAGCCCCGGTCTCGACGGGATGCGGCGCGGAAACTAAGGTCGTGCCGTCGCCAAACGGCCCGGAGCGCCATCATGAAGAATTTCCAGAAGATATTCGAAAGCAACGAAAACTCGGCCGTGTTCCTCGGCGTCGCGCTGTTCATCGTCTTTCACTTCGGCATGCTGTTTCTGTTCGACCTGGTCTAGGCAATGGCGGATTTATGCGGCCATGGCGAGCGGCGTGGCGAGGGAGCGAGCCAGCGCATGCCGATGCCGCGTGCCTGATGGATCGCCGCGCTGCGCGCAGGAAACACCGATCTTCGCGAAAGTCATGCCGACGGCCACCACCTCCCTCGACAGCTTGGCTTTCCCGATACTTGAAAAATCAACGTCTCCCAAGGGAGGCGCCGAGTTTCACCGTCGTTCAGCCGAACAGGTTGTCCACGTCGTCCTGGGAGATCGCGGTTTGCGGCGTGACGGCGGGGCCGGCCAGCACACCCGGATCGGGCTCGTCGTCCACCAGCAGGTGGACCAGGCTGTCCTCCATCTTCTGCACCATCACCATGAGCTTGTTGATGACCTGGCCGACCAGATCCTGGAACGCCTGGGCCTGGATGATCTCGGAGGCGTCCTGGCAGCTCAGCGCGTGTTCCGTCTGTAAGGCTTCCAGGAAGGCGCGAAGCTCGGGGGAGCGGGTCTTGCCCATCAGGTTCGCCGCTTGCGCCTGTTGGGCGCGCAGCCGGTCGGAGATGGCTTCCGCGGCGTTCAGCGTCTGGCCGGCGGATTGTTCGGTGAGGGCCGAGATGTAGCGCAAACGGTCGCGGGCATTGCTCACCACATTGGTCTGGGGCATGTCCTGATCGCCGATCATGTGGATGGTGGAGCGCAATTCCTCCACCATGGATTCGATGTCGCGGCGCAGGGTGTCGATGTCGCTCATGATTCGCTTTCCTGGGGTGATGCCGGTTTATCGGCAAGCCGGCCGAATACTTTTGCCCGGGGAATCCCGCGCCGCGCCAGCTTGATCGACGCGCTCCGGCGCGGCACCATGGCCGGCATGAATACCTCTTCCCGCGCCGACGATGCGCACGCCCTTGCCCGCGCTTTCGTGCGCGACCGTCTGGGCTGCGGCTGTCCGGACGCGTTGCTGGACCATATCGAGATCGCGTTCCTGAGCGAGCCGGAGGCGATGACCCGGCTCAAGGTCGGCGGCCGGCTGCTGGTCCACATCCGGACCTGTCCGGCACGCGCGGAGTTGGACCGCGCCCTGCCCCGCTGGCTCGCCGAGGGCGTGGCGCTACGGGACGCGCTGGCGTTCAACCGGTTCCGCCTGGTTCTGGTCGCGGATGATCCGGAGGCGATGCGCCCCGCGTCCGAAGCCGGTTTCGCCACCTGGAACGCCGATGAAAGAACCCATCTGCATCTAGTGACGCCCGCCGACGCCGGCGCGTTGCTAGCGACCTGGCACTGATCGGCGCGTCAGCCGGGTTTGCCGTCCACCCGGGGACGCCAATACATGGGCGCGTATTTCCAGGCCCAAATTCCGAACGCAAGCAGCCAAAGCAGACCGGCCAGCACGACCAGCCGAAGCGGCAGGGCGGGAACCAGATCCGGCAGCATGCGCGCCAGGGCGACCGCCTGGACCAGCCAGAACAGTCCCCAGGTGGCGGCGTCCGCCTCCAGCTTGCGTCCGGAATGGCCCAGGCTGACCCGGGAAACCATGCCGATCAGCATGGTGGAAAAGAAGCCGATGCCCAGGGCATGGACCGGCGCCTGGCCGGCGGACCAGGCCAAGCCGGCGAAGCCGGCCAGACTGTCCAGGCCGAAAAGCGCCAAGGCCACGCCCGCCCACAGGAACGCGACATGCAGCATGGCCAGCAGGCGAACCTGCCGCATGCCCCGCGCCGCGCCCCAGCGGGCCGAGAACCAGAACACGATGGCCGCGCCGACGAGATCGCCGGGCCAGGTCAGGTCGGGCCGGCCGGCGACGACCAGGGCGCCATGGCCCGCGCATGCCGCCAGCGCGATCCAGAGCGGGCCATAGGGCCGGATCATCACGTAATTGGCCACGACGCGGCTGGTGAACCAGGGAATCATGCGGTGGCAGACCGCGAGAAAAGTCGGAAGCAGGAAACCCCAGAGCCCCAGGGCTTCCGCCAGGGCGAGCCCCGCCGGGAAATCCGGCGCCACGCTCCAGGCCAGGAACACGGCGTCACCCAGGGCGCCCGACAGCGCGGCCAGGGTGGCGACGGCGGCATGGCGTTTGTCCTGGGGCGCCGCGGCGAACAGGGTCCGGAACAGCGCCCACACCGCCACGCTCCAGCCCGCGAGATGCAACGCCAAGCCGGCCGCGCTCAGGCCCGACAAGCCCATGCCGGCGTAGACCAGAAGCGCGCCCAGCGCCATGGCGACCCCGGAGGCGACATAGGCCGGACGCGGAATCGCCGGGCCGTCCAGCCAGTTCGGCGCCGCCGTGAACAGAAAACCGAACACGAAAAACGGGAAGAAACCGTACAACATCCACCACACATGCAGCGCCGGCCCCGGCAATCCGCCGGAAGCGAAGCCCAAGCCGCCCGCGCGCCGGCTCTCCATGTCCAGCAGCCACCAGAGCATGACGGCCACGCCTTGCAGGACGCCGGGCAGGAACATGACGCGATGGGGCGCGGCGGTGTGGGTGGACCAGAGGCGGAACATGACGGCTCACTGAAGGGAAGGTGGCCCGAGTGTCGAGGGGGAAACGGAAACGGGCCTTGATAGTCATCAAGCGGCCCATCCCATGCCCTCCTCCGCCACGCGGACGATTCCCAAGTTTTGGCCTTCGTCGTAACCTGCGCCCCATCGCCCTCTCCCGGCCCTTCCAGCCCGTGACCCTTCCCGCTCCGACCGCGCGCATCCGCATTGGCCTGGAATCCTATCTGGGCGGGGTGCAATTCCTGTTTCTGCTCACCTGGGTGGTGTACGTCGTCTTTCTCGAAGGGCTGCTCGCCAAGCTGGGTCTGCCCAAGGACTTGGCGCCCCGCCTGCTGCTGCTGGACCAATGCCTGTTCGCCCTCGCCGACGTGGCCCTGGGCTACTACGCCGACCGGGTCTTGCGCGTGTGGGGCCGCCTCGCCCCCTGGCTGATCGTCCTCAACCTGGTCTCCTGCCTGGCCTTCGCGGCCCTGCCCCACGCGGCGACGGGCATGCCGGCGCTGTTCGTCGGCCTGACCGTGCTGTGGGTGCTCACCGCCTCGGTGCTGCGCGCGCCCCTCTACGGCCTGATCGCCCGGCGCGCCGCCGAACCCGGCCGGGGTAGCGCCGGCGCCCTGCTGGGCATGGGCGTGGCCAGCGCTCTGGCGCCTTACCTGGGACAGGCCATGAAAGGCGTCGACCCGATGCTGCCCTTCACCGTGTCGGGCATCGTCCTGGCCGCCGCGACCCTGGGCTTCGCCGGGTTCGAAAAGCGTTTGTCCATGACCGGGGCCAACGCGCCGCAAGCCGCCATCCAGGCGGATGGGCTGCCGCGCTGGCTGGCGGCCGCCTTTCTGCTGGGCCTGGGCTTCCAGATCCATTTCTTCGTCAACGCGGCGCCGCTCTACAAGGCGGTGGCGGACCCGGCCCTGCTGCCCTGGCTGATGCCGGTGTTCTGGGTGGGTTTCAGCCTGGCGGTCTATCCCGGCGCGAGGCTCGTCGAGCGCCACGGCGCCCGCCGCGCGCTGGCCTTCTCGGCCCTGCTCGGCGCCCTCGCCACGGCGGGCTGCTTGCTCGCGCCCGGCCTGCCCGTGCTGCTGGTTCTGCAAGCCGCGGCCGGCGTGGCCTGGGGCGCCGGGCTGCTGGCCGGCCTTGCCACCGCGGGCGGGCACGGGCGCGTCGGCCGCGAGGCGCTGTTCGTGGGCGCCTGGTTCGCCTGCCTGGCCGTCGCCGCCGTGTTCCGAATCGCCCTCACCCTGGCCGGAGTCGGCTACGATAGCCATGTCAGCCTGCCGCTCGCGGCCGGACTCTGGGTGGCCGGGGCACTGCTGTTGCTGCCCTGGCTGCGAGAAAAACCTTCGACGATCCGAGTGGAAAGCCCGTTATGAACCTGCGCAATACCAAAAAAACCTATGGCCTCGTCGCCCGTGCCCTGCACTGGTGGATGGCGGCCCTGCTCATCGGCCTGATCGGCCTGGGCCTGTACATGGCCGACCTGCCGGACGGCGACGCGAAATGGGGGCTCTTCGATCTTCACAAGAGCCTCGGCGTGATCGCGTTCCTGCTCCTGGTCGCGCGCGCGTTCTGGCGCGCCTATTCGCCGCCGCCGAAGCCGCCCGCCAGCATGGGCGACATGGAGAACAGCGTGGCCCGCGCCGGCCACTTCCTGCTCTATGTCGCCATGTTCGCCCTGCCCTTCACGGGCTACCTGGATTCCAGCCTGGGGGGTTACCATATCAGCGTGTTCGGCCTGTTCGACGTGCCCCTGTTGCTGGCCAAGAACGAATCCCTGGGCAAGCTGGCCGAGACCGCCCACACCCTGATCGCCTACGGATTGATCGCGCTCGTCGCGCTGCATGCCGCCGCCGCGCTCAAACACCACTTTGTGGCGAAAGATGACGTGTTGCGGCGAATGCTGGGAAAATAGCCGTTGTGCCTTTGCTTCAACCCACGGATAGGGCGGCCAAAGCCGCCGAAACCACCACACCATGATCTCCAAGCTTCCGGAATAACGCCGTCATGAACGAGCAGCAACCCATGAATGAGCAAGAACCCCAGCAAAGCGAGCAGTCCGTCCCCCCCCGCCGCCGCCTGCAGATTCTCCTGGCCATCCCCGATAGCCAGAGGACCGAGGAGCAGTGGGAGGAAATCAACGAACTGGAAATCTCGCTGGCGCCGGGCAATCGCGCCGACGCGCCGGGACAGCAGCCCCAGCAGTCCCAGCGCTCCAACCCCGGCGCCAACGGCAATTCCAGATCGGGCGGGAATCCCCGCGCCGGCGGCCATCACCGGCCCGGCGGCAACCCGGGCGGCGGCAACCTTGCCGGCGGCGGCAATCCCGGCGGCGGCGTCAAATCCAAGAAGCCCTTCCGCAAAGCCCGCAAGAAGCCGGCCGCGCCGGACGCGACCTGAGTCCGCAAATCTCGGGCTCACCGTTCCCGGGCTCACCACTCTCGGGTTCACCGCTCCCGGGCTCGACGTTCCCGGGATGTCACTCCCAGTTAGCTTCGCCGGAAGGCGGTTCCTGAGCTGACACCGCGGCTGGCTGCTCGGGGCGCGGCCCCGGGCTCCTGGTGAAGATCGGCCGGCCCCGGCATCAAATCTATTCGGCCACCAGCACCACCGTGGCCTGGACGCACACCCGCCCATCCTCCTGGAAACTGGCCAGGCTGATCTCGATGGGCACGCTGCTGCCGTCCTTGCGCTGGCCGCGCAGGTTGCGACCCGCGCCCATGGGGCGCGGCACCGGATCGCCCAGGTAGCGGGCGCGCAGTTCCTGGTGCCGGCCGCGCGCGGCCTCCGGCACCAGGCTTTCCACCGGCATGCCGATCAATTCGCCCGGTCCGTAGCCGAACAGGCTTTCCAACGCGGGATTGGTCATCTCGATCAGGCCGTCCGGGTCCACCACCAACATGCCGTTGGGGTTGGAGCTGATCAGGAGTTCCAGGTGGGCTTCGCGCCGCTTCAGGCGGGTTTCCATCTGCTTGCGCCGGGTGATGTCCACCACCACCGCGTCGACGAATTTCTCTCCGTTCTCGGTGAAGGAACTCAGGCTGATCTCCACCGGGAACAGGGTGCCGTCCTTGCGCCGGCCGGTCAGGTCGCGGCCGGTGCCCATGGGCCGGGCGACGGGTTTCTTCATGTAGGAATCGCGCATGGCCACGTGGTCCGGCTGGCGGCTCTCGGGCAGCAGAACTTCCATCTGCCTGCTGGTCAGCTCCCCCGGCTCGTAACCGAACATGCGCTCCAGCGCCGGGTTGGCGTGGGCGATGCGGCCCTGGGAATCGATCACCAGCAGGCCGCTGGCGTTGGCCTCGACCATGAGCTGGAAGCGTTCCAGCATTTCCACCATGCGCCGTGAGGCGGCCGCCTTGGCCTCCGCCTTGGTCGCCTCCACCACCGCCCGGGTGCGGCCCACCAGGGCCTTCGCCAGCCAGCCGGAGAGCAGGCCGAACACCAGCAGCAGCACGGCGGCGATGCCCGCCGCCATGCTCCTGGCGCCGTTCTTGATCAGGTCCAGTTGCTGGTTGGAGACATGGGAGACCACCAGCCAGGAGGGGATGTTGGGAATCTCCGCGCTGGGCTCGACCTTGAGGGGATAGACCGTGCTCCAGGTCCACAGGCCGTCCGCGAGCTCCTCCTGGCCGGAGGGAATCTCGCTGATGGCCTTCCAGGCGGCGGGATTGCGCTTGGCCAGGGTCTTCATATCGTCCTTGAACATGAAGCCCCATTCGTCGTCGCTGTTGGTGCCGCGCAGCCAGTAGCCGTCGCTGTTGAGCAGCATGGCGTGGTCGCGGGCGTCCACCAGGCTCTTGGTGAAGGCATCCAGCAGATCGCGGGCGGCGATATTGAGCACGACGATGCCCCGGGGCCGGCCCTGTTTGTCCTGTACCGGCGTGGCGAGGCGCAACACGGGTTTGTTCGGCGTTTCCACCTTGCCCCGCTCCACGTTGAGGTCCAGGGGCGAGATGTAGATCTGGCCCGGCTTCAGCTTCATCGCGGCCTGGAAATAGTAGCTGTCCGCCACCTGTTGCAGTTCGCCGCCGGGCACCACCTCGGCCCGCCCGTCCTTGTTGTTGGCGCGCACCCGCTCCATGCCGGTTTCGTCGATCCAGCGCACCTTGTCGTAACCGTTGGCGTAAGCCACCAGGTTGGAGAACGCGCCTTCCAGCGCCCCGTTCCCGGCCCCGTCGACGGCCCGGGCCAGTTCGGGTTCGCCGACCAGGGTGCGCAGATGGCGCAGGGGCAGGCGCAGTTCGTCGTCCAGACGCATGACCCCCATGACCACGTTGCCGATCTCGTTGGAGCGGACCAGGGTCAGTTCCCCCTCGATGCGCTCCTTGCCCACATACCAGGCGCCGCCCAGGATGAGCACCAGGAAAGGGATGAAGATCACGAGAAAAAGGCGCGGCGGGCTCTGGCCCTCGAGCGTCACGGGTTCCATGCTTGTCTCCTCAAATCCACGGCGAATCGGGGCTGCTGTCGCTTCTCGCCGGGCGATCGCCGAGGGAATCGGTCGTGGCCCGGGATTCCGGAAATCGAGGGAATACCCTTTATCCGATCTCTTTGATCGGATATTACACCCTTACCCGGCTTGGGTGCGGCGCACAAATCGGCGCCGGCCCGGACCGGGAAAAAACCGGGAAACCACTCAGGCCCCAGATGGCGCGGGCGCGGTGGCGGGCACGGCGCGACCGGTACGCAGATCCGGCAGGAACACCGCGAGCAGGCCGATCAAGGGCAGGAAGGAGCACAGCCGATACACCGCGTCGATGCCCCACAGGTCCGCGAACCGCCCCAGCACCGCGGCGCCGATACCGGCCAGGCCGAAGGCGAGCCCGAAGAACAGACCGGATACGGTGCCCACCCGGCCCGGAATCAGTTCCTGGGCATACACCACCATGGCCGGGAAGGCCGAGGCCAGCATGAAGCCGATGACCATGGTCAGCGCCGCCGAGGTGCCCAGATCCACATAAGGCAGGGCCAGCGTGAAGGGGGCGACGCCCAGGATGGACAGCCAGATCACCCGCTTGCGGCCGATGCGGTCGCCGATGGGCCCGCCCAGCAAAGTGCCCGCCGCCACCGAGAACAGGAAGTAGAACAGGTGGTACTGGGCCTCCCGCGTCTCGATCTGGTAGTGGTGCATCAGGTAGAAGATCAGGTAGCTGCTGATGCTGGCCAGGTAGAAAAACTTGGAGAACATCAGGGCCAGCAGCACGGCCAGAGTGGACACGACCTGACGGCGGGGCAGGCTGTGGCCAGCCGACGCGGCGGCCTTCTTGGGCTGCCGGTGCTGGTCCCGGTACCACAGGCCGACGCCGGTCAGCACGATCATGGCGAGCAGGGCCACCAGGCCGATGAAGGCGATGCTGCGCTGTCCGTGAGGCAACACGATCCACGCCGCGAGCAGCGGCCCGAACGCCGCGCCCGCGTTGCCGCCCACCTGGAAGATGGACTGGGCCAGGCCGTGGCGCCCACCGGAGGCCATGCGCGCGACCCGGGAAGCCTCCGGGTGGAACACCGCCGAGCCGGATCCCACCATGGCCGCCGCCAGCAGCAGCATGGGAAAACTGGAGGCCAGGGACAGGGTGATCAGCCCGGCCAGGGTGCAACCCATGCCCAGGGCCAGGGAAAACGGCTTGGGATGCCGGTCGGTATAAATCCCCACCAAAGGTTGCAGCAGGGAGGCGGTGAACTGGAACGCCAGGGTGATCAGGCCGATCTGGCCGAAGCTCAAGCTGAAGCCGGACTTGAACAGCGGATACACGGCGATCATCAGCGACTGCATGGTGTCGTTGAGGAAATGGGAGAAGCTGATCGCGCCCAGGACCCGGAAAGCGGTCTTGTCGGCGGCGGCGCTGGCGGCGGGATGCGTGGAATGGTCTGCCATGGTCGTTCGGGTGTGCGTCGGGTTCGAGACTTGAATTTATGGGTAAGATGTCTGCCCGTCTCGCTGGATTAAGGCACAAAGCTTCGAGAAATGGACACATCATGAATATCCACTCGCCCCACACCGCGAACTGCGGTCTCGACCAGGGCCAGTTGCCGGTCACCGGCAAGGCCATCAACTATCCCTCGGACCACCTGGTCGCCCGCCACCATCACCCCACCGCCCAGCTCATCCACGCGGTCCAGGGCGTCATGGTGGTGAGCACCGACGCGGGCCAGTGGATCGTGCCCTCCACCCGCGGCCTGTGGATGCCGGCGGGCGAGGAACACCAGATCCGCATGGTGGGCGAGGTCCACGTGCGCACCGTCTACATCCGCCCGGACGCCGGCCCCGGCCTGCCCGTGCAATGCCAGGTGGTGGGCATCTCGCCCCTGTTGCGGGAGCTGATCCTCGCCGCCATCGAGGTGCCTCGTCCCTACGCGCCGGATTCCCGCGACGGCCGTCTCATGGCCCTGCTGCTGGACGAGGTGGCGGTGCTGCCCAGCCTGCCCCTGCGCTTGCCCCAGCCCAGCGATCCGGACCTGCTCGCCATCAGCCAGGCCATCGCCGCCGAGCCGGACGACGCCTCCACCCTGGGCGACTGGGCGGAACGCCTGGGCATCGACGCGAAAACCATCCAGCGCCGCTTCGCCCGCCAGACCGGCATGACCTTCGGCCAATGGCGCCAGCAGGCCCGCCTCATCATGGCCCTGGAGCAACTCGCCTGCGGCGTGAAGGTGGTGGATGTGGCCCTGAATCTGGGCTATGGCAGCCCCAGCGCCTTCGCCACCATGTTCAAGCGGCAATTCGGCTCAACACCCAGCGCATATTTCCGCTAGATCGCTCCAACCCACCAAAGGCGCACGGGAGCCGTCCAGCGGGATCCGCGCGACGTCTCCCCTTCCGGTTCTTCGAAGGGCGGCAGCTCACCGCCGGCATCGTTGGCCAGCTTGACGCCCTCACAGTTGGCGTTGTGGACCCAGATGCCTTCCGATCCGACGTAGTAGGTATGGAAGTCCTCCACTTCGAGGTTGTAGACCGTCACCTCCAGATAGGGGTTTTCGCTGTCATAGATATCGGCGGGGAGGTACTTGGTCTTCGCATTGGTTGGGATGACCTCGTTGTTCTCGTAGTCAAACAGCGTTCCATAACTGGTCCGGATGCTCGTAAGGACCATTGGTGTCCAGCCCACGCCTTCCCGATCCGTTCGGTAGACGGGATGATTGGAAGCAACCTTTCCGGACGTTCCATCGGCCTTGCGAACCACGTCGCCTTTTTTCAACGTGTCCGCCCGTGTCCAGCCCACCCCTTCCACCCAGAAGGGGTGGTTGCCAGTCGCCCCGAAGAAGAACTGGGTCTGCGCGTCCGGACCTGACACGTACAAGTCAACGATGGTCTTTTGGGTATGAACAAACGTGTTGACCACGCGTTTGTATTCCGGCTTTCCGCTGCCATCCTCGGGGCTTGAAAGAACGTAGTCGCCGGCCTTGATCTCTTCGATCCGTTTTAGACCTTCCCGGGTGTGGACCCGCGTTCCCTTGATGAAGCAGCCGCCCGCTTGCGTCGGGAGCGCATATCGTCGTCGATCGTGGAGAGCGTCGCGCAGAACGCGCCGAACCAGGCTTGTCCGGACAGGATCATCGAGGCCTCGGCGGCTGGGGGTGAAGACGACCTGGCCATCGACGAGGACATTGGTTTTGCCTGCGATACGGATGACACCCGAATCGGTAATGGCTGTCTCGCCGACAGTGCGGTTCTCGATGACGCCGCTGATGTTGTGCACCCATAGTCCCAGCGCGGTGACGAAATAGGTGTGCGTGCCCGCGACTTCCAGATTGAATACCGGTCGCCGCAACGGGAGGAAACCTCCGGAACGCTTAACGAGCGACATCCCGCTTTCCGTGTCGTAGCCGTCGTAGTCGTAGGCATCCCGGTCCACGTTGCCGAGATACTTCTGTTTCGGAATGCCGCCGGAAGAACCGAACGCGATGTGTGGATCACCCTGCTCGATACGAACCTCGATGCCCAACTGATCGTCCTCCCAGCCTTCGCGGTCGCTGAACCCGACGCCGATGTCCGGATCGTCGCTCTGAAGCAGGGGGTCGATGAAGGTGATCAGCGCACGTTGTCCATCGATCAGTTCAACATAGGGGTCGACTGTTCCGCCGAGCTGGTTCCAGTAGTTGTTCCAGCGACGGAGATAGATTTCCTCTACGCTCATCCACTGGTCGATGGCCACGACCTGCTCGCTTACGCCTGCTTCGGACAAGGGGTGGTCCATGAGGCGCTTGATCCACAGGGGGTGGGCTCCCGTTACCACCAAGTGGCCGCCGACGTCAGTGGGCCTGTTCGTGCCGGGTTCGAGCACCTGCCACGCGACGAAGTACAACTCACGATCTTCGTAACGGTAGATGCGTGTCACCGGCTGATAACACAGCTCGCCCTGGCCGCTTTCATGGCGTGACAGCACCAGATCGCCGACCCGCATCTGTTCGATCGGCTTCAGACCCTCTTTGGTGTGAATCCGCGTTCCGGCCACGAAGCAGCCCGTCTCCCTGGCCTGCTGGATCGCCGCGTCGAGCACTTTCCTGTCCTGCTCGGAACGCTCACGGTGCTTCGCCAACTCTGCGCGCGATTCGGCATCGGTTGTCATCTTGGTAACGCTCCCATCCCTAAATACTGCCCATGACGTATCCGCCACTATTGGGGCAGGCTCCCATGGCACTACCTTAAGCCGCTGAGGTCTCTGGTGGTCCGTAAAGAAGGCAGGCTGAGAGCCTCGCTTGTTAAGATCGTGGTGTCTGAAGTCACTTTCGATAACAGGAGGATCAGCCATGGTGGATGCTAGCAAAAAAACGCCTGCGCCAAGGCGTGGAGCAATTCCGT
>JBGAFI010000004.1:0-323478 GCA_044227325.1 Thiobacillaceae bacterium | reverse complement strand
ACTCGCCGATTTCCTGGGCGGCGAACTGGGAACGCTCGGCCAGCTTGCGCACCTCGGCGGCCACCACGGCGAAACCCTTGCCGTGCTCGCCGGCGCGGGCGGCCTCGATGGCGGCGTTGAGCGCGAGCATGTTGGTCTGGTAGGCGATGTCGTCGATGATGCCGATCTTGTCGGCGATCTGCTTCATCGCATCCACCGTCTCCTTCACGGCCTCGCCGCCTTCGCCGGCTTCCTGCGCGGCCTTGGCGGCCATGGCGTCGGTCATCTTGGCGTTCTCGGAGTTCTGGGCGATGGAAGCGGACATCTGCTCGATGGACGCGGAGGTTTCCTCGACGCCGGCCGCCTGCTCGCTGGCGCCCTGGGACAGGCTCTGCGCGGTCATGTTCACCTGTTCGGCGGCCGAGGTCAGGGCGTAGGCGGTGGCGCGTACCTCGCGCAAGGTCTCCGCCAGCTTGGCCACGGTGTTGTTCACCGAGTCGCGCAGTTCCTGCAACTGGCCCTTGTATTCCGCCTCGATCTTCTCGGAAAGGTTGCCCTGCTCCATCAGGGACAGGATGCGCATCGCCTCGTTGACCGGGACGATCACGCCGTCCAGCGTGGCGTTGATGCCCTCGACGATGCGGCGGAAGTCGCCGCGATGCTTGGAGGCATCGGCGCGCGCGTCCAGCTTGCCCGCCAGGGCCGCCTCGGACAGCAGCCGGGTGTCGGCGATGAGGGCCTTGATGTTGGCGCGCACCTGCTCGATGGTGTCGTTGATGAAGTGCTTCTTGCCCGGGAAATCCTCCAAGGGCGCGTCCATGTTGCCCTCGCCGAATTCCTGGACGCAGGCCATCGCCTTCTTCTTCACGGCAATGTGGCCGAACACCATGTTGTTCACGCCGGCGGCCATGGTCTGGAAATCCCCCTTGAACTTGCTCTCGTCGATTTTGACGTCGATATCCCCCAGGTCGTGCTCACCGGACATGTGGTTCATCTCGGCGATGAGCAACTGCAGCGTGGATTGCATGGAACGCATGGCATCCATCAGTCGACCGACCTCGTCCTTGGAACTCGCCTCGAGCACCACGGACAGGTCGCCGGCGGCGATCTTGTCCACCGCGCGCAGGGCATTGTCCAATGGCCGCGTGATGTTGAGGATCAACCAGTAGGTAATGCCGAGGCCGAACAGCAGAGCGACCGCCGAAATGGCCATGCCGACCTGGAATATCCCCGCGCTGTAGGAGAGCACATCGTTCTTTGTCGCGACCACCCCTTCGCCCAAGAGCTTCTGCAGGCCCAACACGTGCTTCTTGATCTCACGCCATACCGGTGTCTCGTCGCTGTTCAACAAGGCGGACGCGGCGGCCTTATCGGTGGCCGCGAGCGCGACCACTTGCTTGATGATTTCGGATTTCCTCGCGACCAGGACGCCGATATCGCGCAACGTGGCCTGTATCGCGGCATTCTCGCCGGTCAGCCGGGCCGCCTTGCTCAGGGCATTCTGGAAATCCTCATCGGCCTTGGCCATGTTCTCGTAGGCGCGCTTGTTCTTCGGATCCAGCACGATGTTGCGAAGCGCCTGCTCGGTCTGCAGGCCCTGGGCATAGAGGTCGTTGACGGCCTGCATGCTTTCCTGGTCCTGCTCCACGAACTTCTGGAAACTATTGTTGACATTCTGCATGCCGTAGAGGGACGTGGCGACGGCCGCGATAAACAAGGCGAGAACCAATCCCATCGCCACCATCATTTTCCATTTGATCGACATCATGTTCTCCTTTTTTGAGCCGGAAACAGCCCGGAGTGGCCAGCACCGGAAATCGAAGCCCATAAGATTTCTTCTGCCGGCCGGACCCGATCGATCTCCAGGCGGACACCCAGCCCGCCCCGCGCCATGGGCCGCGGGGCGGGCTCGCCGCCGCCCAGGCTGGATTGCGGCAGAAGCTTGAAACTCATGCCGCGCACCCCACCGCGGCCTCGGCACTGGCTTGCCCTATCAGGGCCAGGTCTTCCACGGACATGACGTTGTCGACGTCGAGCAGGATGACGAAGCGCTCGTTGACCTTGCCCATGCCGCTGATGAAATCGGTCCGGATGCGGGCGCCGAAGGCGGGCGGCGGCTCGATGTCGGCGGTGGCGATTTCCAGGACTTCGTTCACCGCGTCCACCACCATGCCCACCACCTGGGTGCCTTCCTCCACCTCCAGTTCGACGATGACGATGCAACTGCGCCGGGTCACCTGGGTGGCCCCCCGGCCGAAGCGGGCGGACAGGTCCACCACCGGCACCACCGCCCCGCGCAGGTTGATCACGCCGCGCAGGAAGCGGGGCATCATTGGCACCACCGTCAGTTGCCCGTATTCGATGATCTCCTTGATGCTCAGGATGCCGACCGCGAACATCTCGTCGCCCAGCATGAAGGTCAGGTACTGGCGCTGTTCAGGAATGGCGGCGATGGATTTCGCCGCCTCCGCCTTGACGAGTGCGTTCATGGTTCCCTCCAATCAGAACTGCACGAATTCGGTGTCGCCCCGGGCGGCATTCGCCACCTTGGCGGACTTTTTCGCGCTCTTGCTGGACAGGTGCACGACGCTGGCCTTTTCCCGGGCGGTCTCGCCCACCTTGAAGAAGCTCACCAGTTGCTGGAGCTGCTCGGCCTGGCCGCTCATCTCGTCGGCGGTGGCCGCCAGTTCCTCGGAGGCCGAGGCGTTCTGCTGGGTGGTCTGGTTGAGCTGGCTCATGGCGCCGTTGATCTGGCCCACGCCGGAGGACTGCTCGTCGGAAGCGGAGGATATCTCCTGGACCAGGTCCGAGGTCTTGTTGATGGACGGCACGATCTCGTCCAGCAACTGGCCGGCCTTCTCCGCCATCTCCACGCTGCCGCCGGCCAACTCGCCGATTTCCTGGGCGGCGAACTGGGAACGCTCGGCCAGCTTGCGCACCTCGGCGGCCACCACGGCGAAACCCTTGCCGTGCTCGCCGGCGCGGGCGGCCTCGATGGCGGCGTTGAGCGCGAGCATGTTGGTCTGATAGGCGATGTCGTCGATGATGCCGATCTTGTCGGCGATCTGCTTCATCGCATCCACCGTCTCCTTCACGGCCTCGCCGCCTTCGCCGGCTTCCTTCGCGGCCTTGGCGGCCATGGCGTCGGTCATCTTGGCGTTCTCGGAGTTCTGGGCGATGGAAGCGGACATCTGCTCGATGGACGCGGAGGTTTCCTCCACGCTGGCCGCCTGCTCGCTGGCGCCCTGGGACAGGTTCTGGGCGGTCGCCGAGAGTTGCTCGGAGGCCGAGGACAGGTTGTCCGCGGCGGTGCGCACTTCGCGCATGGTTTCCGCCAGCTTGGCCACGGTGTTGTTCACCGAGTCGCGCAGTTCCTGCAACTGGCCCTTGTATTCCGCCTCGATCTTCTCGGAAAGATTGCCCTGCTCCATCAGGGACAGGATGCGCACCACCTCGTTGACCGGGACGATCACGGCGTCCAGCGTGGCGTTGATGCCCTCGACGATGCGGCGGAAGTCGCCCTTGTGGCCGCTGGCGTCGGCGCGCACGTCGAGCTTGCCTTCCAGCGCGGCCTGGGACAGCAGGCGGGTGTCGCCGATGACGCCCTTGATGGCGCCGACGCAGGTGTTCACCGCGCGGGCGATGGCGTCGTAGGTATCCTTGACGGCCTGGGTGTCGGCGTCGGCGGTATCCGGTTTGATGCTGAAGTCCACGTCGCCTTCGGCCAGTTTGGTCAGGCCCTGCACCAGCTTGGCGGTTTCGGCGTTCTGGTAGTCGGCGACCTTCTTCGCCACGCGGGCGTTGTTCTTGATCGCGGTCTGGTCGGTGATGAACTCGAAGGCGCCGACCACGTTGCCTTCCTGGGTGCGGATGGGCGTGCCGGAATAGGCGATGTCCAGGTTGAGGCTGCCCGGGTGGGCGTCGGTCTCGCTGCTGGCCATCTGGCCATTGGCCATGGCCCGGCCGCACGCGCACTTGTCGGTGCGGCAGTCCGCGGTCTTGAAGTGGTCGTAGCACTTGCTGCCCACGAGTTGGGTCGGCGTCTTGCCGCCCACCTTGGCGCCCAGCTCATTCATGTATTGGATGTTGAAGTCCTTGTCCACCACCATGGCGGGAGACGGCATGAGGTCCAGGAAACCGACCAGGCGGTCCAGGGTGGAGTTGATGCCGGTGATGATGGTGCGGAATTCGCCCGCGTGCTTGCCGGCGTCGGCGCGCACGGTCAGCCGGCCGGATTCCGCCGCCTGGATCAGTCCGCGCGTTTCGGCGGACATGGCTTGGAGACTGTCCTGGACCTTGCCCACCGCGCGCAGCAGTTGCGCGGTTTCGTCCTTGCCGGTCGCCTCGACCTTCTTGCTGAGGTCGCCCTCGGCCAACAGGTTGGCGGCGTCGACGGCGCGGCCGATGGGACGCACGATGGAACGGGCGATGAAGATGGCGGCGGCGAGCAGCGCGGCCATGGCGACCAGGGCGATGCCGCCCAGGGTCATGGCGGCGTCCCAGAAGGTCTTGTTCACGTCGTCGATGTAGACGCCGGTGCCGACCGCCCAGCCCCAGGGGGCGTACAACTTGGCGGTGGACAGCTTCGCCACCGGGACCGGCGAGCCCTCGCGGGGCCACAGGTATTCGAGGAAGTTCCAGTTGTCGCTCTTGGACATGTTCACCAGCTCGGTGAGGATCTGGACGCCGTTGGTGTCCTTGACGCCGGAAACGTCCTTGCCTTCCATTTCCGGCTTGATCGGCTGGACCTGCATGCGGTAGTCCGTGTCGACGACGAACAGGTAGTTGGTGCCTTCGTAGCGGATGGCGGAGATCGCCTTCTTCGCGGCCGCCTGGGCGGCTTCCTTGCTCAGCGCGCCGTTCTCGGCCTGTTTGCCGTAGTGGTCCAACGTGGACAGGCCGGTCTCCACCAGGTTCTGCAGCATTTCCTGCTTCTCATGCATGATCGACGAGCGCAGCATGTAGAGGGAGATGCCGGTCACGACGGTGAGTATGAGCAGCACGATGCCGATTAGCACGTTGAGTCGGGTTCCGATACGCATGTTGATTCTCCATTTCGGTGATTGTTCGGAAGAGGTATTGAGGGTATTGGGGGTGTCGGGGTGTTTCATGTCGGCTCCTGCGACGAATATGAGGTTCAGACTTGCTTGGCGTGACGCGCGCCATCCGTGTTGGCGGGTTGGCCTTCGCGCTGCACAGCCACCCGTATCAGGTCCTGCACATCGAGGATCAGGGCCACCTCGCCGCTGCCGAGAATGGTGGATCCGGCGAAGCCGCGCAGATGGCGGAACATCTGCCCCAAAGGCTTGATGACGGTCTGGAATTCGCCCATCAGGCGATCCACCACCAGCCCCGCCTTCTGCCCGGCATACTGGATGACGACCAGGTTCTGCCGGCGGGCGGGATCGCCCGGCACTTCGAACAGCTCGCGCAGGCGCAGGTAGGGCAAAACCTCGCCGCGCAGGTTGATGTATTCGTGGCCCTTCGCCTCGGCATCGATCTCCATGCACTCCGCCACGCTATCCAGGGGGATGATGTAGGCGGCGTCGCCGACACCCACCAGGAAGCCGTTGATGATGGCCAGGGTCAGGGGCAGGCGGATGCTCACCGTGGTGCCCGAGCCCGGATGGCTGTCCAGGCTGACCGTGCCGCGCAGGGCGTCGATGTTGCGGCGGACCACGTCCATGCCCACGCCCCGGCCGGACAGGTTGGTGACCTGTTCCGCGGTGGAGAAGCCGGCCTCGAAGATGAGGTTGTAGATCTCCTGGTCGCTCAGGCTCTGGCCGGGTTGGACCAGGCCGCGCTCGATGGCCTTGGCCAGGATGCGGTCCCGGTTCAGGCCGCTGCCGTCGTCGCTGATCTCGATGACGATGCTGCCGGAATCGTGGAAGGCGTTGAGGCTGAGCGTGCCCTTCGCCGGCTTGCCTTTCTGCGCGCGCGCCTCGGCCGGCTCGATGCCGTGATCCATGGCGTTGCGCACCAGATGCATGAGCGGATCGCCGATCTTCTCCACCACCGACTTGTCCAGTTCCGTCTCGGCGCCGGTGATGATCAGATCGATGTCCTTGCCCAGTTCCTGGGATACGTCGCGCACCACGCGGCGGAAGCGGTTGAAGGTCTCGCCGATTTCCACCATGCGCATGCGCAGGGCGCTGTCGCGGATGGCCTCCACCAGACGCTCGACCGCGGAGTTGGCCTCGATCAGGCCCATGTCCCGGCTGCGCTGGGCCAGGGCCGCTGTGCGGGTCTTGCCTTTCTTGCGGGTGCCCTTGGTTGCGGCGCGTTTTCCGTCGCGGCCGTGCTGGGGCTGGGCCGCGGGCGGGACCACGTCGCGGGTGCGCTGGGCCATGGCCGAGGCGGCGGCGCCCGCGATCACCAGTTCTCCCACCAGATTGATGAGCTCGTCCAGCTTGGCCGCGTCCACCCGTAGCGCGCGCGCCTCGTGGCTCTTGGATTCGCGCGCCTGGCGCTGTTTCTCCAGGGCGGCATCGACCACCTCGGGCTGGACGACCGCCCGTTCCACCAGGATCTCGCCCAGGGGGTGGGCGGGATGGCTTGCCGCGCTGTCGTCGCTCTGGTCCTGCTGCTGGGCCAGCAGCCCATCCTCGAGCTCCTTGGGGGTCAAGGTGCCGCAGGCCACCAGGATCTCGCCCAGAAGGGCATTGGCTTCCGGCTGCGCCTGGATCAGTTTGATGTACTCGCCGATCTGGCTGTGGGGCGGCAGGATGGTCAGCGTGCAGTCGTCCCGGATGAATTCGAAAGCGGCGTCGATGGCCGCCTTGTCGACATCCGTGGCGAGGCGGATCTCGAAGCCCAGGTAGCAGGTTTCCGGATCCATCGCATCGGATTCCGGCATGGCGTCGCTGATGGTCTCGACATGGACCAGCTTACCCAGCGTGCCCAGGTAGCGCACGAAGGACAGGGGGTCGTAGCCGTTGCGCAGCATGTCCTGGGAGAAGCGCACCGAGATGTGCCAACTGTCGTTCTCCACCGTGTCGCCGCCTTCCCTTTCCAGGTGCGTCTCGGCGGTCGCGACCTGACTGGCGGGGGCGGTGTCGGGTTCCTGGTCCAGATAGCCGCGCAGCTTGCCGACCAGGCCGGCGCCGGCGGCTTCCAGGTTGGCGTCCGGTGTCGTCTGGCCCGCGGCCAGACCGTCGACCAGTGTGCCGATGTGGTCCTGGCAACGCAGCAGCACGGCGATGAGTTTGTCGTCCACGGCCAACTCGCCGTCCCTCACCCGGTCCATCACGCTTTCCGCCACATGGGTGAAGGAGACGATGGGATCCAGGCCGAACAGGCCGGCCGAGCCCTTGATGGTGTGCATGGCGCGGAACACGGCGTTGATGGCGTCCATGTCCGCGGGCGCCGTCTCCAGGGTGAGCAGGGCGTCTTCCATGGCGGAGAGCAGTTCCCGGCTCTCCTCGATGAATGTTTGCAGTGCGCTGTCTAGGTTCATGATCGGGTCCTCATGCGTTGGCGACCAAAACGACCGGGTCGCCGAAGCGGGCGGTCAACTGGCACAAGTCCAAGGTCGCGAGCAGCGCCGGGCTGTGGTCCACATAGCGCAGGGTCTTGCCCAGGCGGGCGGCTTCCCGCTTGGCCAGGATGAGTAATTGCAGGCCGGCGGTATCCACCTCGGTGACGCCGGAGAGATCGATTTCCAGAATCTTCGAGCGGCCCAGGGCCTCCATGAGGCGCAGCTTGGTCTCGCCGGCGGTGTAGATGGTCATCTCGCCGTCCAGGCGCAGCGGAGCCTTTCGTTTCGCGGTCATGATGGCCTCCTGTCTCAGGGCAGCACGAGCTTGGAAACGGCGTCCAGCATCTGCTGGGGCTGGAAGGGCTTGACCACCCAGGCCTTGGCGCCGGCCTGCTGGCCCTCCAGTTTCTTGCCCGCGCCCGCCTCGGTGGTCAGCATGATCACCGGCGTGAACTTGTAGGACGGATTGGCCTTGAGCTGCTTGACGAAGCCGATGCCGTCCAGGTTGGGCATGTTCACGTCGCTGATGACCAGGTGGATCTTGCGTCCGTCCAGCTTGGTGAGGGCGTCGCGCCCGTCGCAGGCCTCCACGACGTCGTAGCCCGCGCCTTTCAAGGCGATGTTGACAACCTGGCGCAGGCTCGCCGAGTCGTCCACGATCATTACTGTTTTGGCCATGTTTACCTCCAATCAAAAGAAAGTGATCACCGAGTCGCCGCTATGGGCCTGAGACTGGGCGCCATGGTGGTTGTCCATTTGTTCGGCGGTGGTGTAGGTGCGGCAAAGCTCTTCGAGCCACGTGCCCGCGTCGATGGCCTCGGACTTGATGCCTTGTGCATGCAGGGCGAAGGACTCTTCCAAATGGCTAGTCAGCCGCCCCATGTCGCTGGTGGCCTGCTCGAGGATCTGGCTCACGCGGTCCTGGAATTGCAGGGCCACCAGCACCTCGGCGATCTCCCCCTGAATGGCGCCGCCCTCGACGCGGAGGATCTCGGCGGAGCCGGCGAGTCCGTCCGCGCCGCGCTGGAAGTCATCCACCACCGCGTGGATGGTTCCCTCGGCGCTTTGCACCAGTTGCACGTCCTGTTCCGCGTAGCGTTCCGCGGTTTGACGGGTCTGTAGGATGGCTTTGTTGATCGCTTCCACGCGGGCGCTGATCCGTTTGCCGGTTTCTCCCGACAGTCCCGATAGCTTGCGCACCTCGTCCGCCACCACCGCGAAGCCGCGGCCCGCCTCGCCGGCCCGGGCGGCCTCGATGGCGGCGTTGAGCGCGAGCAGGTTGGTCTGCCCGGCGATGTCCGCCACGGCGGTGGCCATGCCGTGCAGTTCGGTGGTGAAGGTGGAAAGCTCCTGGATGTGGGTCAGCATCTCGTCCTTGGCTTTCAGGGCGATGCGCAAGCTGTCCAGAACACCATCCAGGTCGCGGCGGCTGTTCGCGAGCAGGGCCACCAGACTGCCCGATCCTCCCCCGGCCAAATCGCCCGCCGTCTTGCGGGAGACGTCCATGGAGGATTCCAGTCTTTGGTAGATGGCGGAAAAACGGCCGGTCAGGCTGGTGATGGCTTCCTCGGTCTGGCCGCGGGCGGTATCCACCTGGCGTTGCCAGATGGGCAGCACTTGTCCGCACAGTTGATCCAGACCCTCGATGCAATCGGGGGGCGGCGGGATTTCCGCCAGCGTCTTGGCCCGGGTCATCGCGCGCGCGGCTGCCAAGGCCGCGCGCCCCATGCGCGCCGTCCACAGGCTGCCGATGACGCCGGCCGCGACAACGATGGCGGCGGCGGTCAGCGTCGCGGTATCGCCGGCATGGGCTATCAGGACTCCGCCTCCCAGCAGTCCGATTCCGAGGGGAGTCGCGGTCAGCCACCAACCAAGCCCGCGCTGTTCCATATCAGACATGAGCATGTCTCCTAACGATGACGCCTTGTCCCAGCCAGAAAGTCCGGTTGTTCATGAGGCTCAGCAGTTGCTCGAATTCCAATGACTTGTCGAAATGCCAGTCGGCACCCAGATCGAGACTGGTTTGGCGCAATTCCGGGTGGTCGCTGAATATCGCCACCCGGGTCGCGCTTCCGGCCGCGCGGATCTCTCTCAGGATGTCCATCCCATTGCCGTCGGGAAGCGACATGCCCAGCACCAGCAGATGGGGTTGGAACGAGGCCATGCAGCCGCGGGCATCGGCCAGATTGCTGGTGTAGGCCAGCGACGTCACATGGGGCAGGTTTCCCAGTCTGTCGAACAGGCGCTTCCAAATTTCCAGGCAGTTGTCGAGTATCAGGACTCGCATGTGGACCTCGCTATCTCCATGTCGGGCAGAATAGCCACGGCCGAACTGAGGAAATATCAGGCAATTAAGCGATGTGAGGTCAGGTAAAGCGGACTTGCCTTCAGGTTTCCCTGACACGAGGGTAAGGGGAGGGCGGGGGATGGGGCGGAGCGGGGCGGAAGGGGGGAAGGGTTCTCCGCGCTCCCCGCGCCGGATTGGAGACCGCCGTGGAAGGCGGATCGCCGGTTTGCGGCCTTAGGACATGAGACCGTACTTGATGGCGTAGCGCACCAGTTCGACCGTGGTTTCCACTTCCAGTTTTTGCATCAGGCGCATCTTGTGGGTGCTGACGGTTTTCGCGGAGAGGTGCAGCGTGTCCGCGATTTCGTTCAGATGCGCGCCTTGCAGGATCAGGAGAAAGACTTCGTACTCCCGCTCGGATAGCAGTTCGTGCGGCGGCGCGTCGTTGCTCTGGCCGCGTTCCAAGACCATTTTCTGGGCCAGTTCCGGCTCGATGAAGCGCGCTCCCGCGGTGACGTTGCGCACCGCTTTCAGGAGCGTGCCGGATTCGCTGCCCTTGGTGACATAGCCGGATGCCCCCGCCTTCAGCACCCAGGTGGCGGTCTGGCATTCCTCATGGATGCTCAGTACCAGGATCGGCAGCTTGGGGTGTTCGTCCTTGACCCGCTTCACCAGTTCCACGCCGCTGGGGCCGGGCATGCTCAGGTCGGTCAGGAGCAGGTCGAAGATCCCGGAACGCAATTTCTCGAGCACCTGCCAGCCATCCTTGGCCTCGTCCGCGACCAGAAGCGTGGGATCCAAGGCCAGGACTTGCCGAATGCCTTTTCTGACCACGTCGTGATCGTCGGCGATCAGGATTTTTATCATGGCGCTTCTCCCTTTGCCGAGGGAAAGGTGACCCTCAACGTGGTTCCCATTCCCGGTTTGCTGTCGATTTTCGCGCTGCCGCCGTAGATTAGCACGCGCTCCCGTATGCCCATGAGCCCAAAGGATTTCTTGGTGCGGACCACGGAGTGATCGAAGCCGCGTCCATCGTCCCGTATCTCCATTTCGAATCGTTCCGCCGTGGACTCGATGCGGATATTCACCCGGCGTGCCCGGGCATGGCGCGCCACATTGGTGAGCGCTTCCTGGAGGATGCGGAAAATGGTGGTTTCCCGTTCGGCGTCCAGGTGGAGCTCGGGGGTGGGCACCTCCAGCTGGCATTCCATGCCGGTACGCTTCTGGAAATCGGCCACCAGCCACTCGGCCGCGGAGATCAGGCCCAGGTCCAGGGCCATGGGCCGCAACCGGGCGATGACGCCGCGGACTTCGTTGATGGTGTGTTCGATCAGTTGTTTCATGCCGTCGAGCCGGGCGATGAGCTCGGCGTCTTCCTTGGCGAACAGCACCTGCACCAGGTTGGCGTCCATATGCAGGGCGGTGAGGTATTGGCCGAGATGATCATGCAGTTCCCGGGCGATATAGGCGCGCTCGTCCTCCCGCGCCTTTTCCCGATAGGCGGTCAATTGGCGCAGCTTCGTTCTTGAGCGGAGCAGGTCGAGTTCCAGATCCTTCTGTTCCGTGTTGTCGACCAGGGTGCCGATGGAACGGACCAGCCTGCCGGCGTCGTCCGTTTCCAGGTCGGCGCGGATCCTCAGCCAGCGTTCCGTTCCCCGCGACACGATGCGGAACATGGTGTCGCAGCTTCCGTCCTGGTGCCCCCGCCGCCAGGCGGAGAGGACCTCGTCCCTGTCATCCGGGTGGGCCAGAGCGAAGAGATCATCCAGGTCGAACGGCTGATCCGCTTCCAGATCGAGAATTCTCCTCGCCTCGGAGGACCAGTCGAGGAATCCGTCCTCCTGGTACCAACTGCCCAGCCGGGCCACCTGCTGGGCGCGGGCGAGAATGTCCTCGGTGCGGCCCAGCTTGCGCTCCACATTCCGGCTGCGTGTGATGTCGCGGAAGGTCAACACGGCGCCGACGATTTTTCCGCCCTCCCAAATCGGATTGCATTGGCTGTCCACGATCCGGTTGTGCCCGTCCCGGGTTTCGTAGGTGATGCCCAGCTCCTCCCGGCTCTGGCCATCGCGCAAGGTCGCGTAGACCCGGCAGGCTTGGGTGTCGTCCTGCTCGCCGCAAGCGCGAGGCGTGTGCATCAGGCCTTGCACGGGCATGCCTTTCAGTTCGTGGGGCGCGTAGCCAAGGATGTGCATCGCCGCCTGATTGAAACTTGCGATCCTGCCTTCCATGTCCACCCCGAGGATCCCGTCGCTGACCGAATCGAACAGCAGGTGGTAGTCGCGCCGGGCGCGTTCCATGTCCCGCAGGATGGGACGCATGAATCGATGTAGGGCAAGCGCGCCCAGGATGATCAACCCCACGAGCAGCACCACGCTTGACAGATAGCGGGCCTGCAGGGAAACCACCAGCGGCGATATCGCCGAGATTTCCACCATGTAGAGGCTGGTGTTTCCCACCGGGGCATAGGCCAAGGCCTCCTGGCGGCCGTACGCGGCCAGATTCACCACGACGCCGCCGGTCTCCGACTTGTCCACCAGCGCCGGAAGTTGAGGGGGGCGTGGCCGGTCGCCGGACGCCGACGCTGGGTCCAGCGGGACGCAGCGATCCGGGCCGGCGAGACTGGCGCAGATCAGCCATTCACCTTCGTCGCCGCGCGCGCGCCGATCGGCAGGGGCGGACAGGAGATGCTCGGTCGGCATCTGCATGACCAGGCTGCCTTTGACATCCGGCAACACGGCCCGCGTTTCGATCAGCCAGCGGTTTTGCCAAAGCAGTCGGGTGCGGCCTCCGGCCACGTCCAGGGCGAAGCGGGGGTGTTCCAGCCAAGCGCCCCGCAGAATCTGCCGGCGCCCCTGGCCGGATTGCAGGGCGAGCCCGGCCAAGTCCGGGACCATGGACATCCGGGTGGAGCCATCCAGCAGCGCGCGCAATTCCGACGGCCCCAGCCTGCCGAGAAGTTCGGCGAGCTGAAGTGCCCGGTGCTCGGCTTCCGTGATTTCCTGCTCGAGGGACAGTTGTCGCGCGGCCAGGTCCAAGCGCATGGTGTGGCGGTAGGCGTCGATGATTTGCCGGGCGAACATGTTGTTGTTCAAAACCGATCCCATCAGCAACAGGATGAACAACAAGAGCCCGACGAAATACAGGATATGGCGCTCGGCATGGCCCTGAAAAAAACGCCTCAGCCAGGTTTCCATGCCGACCTGTGTCAGGCCCAGCCACAGCAGCAGCAGCGCGATGCCGGAGGGCAGGCTCAGGTAGGCCCGGACCGGCTCGGCATGGTTGAACAGATTGATGTTGAGAATATGGAGGGACACCGCCGTCAGCGCCAAGCCCAGCAGCAAACCCAGGGCGCCCAGCGCGGTCAGCGATGCGCGGACGCCCTCAATGCGGCGGCTGTTGGCCATGACCAGGCCGGCGAGGAGCAGGCATGCGGCGGTGACCGGGGACATGCGGCCGGGCCAAGCGCCGGGCGATTCGGACGGGAGGGTGTTGACGAGGAGGCGCCAGGGCCCATCGGACGGCGCCCATTCCAGCCGGGACAGGACGAGGCTGGCCGTGGCCAGCAACGCCAGGGACCAACCGATGGCGATGAACGGTTTCAGATCGGGTTTGACGTGGAAGCGGAAGAGCGCGGCGCCGGCGAGAAGAAAGGACAGGGCCGTGTTGCATCCCATCCCCAGCAGTAAGGGCGCGTAGCTGGCCGCCACCGCCTCCCCCAGTCCCGCGAAGGCCAGTTGCGCCAGCCCGAGCGCGAGCAGGGACAGTCCGACCGCCGGGATCAGGTAATGCGCCAATCCTTGCTTGGGAAACAACCTCACCTGGACACTTCCCCTGCTCGGCATCTGGCCGCATCGCCCAACTCCCCGGTCATGGCGAAACCGATGCGCCGTGCCTGGGAGATTTTCCGAATCGAATGCATGTGTTCCACCGCGATTCCCGTTGTCCCGATTTCTCGCCCCGCGACCCACAGGGCTTTCATTCGTGCTATCCGTCTGACGTTAACAACGGCAGCCGATCAATTTATTGGATAGGCACCAGCACAAAAATGATGGGCAATTTGTACCAGATTTCCGTTTTTGAAGCGGCTTGGGTGCCGCACGAAGCCGTCAATGCCCCGAATGACCCGGTCCGCGGGTCAGGTCCGCGCGCGTGAGGGAGGACGGCGCATTCTCCCGAGGGAAGGGCCAATACCCAACTTTCATACTCTGGTTTAACGCAGCTTATGGCTCTTGATCGCCATCTATTACAAAATTCTCGCCGCAGTGCACAATGTGCCGCTATTACATACCGGAATAATCCGGAGGAGACGACCGATGCAATACGAAGCGTTTTACCGCCGTTCCATCGACGCGCCCGAAGCTTTCTGGGGTGAACAGGCCGAACTCATCGACTGGCATCGACCGCCGGAGAAAATCCTTGATTACAGCAATCCGCCCTTCCGCAAGTGGTTCGTGGGGGGCGAGACCAACCTCTGCCACAACGCGGTGGACCGGCATCTCGCCGCCCGCGCCGAGCAGCCCGCCCTGATCTACCTGTCCTCGGAGACCGGCGAGGAGAAGCAATACAGCTACGCCGAACTGCACCGGGAGGTGAACCGTTGCGCCGCCGTGCTGAAGGCCCTGGGGGTGAAGAAGGGCGAGCGGGTGGTGATCTACATGCCCATGATCGCCGAGTCCATCTTCTGCGTGCTGGCCTGCGCGCGCCTGGGCGCCATCCATTCCGTAGTGTTCGGCGGCTTCGCGGCCCACAACCTGGCCCTGCGCATCGATGACGCCAAGCCCTGCCTGCTGATCTGCGCCGACGCCGGCATGCGCGGCGGCAAGCCGGTGCCCTACAAGCATCTGGTGGACGACGCCATCAAGGAAGCCAAGTTTCCGCCGCGCAAGGTGCTCATCGTCGACCGGGGCCTGGATCCGGAGATGCGCCGGGTCGCCGGCCGCGACGAGGACTACTGGGACCTGCGCGACGAGTTCCGCGACGCCGAGGTGCCGGTGACCTGGCTGGAGTCCAACGAGCCCAGCTACATCCTGTACACCAGCGGCACCACCGGCAAGCCCAAGGGCGTGCAGCGGGACGTGGGCGGCTACGCGGTGGCCCTGGCCTCCACCATGAAGTACGTCTACAACGCCAACCCCGGCGAGACCATGTTCACCACCTCGGACATCGGCTGGGTGGTGGGCCACAGCTACATCATCTATGGCCCGCTGCTGCACGGCATGACCACCATCGTCTACGAGGGGCTGCCGATCCGCCCCGATCCCGGCGTCTGGTGGAAGATCGTGCAGGACCACAAGGTGTCCACCATGTTCTCCTCGCCCACCGCGATCCGGGTGCTGAAGAAGCAGGATCCCGCCTGGCTCAGCAAGTACGATTTGAAAAGCCTGCGCTATCTGTTCCTGGCCGGCGAGCCCCTGGACGAACCCACCTCGCGCTGGATTTCCGAGGGCCTGGGGGTGCCGGTCCTGGACCATTACTGGCAGACCGAAACCGGCTGGGCCATGCTGTCCTACCTGCCCGGCGTCGAGCTGAAGCCCAACCGCTTCGGTTCCCCCGGCTTCCCCGCCTACGGCTTCAACATCCGCGTGGTGAACGAGATGACCGGCGCCGATTGCGGCCCCAACGAGAAGGGCGTGCTCACCGTGGTGCCGCCCCTGCCGCCGGGCTGCCTCACCACCGTGTGGGGCGACGACAAGCGCTTCATCAACAGCTACTTCGGCCTGTTCGAAAAGGAACTGCTGTATTCCTCCTCGGACTGGGCGGTGCGGGACGCGGATGGCTACACCTTCATCCTGGGCCGCACCGACGACGTCATCAACACCGCCGGCCATCGCCTGGGCACCCGGGAGATCGAGGAGGCCCTGCAGGCCCATCCGGCCATCGCCGAGGTGGCGGTGGTGGGTCTGCACGACGAGCTCAAGGGCCAGGTGCCGGTGGGCTTCTGCACGGTCAAGGATCCGGCCCTGATCGCCGACGAGGCGGGCCGCGCCAAGCTGGAGAAGGCCTGCATCGACAAGGTGGCGGAACTGCTGGGGCCGGTGGCCAAGCCCCACAAGCTGCACTTCGTCGCCGCCCTGCCCAAGACCCGCTCCGGCAAGCTGCTGCGCCGCTCCATCCAGGCGCTGGCGGAGGGGCGGGAGACCGGCGATTTGTCCACTTTGGACGATCCCAACGCGCTGGAGGAAATCCGGAAGGCTGTAGGCAAGTAGGTGGTTTTTCCTCCCCCTTTTGTAAAGGGGGATCGAGGGGGATTTAACAACGGTCGTTGATCCGCGAACCGCGGCGAAATCCCCCCTAGCCCCCTTTGTAAAAGGGGGGAATTAAGTGGTAGCAAGACCTTTGAGGACATGACATGACAACACCCGCCTCCGCCGGCGCGAAATTCCGCGCCGCCGTCGCCGCCGAGAAACCGCTCCAGGTGGTCGGCGCCATCAACGCCTATGCCGCCCTACTGGCCGAGCATTCCGGCTTCCAGGCGCTCTACCTTTCCGGCGGCGGTGTCGCGGCCAGTTCCTGCGGCATTCCCGATCTGGGCATCACCACCCTGGAGGACGTGCTGGTGGACGCGCGCCGCATCACCGATGTGACCGGCCTGCCGCTACTGGTGGACATCGACACCGGCTGGGGCGGCGCCTTCAACATCGCCCGCGCCGTGCGCGCCCTCACCCGGGCCGGCGTCGCCGCGGTGCACATCGAGGACCAGGTCATGCAGAAGCGCTGCGGCCATCGGCCTGGCAAGGCCATCGTCTCCCAGGGGGAGATGGTGGACCGGGTGAAGGCGGCGGTGGACGCGAAGATCGATCCCGAATTCGTCATCATGGCCCGCACCGACGCGCTCCAGGCCGAAGGCTTGCAGGCCGCCATCGACCGGGCCTGCGCCTGCGTCGAGGCCGGCGCCGACATGATCTTCCCGGAAGCCATGACCGAACTGGCCCAGTACGACGCCTTCGCCAAGGCGGTGAAGGTGCCGATCCTGGCCAACATCACCGAGTTCGGCGCCACGCCCCTGTTCACCGTGGACGAGCTGCGCGAGGTGGGCGTCGGCCTGGTGCTGTATCCCCTGTCCGCCTTCCGCGCCATGGCGAAGGCGGCCCTGGGGGTCTACGGCGCCATCCGCCGGGACGGCCACCAGAAGAATGCGCTGGACGCCATGCAGACCCGCATGGAGTTGTACGAGCATCTGGGCTACCACGCCTTCGAACAGAAGCTGGACGCGCTGTTCGAAAGCGGCAAGGAATGATTTTCCCCTCCCCCGCGAGCGGGGGAGGGCTGGGGAGGGGGAAAACCGGCCGATTCGGTTTCCTTCTCCCCGACCCCTCTCCCGTCCGCGGGCGAGGGGATTCAACCAAGGAGACGACATGAGCGAGACCACCCCAAACCCCGCCGCCCCCAAGCCGAAGAAGTCCGTCGCCCTGTCCGGTGTCGTCGCCGGCAACTCGGCCCTGTGCACCGTCGGCCGCACCGGCAACGACCTGCACTATCGCGGTTACGACATCCTGGACATCGCCGACGTGTGCGAATTCGAGGAGGTCGCCTATCTGCTGATCCACGGCCATTTCCCCAATCGCGAGGAATTGCGCGCCTATACCGCCAAGCTGAAGGCCCTGCGCGGCCTGCCGGCGGTGCTGAAGACGGTGCTGGAACAACTGCCCGCCTCCTCCCACCCCATGGACGTGATGCGCACCGCCGTCTCCACCCTGGGCTGCCTGTTGCCGGAAGCGGAAACCCAGCCGGTGCTGGGCGCGCGCGACATCGCCGACCGCCTCATCGCCAGCCTGGGTTCCGCGCTGCTGTACTGGTACCACTTCAGCCACAACGGCCGCCGCATCGAGTGCGAGACCGACGACGATTCCATCGGCGGCCACTTCCTGCACCTGCTGCACGGCGAGACGCCCAACGACATCTGGGTGCGCGCCATGCACACCTCGCTGATCCTCTACGCCGAGCACGAATTCAACGCCTCCACCTTCACCGGCCGGGTCATCGCCGGCACCGGTTCCGACATGTATTCCGCCATCACCGGCGCCATCGGCGCCCTGCGCGGTCCCAAGCACGGCGGCGCCAACGAGGCGGCGTTCGGCATCCAGTCCCGCTACGACACGCCGGACGAGGCGGAAGCCGACATCCGCATGCGCGTGCTGGAGAAGAAGGAGGTCATCATCGGCTTCGGCCATCCGGTCTACACCATTTCCGATCCGCGCAACGTGGTGATCAAGGCCGTCGCCAAGCGTCTCGCCGACCACAACTTCAACCACAAGCTCTACAACGTCGCCGACCGGCTGGAAGCGGTGATGCGGGAAATCAAGAACATGTTCCCCAACCTGGATTGGTTCAGCTCGGTCTCCTACGCGATGATGGGGGTGCCCACCGCCATGTTCACGCCCCTGTTCATCATCTCCCGCACCACCGGCTGGGCCGCCCATGTGATCGAGCAGCGCCAGGACGGCAAGATCATCCGGCCTTCGGCCAACTACACCGGGCCGGAAAACCTGAAGTTCGTGCCCATCGACCAAAGACCCTGACCGGATTCCCTCCATTCCCCCCTTTGAAAAAGGGGGGCTAGGGGGGATTCATAGATTTGTCGCATGTCCACTCGCTTGAATCCCCCTCGATCCCCCTTTTCCAAAGGGGGAAGAAGAACTGAAACCGCCCACTGAGGAACTCCCATGTCCGCCCACGACATCCGCTCCGCCGAGCGCCCGCCCTTCGACACCATCCTGCAATCCATGGCCGACTACGTCATGGACTACGACGCCGGCCAGTCCAAGCTGGCCATGGAAACCGCCCGCTATTGCCTGATCGATTCCCTGGCCTGCGCCCTCATGGCCCTGGACTACCCGGAATGCAGCAAGCTGCTGGGCCCCGTGGTGCCCGGCGCGGGCATGGCGGGCGGCACCCGGGTGCCCGGCACGTCCTACGAGCTGGATCCCATCAAGGCGGCCTGGGACATCGGCTGCCTGGTGCGCTTCCTGGATTTCAACGACACCTGGCTCGCCGCCGAGTGGGGCCATCCTTCCGACAACCTGGGCGCGATCCTGGGCATCGCCGACTGGCTTTCGCGCAAGCGCGTGGCCGAAGGCAAGGCGCCGCTGACCATGAAGGACGTGCTCATGGCCATGATCCAGGCCCACGAGCTGCAGGGCGTCACCGCCCTGGAGAACGCCTTCAACCGGGTCGGCCTGGACCACGTCATGCTGGTGCGCATCGCCTCCGCCGGTGTCGCCGCGAAGATGCTGGGGGGCAGCCGGGAGGAAGTGCTCAACACCCTGTCCCACGCCTGGATCGACGGCTGCTCCCTGCGTACCTACCGGCACGCGCCCAACACCGGCTCGCGCAAGTCCTGGGCGGCCGGCGACGCCAGCTCCCGGGGCGCGCGCCTGGCCATGATCTGCCTGACCGGCGAGATGGGTTACCCCTCCGCGCTGACCGCGAAGACCTGGGGCTTCCAGGACAGCCTGTTCCGGGGCAACGAGCTGAAATTCAGCCAGGGCTTCGGCAGCTACGTGATGGAGAACATTCTGTTCAAGATCAGCTTCCCCGCCGAGTTCCACGCCCAGACCGCGGTGGAATGCGCGATGAAGCTGCACCCGGTGGTGAAGGACCGGCTCGACCAGATCGAGCGCATCGAGATCGAGACCCAGGAAGCCGGATGCCGCATCATCGACAAGACCGGCCCCATGAACAACTACGCGGACCGGGACCACTGCATCCAGTACATGGTGGCCGTGCCCCTGATCAAGGGCGGCCTGACCGCCGACGACTACACCGACGCCGGCGCCGCCGATCCGCGCATCGACCACCTGCGCAGCCTCACCACGGTGAAGGAGAACCCGCGCTTCTCGAAGGAATACCTGGAAGCCGACAAGCGCTACATCGGCAACAGCGTGCAGGTGTTCTTCAAGGACGGCACCTGCACCGAGAAGGTCAGCATCGACGCGCCCATCGGCCACCGCCAGCGCCGCGCCGAGGGCATCCCGGTGCTGGTGAAGAAGTTCGAGGCGGCCATCGCCGCCAAGCTGTCGGCGAAGAAGTGCGCCGCGCTGAACCACCTGTGCGCCGACCAGGCGCGCATGGAGGCGACGCCGGTGCACGAATTCATGGAACTGTTCGCGGTGTGATCCGGTTCTGCCCGGCAAAAACGGCGCCCTCGGGCGCCGTTTTTGCCGGGGTCGCGCGCAGGTTCACTCGTCGCGCATCATCATTTTCATCATCATCTGCATCATGTCCATGCGCTTTTCCAGGGCGTCCAGCCGCTGATCGACCTCGCCGGCACGCAGGGCGCAGTTGGGATGGCCGCCCGTCTTGCAGTTCGGCTTGCCGCCGGCGCCCATCATCATGCCCATTCCCATGCCGGGGCCCATGCCGGGGCCTTGACCCATCTTGCAATTGGGGTTGGCGGTCTGGCCCATCATGCCGGATCCCATCATCAATCCCGGTCCCCTGGACATGCCGCCGGGGCCCATCATGCCCATTCCCATGCCGGGGCCGGGGCCGGGCGGTCCCATTTTCATCATCGCGTCCATGTCCTTCGCCTGGGCCTCGATCAATTCCTTGCGCTTGTCCGAGTCCTGGGTGTTGAGGATTTCCTGCATGCGCGCGCGCATGGTCTGCATCAACTGCATGCGTTCAGCCTGGGTGGCGACCGGGGTGAGCTGGTCCATCGCGGCCGGCGCCTCGGTGGCCGGCGCGGCGGGCGCATCCTCGGCGAACGCTGGCAGGGAAAAGGCCAACGCGGCCAGCAGCGTGGCGGTGCCCGACGGGATTTTGAAAAGTTGCATGGCGAGTCTCCTTGGCTTTCAGGCGGGTGTCCCGATTCGCGGCGGACGCGCGGCCACGCAAGCCATGGCCCGGGCGTCATCCGCACGGATGCCGGACGGTGATCGGCCGGCGTGGGCGGTAGGAGCACGGGCGCGGCTTTCGGTTCCCCGGAAGCGCGGTAAAACCGCGTAATTCGACGGCTCCTCGCCACAGGCGACAAACAGCGGTTCCCACAGTAACAATCCGGGCGAGATTTTGGCTAGATTATTAGTAATGGCCCATAAGGTTTTCCATCAGTTTATTTTGTGGGAAAACATGGCGGGCGGCATCAGGGATACGACAACAACCGAGGTGGCCCGGCATGAAACGAGGCGCATCCGATCCGGACAAGGATCTGCTGGAACTGGTGGGCGACATCTACCAGGCGGCGCTTGAGCCCGAGCGCTGGCCCACGCTGATCGCCCGCATGAGCCGGGCCTTCGACGCGGATCTGGCCTGCATCTACACCCCCATTGCGCAGCGGCCCGCGCAGTCCCTGTACATCACGCACAACTTCAGTGAAGACATGGAAGCGGCCTACGCCGCGTACTACCACACCATCGACGCATGGAGCGGGACGGCGTTCCGCCAGAACCGGTACATCCAAGGCCTGGTGGCGCTCGGGGAGGACATCATCCCGCAACGGGAATTGCGCCGCACCGAGTTCCACCCACAACGAACAAGCCCGCCATTCGGCGGGCTTGTTCGTTACGAGTCGGATGAATTGCCCGGGCGCTATCCGGACGTTTGCATGAACTACAGCGGCGAACCAGGTTGCACCTGATTTGACGCCGGTATGCGCCAGAACGCGGGCTGCGCGCCGTAGCCGGTGGCCGGCGCATACAGCCACGGCGCGTTTTTCGGATCGCCCAGGGCGTCCAGCCAGCGTTGCGCGGTTTCCGGATTGGCGGCCTTGGCGATCAGGGCCTGGGTCTTGGGATCGAGCGGCGCGTTCAGCCATTTCAGCCAGGTGGCCGGGTTGATGGCGGTGCCGGCCAGTTCCCAGGCCTTGCCGTCCAGGGGCAGCATGACCCAGCGCATCATGCGGCCGGGGTCGAACAGGATGCTGTTCACGGCGGTGTAGAACTCGGGTTCGCCCGCCGCGCGCGCCCATTTCGAATAGATCTCCGGATTGGTCCATTCCAGGTAGTTTCTGGGCGTGCCCGGGTCCATCAGGCTGTCCAGGCCGGCGACCCAGAATTGCGGGTCCATGCCGCGCTTGGCGTATTCGAGATAGATGCCCGGGTCGCTGAAGATATCCAGCCATTTCAGGAAATTGCGCGGTCCCTTGAAGCCCCAGGTGTTGGTGGTGAAGTTGGCGCAACGATCGGCCATGTTGACCACGGCGGAGGCGGGCCGGGCGGCGTGTTCCGCTGTCGCGGCGGGGGCGTTGTCGGCCCGGACGCCGGCTGTCGCGAGGGGAAGGATGGCCAGGGCCAGAAGTATCGATTTGGATTTCAAGGTGGACCTCGAGCGGGAAGTTTGATCCTGAGAGACGGTTTTACCCGCCGGAAGTTTCGCCCGTCAGCTT
Source organism: Thiobacillaceae bacterium (assembly GCA_044227325.1). Taxonomy (GTDB): domain Bacteria; phylum Pseudomonadota; class Gammaproteobacteria; order Burkholderiales; family Thiobacillaceae; genus PFJX01. The sequence continues at coordinate 301,407 of JBGAFI010000004.1, read as the reverse complement.
ACTCGCGTTGCGCGGGACGCCGCGGCCTGCTGCGTGGCGAAGCCGCAACCTCCTCAGCCCACCACTTGGTAGTACAGATTCTGGGGATGGTTGGCCTGGGCGAAGAAGAACCAGCGCTCGAACAGCAGGCCCAGGTATTGCATGGCGAAGGCCAGCATCAGTATCTGGGCGCCACCGCCCGCCAGCCCCGCCCAGAGCAGCAGCACCGGCACGGGGAAGGCCAGGACCAGGAAGACCCATTTCACCGATTTCAGGAAGGCGAGGGTGCGCCCGTGGAAGTATTCCCGGGTGTTGTAGGCGCCGCCCATCATGCCCATGGAGCGTTGCTGCACGTGGGTATGGCGCACGCCGATGGCGGTTTGCAGGGTGGAGACCCGCTTGATGCGGGCGTTGCGAATCAGCGAAGCGGCGCGGGTGAGCAGGGCCGCCAGGCTCAGGGCGATGGCCCAGCCGCCGTAGAACGGCGCCAGGTCGGGGGCGCGCAGCGCGGCGTAGGCGCTGGCGAAGGTGAAGCCGGAGGCGGTGCCGAGCAGGAAGTAGTTCACCACGGTGAGCGGGCTGGCCCATTCCTGCAGAAATTTGATGGCGGCGTAGATCATGCCGGTGCACACGAACAGGGCCAGGGTCGCGATCACGGCGATCACGCCGACGCTCAGGGCCACCTGGTCCGGCATGCCGATGTCATAGAGGTCGTAGTCCAGGCCCAGCCAGTTGACCAGGGCATAGAGGGCGATCAGGCCCATGACCGCCGGCAGGGCGATGACCTCCCGCGACAGCCAGGAGGTGCGCCACTGGGTGGCCGCGCGCCAGGCCCGCTCCGGGTGGCCCAGGTGGAAAAAGGAGGCGATCAGGCCGCCGGCCAGAAACAGCACGGCGATCAGTCCGCCCAACGCGTAGTAGTTGCCCGGCTGGGTGGGCAGCACGTTGACGCTGGTGTAGGCCTGGCTGGAGAAGAGGGCGAGGAACAGGCCCTGGCCGACGCCGAGCAGGGTGGTCAGTAAGACGACGGAGATGGCGGGGTGCATGTCAATTCCAAATATTGAATACAGGTGACGCGGGTTTTCTCCCCCCTTTGGAAAAGGGGGGCTGGGGGGGATTCAAGGACTGGAACCTTAGCGGGTGGCAGAGGAATCCCCCCTGTCCTCCCTTTTCCAAAGGGAGGAACACGAGGGCAAAGGAGGTTGGGAAGGATCACCAACTCAGCCCTTACATCAGCCAGTCGTCCAGGGTCGCGTCCTTGCTGACCTCGTGGCGGATGTCTTCCTTCTTGAGCGGGTTGTCGGCGCGCACCAGCTCGTCCTCGTGGATGCGCATCTTGGTCTTGCGCCGGGGCAGGTAGTGGTTGGCCGGCTTGGTGCCCCACTCGGGCATGAGCGGGTAGCCGCCGCTCTCGCGGATGGCGATGGAGACTTCCGATTCCGGGTCGTGCACGTCGCCGAACAGGCGCGCGCTGGTGGGGCAGGAAATGACGCAGGCGGGCTTGCGCCGATCCTCCGGAATGCTCTGGTCGTAGATGCGGTCCACGCACAGGGTGCACTTCTTCATCACCTGCTGTTTCTCGTCCAGCTCCCGCGCGCCGTAGGGGCAGGCCCAGGAGCAGTACTTGCAGCCGATGCACTTGTCGTAGTCCACCAGGACGATGCCGTCCTCCTTGCGCTTGTAGCTGGCGCCCGTGGGGCATACCGGCACGCAGGGCGGATCCTCGCAATGCAGGCAGGACTTGGGGAAGTGCAGGGTCTCGGTGCAGGGATATTCGCCCACCTCGTAGGTCTGCACCCGGTTGAAGAAGGTGCCGGTGGGGTCCTTGTCGTAGGGGTTGTCGTCGAACAGCGGGCCGGCCGCGCCGGAGGTGTTCCATTGCTTGCAACTGGTGACGCAGGCATGGCAGCCGACACAGACGTTGAGGTCGATGACGAGGGCGAGCTGGGTCATTTGCGGCCACCTCCGAACAGGCCGGCGAAATAGCTCTGCCACGGCCGTCTTGGCGTCGTTCCCGGCGCGGGGGGCACGGCGGCGAACTGGGGCCAGGTGTCGTGGGCGCCATCCTCGGCCTTGTGGATGCGTACCCGCACGTCGTACCAGGCGGCCTGGCCGGTCACCGGGTCGGAGTTGGAGAGGTGCTCGCCGTCCCCGTTGGGGGGCAGTTCCTCGGAGATCAGGTGGTTGAGCAGGAAGCCCTGCTGGCTTTCGTTGGCCTTGGGACCCAGGTTCCAGGCGCCGGCGGCCTTGCCGATGGCGTTCCAGGTCCACACCGTGCCGGGTTCCACCGCCTCGGAGTAGCGGGCCAGGCAGCGCACCTTGCCCCACTGGCTTTCCACCCAGATCCAGTCGCCGTCGCCGATGCCCTGGGCGCGCGCCGCCAGCGGGTTCACATAGAGGTGGTTGTAGGCGTGGATCTGCCGGAGCCAGGCGTTCTGGCTGTCCCAGGAGTGATACATGGCCATGGGGCGCTGCGTCACCGCGCTCAGGGGGTACTTGTGCTTGTCGCTGAGGCTGGCTTCCAGAGGCTCGTAGTAGAAGGGCAGCGGGTCGAAATAGGTCTCGACGCGCTTGCGCAGGGATTCCGGCGGCTGGCGACCGTCGGTCTTGCCCTGGGCGGCGAGGCGGAATTTCTGCAATACCTCGGAATAGATGTGGATGTTGATGGGTTCCGCGTGGCGCGTCATGCCGTGGGCCTGGGCCCATTGCAGGTAGCCCTGGTTCCAGTTGCGCATGTACTGGTAGGACTTGGGCAGGTGGTAGTGGAACACGCAGTTGTTCTGCTCGTACATCTGCCATTGGTTGGGGTTGGGCTCGCCCTTCATGGACTTCTCGCCGCCTTTGCCGCGCCAGCCCGCCAGGAAGCCGATGCCGGAACCCGGCGCGGTCTCGAAGTGGGTGATGAAGTCCGGATAGTCCCGGTACTTGCGCTTGCCTTCCGGCGTGGTGAAGGCGGGCAGCTTCAGGCGCGAACCCAGCTCGATGAGCACTTCCTGGAACGGCTTGCACTCGCCGGTGGGCGGCAGCACGGGAATGCGCACCGAATCCACCGGCCCGTCGAATTCGGAAATGGGCCGGTCCAGCATGGACATGGCGTCGTGGCGTTCCAGGTAGGTGGTGTCCGGCAGGATCAGATCGGCGAAGGCGGTCGTTTCCGACTGGAAGGCGTCGGCGACGACGATGAAGGGGATCTTGTATTCCCCGGTTTCATCCTTGTCGTTCAGCATCTTGCGCACCTCCACCGTGTTCATGGTGGAGTTCCACGCCATGTTCGCCATGAAGATCAGCAGGGTGTCGATCTTGTACGGATCGCCGCGCCAGGCGTTGGTGATGACGTTGTGCATGAGGCCGTGCACCGAGAGCGGATATTCCCAGGAGAAGGCCTTGTCGATGCGCACCGGCTGGCCCGCCGCGTCCACGAACAGGTCGTCCGGGTCGGCCGGCCAGCCCAGGGGCATGCCGTTCAGCGGCGTGTCCGGCCGCACGTCTTCCGGTCCCTTCGGCGTCTTCGCGCAGGGCGGGATGGGACGCGGAAACGGCGCCTTGTGGCGGAACCCGCCGGGCCGGTCGATGGTGCCCAAGAGAGACATGAGGATGCCCAGGGCGCGGATGCTGTGGAAGCCGTTGGAGTGGGCCGCGAGGCCGCGCATGGCGTGGAAGGCCACCGGGTTGCCGGTGACCGTGCTGTGCTCGTTGTCCCACACGTCGGTCCAGGCGATGGGCAGCTCGATCTTCTGGTCGCGCGCGGTGACGCCCATCTCATGGGCCAGGCGGCGGATGGTCTCCACCGGGATGCCGGTGATGCCGGCGGCCCATTCCGGGGTGTAGTGCTCCACTCGTTCGGACAGCAACTGGAACGCGGGTTTCACCGGCGTGCCGTCCGCCAGCTTGAAGTCGCCCATCAGGCGCGGCTCCACGCCGGGGGTCTGGGTGGACACCGGCCGGTTCAGCTCCCGGTCCCACCACAGCTTGTTCTGCGGGTCGAAACAGCCTTCTTCCGGCGGCACCTCGAAGCGCACGAACATACCGTATTCCGGGCTGGACGGATCCTGGTTCACCAGTTCCGCCGAGTTGCTGTAGTTGACCAGGAATTCGCGGTCGTACAGGCCCTGCTTGATGATCTCGTGGATCAGCGCCAGCAGCAGGGCGCCGTCGGTGCCCGGGCGGATCGGCACCCACTCGTCGGCGATGGCGGAGTAGCCGGTGCGCACCGGGTTGATGGAGATGAAGCGGCCGCCGTTCCTTTTGAACTTGGACAGGGCCATCTTCATCGGATTGGAATGGTGGTCCTCCGCCGTGCCCAGCATGAAGAACAGCTTGGCCCGGTCCAGGTCCGGCCCGCCGAATTCCCAGAACGAGCCGCCGATGGTGTAGATCAGGCCCGCCGCCATGTTCACCGAGCAGAAGCCGCCGTGGGCCGCGTAGTTGGGCGTGCCGTACTGGCGCGCGAACAGGCCGGTGAGCGCCTGCATCTGGTCGCGCCCGGTGAACAGGGCGAACTTCTTCGGATCGGTGGAGCGGATCTTGCCCAGACGCTCTTCCAGGATGGCGAAGGCCTCTTCCCAGGAGATGGGCTCGAACTCCCCCGCGCCCCGGTCCGAACCCGCCTTGCGGCGCAGGGGCCGGGTCAGGCGGGCGGGGGAATACTGCTTCATGATGCCGCTGGAGCCCTTGGCGCACAGCACGCCCTGGTTCAGCGGATGCTCGGGGTTGCCCTCGATGAAGCGCACCTCGCCGTTCTTCAGGTGCACCTTGATGCCGCAGCGGCAGGCGCACATGTAGCAGGTGGTGGTACGGACTTCCTCGTGCAGGGGAGAGGTTTCGTCTCCGGCCCGTTGGCCGGCAAGGCTGGTGGTCACGCGCATTTCCAGGGGCTCCGCCGCGGCCGCTGCCGGGCGAGGCGCATCAATACATTAGAGGATGCTGATCTTCTCACGCTGGGCCGTTTGGACAAAGTCCAGCGGCTGGCCGGACACAACTTGAGCGGTGGACTGTGTATATCCCGTTACCCGGAGCGCGAGTCCGGGCCTGGCTTCCAAGAGGCATCCCGCCGTTCGCTCAATGCCCTTGAAAGCTTTGTGGACATGTCGAAAGACATATTGATTTCATTATGCTTTTCGGCAAAATGAGGTCCGGATTTCGTTCCGGCGGTCAGGGAAATGGCGTCAGGGTAAACAATTAGACGCGGCGTCCAGGTTCGGCAACGGAATCCACCGGTTTTCATGTTGCGCGACAGCATGCCGGGGAGGAGCGGCCGGTCTCGTCGAGGCCGTGCCGCAAAAAAAAACAGGGCGCCGCAATGGCGCCCTGGAACCCACGCGGAGAACCGCGCTTACTTCAGCTTCTTGATCCCCATCACCCCCAGCACGTATTTCTCGTACAGGGGCTCGGTGGTGCCTTTCTTCATCTTGCGCAGGAAATACTTCTCGAAGGCGATCTTGGCCAAGTGCACCCACTTGCCTTCCTTGAACCAGTTCACGTTGCGCGGCGGAATCTGGGGCAGGGCGACGAAGGCGGCGCCGGTGTCGCCGAAGTCTGCCAGGCAGATCGCGTTCCAGGTGGCCTTCTGGTCCGGTTCCTTGCCGTCCATGACGGCGCGGATGTTGTGGGCGGTGGCGCGCACCATGGTCTCGATCATGTAGCCGGTCTTGGGGGCGCCGGTGGGCACCGGGGTGGCTTCCACGGGCGGGATGGCGACGCACACGCCGACGCCGTAGATGTTGTTGAACTTGGGATTGCGCTGGTAGGCGTCGATGCTGATGAAGCCGCGCGGGTTGGTCAGGCCCTCGATGCCGAACACCGCGTCGATGCCCTTGAAGGCGGGCAGCATCATGGAGTACTTGAAGGGCAGCTCGTGCTCCTTCTTCAGCGTGCCGTCCTCGTTGTGCTCGGCGACGAACATCTTGCCGTCTTCCACCTTGGTGACCTTCGCGTTGCAGATCCACTTCACATGGCGGTCGCGCATCGCGGATTCCAGCAGGCCCTTGGAATCGCCCACGCCGCCCAGTCCGAGATGGCCGATGTAGGGTTCTGCGGTGACGAAGGTCATGGGCACCTTGTCGCGAATCTTGCGGCGCTTGAGGTCGGTATCCATGATGAAGGCGAACTCGTAGGCGGGGCCGTAGCAGGAGGCGCCCTGCACCGCGCCGACGACGATGGGGCCCGGGTCCTTGGTGAAGTTTTCCCACTTCTTGCCGGACTCCACCGCGTGGTCCACGTGGCAGACCGAGCTGGTGTGGCCGTTGGGGCCCAGTCCCGGCACCTCGTCGAAGGCCAGCTTGGGGCCGGTGGCGATGATCAGAAAGTCGTAATCCAGCTCGCGCCCGTCTTCCAGTTCCAGGGCGTTGCGCTCGGGGTGCACGCGCTTGCAGCCGCTGGCGATGAATTCGATGCCCTTCCGCTCCAGCAGGGGCGCGACTTCCAGGGTGATGTCGTCGCGCGTGCGCCAGTTGACCGCGACCCAGGGGTTGGACGGGGTGAACTGGAAGAACGGGTGATTGGAGACGACGGTGATCTTGTCTTCCGCGCGGGCCTCTTCGCGCATTTCATAGGCCATGGACATGCCGCCGATGCCGGCGCCGAGAATGACGATGCGTGCCATTAAGGAATGCTCCAGTGCTTGTTTTGGGGTTTCAGGGCCTTACCAGACGAACACGCGGGTCATCGCGTCCAGGCCTTCTTCGACGATCTTCTGCAAGTCTTCCGGGCAATCCTCGCGTTCCATGGCGAAGGTGGTGTACGCGGACAGGCTCTTCAGGGCGCAGGCGATCTTCGCCACCTCGTTGGCCACTTCGGGGCTCATGGCCACACCGGGTTGCAGATGCCAATTTTTCTTGTCGGTCATGTCTCTCTCCATCCTTTTAACAGGTTCGGAGCGGACACTATTGCAAGGGCCATGCCACGCCGCTGCGCGCGCCAAGCGTTTGATTCGATGGGGCGCCCGTTTCGCGCGGGGAAAATGTCATGACATGAACGTCATGACACCGTTACGATCTGTCATGTCATATCGTCCGGAAAAGACATGCCCTTAGCCGACCTGGCCTCCCTCATCGAGATCAACGAGCGCCCCCTGGTGGTCATCGACCGGGACTACCGCATCGTCGCCGCCAACTCGGCCTATTGCCGGCAATACGGCATGGAGCGGGAGGAGGTGCTGCAACGCCGTTGCCACGAGGTGTCCCACCATTCGCCCCGGCCCTGCCACGAGAACGGCGAGTTGTGCCCCCACCTCACCCTGTTCGCCAGCGGCGAGGGCAGCGAGGTGCTGCACACCCATTACGACGGCAAGGGTCTCGCCAGCCGCGCCCGCATCAAGGGCCACCCGATCCGGGGCGAGGACGGCGGGCTGTACCTGGCCGAAGTCCTGCATCCCCTGGAAGCGGACCTGCCCCTGGGCTGCGAGGACATGCGCATGGTCGGCCACTCGCCCGCCTTCCTCGCCTGCATCGACAACCTGGCGCGGGCGGCGGAGGCGGAGGCCTCCATCCTGCTCTACGGCGAAAGCGGCGTCGGCAAGGAGCTCGCCGCCCGTTTTCTGCATGAGCGCTCGCCCCGGGCCGGGCGGCCCTTCGTCGCCATCAACTGCGCGGCGGTGCCCGAGGCCATGTTCGAGAACGAGCTGTTCGGCCACGAGCGGGGCGCCTTCACCGGCAGCGCGGCGATGAAGAAGGGCCTGTACGAGCTGGCCGACGGCGGCACCCTGTTCCTGGACGAGGTCGCGGAAATCCCCATGCCGCAACAAGCCAAACTGCTGCGCGTGTTGGAGACCGGCGAGTTCCGCCGCGTCGGCGGCACCGACACCCTGCGCGCCGACGTGCGCATCGTCGCCGCCACCAACCGCAACCTGCTCGATTGGGTGGATCAGGGCCGCTTCCGGGAAGACCTGTATTACCGGGTCGCCGGCATCGACGTGCGGCTGCCCGCCCTGCGCGACCGGCGCGAGGACATCCCGGCCCTGGCGGAGGTGCTGCTCGCGCGCATGGCCGGCGGCGGCCGCGCCCATTGCCATCTGGACAAGGCGGCGGCCCAGAAACTGAAGCACTACGATTTCCCCGGCAATGTGCGGGAACTGCGCAACCTGCTGCAACGCGCCCTGCTGCGCTGCCAGGACAGCCTCATCGGCGCCGACGACATCGTCTTCCAGCAGGACGCGCCGGTCGCATCCGCGCGGGAAAAACCGCCGCGCCGTTCCGACCCCAGCCTGAAAGGCGCCGAGAAGGACTACATCGCCGATTTGCTCGCGCGCCACGACGGCCACCGCCGCACCGTCGCCGATCTGCTCGGCGTCAGCGAGCGCACCCTGTATCGCAAGCTGGAACGCTACGGCTTGAAGTAGCCCGCCGCGCGTGCCGGCGTCGCTTGCCAGCGCCGAGTCCGGCTGCAACCATTCCCCGCATGACGCCCGAACCGGCCCCACCCATCCCCGAATCCGCCGATGCCGTGCAGCGCGTGGTCAAGGTGCGCCGGGACTACAACACCTGGGTGGCGAACGAGACCCTGGAGGACTACGCCCTGCGCTTCACGCCGCGCAGCTACCGCAAGTGGTCGGAAGGACGGGTCGCCAACACCGCTTTCGGCGCGGCGGCCTTCCTGGTGCTGGAGGCGGTGGGAGCGACCCTGCTGGTCAACTACGGTTTCCTCAACGCCACCCTGGCGATCCTCGCCACCGGCCTGATCATCTTCCTCGCCGGCCTGCCGGTGAGCATCTACGCGGCCCGCTACGGCCTGGACATGGACCTGCTCACGCGGGGCGCCGGCTTCGGCTACCTGGGCTCCACCATCACCTCCCTGATCTACGCCAGCTTTACCTTCATCTTCTTCGCCCTGGAAGCGGCCATCATGGCCTACGCCCTGGAGCTGGCCTTCGACATTCCACCGGCCTGGGGCTATCTGATCTGCGCCCTGGTGGTGATTCCCCTGGTGACCCACGGCGTCACCGCCATCAGCCGGCTGCAGACCCTGACCCAGCCGGTGTGGCTGGTCATGCTGGTGCTGCCCTACGTGTTCCTGCTGGTCCAGGATCCCCACGCCTTCGCCGGCATCGTCGGCTATGCCGGCAAGGGCAGCGCGGCATTCGACATCCACCTGTTCGGCGCGGCCATGGCCGTGGGCCTGGCGCTCATCACCCAGATGGGCGAGCAGGCCGACTATCTGCGCTTCATGCCGGAATACACGCCGGCCCACCGCCGCCGCTGGTGGACCGGCGTGCTGGTGGGCGGGCCGGGCTGGGTGCTGCCCGGCGTCGTCAAGATGTTCGGCGGCGCCCTGCTGGCCTGGCTGGCCATCAGCCACATGGTGCCCACGGAACGGGCGGTGGACCCGAACCAGATGTACGTGGTGGCCTGGGAATACGTGTTTCCCCACTACGGCTGGGCGGTGGCGGCCACCGCCGTGTTCGTGGTCATCTCCCAGCTCAAGATCAACGTCACCAACGCCTACGCCGGGTCGCTGGCCTGGTCCAACTTCTTCGCCCGCCTCACCCACAGCCACCCGGGCCGGGTGGTGTGGGTGGTGTTCAACACCCTGATCGCCCTGATGCTCATGGAGCTGGACCTGTTCCAGGCCCTCGGCCGGGTGCTGGGCCTGTATTCCAACGTGGCGGTGGCCTGGATGATGGTGGTGGCGGCGGATCTGGTCATCAACAAGCCCCTGGGCCTGTCGCCGCCGGGCATCGAGTTCCGCCGCGCCTACCTGTACGACATCAATCCGGTGGGCGTGGGGGCCATGGGCATCGCCTCCGGATTGTCGGTGGCGGCCTATGTGGGGCTGTTCGGCGCGGTGGCGCAACCCTTCTCCACCTTCATCGCCCTGGGTGCGGCGCTGGTGTGTTCTCCGCTGATCGCGTGGCTGACGGGCGGGCGCTACTACATCGCGCGCCAGGCCGAAACGTCATCCCCCCCTTTGGAAAAGGGGGGCAGGGGGGATTCGTCGGAACCCCCGCTGATGTACACGGCCTTGAATCCCCCCCCGCCCCCCTTTTCCAAAGGGGGGAGCAGGCCCGCACCTGGGGCGAATCCGTCTCCCGCCACCCACACCTGTTGCATCTGCGGCAAGGACTACGAAGGCGAGGATTTGGCCCAATGTCCCGCCTACCAGGACCACATCTGCTCGCTCTGCTGTTCCCTGGACGCCCGCTGCCACGACCTGTGCAAACCCCAGGCGCGCCTGGGGGAGCAATGGGCCGGGCTGCTGGAGCGTTTTCTGCCGGCCCGGGCGCGGCCCTATCTGGAGGCGGGGCTGGGCCACTACCTGCTCTTGATGGCCGGCGTCGTGCCCTTCCTCGCCCTGCTGGTGGGCCTGCTCTACTACCAGGAGGTGCTGGCGCTGGCGGACGGTTCGGCCGAACTGCTGCCCGCGCTGCGGGAATCCTTCCTGCGCGCTTTTTCCGTGTTGTTGCTGGTGTCCGGCATCGTCGCCTGGTGGCTGGTGCTGACCCACAAGAGCCGGCAGGTGGCGCAGGAGGAATCCAATCGGCAGACCCAGTTGCTGATGCGGGAGATCGAATCCCACCGCCGCACCGACGATTTGCTGCAAAAGGCCAAGCGGGCGGCCGACCAGGCCAATCAGGCGAAGAGCCGCTACATCACCGCCATCAGCCACGAATTGCGCACGCCGCTGAACAGCATCCTGGGTTACGCGCAAATCCTGGACGGGGACGAGGCGATCCCCGCGAACCGGCGCCAGGCGGTCAGCGTCATCCGCAAGAGCGGCGACCACCTGCTGTCCCTTATCGAGGGCACTTTGGACATCGCCCGCATCGAGAGCGGCAAGCTGTCCCTGGACGTGAAGCCTTTGGAATTCCCCGAGTTCGTGCGCCAGATCGTCGCCATGTTCGAGGTGCAGGCCCGGGACAAGGGGCTCGCCTTCCACTATCAGCCCCAGGCCGATCTGCCCGCCCTGGTGCGCGCCGACCAGCGTCGCCTGCGCCAGATACTCATCAACATCCTGGGCAACGCGGTCAAGTTCACCGCCCGCGGCCAGGTGGTGTTCAACCTGAAGTATCAACGGGAAATGGCCCATTTCGAGATCGAGGACACCGGTCCGGGCATCCCCGGCGAGGAACTGGCGCGCATCTTCGAGCCCTTCTCCCGGGGCAGCGCGGCTTCCGTCGGCGCCACCGGCGGCACCGGCCTGGGCCTGACCATCGCGAGGATGCTCACCGACCTGATGGGCGGCGAACTGACCGTGGAGAGTCCGCCCAAAGGCCGCGACGCGGGCTGCCTGTTCCGCATCCGCCTCTACCTGCCCCATCTGCACGCCGCCCAGGCGGCGCGGGAACGGCCGCGCGCCCAGCGCATCGGCTACATGGGCGTGCGCCGGCGCATCCTCATCGTCGATAACGAAAAGAACGATCGGGAACTGCTCGCCAGCGTGCTGGAACCCCTGGGCTTCCAGCTCGCCCAGGCCGCCTCCGGCCAGGAATGCCTGGATCTGGTGCCCCACGCCAAACCCCATCTCGTCTTCATGGACCTGGCCATGCCCGGCATGGACGGCTGGGAGACCATCCGCCGCCTGCGCGAGGGGGTCGCCCGGGGCGAGCACGCCGATCTGGAGATCGCCGTCATCTCCGCCAACGCCTTCGACAAGGGCATGGACAACGACGCGGGCATCGGCCCGGAAGCGTTCTTCACCAAGCCGGTGCGCATGGACGAACTGCTCGAATGGATCGGCCACCGCCTGCGGCTGGAATGGGTGACCTCGGAGCGCGCCCCACAGGCCGCGCCGGCGCCCGCCGAATCCCCCGCGCCCGCGCGACTGGTGCCGCCCGCCGTGGAACACCTGCGCGCATTGGACCAACAGGTGGAACTGGGTTTCCCGCGCGGCATCCTGGCGAAACTGGAGGAGATCGAAAATCTGGATGATCGCCACGGCGAGTTCGTCGCCGTCATGCGCCAACTCGCGCGCCGCTTCCAGTTCGACGCCATGCGCGAAATCCTGCGCAAGGCCTTGCAGGAGGAAACATGAGGCGGGGAAACATGAGGCGGGGAAGCATGAGACGGCGCGATCCGGCCGCAACCGTGCGCGGCGAGTTCCGGCCCGCGCCGGGACACGGTTTTTCCCGGGCCGGCGCCGGCTCCTACAATGCACGGCCATGAGCAGCCTCGACCGCCTGAACAACGACATCGTCCTCATCGTCGACGACGTGCCGGAAAACCTGTCCCTGCTGCATGACGCGCTGGACGAGGCGGGCTACACGGTGCTGGTCGCCACCAACGGCGAATCCGCCCTGCAGCGGGCGCGCCAGAGCCGCCCGGACGTGATCCTGCTGGACGCGGTCATGCCCGGCATGGACGGCTTCGAGGTGGCGCGCCGGCTGAAGGCGGATTACGTGACCCAGCCCATCCCCATCGTCTTCATGACCGGCCTGACCGAAACCGAGCATGTGGTCGCCGCCTTCGCCGCCGGCGGCGCCGATTACGTCACCAAGCCCATCAAGCCCCGGGAAGTGCTGGCCCGCATCGCCGCCCATATGCAGAACGCGCGCCAGATGAAGCAGGCGCGCACCGCCCTGGACGCCTTCGGCCAGGCCACCGTGGTGGTGCGCGGCAGCGACGGCCGCCTGCTCTGGCAGACGCCCCTGGCGCGCAAGCTGCTCAAGGACTATTTCGACCTGGATCCGGACGCGTTGCTGGATCTGGCGCCGGCCCGGCTGCTCGCCTGGATCGGCGAGGCGCAGCAGGCCGCGCGGGAGAACCGGGAGGCGCCGGTCCTGGTGGCGCGGGACGCGCGCCGCCTGCTCGCTTCCCTGCACGATCCGCGCAACGCGGGCCAGGAAGGCGAGGCCCAGGAAACGGAACTCCTGCTGGTGTTGCGCGAGGAAAACCATGCCGCCGCCATCGAGGGGCTCATGGCCGCGTTCCGCCTTACCGCCCGCGAAGCGGAAGTGCTCCACTGGGTCTGCAAGGGCAAGACCAACAAGGACATCGGCGACATCCTGGGCACCAGCCCGCGCACCGTGAACAAACACCTGGAACACGTGTTCGAAAAATTGGGCGTGGAGACCCGCACGGCGGCCGCGAATCTGGCCATCGGCCGCATGGGGGGCAGCGGTGGCGGCGAGTGATTTCCGCCTCGCGCAATGCCACTTCCGGGGATGCTCAACTGGCGGTGTTTGTTAAAGTGATTTCACCGAAGTACGGATGAACTACTTCATCTGAAACGAGCTTTCCAGGTTGTCCACGGGACTTGTGGATAACTCTGTTGAAAAGTCTGCCGATAGCCGTAAAAAAAGCTTAAGAAACGGCGACTTATGGTCTCGGAGTAATTTTTATGCAGTAAATTTCAATATAAAAAACAAATACTTGCAAATCAGCCCTGATGCTTATCCGGTTACTTGCGCGATGCGAATCTGTCAAGCCCCGTCATGTGCACAAGTCGGCGTGAAATGCTGCCATGCACCAGGAAAAACCGGGGCGCACCAGAAAAAAACCGGGCGGCCCGTGCCGGGTTCGCCGGGCCTGGCGTTCATTGGCCTGAAGCTCAATTCCCCGCGTGTCTGACCGATAACTTCGCCGATGCCACGCCATTTCGACCGATCCATGCGCATGCCGCTGCGCCACGTCTTGCCCGTCCTGTTCGTCCTGGGCTTTTGCTGGGCGGGAAAGGCGCTTGCCTGGGAGGTCGCGAACCGGGTCGTCATCGAGCATGGGCAACTGGTCGTCGACCATTCCAAATCCATCGCCGAGATTACCCTGGCGCAGGCCAAGGGCGGTTTTCCCGCCGAGTACGGCCTGGGCCTGTTCCAGAACCGGTTCAAGACGGAACTCGCGTTCAATCCGCCGCAACCCGGCGCCTCGGCGCAACGGCTGTCCATGACCACCCGTATCACGACCGTGCCCGTCATTTATGTGGCGAAGGAGTTCCCCGAGGAGTCCTGCGCCTATGCCGTGGTCCTGGGCCACGAACGTCTGCACCAGTTGTTCGATCGGGACGTGCTGCGCCGGCTGCCCGATGAAATCCGCGCGATCACACGAATAGTCTTCAACGCGGATGCGTTGGAATACGGGGGCGCGCGCAACCTGGAACGCTCCCGCGCGCACTTCTTCCAGCAGCTCAAATACGTTTATGACGGGCTCTCCCTGCCGCTGCATCAATCCATCGACAATCCCGAGTCGTATCGGCGCCTGGGCATGCGCTGCGACGGCGAGATCGCGAAACGGCTGGCGGTAAAAACGCCGGGCGCCTGAGACGGCGAGGACCGGGCTGCGCCGCACCGGCAGCCACGTCGCGAAATCCGGATTGCCAACCCCCTGATCGGGGGTGTCGCGCGCATTTACAAAGGCCATGCGGCCGCCGGCGCGGCCGGCGCGCAAGCGGGTGAATGACCAGGCGGCGGATGCCTGCCGCGACGCGTCCGGCCGCTTTCCCGTTTGCCGCCAAATCCGGCGCCGGGCCTTGGCCTCGCCCATGGATGGCCGAGCGGAACAGCGGCGCAGCGACGCAGCCGGGCGACCCTCGCGAAAACCGGATGGCACATACGTTGCTTGATGTCCGTCCACCTTCGCCAACCCGAGCAAACCCATGTCCGCACGCAACCTGATGGAGCGCGCCCGCGCCCTGGCCGGTACCACGAGCCTCGTCGTCCTTCCCCTGGCCGCCACCGCCCCCGCCGCCCAGGCGGTGGACCTGGTGCACGAGTTCTCCGTGGTCGGGGAATACTCCAGTTCCGGCTGGTTCATGTCCTGGCTGGACGATGCCGCCGCGGACGCGGTTCCCAACGGCGGCGGGCTCAGCCTGACCGGCGCCAAGACCATCGACGACGGCCTGTTCTGGGCCTGGAATCCCTATTACGAACTCACCCTGCGCCGCTACGACGTGACCGGCATGGCCTTCGCCTGGGGCGGCAGCATCAGCGGCGAGCTCAATCCGGGGGATTTCCTGGCCGCCCCCTTCGACTTCACCGTGGATTTCACCCACACCGAGCCCGCCTTTCCCGCCTATGACCACACCGGGGTGAGCTGGCGCCTGACGGTGGGCCTGCTGGAGCAGCCCTATACGCCGGACAACTGGCAGACGGTTCCGGGCAACTATGGCACCCTGGCCTCCAGCACCGTCTACGGCTACACGGACACCGCCGGTAGATACGAATACCAGGGCGAGATGCAGGTGAACGTGGACAACTGGACCTGGGTCGACAGCCCCTACTGGTTCGCCGTGCTCACCGTGGACTGGACCGACCCCCTCGCCCGCTCGGGCTACGAGGACACCCAGGGCAGCCTCAACGGCGACACCCTGACCGTGTCGGGCAACGACCAGATCATCGATCTCGGCCTGACCACGGGCCTGGGCACCGCCAGCGGCCGCACCCGGGTCATCGCCGAGAACTACCAGAACATCCCGGGCAAGGTGATCGAGACCTACGGTACCTTCAAGGTGGAGGCCGCGGCCGTGTTCGGCAACGCCGGCACCTTCCGGGTCAACTACGGCGGCGTCCTGGAAAACAGCGGCAGCTTCCAGAACCTGCTGGGTGGCACGGTGGCCCTGTCCGGCCTTCTGAAGAACCTGGGCGGGGCCAGCTTCCAGAACCAGGGCGGCTTCGAAGGCCAGTACGACGGCCAGTTGGAAAACGCCGGCCTGCTCGCCAACCTGGGCGGCGCCTCCTTCCAGCACCAAGGCACCCTGATCAACAGCGGCACCGTGGAGAACCATGCCGATGCCAACTTCTCCATGTCCGGCCTGTTGCAGAACCTCGGCGGCGCCAGTTTCCAGAACGCCGGCAGCCTGGACAACGGCGGCACCATCGAGAACGCGGGCCTGCTGCAAAACCTGGGTGGCGCCAGCTTCCAGAACAACGGCACGGTGCGGAACCAGTCGGGTGGTCTGCTGAAGAACCTGGGGGGTGCCGCCTTCCAGAACGCGGGCACGGTGGAGAACCAGTTGGGCGGCGTGTTCGACAACGCGGGCCTGCTGCAGAACCTGGGCGGCGCCAGCTTCCAGAACGCGGGCACCCTGAACAACCTGTTCGGCGGCGTGGTGAACAACGAGGGCTGGTTCGTCAACAGCAGCGACCATACCGTCAACAACGACGGCGTGTTCGACGTCCACGGCGAGCTGGACAACACCGAGACCGGCGTCTTCAACAACAACGCCGGTGGCCAGTTGAACGTCCACGACGGCGGCATGTTCTTCAACTACGGCCAGGTGAACAACAGTGGCGCCATCGCCAACGCGGGCTACGTGGAAGTGGGCGCGGGCGGCGCCATCGAGGGCGCCGGCAGCTACATCCAGAGCGCCGGCATGACCTGGGTGGACGGACGCCTGGCGGCCGGCACCCTGCGCTTCGACGGCGGCGTGCTGGCGGGCTACGGCAGCGTGGCCAGCCCGGCGACCATCCTGATCGGGGCGGCCGTGGTGCAGCCCGGCGGCGACTATGCCGGCGGCATGCTGAGCGTGGACGGCGACCTCGCCTTCAGCGACGCCAGCATATTGAGCATGGAAGTGTTCGGCGGCGAGCAGGGCGTCGACTACGACTGGCTGGCGGTGAGCGGCGACCTCAGCCTGGATGGCGACCTGGTGCTGACCCTGGACTACACTTTGCAGGAAGGTGAAGTGCTCACCCTGGTGAGCAGCGACGGCCTTATCAGCGGCCGCTTCGACCTGGCCGTCGTCAACGGCGGCGTCGGCTACATCAGCTACGGCGCCCATGGCGTCTACCTGAGCCTGGCCGCGCCGGTGCCGGAACCCGAGACCTGGGCCATGCTGCTCGCCGGCATGGGCCTCTTGGGCCGGCGCCTGCGCGCCCTTGGACGCCGCGCCGGCTGATCCGCCCGCGCCCGGGATGAACGCGCCGCGCCTGCTCCTGCTGCTGGGGCAGTCGCCCTTCGACCCCACCAGCGGGGCGGCCCAGTCCATGCGCCAGGCGGCCGAACTGCTGGCGGCGCGCGGCTGGGACGTGCGCGCCCTGGCCACCAGCGGCTGCGAAGGCGACACGGACGCCGACCACGGCGCCCTCTTGTCCCGGGCCGGCCACGCGGTCGCGCGCGCCGGGAGCTTCGCCCGCGCCGATTGCGAGGTGCTGGAGCTTTGCTCCCGGGGCGTGAGCCACGAGATCCTGGTCACCGACCCGGCCCGCAAGCATGCCTGGGAGCGTGACCTGGGCGCGGTGTACCGGGCCCACCTGGACCGCCTGCGGCGGGAATTCCGGCCCCAGGTCGTGCTCACCTTCGGCGACGATCCCGGCGATCTGGCCCGGCGCGAGACGCTGGCCGGGGACGGCGCCCGAGTGGTGTTCGCCCTGCACAACCTGGCCTATCTCCCGCGCCGTCCGCGCCATTGCCATGCCTTTCTCGCCCCCAGCCGCTTCCTCGCGCAACGCTACCGGGCCGCCTGGGGAGAGGAGGTGGCGCTGCTGCCGGCGCCCCTGGTGGCGGAAGGCGTCGTCGCCGAGGCCCACGAACCGGTGTTCGTCACCTTCATCAATCCCGAACCGGCCAAGGGCCTGTGGCTGCTGGCGCGGCTGGCGGAACGCCTGGGCCGGGAGCGGCCGGACATTCCCCTGCTGGTGGTGGAAGGCCGCGCCCGGGCCGCCCACCTGCTGGCGGCGGGCCAGGCGGCGGGGGTGGACCTGAGCCGTTTCCCCAACCTGATGTTCGCGCCGGCGACGCCCCGCGTGGCCGACGTCTGGGCCCACTGCCGGCTGCTGCTGGCGCCCTCGGTGGTGGAGGAGGCGGCGGGCCGGGTGGCGCTGGAGGCCATGGCCAACGGCGCCGTGCCCCTGGTGTCGGACCGGGGCGCCCTGCCGGAGACGGTGGGCGAGGGCGGCTTGGTGCTGCCTCTGCCGGAAAACTACACCCCGCGCACGAAGACCCCCTTGAATCCGGCGGTGGCGGCGCCCTGGTTCGATGCCGTGACCCGTCTGGTGGACGACGACGCGGCCTTCCAACGCCTGAGCCGGCTCGCCCGCGCCGCCTCCCAAGGCTATCTGCCCGCGCGCCTGGCGCCGGCTTACGATGCCGTGTTCCGGACCTGGCTGCCGCCCGGCAGCTCCGACTGATCCGAACCGGCCACGCCGTTTCCCGTTGAACATTTCCCCGTCCAAACTGTCTTGGGAGTTTCATCCGCGTGGGCTAGCATGATCCGGGGGTCCGCCGCCGGGCGACACGGATGCACATCCGGCATGGATCGATCGATTCGACAAGGAGGCTGCCATGATTCGTTTCACCGTCAACGGCGAGCCCCATAGCTTGGAGGTGTCCGAGGACACGCCGCTGCTGTGGGTGTTGCGCGACCACCTGCATCTCACCGGCACCAAGTTCGGCTGCGGCGAGTCCTTCTGCGGCGCCTGCACCGTGCACATCGACGGCAAGCCGGCCAAGGCCTGCTCCGTGGAAGTGGGGGATGTGGCCGGCAAGGCCGTGGTCACCATCGAAGGCATCGCCGGCCCGGTCATCGAGGCCCTGCGCGGCGCCTGGGCGGAGCTGGACGTGCCCCAGTGCGGCTACTGCCACTCGGGCCAGCTCATGCGCGCCAGCGCCCTGTTGGCGGGCAACCCCAAGCCCAGCGACGCGGACATCGACGCGGCGATGAACGGCAACCTGTGCCGCTGCGCCACCTATCAACGCATTCGCGCCGGCATCCATGCCGCCGCGCAGAAGCTGGGAGGCTGATCATGAATGCCAAACTGGACGCTCCCCTGCAACAGCCCGCCCGGCGCGAATTCCTCAAGGCCGGCGCTGTCCTGGGCGCCGGCCTCACCCTGGGCTTCCACCTGCCCAGCGCGCGCGCCGCCAAGCTCTCCCTAGCCACGCCGGCGGGAGAGGCCTTCGCCCCCAACGCCTTCATCCGCGTCGCGCCGGACGGCGCCGTGACCGTGCTGATCAAGCATTTGGAGATGGGCCAGGGCGTCAACACCGGCCTGCCCGCCCTGGTGGCCGAGGAACTGGAAGTGCCCTGGCAGGACATCCGCGTGGAAAGCGCCCCCGCCGACCACACCCTGTACAACAACCTGCTCTGGGGCCCCATGCAGGGCACCGGCGGCAGCACCGCCATGGCCAACTCCTATCAGCAGTTGCGCCAGGCCGGCGCCACCGCGCGGGAGATGCTGAAGGAAGCCGCCGCGCGAACCTGGAAAGTGGCGCGCGCCGGCCTGGTCGCCGAAGCGGGCCAGGTGGTGAATCCGGCCACCGGCCAGCGCCTGGGCTATGGCGCCCTGGCCCAGGCGGCGTCCCTGCTGGAGGTGCCGGCCAAGGTGGAACTCAAGGCCGCGAAGGACTTCAAGATCATCGGCAAGGGCTTCAAGCGCACCGACACCCGGGCCAAGTCCGACGGCAGCGCGAAATTCGGCCTGGATCTGTACCTGGACGGCATGCTCACCGCCGTGGTGGCGCGAGCGCCCCGTTTCGGCGACAGCCTGAAGGCGTTCGACGCCGCCAAGGCCCTGGCGACGCCCGGCGTGAAAGCGGTGTTCGCGATTCCCGCCGGTGTCGCCGTGGTGGCGACGGATACCTGGTCCGCCATCAAGGGCCGCCAGGCCCTCAAGGTGGAATGGACGCCGGGGCCCGGCGCCGGCCTGTCCACGGCATCCATCTTCGCGTCCTACCGCGATCTGGCGCGGAAACCCGGCGCGGTGGCACGCAACGACGGCGACGCCGAAAAGGCGCTGGCCGGCGCCGCGAAGAAGATCAGCGCCGAGTTCCAGGTGCCCTACCTGGCCCACGCACCCATGGAACCGCTCAATTGCGTGGTTCAGGTGACGGCGGACGGCTGCGACATCTGGACCGGCGACCAGTTCCAGACCGGCGACCAGCGCAACGCGGCGGCGGTGCTGGGCATCGCCCCGGAGAAGGTGCGCATCCACACCCTGTTCGCCGGCGGCAGCTTCGGCCGGCGCGCCAATGCGAAATCCGACTACATCGTCGAGGGCGTGCATATCGCCAAACACGTTGCCAAGCACATGGGCGTGCCGGTGAAAACGATGTGGACCCGGGAGGACGACATCCACGGCGGCTTCTACCGGCCCTGCTACCTGCACACCCTGGAAGCGGGCGTGGACGAAAAAGGCAAGCCCGTGGCCTGGAAGCACCGCATCGTCGGCCAGTCCATCGTCGCCGGTACCCCGTTCGAAGGCGGCATGGTGAAGAACGGCGTCGACCACACCTCGGTGGAAGGCGCGGCCAGCCTGCCCTACGCCATCCCCAACCTGTACGTGGACCTGCACTCGCCCAAGCTGCCGGTGCCCGTGTTGTGGTGGCGCTCCGTGGGCAGCACCCACACCGCCTTCGTCACCGAGGTGTTCCTGGACGAACTGGCCGAGGCGGCCGGGGCCGATCCGGTGGCATTCCGGCGCGGCCTGCTCAAGGACCATCCGCGCCATCTCGGCGTATTGAACCTGGCCGCCGAGAAAGCGGATTGGGGCAAACCCCTGCCGGCGGGCTGGGGCAGAGGCGTGGCGGTGCACGAGTCCTTCAACAGCTATGTGGCGGAAGTGGTCGAGGTGAGCGTCAAGCCGGACGGCGAGTTCAAGGTGGAGAGGGTGGTGTGCGCGGTGGACTGCGGCACCGCGGTCACGCCGGACGTGGTCAAGGCGCAGATGGAGGGCGGCATCGGCTTCGGCCTGGCCGCCGCCCTGCACAGCGAGATCACCGTGAAGGACGGCAAGGCCGCGCAGTCCAACTTCGACGACTTCCGCATCCTGCGCATGAAGGAGATGCCCCGCGTGGAAGTGCACATCGTCGCCAGCGAGGCGCCCCCCACCGGCGTCGGCGAGCCGGGCGTGCCCCCCGTCGCCCCGGCGCTGGCCAACGCCTTGTTCGCCGCGACCGGCAAGCGGCTGCGCAAGCTGCCGTTGGGAACGACGCTTGCTTGAGCGCACGGCCGGCACTCGCGGCGACCTGTCCGTGCCGCGTCTTTCGCGTCGCGTATTCCACGTCGCGTTTTCCGCCTCGCGCAGCCCAAGCCGGACGGCCGCGCACCGCCGTGCGTGGTCGGGCGGGGATGGAGGGGCGACCATGAAACTCTTGGACTGAGTCCGTTGCCATGCAATCCGCCGACCTGGAAGTCCTGACCACCGCCGAAGCCTGGCTCGCCCAGGGCCAGCGCGTGGCCCTGGCCACGGTGGTGCGCACCTTCGGCAGCGCGCCGCGGCCGGAAGGCGCCATGCTGGCCCTGTCCGAGCAAGGCTTGCTGACCGGCTCGGTATCCGGCGGCTGCATCGAGGCCGATCTGCTGGAGCGGGTGCAGGCCGCCTTCCCCGCCCGTCCCGAACTGGTCGCCTATGGCGTGGAGAACGGCACCGCGCGCCGCTTCGGCCTGCCCTGCGGCGGCACCCTGGAGCTGGTGCTGGAGCCGCTGCCGGGGCCCGGCGCCCTGGCGCCCATCCTCGCGGCCCTGAGCGGGCGCCGTTGCCTGCGCCGCGTGCTGGATATGGATACCGGCGCAACGAGTTTCGACGCGGCCGAGCCCGTGGACGTCTGCGCCTTCGACGGCCGCCGTCTGGCCCGCGTGTTCGGGCCGCGCTGGCGCCTGCTCGCCATCGGCGCCGGTCAGATCACCCGTTTCCTCGCGGACATGGCCCAGGCCCTGGATTACGAAATCCTGGTGTGCGAGCCGCGCGAGGAGTACCGCGCCTCCTGGCGCGGCGACGGCGCGATCCGGCTGCTCCCGGACATGCCCGACGACACGGTGCGGGAACTGGGCGGCGACGCCCGCGCCCTGGTGGTGGCCCTGACCCACGATCCCAAGCTGGACGACCTGGCCTTGCTGGAGGCGCTGACTTCACAAGCCTTCTATGTCGGCGCGCTGGGGTCGCGGCGCAGCCAGGCGAAACGGCGGGAACGGCTGCTGGAACTGGGCCTCTCCGCGCAACAGGTGGGTCGGCTGCACGGCCCGGTGGGTTTGGACCTGGGCGGCAAGACACCGGCCGAGATCGCCCTTGCCATCCTGGCCGAGATCACCGCCCTGCGCCATGGCGTGACGGTGACCGCCGCCAGCGAGCGGGCCGGCCATTCCGCCTGCGCCTGATGCGGGCCATCCTGCTCGCGGCTGGACGGGGTAGCCGCTTCGGCGCCGACAAACTGACGCATCCCCTGGACGACGGCACGCCCATGGCCCTGGCCGCCGCGCGCAACCTGAAAGCCGCGCTGCGCGACGTCCTGGCGGTGGTCAACGGCGCGAGCCCGGCACTCGTGGCCTTGCTGGAAGCGGCGGGCCTGCGGGTCACGGTCTGTCCGCATGCGGCGCAAGGCATGGGCGCGAGCCTGGCCTGGGGGGTCGCCGAATCGCCGCAAGCCGATGGCTGGCTCATCGCCCTCGCGGACATGCCCTGGATTCGCCCGGAGACCATCCGCGCCGTGGCCGGCGCGGTGACCGCGCCGAGCGTCATCGCCGCGCCGACCTATCAGGGCCGGCGCGGGCATCCCGTGGCTTTCGGGCGGGATTATCGGCGGGACTTGCTGGCCCTGGCGGGGGATGCGGGCGCCCGGCGCTTGCTCGACGCCCATGCCCCGGAACTCGTCCTGTTGCCGTGCGCGGATGCCGCGGTCACCCGGGATGTCGATTCGCCAGCGGCGCTGGCGTGGAAAGCGCCCTGATCCCGCCGGCTTACAAGCTCAGGCCGAATTCGCCGCTGATCAGCCGCAGCCAGGTTTCCAAGCGGTCGTCGGTGAGCTGCTTCTGGTTGTCCTGGTCCAGGACCAGACCGACGAATTCGCCGTCCTTCTCGGCTTTCGAGGCCATGAAGTCGTAGCCGTCGCTGGGCCAGGCGCCCACCACCTTCGCGCCGCGGGCGGTGACGAACTCGTAAAGGATGCCGAGGGCGTCGACGAAGTTGTCGGTGTATTTCTCCTGGTCGCCCAGGCCGTAGAGGGCGACGGTCTTGCCGGTGAAATCCACGTCCTTCAACTGGGGCAGGAATTCGGCCCAGCTGGGTTGCTGGCAATCGGCGTCCAGGCCGGGCAGATCGCCGTCGCCCAGGGTGGGGGTGCCCAGGATCAGATAATCGTAGCTCGCGACCAGTTCCGGCGTGGCCTTGTTGACGTTGAGAGCCTCGGCCATGGTGTCGTCGTCGAAGCGCTTCTTGATCGCCTTCGCGATCCTGCGGGTATTGCCGGTGCTACTGCCGAAGAAGAGGCCGATGCGGGACATGCTGATTCCTTTGCGCGTGCGAGTTGAAGAAGATTAACCCTAAGGCAAGCAAGGGCTGGGCCAGCCTCCGGCGGGTATCGCAACGCTTTGATTGGATTGGATTATTGGCCGGATCGGCGAAATGTCGCATCGGTCTTTGTAGTAAAGCCTACAGGCCGGCCTACAGCACCACCTGCGCCCCCAGTTCCACCACCCTGTTGGGCGGCAGGCCGAAGTAGGTGGCCGGATCGCCGGCGTTGCGGGACAGGGCGATGAACAGTTTTTCGCGCCACCAGGCCATGTCCGAGCCTTTCTTGGGTATCAGGGTTTCCCGGCCCAGGAAGAAGGTGGTGTCGGTCAGATCGCACGGCATGCCCTTGCCGGCGCAGGTATGCAGGGTCCTGGTCAGGTCCGGCTTGTCCATGAAGCCGAAGCGCACCACCGCGCGCTGGAAACGCCCGCCGATGGCTTCCAGTTTGACGCGCCGGTGCATGGGGATGAAAGGCTCGTCGGTGAAGCTCACGTTCATGATCACCACCCGTTCGTGCAGGCACTTGTAATGTTTGAGGCTGTGCAGCAGCGCGTGGGGCGCCTGGTCCGGATGGGGGGTGAGGAACACGGCGGTGCCCGGCACGGTGGGAATCTCCGACAAGGCCATGCTTTCCGCGAAGGCGGTCAGCGGCATGGCTTCCCGGTCGCGCCGGTCCTTGAGCAGGTCGCGGCCGCGTTTCCATGTGGTCATGAAGAGAAACACCACCGCCGCGAAGGCCAGGGGGAACCAGCCGCCGTCGCCGAACTTGCTGAGGTTGGCGGAGAAGAAGGCCAGGTCCACCGCGAGGAAGGCGCCCAGGATCAGTCCGCCGCGCACCGGGCCCCAGCCCCAATGCCGGCGCGCCACCACGTAGACCAGCAGGGTGGTGATGATCATGGTGCCGGTGACGGCGATGCCGTAGGCGGCGGCCAGGTTGGTGGAGGAGCCGAAGGCCAGCACCAGGGCCGCCACGGCGAGGAACAGGGACCAGTTCACGCCGGGCAGGTAGATCTGGCCCCGTTCCCGGTGGGAGGTGTGCTGCACCAGCATGCGCGGCGCGTAGCCGAGCTGGATGGCCTGGTGGGTGATGGAATAGGCGCCGGAAATCACCGCCTGGGAGGCGATGACCGTGGCGGCCGTGGCCAGGACCACCAGGGGATACAGCGCCCAATCCGGCGCCAGATGGTAGAAGGGACTGGCGATGGCTTCCGGATGGGCGATGAGCAGGGCGCCCTGGCCGAAGTAATTCAGGGTCAGGGACGGCAGCACCAGGCCGAGCCAGGCCAGGCGCACGGGTTTGCGGCCGAAGTGGCCCATGTCCGCGTACAAGGTTTCCGCGCCGGTCACCGCCAACACCACCGCGCCCAGGGACAGGAAGGCCAGGCCGGGGTGGGCCTGGAAGAACAGCGCGGCATGGTGGGGCGAGAGGGCGAACAGGACTTGCGGGGCCGCCAGGATGTTGAGGATGCCCAGGGTCGCCAGGACCAGGAACCAGATGCCGGTGATGGGCCCGAACAGGGTGCCGACTCGGCCGGTGCCCTGCCTCTGCACCGTGAACAGGCCCAGCAGGACGCCCAGGGTGATGGGCACCACCCAGGGCTTGAACACCGGCGTGGCGATCTCCAGTCCTTCCACGGCGGAAAGCACGGAAATGGCCGGGGTGATGACGCCGTCGCCGTAGAACAGGGCGGCGCCGAACAGGCCCAGCAGCATGAGGGCGCGGGCTTGGCGGGCATTCTCCGCGCAGCGCTGCACCAACGCCATGAGGGCCATGATGCCGCCCTCGCCCTGGTTGTCGGCGCGCATGATGAAGGCGGCGTACTTCACCGACACCACCAGCACCAGAGACCAGAAGATCAGGGACAGGATGCCCAGGATGTTGTCCGGGGTGATGGGCACCGGATGGTGGACGCCGCCGAACACCTCCTTCATGGTGTAGAGCGGACTGGTGCCGATGTCGCCGTAGACCACGCCGAGCGCGGCGAGGGTCAGGGCGGGGAGGCGGCTGTTGTGGTCGTGTTCATGCATGGATCTGGTCCGGCGGGGTTATCCCCCCTTTGGAAAAGGGGGGCAGGGGATTCAGTGAAGTTGGCGTCGCACTGCATGAATCCCCCTGCGTCCCCCTTTTCCGAAGGGGAAAGTAAAGCGGTGTGTCGCCTGGTTTGCGCATTCGTCTCACGCCTCGAACCGGTACCCCACGCCCAACTCCGTCAGCAGGTGCCGGGGCCGGGCCGGGTCGGCCTCCAGCTTGTGGCGCAGACGGCCCACGTAGATGCGCAGGTAGTGGCCGTGTCCGGTGAAGCCCGGCCCCCACACATCCGCCAGCAATTGGCGCTGGGTGAGCACCCGGCCGCGATGGGCGATGAGCGTGGT
This sequence comes from Thiobacillaceae bacterium, assembly GCA_044227325.1. Taxonomy (GTDB): domain Bacteria; phylum Pseudomonadota; class Gammaproteobacteria; order Burkholderiales; family Thiobacillaceae; genus PFJX01. The sequence goes on along the minus strand of JBGAFI010000004.1, from coordinate 275,966 downwards.
GAGCAGGTGGTATTCCCGGGGGGTGAGATGGACCGGCTGCCCGGCCCGGGTGACGCTGCGGCGGGCCAGGTCCACCTCCACGTCGCCGAAGGCGAGCGCGGCTTCGGCGGGTTCGCCGCGCGCTTCCCGCCGGCGCAGCAGGGCGCGCACCCGGGCCAGCAGTTCGGCGACGCCGAAGGGCTTGGCGATGTAGTCGTCGGCGCCGGCATCCAGGGCCGCCACCTTGTCCGCTTCCAGGCTGCGCGCGGAGAGCACGACCAGGGGCCGCTCCGACCAGGCGCGGTAGGCGCGGATGAACTCCAGGCCGTCGCCGTCCGGCAGGCCCAGGTCCAGCACCACCAGGTCCGGTTTCTCGGCGGCGGCCCGCTCCAGGCCGTTGTTCATCCGGTCCGCCTCCAGCACCCGGCAGCCTTCCCCCTCCAGGGCCAGGCGCACGAAGCGGCGGATGTGGGGCTCGTCCTCGACGATCAGGACCGTGTTCATGTTTCCTCTTCAACGGTGGGGGGCGTGCCCAGGGGCAGGGTGAAGCGGGCGCGGGCGCCGCCCTCCGGCGGATTGTCCAGGGTCAGCGCGCCGCCGTGGGCCGCGACGATCACCTTGCAGATGGCCAGGCCCAGGCCGACGCCGGGCCGGGCGGATTCCGCCTCGCCGCGGCTGAAGGCTTCGGTCAGGGCCACGTGGGGCGGGAAGCCGGGGCCGCCGTCGCGCACCTCCACTTCCGCGAGCCGCTCCACCAGGCGCGCGGCGATGGTGATGGGGCGGCCGGACGGCGAGTATTTCGCGGCGTTGTCGAGCAGGTTCCCCAGCACCCGTTCCAGCAGCAGCGGATCGAATTCCAGCAGGGGCATGTCGGCGGGCAGCTCGATGGCGATGGGATGGGCATCCAGGGCCGCGCCCAGCCATTGGATGGCGGAGCCGATGACTTCCTCCAGGGAGTGCCAGTCCTTGCGCGGCGTGACGCCGCCTGCCGAGAGGCGGGCCAGGTCGAGCAGGTTGGTGACCATGCCGGACAGGCGCAGGGCCTGGTCGCGCAAGGCCCGGGCGGTTTCCCGGTGCTGCTCCGGCATGGCTTCCGGCAGGGCGAGGGTGTCGGCCAGGCCCACCAGGGCGGTGAGGGGCGTGCGCAGATCGTGGGACAGGCTGGACAGGATGGAGGCGCGCAGGCGCTCGGAAGCCATCCGCACCTCGGTGGCCTGGGCCACCTCCACGTAATGCAGGCGTTCCAGGGTGAGCGCGGCGAGGGAGGCCACGGTGTCGAGCAGGGGCCGTTCCCGGTGCAGGGTTTCGGCGTCGATGGAGACCTCCAGCACCCCCCGGGTGCGCATGGGCGCTTTCAGGGGCAGGTAGAGCACCGCTTCGCCGCGGCCGGTGGCACCCAGCAGTTCCAGGGGTTCCTCCCGTTGGAAGGCCCGGCGCGGCAGGGTGCTGTCCGGCAGGGTGATGCTGTCCGCTTCCATGGCCTGGAGATGGCCGCCGGCGTCAGGCAGGAACAGACAGGCATCGGCTTTCATGGCGCCGCGCAGGAATGCGCGCAGGATTTCCGCGACCTGGGCCGGGATCAGCACGCCGGCCAGATCCCGCGCCATGTCATAGAGGGCCCGGGTGCGGGTTTCCCGCTGCAGCACCTCCTCCGCCTGGGCATGGAGCCGGGCCACCATCTGGCCGGTGATCAGTGCCACCGCCAGCATGACGGCGAAGGTCACCAGGTACTGGGCATCCTCCACGGCGAAGGACAGGTGGGGCGGCACTAAGAAGAAATCGAACAGGGCGACGGACATGAAGGCCGCCAGCAGGGCCGGCCCCTTGCCCAGGCGCAGGGCCAGCAGGAACACCACCAGCAGAAACATCATGACGATGTTGGCCTGGTCCAGCCAGGCGGTGAGGGGCTTGGCCAGCCAGGCGGTGAGGCCGCAGGCGGCCGCCGCGAGGGTGTAGCCCCAGAAGGGATGGGGCGTGACGGGGAGCGGCAAGGGAAAGGGCATGGGCGACGCTTGTATGGCGAACAGGTCCATCATGGCACCCAGGCAGTAAATACGGTGTAAACGGGCCAGGGCGGCATCGCTGTATCAAATCCGACAATCCCCCCCCGCCGTGTGTTTCCAGACAGGGGGGTTGGGCGAGATTCGCCGATTGAGGCAAATAAAAACAATGTGTTACGACGCCCCCCATGGGTTGGCATGGGCCTTGCGAAAAGAGGACCACACAACCTTTTTCAGGAGCCGTTCATGATCACCCTGACCCCCAAAGCCCAATCCGCCGTCGAGAATTTCATCAAGGGTTCCGCCACCCCCGTGGCCGGCCTGCGCATTTCCATCTCCGGCGGCGGCTGTTCCGGTTTCCAGTACGGCATGAGCCTGGAGGAAAACAAGGCCGAGGACGACGTGGTGGTGGAGTTCGGCAGCGTCACCCTGCTGGTGGACCCGTTCTCCGCGCCCCTTCTGGCCGGCGTGACGGTGGATTTCGTCGACAGCCTGAACGGCTCCGGTTTCAAGTTCGAGAACCCCAACGCGACCAGCTCTTGCGCGTGCGGTTCCTCTTTCTCCGCTTAAGCAAAGGATCACAGCCATGTGGGACTATTCGGACAAGGTCAAGGAACACTTCTTCAGCCCGCGCAACTCCGGCGCCCTGGAAGAAGCCAACGCCGTCGGCGACGTGGGCTCCATCAATTGCGGCGACGCCCTGCGCCTGATGCTGAAGGTGGACCCGGAGACGGAAACCATCCTGGACGCCCGCTTCCAGACCTTCGGCTGCGGCTCCGCCATCGCCTCTTCCTCGGCCCTGACCGAGATCATCAAGGGCAAGCACCTGGACGACGCCCTCAAGGTCAGCAACCAGGACATCGCCGACTACCTGGACGGCCTGCCTCCGGAAAAGATGCACTGCTCGGTCATGGGCCGGGAAGCCCTGCAGGCGGCCATCGCCAACTATCGCGGCGAGGAGTGGAAGGACGATCATGAAGAGGGCGCCCTGATCTGCAAATGCTTCGCCATCGACGCGGTCCTCATCGAGGACACGGTGCGCGCCAACAACCTGTCCAGCGTCGAGGACGTGATCAACTACACCAAGGCCGGCGGCGGCTGCTCCTCCTGCCATGAGGGCATCGAGGAAATCCTGGTCAAGGTGATGGCCGAGCGGGGCGAGACTTTCAACCCCCACGCGGTCAAGGCCAAGAAGGAAGAGCCGGTGGGCAAGCTCACCAACCTGCAGCGCATCAAGAAGATCGAAACCATCCTGGATTCCATCCGCCCGCAACTGCAACGCGACCACGGCGACATCGAGCTGGTGGACGTGGACGGCAAGACCATCTACGTCAACATGATCGGCGCCTGCGCCGGCTGCCAGATGGAAGCCCAGACCCTGCAAGGCATCCAGACCCGCCTGATGGAGGACCTGGGCGAGTTCGTGAAGGTGGTGCCCAGCCGGGCCGGTTCCTACGCCCGCGCCGCGAGCCACGTTTAACCTCAACCACGCAGGAGCGAGCCTCGGTTCGCGGTCCCCGGTTCTGCGCGAGCACGAGCCGAGGTTCGCTCCTACAGGCAACGACAGTGATTTCCGGAGAATGACCATGGACGGCATCTATCTCGACAACAACGCCACCACCCGGGTGGACGACGAAGTGGTGGCGGCCATGCTGCCCTTCTTCACCGAGCAGTTCGGCAACCCTTCCTCCATGCACAGCTTCGGCAACAAGGTGGGCCTGGCCATCAAGAAGGCGCGCCTGCAAGTGCAGGAACTGCTGGGCGCCGAGCACGAGTCGGAGATCATCTTCACCTCCTGCGGCACCGAATCCGATTCCACCGCGATCCTGTCCGCCTGCAAGGCCCAGCCGGACCGCAAGGAAATCATCACCACCACCATCGAGCACCCGGCCGTCCTCAACCTGTGCACCCATCTGGAAAAGGAAGGCTACAAGGTCCATTACCTGAAGGTGGACAACAAGGGCCGCCTGGACCTGGACGAATACAAGAAACTCCTCACCGACAAGGTCGCGGTGGTCTCCGTCATGTGGGCCAACAACGAGACCGGCACCCTGTTCCCGGTGGAAGAGATGGCCGCGATGGCATCCGAGGCCGGCGTCATGTTCCACACCGACGCGGTGCAGGCGGTCGGCAAGATTCCCATGGACCTGAAGACCAGTTCCATCGACATGCTCTCCCTGTCCGGCCACAAGCTGCACGCGCCCAAGGGCATCGGCGTGCTGTACCTGAAGCGCGGCGTGCGCTTTCGTCCCCTGCTGCGGGGTGGCCACCAGGAACGCGGCCGCCGCGCCGGCACCGAGAACGCCGCCTCCATCGTCGCCCTGGGCAAGGCCTGCGAGCAGGCCATGGCCGCGATGCACCACGAAAACACCGAGGTGAAGCGCCTGCGCGACAAGCTGGAAGCCGGCATCCTCGCCAAGGTGCCGCGCGCCTTCCCCACCGGCAACCCGGAAAACCGCCTGCCCAACACCAGCAACATCGCCTTCGAGTTCATCGGTCATGCGCGCCATGGGCATTCCCTACACCGCCGCCCACGGCACCATCCGTTTCTCCCTGTCCCGCTACAGCACCGAAGCGGAAGTGGACCGCGTGGTCCAGGTGGTGCCGGAAATCATCGCCCAGTTGCGCAAGCTGTCGCCCTACTGGGGCGAGAACGGCCCGGCGGAGGAACCGGACAAGGCGTTCGCGCCGGTCTACGCCTGACGACGTAAGCCAGCGCTTTATGCTGGCTTGCGGGTGTCGCGAACGAAAAGGGTTTTATCCCGCTTTTCCGTTGCGAACAGGTCGATTTCCGCGATGAGGTCGCCCAGTTTTGCGAAACCGTAATTGCGCTGATCGAAAGACGCCTGCTTTGAAATGTGGCTACCGACCGCGGCTAGGTTGGCCCAGCCTGCGTCGTCGGCAGCCGAGGCCACGGCGTTGCGCAATAGACTCATAAGCTTAGTGTCGCACTTGAGTTCCTTGGCGGACTTTCTCGGCGACACGATAGCTTTACCATTTGTTGCAGGCGCCTCTGGCGGCTGTGTGCCCAGCTTTTCCAAATATAGGAAGCGCGAGCAGGCATTGACGAATGGCGTCGGCGTTTTTTCCTCACCGAATCCATATACCTTCAGGCCATTGGCACGTAGTCGCATCACAAGCGGGGTAAAGTCGGAATCACTCGACACCAGTGCAATTCCCTCGAGATGCTTGGTGTAGAGCAGGTCCATAGCATCGATAACCAATGCCATATCCGTGGCATTTTTACCCTTGCTGTAAGCGAACTGCTGGATGGGTTGAATAGCATATTCATGCAACTCGGCTTCCCAGCCAGCCAAGTTATGGCTTTTCCAGTTGCCATAGGCACGCCGGATATTGATCACGCCATATTTGGCCAGTTCGTCGAGCACATCCTCGATCTTGTTAGCAGGGCTGTTGTCGGCATCAATCAATAGTCCGATGTTGCTTTCGTGAGTCATGTGGGTTCTCCCTGTGTCGCGTTCGTATGTGGTTGTCGATGCCGACCTCGCTAAATTGCCCTCAGGCCGCCAGTGGCCGCACCTCTTCCTCGATCTTCTTCGCCAGTTCCTTGCCGGCCACCTTGATCTCATAAGCCGTCTGCAAATTCATCCAGCTCTGCACGTCGCCGCCGAAGTAGCGCACTAGGCGCAACGCGGTGTCGACAGTGATGCCACGCCGTTCCAGGACGATGTCGTTGATGCGGGAGGCGGGCACCTTCAGGGCCTGGGCGAGTGCGTTGGCGCTCATGCCCAAGGGTTTCAGGTAGTCCTCGCGCAGGATTTCGCCCGGATGGACCGGACGCATGCCGTTGGTGGGGGCCGTGATAGTCATGTCAGTTTCCTCGAGAGTATTGGGGATCAGTGGTAGTCCACGATTTCCACGTTGTGCGCGCCATCTTCCTTCCACACAAAGCAGAGCCGCCATTGATCGTTGATGCGTAGGCTGTGTTGCCCTTTTCGGTCGCCCGAGAGCGCTTCGAGCCGATTTCCGGGTGGCGCGCGTAGCGCATCCAAGCGCGCCGCGCTGTCGATCTGTTGCAGCTTGCGTTCGGCTACCGAGGCGATATTGGCTAAGCGCTTGACTCGTTTCCCAGCGAAAAGATCGGCGGTGTCTTTATCGGCGAAGGAGATGATCATGGAAAAACAATATACCGCTTACCGGTAATCGGCAAGATGGTGTCTCCTGGAAGCTCGCCATGATCCGAACAAAAGCACGAAATGCCGTCAATGAAGGGTGACTGTGAATGTCCCATGTCTGGCGGCCCGGCGAATTCAAGTCCCTTGGATTTCCGCCGATAAGCTGCGCAAGGGGATGGGCTTCCGCCGTTGATGCCTGTGAGGGCTTCCCCTTGTCAGGCCGGGCTCGTGCGTCCCGGGTTTTTCCAGCCTCTGCGCGCAAAACAAGACCGTCATGGCAGAACCGCGTCATCGTCCATTTCCATCGATCGCCGGCCGCGGCGGCATACGGCCGGGCATGGCCGTATGCCCGGCGGGCTCGCCGCTCGGACTCGGCGGAGGCCGGCTTGTCTGAGCCCGATACCCGCGCTGCCGGGAGCCGGGAACCGCGGCACCCGGCGGCCGCCTGGGTCATCCTGCTGGTTTCCTTCGTTCTGACCGGGCTCGCCTGGTACATCTCCGATACGGCGGTGCGCAAACGCGCCAGCGAGCGTTTCCAGTTCCAGTCCCAGGCGGTGGCGGACGCCATCGCCAAGCGCATGATCGACTATGAAATGGCGTTGCGTGGCGGCGCGGCGCTGTTCAGCGCGTCCTCGGATGTCAGCCGTGAGGAATGGCGCGTCTTCTCGGACCGCTTGCAACTGCACCATAACTTTCCGGGCATCCAGGGGCTGGGCTTCAGCCAGATGTTCGCGCCGGCGGAAAAGGCGGCATTGATCGCCAAAATCCGCGCGCAGGGTTTCCCGGATTTCATGGTCAAGCCGGAAGGCGAGCGGGAGGTGTACAGTTCCATCGTCTATCTGGAGCCCTTCGATTGGCGCAACCAGCGCGCCTTCGGCTACGACATGTTCTCCGAGCCGACGCGTCGCGCCGCGATGGAGTTGGCGCGCGACACGGGCGAGCCGGCCATCTCGGGCCGCGTCATCCTGCTCCAGGAAACCAGCAAGGATCCCCAGTACGGTTTCCTGATGTATATGCCGGTCTACCGGCATGGCATGCCCGTCAATACCGTGGAGCGGCGCCGCGCGGCCCTGGCGGGTTTTGTCTATAGCCCGTTCCGCATCAAGGATCTGATGCGCGGCATCCTGGGGGCGGACCAGGGCGACATCGAATTCGAGATATACGACGGCGACCGGCCTTCCGGGGATTCCCTGCTGTACAACAATTCGGCGACGCCCAACCTGCGCTACCGGCCCGATGCCGAGCGCGAATGGTTGGCGGGACTGCGCAGTATTCCCATCGCCGGACGGACCTGGAGCATTTTCCTGTATGCCCGTCCGGGTTATCTCTCCTCCGCGGAGGAAAGCCAGCCCTTGATGGTGGCGGTGGGCGGCGTGATCGTGGATATCCTGCTGTTCCTCATCATCGCTTCCCTGTCGCGCGAGCAGAAGCGCGCCCGGCACCTGGCGCGGCAGATCACCGCGAAACTGGCGGAGAGCGAGGAACGCTACCGGGTCCTGTTCGAAAGCGCGAAGGTGCCCATGTTCCTCGTCGATCCCAAGGACGGCGCCATCGTCGAGGCCAACAAGGCGGCGGCGGCTTTCTACGGCTACGACCGGGAGCGGCTCGGCCAAATGCGGGTCAGCGACATCAACCCGCTTCCCCAGGAACAGATTCTCGAAGAGATGAGGCGCGCCGAACACGAGCAGCGGGATTGCTTCTACTTCTTCCACCGCCTGGCCAGCGGCGAGCTGCGCCGGGTGGAGGTACGCGTCGGCCCCATCGAGCTGAACGCGCGGCATCTGCTCTATTCCATCGTGACCGACGTCACCCAGCGCTGGCTCCTGGAAGAGGCGAAACAGCGCCAGCTTTCCAGCCTGCGCGCGCTGAACGAGGTGCAGGCGGTCAGGGATGCCGCGCTGGAGGAGCAGTTGCGCGCTGCGTTGGCCATCGGCTCCCGCCTTTTCGGCCTGGAAGTCGGCATCGTCAGCCATGTCGAGGGAGACGACTACCATGTGGTGTCCCACGTCGCGCCGCCGGGCATGCTTCACGACGGCCAGGTGTTCCCGTTCGGCCAGACCTATTGCTCGATCACGCTGGGCCGTTCCGGCGTGTTCGCCGTCACGCGCATGGGCGAGTCGCCCTATCTGGACCATCCCTGCTACCGGACGTTCAAGCTGGAAACCTATCTGGGCGCGCCGATCCGGGTCGGCGGCGCCGTCTACGGCACGGTCAACTTCAGTTCGCCGACGCCGCACGCGCGCGAGTTCGACGAGGGGGACCTGGAGTTCATGGTCCTGCTCGCGAACTGGGTCGGCTCGACCATCGAGCGCGCCCAGGCCGCCCAGCGTCTGGCGGAAAGCGAGCTGCGCCTGAAGACCATCGTCGAGACCGAGCCCGAATGCGTCCAGGTGCTGGATCTCGCCGGCCGGATCACCCAGATGAACCGGGCCGGCCTGGCATTCTTCCAGGCGGAAACGCCGGAATGGATCGTCGGCCGGAACATGAGCGATCTGGTGGCGCCGGAAAGCCGGGATGCCTGCCTGACCATGCAGAGCCGCGTGCTGGCCGGGGAGCCGGTGGAACTCGAGATCGAGATCGTCGGCCTGGATGGCGGGCGCCGCTGGCTGGAAATCCACGGCGTCCCCTTGCGCAACCCCCGGAACGACATCGTCGGGCAACTGGGCGTGGCGCGGGACATCACCCAGCGTCGCCGCGCCGAGGTGGAATTGCGGACCGCGAAAGAAGCCGCCGAATCCGCGAACCTGGCCAAGAGCCAGTTCCTCGCCACCATGTCCCACGAAATCCGCACCCCCATGAACGGCATCCTGGGCATGGCCCAATTGCTGTTGCTGCCCAACCTGGAAGAAAAGCAGTCGCGCGAGTTCGCGCAGACCATCCTCACCTCCGGCCAGACCCTGATGACCTTGCTGAACGACATCCTGGACCTCTCGAAAGTGGAGGCGGGGAAGCTGGAATTGATGCCCTCGGAATTCGATCCGGAACAGGTGCTCGACGAAATCCGCGCCTTGTTCGACGGCCCGGCGCGACACAAGAAGCTTGTCCTCGAGGCGGCCTGGACAGGGCCGAAGTCGGCGCGTTACCGGGGCGATCCCATCCGCTTGCGCCAGATGTTGTCCAATCTGGTCAGCAACGCCATCAAGTTCGCCAGCCATGGCGCCATTCGCATCGAGGCGAAGGAAACCTGGCGCGGCGCGCCCTCGGTCGAGTTGCTGTTCTCGGTCTCGGACCAGGGGATCGGCATACCGGCAAGCAAACTGCCGGAACTGTTCCAGCCCTTCTCCCAGGTGGATGCCTCCTATACCCGCGGCCATTCCGGCACCGGCCTCGGCCTGTCCATCGTGCGCAGCCTGGCGCGCCTGATGGGCGGCGACGTGGGCGTGGAGAGCGAGGAAGGGCGGGGTTCCCGTTTCTGGTTCAGCATCCAGGCCCAGCTCGAGGAAACGCCCGCCGCCCGCGACGACGCCGCTCCGGCCGGCGCCACGAGCGAACCCGGTCCGTCCGCCTCCGCGCTGGCAGGACGCCGCATCCTGCTGGTGGAGGACAACGAGATCAACCGCATGGTGATCGAGACCATGCTGGACAAGCTGGGACTGCGCGTGGAAAGCGCGGTGGATGGCCAGCTCGCCGTGGACGCGATCCTCCGGGGGCGGATTCCCGATCTGGTGCTGATGGATTGTCAGATGCCCGTGCTGGACGGTTTCGACGCCACCGTCCGGATCCGTGCCTGGGAAGCCGAGAGCCGCCGTTCCCGTCTGCCCATCGTGGCCCTGACCGCGAACGCGTTCGAGGACGACCGCAAGCATTGTCTCGCGGTGGGCATGGACGACTTCATGAGCAAGCCGGTCAATATGGAAACGCTGCGGCAGACCCTGGAAAAGTGGCTGTCGGGCTGACCGTCCCGCGTCGCGGTGGTTTCGTCTAAGCGGGCCGGCTGCCGAAGCCGTCCGCGCCCATGGCCAGGGGCAACAGCTCCCGGGCGGTGGTGAGGACGACGCGGGATTGGTCCGGGGAGGCGAGCAGGATTTCGATATCCGCGCCACTACGTTGCGCCGCCTCGGCGATGACCTGGCGGCACGCGCCGCAAGGCGAGAGGATGCCGTCAGGGGCCAACCCGGCGCCCGTGGCGGTGACCGCGAGGGCGCGGATGTCCACGCGGCCCTGGCTGTTGGCGCTGGCCAGGGCGACCCGCTCGGCGCACTGGCTCAGCCCGTAGGAGGCGTTCTCCATGTTCGTGCCGGCGACGATGGCGCCGTCGCCGCAACGCAGGGCCGCGCCCACGCGCAGCCCGGAATAGGGGCTGTAGGAACGCGCCAGAACGGCTTCGGCGGCGGCGAGAAGTTCGCGCTGGTGCGGGTTCAGATCGGCAAGCAGGCAATTGCGCATGGCGTTCACCCGCAGCGGAACAGGCTGGCGACGAAGATCAGGGCGAGGATGCCGCCGGGCACGCCGTAGTAGACCGTGATCGCCCGCGACACCCGGCCCTCGCCCAGGGCGGTGCGCATGCGTTCCCGGAAGGCCGGCAACTGGTACTGGCTTTCCAGCTCGTGGGCGCTGTCGAAGCAGCCTTCCAGCAGCCGGTGGTAGACGCGGACATCCATGTACCAGAGCAGGACGATGCCGATGCAGGCCGCCAGCGCGACGGCGGCGATCAGCAGGTGGGGCGGCAGCAGGAACTTCTGCGCGCCGGTCTGGGTCAGGACGAAGCCCATGGCGCCGAAGGCGGCCAGCAGCCAGGCGGAGGCGAAGCTGCGATAGGTGCTTTGCAGTTGGTTGAAATGGCGCTCGTAATTGCCCATCTCCTGAAGCAGGGCCACGGTTTCCGAGGTGGGGGCCGGTTTGGCCGGCGGCGGGGTGGTGTTCATCGCATCTCCTCGAGGCAAGGCGGGCTAACGATACAACATCGCCGTCCGCCTTTCTTCCCGCCAGACCGCCTCGTCGCGCGCCGCCAACGCCTCCAGGTCGGCGGGCGCCGCGGCCGCGTCGTCCACCCACTCGCGCAGGCTCTCGCCGCCGTTGATCAGGTCGATGGCCAGCCGTTCGTGCTCGTATTCGTAGGCGAAGTCGCGCCAGAGCGGGTAGTCGGGGCGCAGCCGGCGCAAGGCCTTGAAGGCGAGAGCCTGGAGACGCCAGGGCTGGAATTCGCCGTGCCGGTAGGCGCCGTCCTCCACATGGATCTGGATGCCGGCGCACAGCTTGCCCGCGTGCTTGTGGAAGGTGGGCTCGAACCAGCATTCGCGCAAACGGCAACCGCGCAGCCATTGCGGCGCCAGTCGCGCCATTTCCGCCAGCAGGCGGCGCGGCTCCAGGTCCGGCGCGCCGAACAGTTCCAACGGGCGGGTGGTGCCGCGCCCTTCCGAGAGCGTCGTGCCCTCCAGCATCACCGTGCCGGCGTAGCAACGGGCCATGGCCAGGTTGGGGGCGTTGGGGCTGGGGTTGATCCAGGCCCGTTCGCCCAGCGGCCAGCCGTGGCCGGGGGCGCCCTCCGGGTTCCAGTCCTGCATGGCCACGACCTGGTAATCCAGATCCAGCTTGAAGTGGTTGACGAACCAGTGGCCCATCTCGCCCAGGGTCAGGCCGTGGCGCATGGGTAGGGGGCCGGCGCCGACGAAGCTTTCCCAGCCGGCGCGCAGGATCGTGCCTTCCACCGGCCGGCCGGCCGGGTTGGGCCGGTCCAGGACGACGACGGATTTCTTGTGGCGCGCGGCTTCCTCCAGCACGTACAGCAGGGTGGTGATGAAGGTGTAGATGCGGCAGCCCAGATCCTGCAGGTCCACCAGCAGCGTGTCGAAGCTGTCCATCATGGCCGGCGTGGGCCGGCGCACCGCGCCGTACAGGCTGAACACCGGAATGCCGAGACGCGCATCCTGGAAATCCGGCGATTCCATCATGTTGTCCTGCTTGTCGCCGCGCAGGCCGTGCTGGGGACCGAAGGCGGCGGCGAGGCGCAGGTCCGGAAGCGCGGCGAGGGCGTCCAGGGCATGGGTGAGATCGGCGCTGACCGAGGCGGGATGGGCCAGCAGGGCGACGCGGCGGCCCCGCAGCGGCGCGCGCAGCGCGGGTTCGGTGAGCAGGCGGTCGAGGCCGAATTTCATGGATGGGTTTCCCGAAGATCGATTTCCAGCGCGAATGTATCAGGGTGATGGAAGTCCGGCTTGCCCGGCGCATGGCGCAATGCCCAGTAGCTCAGGCCGCCGTCCAGGTCTTCCAGCACGGCGCACAGGCCGATGCGCAGAACGGGGCCGGCGGGCAGGTTCCGCGGGGGGATGCGCGCGACCAGGACGAGCCGGTCGGCGTGGCTTTCCGTGGCGATGTCCGGCGCCGCCGCGGGCTCGAGCAAGCCGCCCGCCCGGTAGGCCGCGAAGGCGTAGGCCTGCCACTCGCCCGAGGGGGAAAAGTTGAATTCCCGATAAGCGGCCGTTCCCGCCGCGCCGACGAAGGCCTCGCAGCAGGTGTGCCGCCACAAACCGTCGCCGCGCCCCGGCGGCCGCGCGGCGGGGACGCGCAGGCCGGCGGGGCCGCCCGTCAGTTCGTAGCGCAGCGTCAAGGCGCCGTCGGCCGAACGAGACAAGGCGACGCGCGGGGCCGCGCTCCGGCCGGCCGGTGTCGACGGATGCGGGAGCAGGGATGAAAGGGGGGACGGCGGCAAGGGCAAACTCCAAGTTTGAAAGGCCGGGCGCGGCAGGCATCCTGGGCAATGCCTTCGGGAAATGTCCTGCAAGCCCGGGGATGACGGAAGTATGATCGGTGGCCATGAATCTCAAGCCCCGCATTCTCTTGCTGACCGGCTTGCTGATGGTCGCCTCGGCCTCGGCCGCCTGGTACGCATCCCGGCAACTCGCGGAAGGCATTGTCGAGCAGTGGGCGGTGCGCTACGCGGAAAAGCAGGTGCGCTACGACAAGGCGCGCACCCTGCAACCCATCCTGCGCGAGGTGGCCCTCTCCCTCCAGCTCGCGAATTCCCCCGTGATCAGGCACTGGGCGCGGCATCCCGAGCATGCCGAGGCGACCCGGAAAGCCATCGCCGAGATGGAGAACTACCGGAGCAACTTCGCCGACCACAGCTATTTCGTCGCGCTGCGGGAGTCGGGCCGCTACTACCACAACAACGCGGCGAACGAATTCGCCGGCAGGCAGTACCGCTACACCCTCTCGCCGAAAAAGCCGGAGGACCGCTGGTTCTACGACATCGTCCAGCAGCGCCGGGTCATGCACATCAACGTCAACCCGGACGCGAACCTGGGCGTGACCAAGTTGTGGATCGACGTGCTGATCCGCGACGGCGCGGACATCCTGGGCGTGACCGGCACCGGCCTGGATCTGACCGAGTTCATCAAGGGCGTCCTGGAGCAGGGCGAGCCGGGCATCACCAGCCTGTTCGTCGACCATGGCGGCGCCATCCAGATCTACCGCGACCCGCGTTTCATCGATTTCGCCAGCATCACCAAGGGCGCGCGCGAACACAAAACCCTGGACCTGCTGTTCGACCGCCTCGGAGACCGGGATGCCATCCACGCGGCGATGAAGGAATTGGACGGCCATGGCAAGGGCGTGGCGACCCGCTTCGTGCAGCTCGAAGGCAAGCGCTATCTCGCCGGCGTGGCCTATCTGCCGGAAATCGACTGGTACGAGATCACCCTGCTCGATCTCGACCTGCTGCTGCCGCTGAGCATCTTCAGCGGCATTCTGCTGGTGTCCGGCGTCACGCTGCTGGTGGCGCTGGCCTTGTTCAACGTGGTGCTCAGCCGCCAGATCCTGCGGCCCCTGATCGGCCTCGAGGAAGCCATGCGCAGGGTCGAGGCGGGGCAGGATCTGCCCGACATTCCGAGCAGCCCGGGAAAAGGGGAAATCGACCGGCTCATGCGCCACTTCCTGCGCATGGCCCACGGCATGCGTGAATCCCGCCAGAGCCTGGAAGACAAGGTGCGGGAACGGACCGAGGCCCTCGACCGCCTGACCAAGGTGGACCCGCTCACCGAATTGCTCAACCGGCGCGGCATGACGGAACGGATCGAGGCGGAAGCGAGCCGGGCGGGGCGGGAAAAGACCTGCTACGGCCTGCTCTGGCTGGACATCGACTATTTCAAGGAAATCAACGACCGCCATGGGCACGCGAAGGGCGACGAGGCTCTGCGCGCGATCGCCGACCTGATCCGGTCCATGATCCGCGTCTACGACAGCGCCTCCCGCTGGGGCGGCGACGAATTCCTGATCCTGGTGCACGGCTGCGAGAAGGCCGTGGTCGCGAGCCTGGGCGAGCGGATGCGCCTGGCGGTCGCGGAACAACTGCATCTGGAGGCGGACGGCCTGCCCGTGCCCGTCGCGGTCAGCGTCGGCGGTTATCTCGCCAGCCCCGGCGAGGACATGGAAAGCGTGCTGCAAAAGGCCGACCAGGCCCTGTACGCGGCCAAGGCGGCCGGGCGCAACTGCTTCCGGCTCTGGTCCGAAACGGAGGCCTAGTCCTTGCCGGAAAGCCGCCCATGATCTGGGAAGCCTGGTTCACCCTGGGGGTGGTCATGCTCTGCATCGGCCTTTTGGCGAGCAACCGTTTCCCTTCCGACGCGGTCATGGTGGGCGGCCTCACCCTGCTGCTGTTGGCCGGCGTGCTGAATCCGGCCGAGGCCCTGTCCGGGCTCGCGAACGAGGGCATGGTGACGGTGGCGGTGCTCTACGTGGTGGTCTCCGGCCTGGAGGAAACCGGCGGCACCGCCTGGGTGTCCCAGGCCCTGCTGGGCCGGCCGCGCTCGGTGGCCCACGCCCAGATGCGCCTGATGGCGCCGGTGGCGGCCTTGAGCGCCTTCCTCAACAACACGCCGGTGGTGGCCATGTTCATCCCGGCGGTGCAGGACTGGGCCAAGCGGCACAATATTTCCGTGTCCCAGTTGATGATGCCCTTGAGCTACGCGGCCATCGCCGGCGGCACCTGCACCCTGATCGGCACCAGCACCAACCTGGTGGTCAACGGCTTGCTGTTGAAGGAGACGCGGGCGCCGGGGCTGGGTTTCTTCGATATCGCCTGGGTGGGCATCCCCACCCTGATCGCCACCATCGCCTTCACCGCCCTGTTCGGCCGGCGCCTGCTGCCCGAGCGGCAATCGGTGATCAGCCGCATGGCGGACGCCCGGGAATACACGGTGGAGATGCTGGTGGAGCCCCACAGCCCCCTGGACGGCAAGAGCATCGAGGACGCGGGCCTGCGCCAGTTGCCCGGCATGTACCTGGTGGAGGTGGACCGGGACGGCCACATCCTGCCCGCGGTCTCGCCGAAAACCACGTTGCGCGGCGGCGACCGGCTGCTGTTCGTCGGCGTGGTGGAATCGGTGCTGGACCTGCAAAAGATCCGCGGCCTCAAGCCCGCGACGGACCAGGTGTTCAAGTTGCACGCGCCGCGCCACCAGCGCTGTCTGGTGGAAGCGGTGGTTTCCGAGAGCTTCCCCCTGCTGGGCAAGAGCATCCGGGAAGGCCGCTTCCGCACCCTCTACCAGGCCGCGATCATCGCCGTGGCCCGCAACGGCGAGCGGGTCACCGGCAAGATCGGCGACATCGTGCCGCGCCCGGGCGACACCCTGTTGATGGAAACCCATCCCAGCTTCCTCGAGCGCTACCACAACACCCGCGACTTTCTGCTCATGAGCCGCCTGGACAACTCGACGCCGCCGCGCCACGAACGGGCCTGGCTGTCGGTGCTGGTCATGGCGGGCATGGTGCTGCTGGCGGCCTTCGACGTGCTGAGCATGCTGGAGGCTTCCATGCTGGCGGCCGGCCTGATGCTGCTGCTGCGCTGCACCTCGGCCTCCGCCGCGCGCAAGTCGGTGGACTGGCAGGTGCTGCTGGTCATCGCCGCGTCCTTCGGCATGGGCGCCGCGCTGGAAAAGACCGGCGCCGCCAATCTGGTCGCGGGCGGCCTGCTGACCCTGGCCGGCGACAATGCCTGGGCCACCCTGGCGCTGGTATTCGTCGCCACCTCGGTGTTCACCAACCTGATCACCAACAACGCGGCGGCGGCCCTGATGTTTCCCATCGCCCTGGCCGCCGCCGCGCGGCTGGACGTGAGCGTGCTGCCATTCGCCATCGCCATCATGAAGGCCGCCTCCGCCAGCTTCGCCACGCCCATCGGCTACCAGACCAACCTCATGGTGCTGGGTCCGGGCGGCTACAGCTTCGCCGACTACCTGCGCATGGGCGTGCCCTTGACGTTGCTGACCGGCGTTCTGACCGTGACCCTCGCGCCCCTGATCTGGCCCTTCTGAACCGTGCGGGCACGGTTGGAGCGGGTTTTGTCGCAAACCCTACGAAGCCCAGGGGCAAGTGCTTTTGCCGACGCGGGTTGGGTGTGCCATGTTTTCACTTTCCCTTTTATATTCAATCGGATGATGCTATTCGCGGACTGGCATGGGACTTGCAAAACCGAAGCCAACCCAACCCGATCCGGTCAGCGAACATGTCCAATCGCACCATCACCATCGACGACACCACTCTGCGTGACGGCGAGCAGTCCGCCGGGGTGGCTTTCACGCTGGACGAGAAGCTGGACATCGCCCGCCGCCTGGATACCCTGGGCGTGCCGGAGCTGGAAGTCGGCATTCCCGCCATGGGCGCCTCGGAATGCGACGGCATCCGCGCCGTTTCCGCCCTGGGCCTGAAGGCGAAGCTGGTGGTCTGGAGCCGCATGCGCCTGCCGGACATCGAGGCCTGCCGCAATCTCAAGGTGGACCTGATCGACGTGTCGATTCCCGTGTCCGACATCCACCTGGCCAAGAAACTCAAGCGGGACCGGGACTGGGTGCTGAAGAACATCGCCGATCTGGTGCCGCGCGCGCTGGATCTCGGACTCGACGTCATCGTCGGCTGCGAGGACGCCTCCCGCGCCGACCTGGAATTCCTCATGCGCGTCGCCGACGCCGCCCAGAAGGCCGGCGCCCGCCGCCTGCGCTACGCCGACACCCTGGGCGTCATGGAGCCCTTCGGCGTGCACGACGCCATCGCCACCCTGCGTTCGGTGGTGGACCTGGAAATCGAAATGCACGCCCACGACGATCTGGGCCTGGCCACCGCCAACACCCTGGCCGCCTGCCGGGCCGGCGCGACCCACGTGAACACCACGGTGAACGGCCTGGGCGAGCGGGCCGGCAACGCGCCCCTGGAGGAAGTGGCCCTGGGCCTGTCCAAGCTGTACGGTTTCCAGACCGGCGTCGATCTCAGTTTCTTCCCGCTCCTGTCCGACATCGTCGCCGCCGCCTCCGGCCGGCCCGTGGCCTGGCAGAAGAGCGTGGTGGGCGAGGGGGTGTTCACCCACGAGGCGGGCATCCACGTGGACGGCCTGCTCAAGGATCCGGACACCTACCAGGGCTTCGACCCGGGCGAGGTGGGGCGCGCCCACAAGCTGGTGGTGGGCAAGCATTCCGGCTCCCACGGCATCATCGCCGCCTACGCCCGCATGGGCCTCAACCTGAGCCCGGCCGAGGCGCGCGAACTGCTGCCCGACATCCGCGCCTTCGCCGAGAAGGCCAAGCGCTCCCCCGCCGACCACGAGCTGGTGTTCATCTACCAGCGCCTGATCAGCCGCGGCGCCCCGGGCGCGGTGCATTGAGCGGCGATCATGGAACGCCTTTCCGCCCACCTCGCCAGGCTGATGGCCGCTTTCATGGTGA
This sequence comes from Thiobacillaceae bacterium, assembly GCA_044227325.1. Lineage (GTDB taxonomy): Bacteria > Pseudomonadota > Gammaproteobacteria > Burkholderiales > Thiobacillaceae > PFJX01. The sequence goes on along the minus strand of JBGAFI010000004.1, from coordinate 258,200 downwards.
TGCTGGTGGCCTTCTCCCACGGCACCAGCGTGCGGCCGAGATGCCTGGCGCGCAGCGGCATGGGCGCCGGCATGGCGTTCGCGCGCCGCCACGCCCTGAGCGCCGGCGCGCGGCCGCGATGGAACTGACATGGAGCAGGCCATGACCGGCGAAGCGGTGGACCTGGCCACGCCGGGCCTGTTCGCCCTGCTGCGCGAGGACGTGGCCTGCGTGTTCCATCGCGATCCGGCGGCCCGCTCCAGTTTCGAGGTGATCACCACCTATCCCGGCGTCCATGCCATCCTCATGCAGCGCGTCGCGCACCGGCTCTGGCGCGCGGGGCTGCGCTACCCGGCCCGTTTCCTGTCCTGGCTGGCGCGCCTGTTCACCAACATCGACATCCATCCCGGCGCGAGGCTGGGCCGGCGCTTCTTCATCGACCACGGCGCCGGCGTCGTCATCGGCGAGACCGCCGAGATCGGCGACGACGTGACCCTCTACCACGGCGTCACCCTGGGCGGCACCACCTGGAACAAGGGCAAGCGCCATCCCACCCTGGGCGACGGCGTGGTGATCGGCGCCGGCGCCAAGGTGCTGGGCGCCATCACCCTGGGCAAGGGGGTGCGCGTCGGCGCCAATTCCGTGGTGGTCAAGGATGTGCCCGCCGACCGCACCGTGGTGGGCATACCTGGCCGCATCGTGCTGCGCCAGGACGACGCGGGCGCGGACAACATCTACGGCATCAATCTCGACCATCACCTGATTCCCGATCCGGTGGGCCGCGCCATCGCCTGCCTGATGGAACGCATCGAGGTGCTGGAAGGCCGCCTGCGCCAGCAGGGCGAGGTGGTGGACGGCCAATGCGCCACTTGCACGGCGGACGACCTGTGTGGTTCCGAGGTCGCGAAAAAAATGAAAAACGGATGAGACTCCCATGGATCTGATGGATTTCGACCAGCCGACCCTCTACTACGACGATCCCGTCGCGCCGGAGGTGGAACGGCTGTTGCAGGACGCCAGCGCCCATTACGGCGAGGAAATGGCCGAAGCCAGCCTGTTGCGCGCCTATTTCCTGGTGCCGGAACAGCTGGTCGTGCTGGTGGCCCTGTACCGCTACTACTTCTACCAGCATCGCCTCGAGGATGCCCTGCTGGTGGCCGACCGGGCCATGGCGGTGGCCGGCCGGCGCCTGAACCTGCCCGGGGAATGGCAGAACGTGCATCCGGACCATCTCGGCCACGCGGTGTTGCGCTCCATGGGCCTGCTGCGTTTCTACCTGATGGTGCTGAAGGCGGCGGGCTACATCAACATGCGCCTGAACCGGCACCAGGCCGGCCAGGCCATGCTGGAAAAACTCGTGGAACTGGACAGCCACGACCGGCTTGGCGGCAAAGCCCTGCTGGACGTGATCGTGGCCGCCGTCGCCGCCCGCATCGAGGAAGCCGCGTGACGCGCGGAGACACTCGAGCCGCCCCCCATCTACCAACCTTGTGGAGAATTGAAATGGACGATCTGACCCTGGAAGAAGCCCTGGAAGAGCTGTCTTCCGCCGAGGATTTCCTCGAGTACTTCGGCATCGCCTACGATGCCTCCATCGTGCACGTGAACCGCCTGCACATCCTGCAGCGCTACCACGACTACATCGCCAAGGCGGGCGAGATGCCGGCGGAGGAGAGCGCCCAGCGCGAGCTGTACGCCAGCCTGCTGGAGCGGGCCTACCAGGACTTCGTCGAGTCGGACGCCCTCACCGAGAAGGTGTTCAAGGTGTTCCACATGCACGAACCCCAGACCACCTTCGTGCCGCTGACCTCCATCTCCCTCGCGCCCAAGAGCGGCGAGCCGCCCTTGGCGCCGGCCGCGCCCGGCGGCTGCGGATGCGGCAGCAGCGGCGGCAGTTGCGGCAGTTCCGAAGTGGCCGCGTCCTGACCGGGAGACAAGCAGCCATGATGCCCCGATTCGAATACGGCGACGCCGTCCGGGTCACGCGCAACGTGCGCAACGACGGCACCTTTCCGGGCAAGGACCCGGGCAATCTGCTGATCCGGCGCGGTTCCACCGGCTTCGTCATGAACGTGGGCACCTTCCTGCAGGATCAGATCATCTACACGGTCAACTTCCTGTCCGAGGACCGCATCGTCGGCTGCCGCGAGGAGGAACTCATTCCCGCCGACGAACCCTGGACCCCCAGCAAGTTCGAGACCCGGGAGAAGGTGATGTGCCGCCTCAACCTGGCCGTGGGCGGCGAGGTCAAGGTACCCCTGGGCGCCATCGGCGAGGTCTTGAAAGTGCTGCGGGAAGGGGACACGGTGCATTACCACGTGCACTTCTCCGGCGGCCAAGTGCTGCAGGTGCCGGAAAGCGTGCTGGATACCGCCCCCGACGACGCCAGGATGGAGGCCCGGGTGATGCATCGCGCGGAGGGCGGCGATGACTGAGCCCTCCCGCGGCGGCGGCGAACTCGCCTACCTGCTCCTGAAGACCGCTCATGGCCTGTTCGGCCGGGGCCCGCAATCCCTGGACCAGGCGGAACGGCAGAGGGCGGAGACGCTGGCGCGCCGCCAGCACAGCCTGGAAACCCTGGTCCTGTCCGCGCCGGAAGCGCGCGACGTGGTGGTGCCGGAAGCCACCCTGCGCGACGCCTTGGCGGAAATCAGCGGACGTTATCCGGACGAAGTGGAATTCCACAACGACCTTGCCGACAACGGTCTCAACCATGCCGGCCTGGTCGCGGCCCTGAACCGGGAGCTGAAGGTGGAGGCGATCCTGGAAAAAGAGGCGTCCCGCGCCGCGAAGGTCAGCGATATCGACGTGGAGCTGTACTACCACTACCACCCGGATCAGTTCACCCGGCCGGAAACCCGGCGCGCCCGCCACATCCTCATCACGATCAACGAGGACATGCCGGACAACACCCGCGCCAAGGCGCGCGAGCGCATCGACGCGGTGGCCGCCCGCCTGGTCAAGGAGCCCGGCCGCTTCGAGGAGCAGGCGCTCAAGCACTCCGAATGCCCCACCGCCATGCAGGGCGGCCTGTTGGGCGACGCGCGCAAGGGCCAGCTCTATCCGGAACTGGACGCTTTGCTGTTCACCCTGGAAGCCGGCCAGATCGGCCCGGTCACCGAGTCTCCGCTGGGGTTCCACATCCTCTGGTGCGAGGCCGTCACCCCCGCCGGCAAGGTGCCGTTGCATCAGATCAAACCGAAAATCCGGGAAATGCTGGAAACCCGGCGGCGCCAGATCTGCCAGAAAGCCTGGTTGAAGCGATTGGGGCAGAAGGAAGCGGTGGCGGCCTGAGCGGCGCCGGGCGCCCTCGCCCCGCCGCTGCATCGACCGGCGCGGAGCGCCGCGGTGAACCCGGTGGGCCAACCCGGTTGATGGAGGGGCCGGAGCGGCGGGGTTATTTCTATGGCCTGTTCACCCAAGCAAGGTGTTGCCATGGCTTCCATCATCACGACGACCATTTCCATGGTCCCCAATGTCTTTTCCCTCCTGATGGCGCGCAAGGGCCGCGCAAAACCGGCCGGCAAGCCGCCCGGACTGACGCCGCCCAGGGTGCTCGCCAACCTGCCCGAGGTGGAAAAGGTGGACATCCGCGCCCTGCTGAAAAAGTGGGACGAGTAGGCGCCGGGTGCGAAGCGGCGGAATCGCAAAAGCGGAACGGCGGTGTGTCGTTGCGCGACCCGGCGCGCAGGCAGGGTATGAGCCCTCGGCCGGTGGCGTTCCCGCCGGCGGGAAGGAAGCGCGCGGACGCGGCGATGGGCCGGTCGGGCTAGCCATCCTGACAAGGGGCTTGCGGGGGGAGCCCGTGCGGTCAGCCGCCCGGAGGGGGACGCCGCAGCCCCATGCCGGCGTCACTCCAGGGAGTGGCGATGGGTGCGCAAGGCGTCGCGCACGATTTCCTTCAGATTGGCGGTGACCTGGCTGTCCATCTGGCTGAGCAGTTGATGCCGCATGCGGGGATCCCAGAAGCGCTTGATATGGGCGGCGATGTCGGCGGTGGCCTGGGGCCGGTCGGGCATGGCCTCGAAAAAGGCGCCGATCTGGTTGGCCATCTTGATCAGGTTTTGGATGTTCATGGCTCATTCCCGCGAGGGTGTCTGCGCGTGTTCGCCCGCTGGGGGCAGGGGTATTCCGGGCCGGCCGGGATGCGTCCCGCGCCGGCCATGACACCGCGCGCCAATCCACGGGTCGGGATGGCGGGGGCGCGGGCGGGGGCGGAAAGCGGAATCATTCATGGGCCATCTGCGCCAAGCGCAGCTGTTCCCGGTTGAAGTGCCGGTAGCGCTGCTGCCATTCCGACGGCTGCGTGACCTTGACCAGTTGCACCGCGGTCACCTTGTACTCGGGGCAGTTGGTGGCCCAGTCGGAGTTGTCGGTGGTGATGACGTTGGCGCCCGATTCCGGGAAATGGAAGGTGGTGTAGACCACGCCGGCCTGCACGCGCGCGCTGACGACCGCGCGCAGCACCGTCTCGCCGACCCGCGACGTCACCCCGACCCAGTCGCCGTCCGCGATGCCGCGCTCCTCGGCGTCGTGGGGGTGGATTTCCAGCACATCCTCGTCGTAGAAGCGGACGTTCTCGGTGCGCCGGGTCTGGGCGCCGACGTTGTACTGGGACAGGATGCGGCCGGTGGTCAGCAGGAGCGGGTATTTGCGGGTGATCTTCTCGTCGGTGGGGACGTACTGGGTGATGATGAACTTGCCCTTGCCGCGCACGAAATCGCCCACGTGCATGGTCGGCGTGCCGCTCGGCGAGCGGTCGTTGCACGGCCACTGCAGGCTGCCCTCGGCGTCGAGCAGGGCATAGCTCACCTGGGCGAACTGGGGCGTCAGGGCGGCGATCTCGTCCATGATTTCGGACGGGTGGGCGTAATGCATCGGATAGCCCAGGGCGTTCGCCAGGTCCACGGTGATTTCCCAATCGGCCTTGCCGGACAGGGGACGCATGACCTCGCGCACGCGGGAGATGCGCCGTTCGGCGTTGGTGAAGGTGCCGTCCTTTTCCAGGAAGGTCGCGCCGGGCAGGAAGACGTGGGCGTACTTGGCGGTCTCGTTCAGGAAGATGTCCTGGACCACGACGCATTCCATCGCCCGCAGCGCGTCGGACACGTGCTGGGTGTTGGGATCGGACTGGACGATGTCCTCGCCCTGGCAGTAGAGACCCTTGAAGCTGCCGTCGTGGGCCGCGTCGAACATGTTGGGAATGCGCAGGCCCGGCTCCGACTGCAACGGCACGCCCCAGTGCTGCTCGAACAGGTCGCGCACGCTCGCGTCTGAGACGTGCCGGTAGCCCGGAAACTCGTGCGGGAACGAGCCCATGTCGCAGGAGCCCTGGACGTTGTTCTGGCCGCGCAGGGGATTGACGCCCACCCCCTCGCGGCCGATGTTGCCGGTGGCCATGGCCAGGTTGGCGATGCCGATCACCGTGGTGGAGCCCTGGGAATGCTCGGTCACGCCCAGGCCGTAGTAGATCGCGCCGTTGCCCGCCGTGGCGTAGAGGCGGGCGGCCGCGCGGATGTCGGCGGCGGGCACGCCGGTGGCGGCGAACAGGGCCTCGGGGGAGTTTTCCGGGCGGGCGACGAATTCGCGCCAGTCGGCGAAGGCCTGGGCTTCGCAGCGCTCGGCGATGAACGCCTCGTCGAGCAGGCCCTCGTCGACGATGACGTGGGCCAGCGCCGTGACCACGGCGACGTTGGTGCCGGGCCGCAGCTTGAGGTGGTGATCGGCCTTGATGTGGGGCGAACTGACCAGCTCGATCGCGCGCGGATCCACCACGATCAGCCTGGCGCCCTCGCGGATGCGCTTCTTCAGCCGCGAGGCGAACACCGGGTGGGCATCGGTGGGGTTGGCGCCGATGACCATGATCACGTCGGCCTTCTCGACCGATTTGAAGGTCTGGGTGCCGGAGGATTCGCCCAGGGTCTGTTTCAGGCCGTAGCCGGTGGGCGAATGGCAGACGCGGGCGCAGGTGTCGACGTTGTTGTTGCCGAAGGCGGCGCGCACCAGTTTCTGGACCAGGTAGGTCTCCTCGTTGGTGCAGCGGGAGGAGGTGATGCCGCCGATGGAATCGCGCCCGTATTTCGCCTGGATGCGGCGGAATCGCTCGGCGGTGTGGCGCATCGCCTCCTCCCAGGACACTTCGCGCCAGGGATCGCTGATGTCGGCCCGGATCATGGGCTTGGTGACCCGGTCCGGATGGGTGGCGTAGCCCCAGGCGAAGCGTCCCTTGACGCAGGCGTGGCCTTCGTTCGCCTTGCCTTCCTTCCAGGGCACCATGCGCACCACCTGGTTGCCCTGCACTTCGGCCTTGAAACCGCAGCCCACGCCGCAATAGGCGCAGGTCGTGACGACGTCGCGCTCGGCCTGGCCGAACTGGATGACGCTCTTTTCGGTCAGGGTGGCGGTCGGACAGGCCATGACGCAGGCGCCGCAGGAGACGCACTCGGAGTCCATGAACGGCTGGTCCTCGCCGGGCGAGACGCGGGATGCGAAGCCGCGTCCGGAGATGGTCAGGGCGAAGGTGCCCTGGGTCTCCTCGCAGGCCCGCACGCAGCGGTTGCAGACGATGCATTTGGACGGATCGTAGGTGAAGTAGGGATTCGATTCGTCCTTGGCTTCGCCGAGATGGTTGGCGCCTTCGTAGCCGTAGCGCACGTCGCGCAGGCCGACCACGCCGGCCATGGTCTGCAGCTCGCAGTTGCCGTTGGTGGGACAGGTCAGGCAATCGAGCGGGTGGTCGGAGATGTACAGCTCCATCACCCCACGGCGCAGCTTGGCCAGTTCCAAGGATTGGGTGTGCACTTTCATGCCGTGCTCGGCCGGCGTCGTGCAGGAGGCGGGGAAACCGCGCCGTCCTTCGATCTCCACCAGGCAGAGGCGGCAGGAACCGAAGGGTTCGAGGCTGTCGGTGGCGCACAGTTTGGGCACCGAGACCCCGGCTTCCACCGCCGCGCGCATCAGCATCGTGCCTTGCGGCACGCTGACCTCGACGCCGTCGATTTCCAGGCTGACCAGCTTCTCGGACGTGCTTTTCGGCGTGCCGTAATCGATTTCGCGCAGCGTGTTCATGGCTTGGATCCTTGCCTCAGGCGGCTCGGGCCGCCAGGTCGGCGGCACCGAAGTCTTCGGGAAAATGGTTCAGGGCGGACAGCACGGGGTAGGGCGTCATGCCCCCCATCGCGCACAGGGAACTGTTCAGCATGGTGTTGCACAGGTCGCGCAGCAGCTGGATTTGCAGCGGCCTGTCGTGGTTCGCGGCGATGCGGTCGATGACCTCGACGCCGCGGGTGGAGCCGATCCGGCACGGCGTGCATTTGCCGCAGGATTCGAGCGCGCAGAATTCCATCGCGTAACGCGCCTGGTGGGCCATGTCCACGCTGTCGTCGAACACCACCACGCCGCCGTGGCCGACCACCGCGCCGATGGCGGCGAAGGCCTCGTAGTCGAGCTGCGTGTCGAATTGGGATTCGGGCAGGTAGGCGCCCAGCGGACCGCCCACCTGGACGGCGCGGATCGGCCTGCCGCTGAGGCTGCCGCCGCCGAAATCGTAGAGCAGCTCGCGCAGGGTGAGGCCGAAGGCTTTTTCCACCAGGCCGCCCCTGAGGACGTTTCCGGCGAGCTGGAAGGGCAGGGTGCCGCGCGAGCGGCCCATCCCGTGGTCCCGGTAGAAGGCGGCGCCACGGGCCAGGATCAGCGGCACCGAGGCGAGAGAGATGACGTTGTTGATGACCGTCGGTTGGCCGAACAGGCCCTTGATCGCCGGCAGCGGCGGCTTGGCGCGGACGATGCCGCGCTTGCCCTCGAGGCTTTCCAGCATCGCGGTTTCCTCGCCGCAGACGTAGGCGCCGGCCGCTTTCCTGACCTCGAGGTGGAAGGCCTTGCCCGAGCCGAGCACGTCGTCACCCAGGTAGCCCGCCGCGCGGGCGGTGGCGATGGCATGTTCGAGGACGGCGATGGCGTGGGGGTACTCGGAACGGACGTAGAGGTAGCCCTGGGTCGCCTCGACGCCGATGCCGGCGATGGTCATGCCCTCGATCAACATGAAAGGATCGTCTTCCATGACCATGCGGTCGGAGAAGGTGCCCGAGTCGCCCTCGTCGGCGTTGCAGACGACGTATTTCCGGTCCGCCCGAGCGTCCAGCACGGTCTTCCACTTGATGCCGGTCGGGAAGGCGGCGCCGCCGCGCCCGCGCAGGCCGGAATCGGTGACTTCCTGGACGATGTCGCCGGGGCTCAGGGTCAGCGCGCGCTTGAGCCCGTCGTAGCCCGCGTGGGCCAGGTAATCCGCCAGGGACAGGGGATCGGTGATGCCGACCCGGGCGAAGGTCAGGCGTTCCTGTGCTTTCAGATATGGCAGTTCTTCCGGCGGGCCGAGACGGAGGCGGTGCGCGCAGTCGGCGGGAAAACCGGCGTCGAACAGGCTTGCGACGTCTTCCGGCGCGACCGGCCCGAAGGCGATCCGTCCCTCCGGCGTGGCGATCTCGACCATCGGCTCCAGCCAGAACAGGCCGCGCGAACCGTTGCGGACGAGCCGGATGTCGATGCCGCGCGCGCCCGCCTGGGCCTGGACCGCTTCGGCCACCGCGTCGGCGCCGAGGGCCAGCGCGGTGGAATCCCGGGGAACATGGACGGTGATGGTCACGATTTCTCCCGCGTGGCGCGCACGATGGCGTCGAATTTGGCCGGCGTCACCCTGGCGTGCAAGCTGTCTTCGTCGACCAGGATGTTCGGCCCGCTGGCGCAATGTCCCAGGCAATACACCGGCTCGACGGTGAATGCGCCGTCGCCGGTGGTTTCGTGCATGCCGCAGTCCAGCGTCTCGCGGACGTGATCCAGCAGGGCTTCCGCGCCAACCGCCTGGCAGGCCTCCGCGCGGCACACGCGGACGGTGTGTCTGCCGGGCGGGTGTTGGCGGAAATGGTGGTAGTAGGTGATCACACCGTGCACTTCGGCCCGCGACACGTTCAAGGCGCCCGCGATCAGGGGTACCGCTTCCGCGGGGATATGCCCGATCTCGTCCTGGATGGCGTGCAGGATCGGCAGCATGGCGCCGGGCATCGCTTTCTTGGCGTCGACGATGCGCCCGACGGTATCGAGCTGCGACGCGGTGTCAGTCGGCATTTTGGTCCTTCGTATGGATGGGCTCGGTGGTGAGCGCGCCCTAAGCTATTAGCAGAACCTATGCCAGCGCGGGAGGCGTAAAAAAATCCTTTCGTATCAATTGGATGGGATTTGCGCGCGGACCGCGGCCGCGGCCGTGTTTCCATACGAAACGCCTAGTTGTTTCCACGGGAAACACTTGCATGCCCGCTTTGCCCCGGTGATCGAGACGTTCGTCGTCGAGGCCCGGACGGCGCTTCCCACACGGGTTCCGCGCCCTTCACGGGCCAGCATGGGTTGGCGCGGCGCCTCCCGGATCCCGGTCGGCGCCGGCTTCGACGCGGCCGGAGTGGGCGTGTTTCCCTGGATGTTTCTTCTGGAAACGCGGCCGGGGCTTCCCGGGCGCGAGTTATTTGATAGGAGTGTCTAAAAACAACGACTTACATTCAATTTCTGCATATGGCACACGTTCTGCTTAATTAGGCCATGACCACCTTGTGGCCATCATTCAGATATCCACTCAATGTCTCGTCAAAGGAAACGAACTATGTCGCGCAACAGTGTGCAATGGACGCATAAGCCGGCGCTTCCCGCCACCCATTATGCGGATTCCTCGATCTATTCCGACCCGATGATCTTCGAGGAGGAGAAAGAACGGATTTTCCGGAAAACCTGGTTTCTCGCGGTCCACGAGAGCGAGCTCGAGAAGCCGGGCGATTACCGCCGCTACCACCATCCGGGTGACGCGGAACTGGTCATCGTGCGGGGCGAGGACATGAAAATCCGCACTTTCTATAACGTTTGCCCCCACCGCGGCAATCTGCTGGTCTACGACCCGTCCGGCACCACCAAGTACATGACCTGCATCTTCCACCAGTGGGCTTTCAACGGCAAAGGCGACTGCGTGGACATCCCGCGCGGCAAGGACGGCTACCAGGACCGCGTCTGCAAGGCCGACGTCTCGCTCAAGGAGGTTCGGACCGAGGTGGCCTACGGCGGCTTCGTGTGGGTCAACCTGGACGACGAATGCGGCTCGGTGAAGGACCACATCGGCAACGCCCTGGACATGATGATGCCGGAACTGGAAGCGGAGCCGATGGAAACCATCTGGTACTACCAGGCCACGCTGCGCACCAACTACAAGCTGATCCACGACACCAACAGCGAGTTCTATCACGATTACCTGCACTACTATAACCGGATCACCGGCATGCTCGACCCGGACTCCGGCTACTTCCAGCGCGAAATGGGGGCGTTCCCCAACGGCCATGCCTCGGTGGGTTCCATGAAGGTCAAGTACGACGCCTATGCCGGCAGCGGCCGTTCCGACCTGGGCTGGCCCGAGCTGCCGCCCAAGGGCTGGAAGCTGGTCGACCTGTTCCCCGGCATCACCTTCAACCTGCGTACCTCCGTGATGCGCATCGATACCTACATCCCGCTGGCGCCGAATCTGGTGGTCTATGAGTTCCGCGCCCTCGGCCTGAAGAGCGACACCCCCGAAATCCGCCGTCAGCGTCAGCGGGATGCGGCCACCATCTGGAGCCCGTTCGGCCGCAACCTGCACGAGGATCTGCTGGCCTCCTCCGGCCAGGGCATCGCCATGGCCAACGGCAGCGAACCTTTCCCGGTGCTGCAGGCGCGCGAGGAAAACCACCTCATCCACGACGAGATCGGCATGCGCGTATTCATGGAGGAGTGGAGCAAGCGGATGGGACGCAGCTCGTCCAATCCGATGGTGCTGGTGGGCGAACGCGCGGCCGCGGCCGAGTCCCTGGCTTGAGCCGCGCAACGATTACTTCGAGGAGATCGGAATGAGCACAGAGAGAGTTGCCGTGGAAGAGTTGATCTACGAGACCTGCACGGCCTTGGACCAACTCAATTACTCCGGCTATATGGGACTTTGCGGGGATGATTTCGAGTATCTGCTGACCGCGTACAGCCCGGAGATCCGCAAGGACATGATCTGGCTGGATCATGGCCGGGCCGAGATGGAGAACCTGTTCAACACGCTGCCCAGGCACAACTCCGACCATGCGCCCCTGACGCGCAACGCGGTGGTCTACAAGGTGCAATTCGACGAGGCGAAAAAGGAGGCCAACGTCGTCACCGCCTTGCAGATATTCAAAACCCAGCTCAACGGCGGCGCGACCCAGGTGTTCGCGGTCGGAAAGTACTATGACACGGTGTCCCTGGAAGGCGAGACGCCGACGCTGAGGAAGCGCCACGTCAAGCTCGATACGCGCGATCTGCACTGGGGAAGTCACGTCCCGTTCTGATTGCGCGGCGTGGCGTGGTGTTGGCGCCTGGGTCCGCCGCGTGAGTCGCGCGGCGCGCCGTGCAGGCATGAGTGCCCTGTCGTGTCCGGATGGCAAGCGCTATCCGGACACGCGGATAGGCACTGTTTTGGTTTTGTGTGAGCGCCTGACGAGGGCTGCGCAATGTCCGTGGTTGTGCCGGGGACATCCGCCGCCATTGATGGCATGGGCTAAGCGGATGTTTGTGACGGGAGATTTGAAGGATTGAAAGATAGGATGAACTGAAATTAAAAAAAACAATCAAGCAAAGCTTATACCAGAGTGCTGTTGTCTTCTTTTCTCAAGGATACTGTAAGCGCTATGACGTACCTCTGCGATTTGCATTTTTCCTCCTTGGATAGCGACGTGCCTTTTGCACTCCAAGAAAGTGGTTTGCTTCCCGTCTTCCTGGAAAGCATTCCATGGCCGGCATTGGCCTTGAATGAAGATGGCAAGCTGATTTGCCTGAACAAGGAAATGAGGCTTTGCTGCCCTGAGAACGCGGATCTCGGGCAGGCGACGCTGCGCGATCTGTTGCCGGAGTACTACCATGCCCTTGGCGGGCAGTCCGGTTGGAATAGGCCGCAGCAGGTGGATGTCGTGCGCGAGGTTCCGGAAGGCACGGTATACGAGCATATCTGGCTGCGCGGATTGCCGGAGGGCATGTACCTGCTGATCGTCATGGACCAGACACGGATGCACGCGCTGGAAACCATGCACGCGCAAACAGCCCGCCTGGCCAGTCTCGGGTTCATGGTTGCCGGGGTTTGCCATGAGGTCAGCAATCCACTGGCCGCGGTGCACTCCATGGTGCAGCTCATGCAGGCCAGCAAGCAGCCGATTCCCGCCCTGTTCGAGCAAGGCCTCGGCAGCATCGCCGGCAACGTCAAGCGCATTCTTGAACTTTCCCGGCGGCTGGTCGGTTACACCAGGGTGGTGGACGAGCCGAAAAGAACTTTCCGGTTGGACGACGTGATCGAGGACGCTTTGGCGGCTTTGCGCCAGGAACCGATGTGCGACAAGGTGGCGATCAAGTATTCGTCCAATCCCGGGCCCGTCCTGTTCGGCCATCCGGGCCAGATCCAGGAGGTCTTTTTCAACATCTTCCTGAATGCGATTCAGGCGATGGAAGGCAGGGGGCAGTTGTCCATCGTCGCGTGCGTCACGGCGCCGAGGCGCGTGCAAGTGGCCATCCACGACACCGGGCCGGGAATACCGCCGCCGGCCCTGGACAAGTTGTTCGAACCATTTTTCACCACGAAACCGAAGGGGCAGGGAACGGGCTTGGGGTTGGCGATCAGCAATCAGATCGTCAACGAGCATGGCGGCACCATTCGTGTGGAGAATGACGCCAAGTCGGGGGCCTGGTTTTTTGTGCAACTTCCACTCTGCGAGGGATGACGATGAAGGCGTTCGATGCGGATCCAGTCTCTAAAGCGACCCGAAGTAACGAGCGTGTCCTGGTTATCGACGACGAAGCCAGCATCGGGCAATGCGTCGAAGCCATCTTGCAGACCGCCGGCTACGTGGCGGTGGTCACGACCAGCGGCGCCGTCGGTTTGGAAAAGGTCCGCACGGAAGACTTCGACCTGGTCATTACCGACCTGAAATTGCCCGAGGCCAGCGGCCTGGACATCATCCAGGAAGTCAAAAGGCAGAACAGCGACGTCCCCGTCATCCTGATGACCAGCTATTCGTCGGTGGAAAACGCCATTGAAGCGCTTCGCATCGGCGCGACCGACTACATCATCAAGCCGTTCGCGAACGACGAATTCGGCTTCGCCGTGGAGCGGGCGCTGGGTGAACGCCGCATGCGCAAAGAGAACGCCGTCCTCAAGCGCAACTTGAAGAAGGCGTACAACAGCAAGCAGATCATCGGCGAAAGCGACAGCATCAAACGCGTGCTGGAACTGGTCCAGCGGGTCGCTTCCTCGGATGTCAACGTCTTGATCCAGGGTGAAAGCGGCACGGGCAAGGAATTGGTCGCCCAAGCCATTCACTATTCCAGCAAGTGCGCGAACGGGCCTTTCGTGGCGATCAACTGCGGCGCCATTCCCGGTGAGCTCCTGGAGTCGGAACTGTTCGGGCACACCAAGGGCGCGTTTACCGGCGCCGTCAACGCAAACGAGGGTCTCATCCGCGAGGCAAGCGGCGGTACCCTGTTCCTGGACGAAATCGCCGAACTGCCCTTGAACCTGCAAGTAAAACTGCTGCGAGTGATCCAGGAACGGCAGGTCAGGCCGCTGGGCGCGACGCAAAGCTTCTTCACCGATACGCGGTTCCTGGCGGCATGCAACCGGGATCTCAAGGAGGAGACGGAGAAGGGGACGTTCCGGGCGGATCTGTATTACCGCTTGAACGTGATCAGCATCCATATCCCGCCATTGCGCGAGCGCGGCATGGACGTCGAGATCCTGGCCCGCAAGTTCATAGATGACTACAGCCGCAAGCTGGGCAAGCGAATCAACGGGATGGACAAGAACCTGCTGGATTTCCTGAACCGCTACGACTGGCCGGGCAATGTCCGCGAGCTGCAAAACTTGATCGAGCGCGCGACCATCCTGGCGCAATCGGATGTGTTGAGCTGCGAGGATCTGCTCGGCATGCTGCCGCTGTTGCCGAAGGAGCGGCAGGCGCCGACCCGGGTCGGCGGCCCGCTTTCCATAGAAGAATACATAAAGAAATTCATCATCGAGAATCAGCATAACCATACGGAAATCGAGCTGGCGGCCATGTTGGGCATAGGCCGCAAGGCGCTGTGGGTGCGCCGCAACCGCTGGGGCCTGTTTCGCGATAGCTCGGAAGCGAAATATTCCGCGAGCGAGTGGCTCGCCACCCATGCGGCGTGAGACTGGGCAGCCGGCGCTGTTTCGTCTCGTCGAGCGGGTGTTTCCTCCCGAAACATAAGTGCTCCGCCACGCTGTAGATGTTAGCTAATGTATTGATTTTAAATAAAAAATAACTTGGCATTCGTTTTGCTAGTCTGGTCTCAGGGTAACCGAGCGTCATGGGTATCTCTAGTCCACACGAATGCAACCCCAAGAGGAGAAATGAATGTCTATCACGAAAGAGGTAAGCCCGACCGCAGCAAAAGCCGCGGAGCCCGCAAAGCGCAAGCGGGTCACCATCCCGCAGCTTCTCGCGAAGAAGCAGCGCGGAGAGCCGATCGTCCAGCTCGCGGTTTACGATTACGAAAACGCGATCGTCGCGGATCGTGTCGGCGTCGATATTTTGTGCGTCAGCGATACGGGCGGGATGGTGCTTTTCGGGCATGAGGACACGACTTCGGTGTCGTTCGAGGAAGTGATGTTCATGGCCCAGGCGGTCAAGCGCGGGTCCCAATACGGCCTTCGCATGGTCGATATGCCCTACATGAGTTTTCACATCTCGCCCCAGCAGGCCGTCGACAACGCGGCCCAGTTCGTGGCGAAGGGGGGAGCCGAGGTCATGAAGTGCGAAGGCAACCAGCACCACGCAAAAAACATCGAGGCGATCATCAAGGCGGGCATTCCCGTGCAGGGGCACATCGGCGTCACGCCGATGCGCATGCCGCAACTCGGCGGTTTCCAGGCCCAGGGCAAAACGGCGGATCGCGCCAAGGAACTGATCGACGACGCGCTGGCCATGGTCGACGCCGGTTGTTTCTCGATCATGTGCGAGGTCACCACCTCCGAGGTTTGCGAATACCTGACGGAAACCTTGCCGGTTCCCGTCATCAGCCTGGGCGCGGGGAACAAGGGCGACGGCGTGCACATCATCGGCTCGGACCTGTTCCATCTCTATGAGAAGCACGTGCCCCGGCACTCGAAGATCTACCACGACCTCGTGCCGATCCTGGAGAAGGTCTACGTCGATTACATGAGCGACGTGAAGGAGCGGGTGTATCCAGGCAAGGAACACTCGGTCTTCATGAAGGATGAAGAGCTGCAGCGATTCAAGGAACTCGTGGGCTGGAAAAAGTAACGATCATGAACCAAGTGTTGACACCGCAAGTGCTCACCCCGGTCGATGTCCTGTCGAACACGGAGTTTTTCGCCAACCTGACGCCCGCGCAGTTGGAGAAGATCGCCAGCATCAGCCAGTTGCGGCCCTACGAGGACCGCAGCTATATCTACAAGCAGGGCGACGCGGCCTCCAGCTTCTATGTGCTTGTCGAGGGCACGGTCAAGTTCACGCTCGGTTTTGCCGGCCGCGACGCCTCGTCGGGGGACATCCTTCGCCGTGGCAAGGTGTTCGGCTGGGCGGCGTTGACGCCGACCGCCAGCTACCGGATCGCGACGGCGTCGTGCCTGACGCCGTGCACGGTCCTGGCGATCAACGGGGATGGGCTGCTGAGCTTGATGGAGCGGGATCACACGCTTGGTTTTCTGATCATGAAGCAACTTACGCTGCTTATCACGGGAACGCTGGCCGCTTTCGCCGCCGGCTGAACGGCACTTGTGAGAGTCTCCATTTGGGGCATTGCTCGCGCGGTAATGCCCCTTTTTTTTGCGGAGAGAAAACGGTGCTGACGGTCGCTTCGCTTTGGATCGTCTCTCTGGGTGTCGGCGTGCTGATCGGCGCGGTCGGCATCGGCGGCATCCTGCTGATTCCCGCGCTCAATCTTCTCGGCGGGCTGGCCGTTCACGAGGCGATGGCCACCGCGTTGTTCAGCTTCATCTTCACGGGCATCGTCGGAACGATCCTGTTCCAGCGGCGCGGCAGCATCGACTGGCGGATCACCATGCCGGTGTGCATCGGCAGCGCCTTGTTCGGCTTCATCGGCGCATGGGCGAACGCGCATCTCCAGGCCGCCATGCTTTCCCTGATTCTGGCGTCGGTGATCGTGTTCGCGGGCGTCTACACCCTGCTGGGACGCGGCTCGACCCGGCCCACCGTCCTCGGGGACAGGCCCGCATCGCAGCGGGCCATGCTGCTCGCCATCGGCGCCGTGGTCGGTTTCGGTTCCGGCCTCACCGGCGTCGGCGGGCCCGCGTTGTCGGTGCCCATCATGGTGCTGTTCCGATTCGCGCCGCTGACCGCCATCGGCGCCAGCCAGGTGATCCAAATCCTGGCGGCGATTTCCGGGACGCTCGGCAATCTGCGTTACGGATCGATCGATTTCAGGATCGCCGTGGTCGTCACCTTGATCGAGCTCGTCGGCGTCTGTTTCGGTGTCTGGATCGTGCACGCGATGAACGCGCAACGCTTGCGCGGCATCGTCGGCATCCTCTGCGTCCTCGTCGGCGCGGCCTTGATGGCCCGCGTCCTGTGGGCTTGAGGCGAGGCGATGACGCTGGCCGGATATTTCGCCGAGCGGGGCATCGCCACCATGGAACTGGGGCCTGGCATTGCGACGCCGCGGGTTTTCTCGGAACCCAGCGCGGAACATTTGAGCACCCGGCGCGGCGCGGGCCTGTTCGATTTCTCGTTCATGGCCTGTTTCGCGCTGGACGGACCCGGCTGCCTGGCCTATCTGGACCGCCTGCAGGTCCGGGATCTTGGCCGGCTGCGGCCGGGGCGGATCGCCTATACCCTGATCTGCCGGGAGGACGGTAGCGTCTTCAACGATGCCACGGTGTGGTGTCACCGGCGCGACCGTTTCTCCATCTTCACCGGGCGCAGGAGCGATCTGGCGCATCTCGAGCGGCTTGCCGCCGACCATGACATCACCTTGACCGATTGTTCCCCGCGCCTGGCCGTGTGCGCCGTGCAAGGCCCAAGGAGTCTGGAGGTGCTGAGCCGTTGCTTTCCGGACTACCCATGGGCCACGCTGCCCTATTACGGTTTCGTCTCGTGGGGATTTTCGGGGGTGCCGGTCTGGGTGGCGCGCATCGGCTATGCCGGCGAACTCGGCTATGAAATCGTCACCGCCGAGATGCCCGCGCTATGGCGGCGCCTGGTCGCCGTGGGCGCCGCGGCAGGTTTGTCGGAATGCGGTTTCGAGTCGGCGGACAGTCTCAGGATAGAAGCCGGACACATTCTGTTTTCCCGTGAGCTGGCGGTCCCCGCCACTCCCGGCGAACTCGGGCTCGGCCGCCTGCTCAGGGTCGACGGCGCCCCCTTCCTGGGGGCCGAGGCGTTGCGGGTGCGGCGCTGGAACCCCCCCGCGCGCAAGCTGGTCGGGTTGCTGCCGAGGGATCGCGGCGCGGCCGGATTTCGCCGTTTGGCCGAGAGCGCCGGCGCCGGTGTGGCGCCCGGGGCAGGGCCGGCCGCGAACCATCTCACCAGCCAATGCCTGTCGCCTATCCTGGGACGCGTCCTGGGGCTGGGATTCGTCGGCTACGACGAGCGCCATCCGGGGACGCTGGTGGAGCTGGCCGATGGACGCAGGGCGCAGGTGGCCAGGTTGCCGTTCTACGATCCGGCCAAGCGCCTGCCACGTCAGCCTGTCTCCTGATTCGGCGCGGGCGCGCCGTAATTCCCCCACCCTCCGACAAGCGCGTCCGCGGGTTGGCCGCGTCTTCCGGTCTTCGCGATGCTGACCGGCAGGATCGCCGCCTGGGCGGCGGCGGCGGGTGGCGCGGCGGCGGCGGCCTTCTCCTCCATGTCCACGCCCTCGCCCCGGAAATGGGGTGGCCACGAGGACGTGTTGCGCAGTTGTCGCGGAACCGCCGGGATCAGCCAGTTCTCCAGTTGGTCGAGTTTGCCGGCGTCCTTGGCGATCCGGTATTTCACGCTGTGGATGCATTCGCGGTCCCGGAATTCGCACAGGTTGTCCGTCGTGCCGCCGCAGGCGCCGTTCGCCAGGCCCTTGGGGCAAGTCTCCGGACAGATGTACTGGGTGGCCGCGAGGCGGCACAGGCCGCAGCTTTCGCAGCCGAACAGGCGTCCCTTCATGCCGTGCTCGACGCGCAGGAGAAGCGAGTCGGCCAGGCTGCCACGCTCGACCGCGCGGAAGATCGGCGCGGCAAGGCTGGCGCCCAAGCCGTGGCCGAAGGCCAGGTCATGGACGCCGCGCATGAATTTGAATTTCCACAGTTCCCGCTTTTTCGCGTGCCGCGTGCGCTGGTCCGCCATGTACCACGGCGCCTGGGCCGGCACCGGATCGGCGCGCCCGCCTTCGGTGAGCGTGAAGGATTCTTCCCAGGCCTTGCCCCAGGCGATCCGGTCGGCGCAAAGGTCGGCGAGCGCATCGACCTGGGCGCGCAAGGCGGACAATTTCTCCGCGGAATGCACGCCGGTGAGCTGGATGCCCGCGTAACCGTATATGCGCAGGCCGATGATCTGCAGGGCCAGGCGCCGCAGCACCCGCGACGCGCCCTTGTCCCCCAGCAGGCGCTCCTCGGCTTCGAGCAGGGCCAGGAAGGAGTCGGTGACGGTCACGCCGGCGAGCTGGTGTTGCCGGATGTAGCGGGCGCGCGGCGCCGACATGGGCATGACGTTGGCGACCAGCGGCACGCGGTAATCCCGGATGTCGACCCAGAACAGCGCCTCCTCGTACTTGCGCATGTCGAAGCCGATCTGGGTGATGATGCAGTCCGCGCCGGCTTTGACCTTCTTGCCCAGCTTGAGGTACTGGGCCATCGCGTCGTCCTCCCGATACTTGAACGGGTTGAGCGCCGCGGCGACGAAGATGCCCGGGTCGAATCTCTTCGCCTCCTGGATGGCCGAAACGGATTCCAGATAGCGGGGGCGGCGGTCCTTGGGCTCCGGGTTCAAGCGATCGCCGGTCAGCGCCAGCATGTTCTCGAGACCGGCGGCTTTCATCCGGGCGAGGGTTTCCGCCAGATCCTCGATGTCCCGGTCCTTGCCGGAGAAATGGACCAGGGGTTGCTTGCCGCTTTGCGCCAGCAGGTTGGTGCCGGCGGCGACCGGATCGGGATCCCGGCTGGAGTGCACCCTGTCGGTGATGGCGAAACCCGCCAGCGACGCGTCGTGCTTCATGGCTTCGGCGATGCCGCCAAGCTTGCCGAGGGCGTCGCGCAGAATCTTGTCCACGGACGGGATGAATTCCACGCTCCAGAAGAAGCGGCCGGCCGCCAAGGATGTCCTGATGTGGTTCGCGTTCCCGGGCGGCGCCTGGGCGGCGGCCGTCCGGCGCGGTGGCGGCGCGGACACGGTGGCCGGCGCGGATGCGTCCGGTGCCGGCGGCCGGACATGGAACGCGCGCTCGTCCTGTTCCCGGGGTACCTCGATCATGGTGGTGAGCGGCGTGGGCCAGCGGCGATGACTCATCAGCATGGTCCGGGTCGCCAACGAGCGGGCCTCGTCCGCATCCCGGGTCATCAGCAGGAAGGTCTTGCCGCCGGCGATGCGCAGCAGCTCCAGCAGAAATGCGCGGAGCGCGGCCTTGCCGGCCGCGTCGAGGCCCTCGCCGGGATCGTCCAGCACGACGACTCGGGGATCGCGCAGGAATGTCCGCAGAATTTGAGCGCAGCGGATATGCCAGGGCGGGACGTCGCCGGGAAGACGGTCGGCGGTGTCCGCGAGGCCGAGCCGATGCAGGATCGAGTCGACGCGCGCCATCCCGGCTGCGTCATCGACCGGATCCAGCGCCGAGGCCGCCCGCATCAGATTGGCGCGCACGCTGATCTGCGGCCATAGCCCATCCTTTTGCGCGACCATGATCGCGCCGGCTGCGTCCATGATTTTCGCGCCGGGCCAGTTGATCAGTTCCCCGTCGAGGTAGATGGCGCCCTCGGTCAGGGTTTCCCGACCCGCGATGAGATCGACCAGCGTCGTCTTGCCGCAGCCGGACGGGCCCACGACGGCGCAACATTCGCCGCTCCGGATTTCGATCGAGCAGTCGTGGAGCACGATGTCGGTCTTGTGCCCAACGCCCATGACCTTGCCCGCGTTCCTGACCGACACCCAACCCGGCGGCCCCAGCAGGATCCGCTCGTAGCCGGCGTGGGCGCGTACAAGCCCCTGCAGCAGGCCATGGCCGTCGGGGCCGTATTTGTAGCAAAGCTGCTGGAAGCGGAGGCCCCGCACGCCGAGCACCCGGGTCGGCGTTTCGCAGATGGCCGAGGTGACGCGGGCGGGCTGTCCGGACACGGCGGCGGCGAAGCCGAACATCTGTCCTGGCGTCGCGACCTGACGCGTCATCGAGCGCCGGACCAGGTTTTCCCGGATCTCGGGATGGCCGACCACGCCGTCGATGAGGAGGTAGAACTTGTCGGCCGGATCGCTCGCGGCGAAGATGAAGTCGCCCACCCCGAACGCCTCTTCGTCGGTGCTCTCGGCCAGCTCGGCCAGCAGCGCCAAAGGCGCGTCGCCGAGGAAGGAGTTGACCCGGAGCAGCTTCAGCTTTTCGTCGAAGGACAACATCGTCGTTTCCTTCCGGTTAGCGGGTGGGCAAGCGCAGACCCTCAGTGCCTCGGCACGAGGCCAGCGTCTTTGTGTGTCGTCAGACAGCGCGATTCGGTCACCACCGCGTGGACGGCGATGTCGTGCGCTTCCATGGGGACATGTTCGACCACCTGCAGGTCGAAGGCGCCCGCCACCAGCGACGGGCACCCGCCCGCGGCAATGCAATCCGCCAGAAGCCTGTCGTAGTAGCCCTTGCCGTAGCCGACGCGTCCGCCGTGCGCGTCAAAGGCCACGCCGGGCATCAGGACGAAGTCGAGCGAGGCGGGTTCGACCTTGGCGCAGCGGGTGGGGTCGGGCTCGCGTATGCCCCAGACGCCATCCACCAACTGGCCGGCGAGATCCGCCACGGCGTAGAGGTCGAGGCGGTTCCGGTGCCGGTCGATCCTGGACAGGACCAGCGTCTTGCCCCGCGCCAGCACGGCTTCGAGGAGCGGCCGCGTATCCGGCTCGCTGCCGAAACTGCTGTAGCCCATGACGACGTCGGCGCGCAGGAAGGCATCCATGGCCATGATCCTTTGCAGGATATCGCGGCCGCGCCGGGCATGCTCCTCCGGCGCAAGCCCGTTGCGCGCGGCCGCGACTTCCGAGCGTATCCGCGCCTTGGTGTCGCCGGCCCGGTCCGCGAGCGGGGCAAGCGCTCCGCTGCCGGACATCAGAACAGGCCTACGACGTCGCCTTCCTCGGTCAGATCGATCTTGTCCGCCGAGGGCACCTTGGGCAGGCCGGGCATGGTCATGATGTCGCCGCAAACCATGACGACGAATTCAGCGCCGGCCGACAGCCGCACCTCGCGGATGTTGATCACGTGGCCGCTTGGCGCGCCGCCGAGCTTGGGGTCGGTCGAGAAGGAGTACTGGGTCTTGGCCACGCAGATGGGATAGTGTCCGTAGCCGGTGTCCTGCAATTGCTTGATCCTGGCGCGGACCTTGGAGTCGGCGGTCACCTCGGAGGCGCCGTATATCCGGGAAGCCACCGTCACCATCTTGTCCCAGAGCGGCATCTCGTCCGGATAGGCGAAACGGAAGTCGCTCGGCACGGTTTCCGCCAGACGGACCACCTCCCTGGCCACATCGACGGCGCCCTTGCCGCCCTCGGCCCAGTGATTCGCGACGATGACCTTGACCTGATGGTGGGCCATCTTCCTTTGCAGGAGTTCGATCTCCTTCTCGGTGTCGAAGGTGAAGCGGTTGATCGACACGACGCAGGGCACCCCGAACACGTTGCGGATGTTGTTGACGTGCCGCTCGAGATTGGCGATGCCCTTTTCCAAGGCGGCCAGATTCTCCTGGTTCAGCTCGCCCACCGGCACGCCGCCGTGGAACTTGAGCGCCCGGATGGTGGCCACGATGACCGCGGCGGATGGCGCCAGGCCGGCCTTGCGGCACTTGATGTCCATGAACTTCTCGGCGCCCAGGTCGGCGCCGAAGCCGGCCTCGGTAATCACGTAGTCGGCCATCTTCAGCGCCAGCTTGGTGGCGATCACCGAGTTGCAGCCGTGGGCGATGTTGGCGAAAGGCCCGCCGTGGAGCATCGCCGGGTTGTGTTCCAGGGTCTGGACCAGGTTGGGCTTGAGCGCCTCCTTCAACAACACCGTCATGGCGCCGTGGGCGTTCAACTGTCTCGCCATGATCGGCATCTGGTCCTTGGTGTAGCCGACGACGATGTTGCCCAGGCGGGTCTTGAGGTCGTCCAGCGAACTGGCCAGGCAGAAGATCGCCATCACCTCGCTCGCCACCACGATGTCGAAGCCGTCCTGACGCGGATAGCCGTTGCCGGGACCGCCGAGGGAAACCGTGATGTCCCGCAGGGCGCGGTCGTTCATGTCCATCACCCGTTTCCAGGTGATCCGGCGCACGTCGAAACCCAGCTGGTTGCCGTGGTGGATATGGTTGTCGATCAGGGCCGCCAGCAGGTTGTTGGCCAAGGCGATGGCGTTGAAGTCGCCGGTGAAGTGGAGGTTGATGTCCTCCATCGGCACCACCTGGGCGTAGCCGCCGCCGGCGGCGCCGCCCTTCATGCCGAACACCGGGCCGAGGGAGGGCTCGCGCAGGCAGATGATGGTTTTCTTGCCGATCAGATTCATGGCGTCGCCCAGCCCGACCGTGGTGGTGGTTTTGCCCTCGCCGGCCGGGGTGGGGGAGATCGCCGTCACCAGGATCAGCTTGCCGTCCGGGCTGTCCGCCTTTTGCTTGACGAAGTCGAGGGAGATCTTCGCCTTGAAGTGGCCGTAGGGCTCGACGTATTCGCTGGGCACGCCGATCTCCTTGGCGATCATGGCGATGGGCTTCATGGTGGTCCGTTGGGCGATTTCGATGTCGCTTGGAACCTTCGCGGGTTTGTCCGTCGCGGTGGCTTTTGTGGCGGTCGAGGCTGTTTCGGTGATGGGCAGCATGGTGTCGATCCTCTTCGGGTATGTTTGCGTTGCGGGTTTCGCTTCTGTCGCGATCGCCCGTGTCAGGTGGGCCGTGCCTTGGCGGCGGGCAGGGAATGGAGGGCGCCGGACGCGGCGCCCAAGGGGATGTCATGGCCGCGCCTGGCGCGCCTGATGCTGACCCCGACCAGGCGGGCGCCCGGGACGATGTCCGTCTTCGCCACGTCGACCGCGACGCTGTGGGCGCCGAACCGATCGAACAGCAATTCGGCCACCGATTCCGCCAGCGCTTCCAGCAGATGAACCCGGCTTGTGGCCAGCAGCGAATCGATCGCGCCGACCACTTCGGCATAGTCGATCGTGTCGGACAGCCGGTCACTGGTGCATGCGCGGAGGCCGAAGCGTCCGATTTCCAGGTCGAACTCGAGCGTCTGCGCCGTCTTCCTTTCTTCCGCGTAGGCGCCGATATGGGCGTTCAGCCGGAGTTGGCGGATAAAAATCACGTCCGGAGACGGCGGCGTTTCCACGCGGACGGAGAGGGTTTCCAGGATGGCGTCCATCTCCGCGTCCATCTCCGCGTCCGGCCGCTCGAGTATTTCGATGGCGGCGTTCATGCGCTGGGCCCCGTGCATGCCTCACGCCCGGATGACCCTGTACTGCGTTGGCCGAGGCCGATGGCCGGAGGCCGGTTCGTCATGTTCATTCGCGCCTTTCTCATAGCGGCAAGCAGGGGTGGAACAACGTCGCCAATGAGAAGAATCGGGTTCGATTCGGCCGGCGCACTCAAAACCGGCAACAGCAATTTTGATGCCACCCATGCTTTGGCCGTCCTCCGTTCCGGCTGATCGCCGACCGGCGGACCATGCCCGCCGAGCGGGCGCGGCGATGGGCGGAATGGCCGCCTGGCCTGGCTTGCGAGCCTGGCGCGGCGCGGCCGGCGTGCCTCCCGGCCGGGCCCGGTTCGTGGCTCCGGATGCGTCGCGCCGGCGGGGTCGAAGTGGCCGGCGGGACGACCTGCCGAGGTGGTTGGACGAAATCCCGTCAGAGCTGTTTCGATTGGAAATAGCCGCGCGTTTCCTATCGAAACACAAGGCAAGCACGTACAGGATTATCACGGCACGGATTCATTGCATGCGAATAATTCGCAATATAAACAATGGCTTGTAAATTGCCCGCGATATTGGCATGGACTGTGCTCAGTATCTCCCCACGGCGGTTTTCTTGGCTCGCCCGACAGCGGAAGCGGTGCTGGCATTCGGACGGAGTTTGGTGAGCGCCGCGCCTGCGTCACAACGGAATCAGGTCCCTTTAACCGGAAACTTGCCGCTTGCATGAGACACGGTCATGAAAATTCAGATCAATGCGAAAAACCGGACTTACAGTTTTGACGGCAACGAGAAGGAGCTGCTCCTCTACTCGGGCTTGCGTGGCGGGATCAATCTGCCATACGAGTGCGGGACCGGCACCTGCGGCACCTGCAAGGCGAAGCTGATCGCCGGGAAAATCTACGAGCCTTGGCCCGAGGCGCCGGGTATGAAGTACCTGAAGCGGAACGAGGGCGAGTTTCTGATGTGTCAGTGCATTCCGCGCACTGACATCACCGCGGAACTGGGCAGCTTCGTCTACGCGTCCGACGCCAGCGCCTCCCTGCCCCAGTTCTTCTTTGGCGTCATCCGGCGCGCGCAGTTGCTGACCGCCGACGTGATGTCGCTCGAGATAGAACCGGACAAGCCGGTGGATTTCGATGCCGGCCAGTTCGTCGGCCTGGGGGTTCCCGGTATTCCGGGCTACCGCGCCTACTCGATGGTGAACTTCGAGCGGCATGCGAAAAGGCTCGAGTTCGTGATCAAGAAAAAGCCCGGCGGCCGTTGTTCCGAATGGCTGTTCAACCCGGAAAACCGCATCGAGGGCGTCACGGTGGATTTGGTCGGCCCGTTGGGGCATTCCACCTTCCTGCCCAATTCGGCGAAGAACATCCTCTGTATCGCCGGCGGCAGCGGCATCGCCGGGATGATGTCGATTCTCTCCCGGGGCGTGGCGGAGCGTTACTTCGAGCATTTCCGCGGCGACGTCTTCTTCGGCGTGCGCGCCGTGAAGGACACCTTCTTCCTGAGCGAGCTGGCGCAAGTGAAGGCGGCGTTTCCGGGCAACGTCAACATCGTGGTGGCGCTCTCGGACGAGGAGGTTCCCGCGTCGGTGCGGGCGGATTACCCCAATCTCGAATTCGAGCATGGCATGGTGCATGAAGTGGCCGCCCGCCGCATGAAGGGGAGCTACCAGAACGTCAGGGCCTATCTGGCGGGCCCGCCGCCCTCGGTGGATGCGGCGATTCGCATCTTGATCGTCGAGGCGAAGCTGAGCACCGACAACATCGTGTACGACAAATTCAGTTGACCGGCCAAAACAGGGCTCACCAGAGGATTCGCACATGGAAAAAAAATTCGTCTGTCGTACCACGGATATCCCCGCCAACGGCATGAAGCAATGCATGGCGGAAGGGGGGCTTACTCTGCTGGTGGCCAATTCGGGCGAAGATTTCTTCGCCTACAACGCGATTTGCCCTCACCAGGAAGTGCCTTTGTGCGAAGGTTTGTACGATGGTAGCGTTCTGACTTGCCACCAACACTTGTGGCAATGGGATATTCGCACCGGGGCCGCCATCGGCATCGCGGAAGCGCCGCTGGAATACTTTGAAGTCAAGATCGAGGCTGGCGATATCTATGTCGTCTCGCCCCACGTTTTGAAGATGGCCGAATTGTTTGCCGGGGTGTCCGATGCGACCCTGGGCAAGCTGATCGAGGTGGCCCGCACCGAGACCTTCGAGGGCGGCGCCATGCTCTACGACGTCGGCGACCCCGCCAGCGACATTTACGTGCTCGAAAGCGGGCGCATCAATTTCGCCATCGGCCGCGGCGACCGCACCACCCCGGACGGATTCGCCCTGCGCAAGGGCGAGGTGTTCGGTTGGAACGCCTTGCTGGAGTCGTATCCGTACCGGATCGCGGCCGCGACATGCCTGGAAAAATCGGCCTGCGTGAGAATCAACGGCAAGGAAATGCTGAAGATCCTCGAGTCCGATCCGGGCGCGGGCTTCGCCGTGATGCGCAGGCTTTCTTCTTTGATCAACCGTTACCTTTCGGCGCCCAGCGCCAAATGAGTCCGGCAGTTGCCGAGACATGAAGTCGGTAGTGCGGTAACAAGGGTTTCCTTTATTTCACGAGGATCGCTCAATTTGGATTTGATACGAAATCCCAATCTTTTCCGTAGGAGGAGTAGATGCAAACCAAAATCCGTAATTTGTTTCGCGCGGTGCGCAAGGTCGCTACCGGTATTGCCGTTTTGGCGGCAGGTGTCCATCTCGGTTCGGCCAATGCCGGTGAACTGGATTACGGCAAGCCTGGCCAACCGATCCACTTGGTGGTGGGCTACCAGCCCTACTACACCGAGTCGTGGTCGGGGATGGTGATGCGCGGGAAGGAGTTCTGGCGAAAATATCTGCCCAGAGGCTCCACGGTCGAGTTCCAGGTGGGCCTGCAGGGGTCGATCATCGTCAACGCCATGCTGGCCGGAAAGCAGCACATCGGCTACATGGGCGACATGCCCGCCATCGTCTCCACGACGAAACGCAGGGTCGGCGACGTGCGCATCGTCGCCACGCTGGGCCTGGCCCACGACCAGTGCAACATCTTCCTGGCCCGGAACGACGCGCCCCAGTTCAACAACGCCAACGACGCGATGCGCTGGCTCAACGGCAAGCAGGTGGCGGTACCGCAAGGGAGTTGCGCCGACCGGTTCGGCCGCGCGGCGTT
Organism: Thiobacillaceae bacterium; assembly: GCA_044227325.1. GTDB lineage: Bacteria > Pseudomonadota > Gammaproteobacteria > Burkholderiales > Thiobacillaceae > PFJX01. The sequence goes on along the minus strand of JBGAFI010000004.1, from coordinate 231,354 downwards.
CAAAGCGTCCGCGGTTGAGCCGGGCAGCTACATGAATCAGAACATCGAGGTCATCACCAGCGGCTTCCGCGCCCGCAAGATCGACGCGGCCGTCATCTGGGAACCCACGGCCTCGCGCCTCGTGCAGGAAGGGCTGGCCAAGCGCATCGCCTCGGGTTGGAGCGTGAACGAGCAGGACTCGGCCTATCTCACGATGCGGGCGGACCTGATCAAGCAACGTCCGGACGTGGCCAAGGGGTGGCTGAACGCGGAACTGGACGCCCAACTGTTCCTGGCCGATCCCAAGAATGCCGCCGAGGTCGTCAGGATGGCCGAATCCCAGACCACCGGCTTCTCGTCCAAGTCCTTGTGGGCGGCTCTGTACGGCCAGTATCCGGTGGCCCAGGGCGGCGGACCGATCAGGAATTCGTTTGTCTTCGCGATCACGCCTGAAACCATGCAACTGATCGACAAAGCGACCTCGTTCTTGTACTCGATCAAGAGCATCAGCACCGCCAAGCTGGAGCCGGACGCGGTCATGCCGGAATTGGCGGCTGACGTGTTGAAGGAACGCGGCTTGACTTCACCCATCGGCGAAATCAAGGCGCAACCGATGTCCGAAGCGGCCTTCTAATCAGCCTTGTAAAGCGAGCTCGCGGAGCCGGTCGATGCTCCGCGGCTTCCTACAAGCCCGTATGCGTTAGGGGACACCCATGACAGTAGCTGCAATGGCGGAGGCTAAGTCCCTGCCGCTTTTTCGCGCGACGACCGAGTCCGTCGTCTCGCTGCTCAAACAGACCATGCCGTTCCAAGTGGTGCCGGACGAGATGCTGGCCCGCATCGCCAAGCTCGCCCGCCTGGAGACCTACCGGGCCGGCGAAGTGATCTACAAGGTGGGCGGCAAGGCGGACGACGTGTTCATCGTCGCGTCCGGCAAGATCGAACATGCCCTGGGACTGGGGCGTGGCGGCCGGACGTTGAACCAAGCCATGACCAGCGGCGATGTTTTCGGCTGGGCGACCTTGTTGAACGACGTGCCGGCTCGCTTGGCCACCGCGACGTGTCTGGATTCGGCGACGGTTCTGGCGATTTCCGGCCGCGACCTGAAGGCGCTCTTCGAGGACGACCGGGCCATCGGCGACCAGGTGATGAGCCGGTTCGCCACCATGATCACCAACGATTTCACCCTTCCCGACGAGTTGGCCTACGCGCTGACCTTCCCGAAACAAAGGGGTCGGGAAGATCACCTTTCCGGCGTGTCGCTGACGCTGTATTGCATCTCCTGCTGGTTGAAGAGCCCCAAGCCATACCTGATGGTGACGGGCTTCGCCATATTCCTGCTGTTCTGGTATCTCTCGGTCGAGGTTTGGCAACTGCCCCGCTTCAAGGAGATGCCCGGCCTCACCACCGTCATGCAGGAGTGGTTCAGCAAGGATCCGGTTTACGGGCTGTCGATCTATACGCCCGAGTATTACCAGCATATCTGGACCAGTGTCCGCCGCGTGGGCATCGCCTTCGTGCTGGCCACGACACTCGGCGTCCCGCTTGGCCTGTTCCTGGGCTGGTCGAAGACCTTCCGCGAATACGTGTTCCCGCTATTCGAGCTTCTGCGGCCCATTCCGATTCTGGCCTGGGTGCCGCTCGCCATCATCATCTTCAGCGGCTCGGAAACGCCCGTCATCTTCCTGACCTTCCTGGCCTCGTTCTTCGCCACGGCCTTGAACACGATGCTCGGCGTGGAGTCGATCGACGAGTCCTACAGCCGGGCGGCGAGTTGCCTCGGCGCCAATCGCTGGCAGGTGTTTCGGCACGTGATCATTCCCGGTTCCATGCCCTACATCTTCACCGGGCTGCAAATTTCCGTCGGCGTGGCGTGGTTCTCGCTGGTGGCGGGCGAAATGGTCTCCGGCCAGTACGGCCTGGGATACGTGATCAACACGTCCTACACCATGGTCCGCTACCCCACCATCATCATCGGCATGGTGACCCTGGGTTTGGTCGGGTACATCACCAGCGCCATCGTTCGTGTAATCGGCAACCAGATGATGCAGTGGCGGCTGCGTGAACTGGCTTTGGGAGGTCATTGATGAACATGCGGAACGTAATTTCGACGAACCAGCAACCCGGACGCGCTGCCGCCAGGCAGGGCGCCATCCGGATCGAGGACGTGGTCAAGGTCTACGATCCGGAGGGGGAGGCCGTCATGGCGGTGGACCATTGCTCGCTGGACATCCCGGCCGGGGAAATCTGCATGATCGTGGGGCCCTCGGGCTGCGGCAAGACCACGTTGCTGAACGCCATCGCCGGCTTCCACTCGATCAGCTCCGGCAGCATTTATATGGACGGCGAGCTGCTGTGCGGCCCGGGCAAGCCCATGGCCGATCCGGGCGCCGATCGGATCGTGGTCTTTCAAAACGGGGCGCTGTTTCCCTGGAAGACCAATCTGGAGAACGTCGCCTTCGGTCCGGTCGTCCAGGGCCGCATGAGCAAGAAGGACGCGTGCGAAAAGGCGAAGGGGATGATGGCGGACGCCGGACTCTCCGGCGTCGAGCACAACTATCCGGGAGAGGTCTCGTCCGGCCTGAGGCGGCGCGTGGAGATCGTGCGCGCGCTGATGAACGAGCCCAAGGTGCTGCTGTTCGACGAGCCGTACCGGGCGCTGGATTCGCTCACCAAATCGGTCATGCACGAGGCTTTGCTCGAGATTTACTACAAGAACAAAGTCACCATTTTCTTCATCACGCACGATCTGGAGGAGGCCATTTTCCTTGGCCACAAGATCGCGATCATGACGTCGCGGCCGTGCCGTCCCAAGAAGGTTCTCGACGTCAATATCCCCCATCCGCGCGACTACAGCGTGCTGACCAGCCCGCGCTTTCGCGAGCTGATGGAGGAAACCGCGGACGCGGTCCACGAGGAGGCGCGCAAGGCCTTCGAACTGGGCGAAAAGGAGGGTTGATCCCATGGGCAAGATTCGCAAAGCGATGTTCAACCGGTCCACGCTGCGGGCCACCATCTCCATCGTCACGTTCGTCATCCTTTGGGAACTCGGGGCGCGCTCGGGCCAATGGCTCGGCTACTCGCTGCCGTGGATCGGCAACGTGCCGGCGCCCAGCGGCGTGATGAAAGCCATGCTGACGCTGATGACGGACCCGGGCTACTGGCAGAGCTGGTACATGAGCACCCTGCGCGTGCTGGCGGGCTTCGCCATCGCCATGGTGGTGGGCATCCCCCTGGGCTTGCTGATGGCGGTCAGCCGAATCTTCAACGGCCTCGCCTTCCCCACCTTCGAGATCCTGCGCCCGATCCCGCCCCTGGCCTGGGTGCCCGCCTCGATCATCTTCTGGCCGACCCAGGAGCTGTCCATCACCTTCGTGACCTTCCTGGGCGCCTTCTTCACCGTGGTGATCAACGTCATCAACGGCGCCAAGGCGATCGACATCCGCTACTTCCAGTCGGCCCAGGCGATGGGGGCGTCGCAGTGGGACATCTTCCGCCGCATCGTTTTGCCGGGGACCGTGCCGTCCATCGTCGTCGGGGCGTCCGTGGGCATGGGCATCACCTGGGAAGTGGTGGTGGCGGCGGAAATGATCTCCGGCGGGGGCGGCGCCGCGAACGGTTCCGGCGGCGGCCTGGGGTTCCTGATCTGGAATTCCTATGTCGGCGGTTCGTATGAGCAGATCGTCGTCGGCATGATCAGCATCGGCATCGCCGGCTACCTGTGCAGCGAGGCGCTGCGCAAGACCGGGCGGTTGTTCACGCCTTGGCTGCGGTCTCGCTGACACGCATCCGGACGCGAGCACTCCGATGGCGGCAAAGCATGGCAACTGGCGGCACGGCGCGGTTCCGGGCCAGGCGGGGCGGCTGCCCGCGCGGTGGCCTCGGCACCGCCGCCACTCCTGACATTCAATTCAATAGGCGGCAAAACATGGCAACTTCCAACGTCGATATCCGGCCCGTGGCGAGCAAACCCAAGGTGGTCGCGGGTGAAATCCACGTCACCAACGTCAGCAAAAACTATGGCGAGGACCGGTTCGCCAAGGAAGTCGTGCGGGCCTGCTCCTTCGTGATACCCCGCAACAAGCTGACCGTGATGATCGGTCCGTCCGGGTGCGGCAAGAGCACCTTGATCCGGCTGCTGGCCGGCTTCGAGAAGCCCAACTCCGGCACCATCACCATGGACGGCAAGCCGATCAACGGCCCGGGCCACGATCGGCTGGTGTTGTTCCAGGAAACGGCCCTGTTTCCGTGGATGGCGACCTACGACAACGTGATGTACGGCCCGCGCGTGCGCGGCGAGGACAACCCCAAGATGCGCGACCAGGCCAAGTTCCTGCTGGAAAAGGTCGGGCTGTCCGCGTTCCGCGACAAGTACCCGTCCCAGTTGTCGGGCGGCATGCAGCGCCGGGCGGAATTGGCGCGGGCGATGATCAACAACCCCAACGTCATGATCCTGGATGAACCGTTCCGGGGGCTCGACGCCATGTCGAAAGAGTTGATGTGGGAGTACTACTCCGGCCTGTTCGAGGAATCCCGGCGCACCAACTTCTTCGTGACCACCGACATCGACGAGGCCATCTTCCTGGCCGACCGCATCCTCATCATGAGCAACATTCCGACCCGCGTGCGCGCGGTCATCGATGTCGACGTGCCCCGGCCGCGGAAGCTGGCCGATGCGCTGACCAACGAGCGCGCCAACCAGATCAAGATGGAAGCGCTGTCCCTGCTGCACGAGGAGGCGATGAAGTCCTTCGCCGGCGGCAGCAAGGCCGCGGCCGATTTCGTCGAGGCCTACTCGAAACGCGTGAACAAGGCCGAGGCGCCGCAATGATCGGAGCACCGCTTAAGGAGTGGCAATGGAGTGGTTGATCAGCCGCCCCGTCTTCATCGCGCTGGCGGTGACCGGCGCTCTCGTCGCCGCCGCGACCGCCGCCTTGCGGACCGGTGGCGCGCTGTCGGATCAGGGCTTCAAGTATTGGAACTGGGTCGCTTACGCGTTCATGGCGGCCAGCATCGTGATTTTTATCGTGGCGGGATTTTCCCCCGGCGGTCACCCGGGTGACCGTTGAATCGGCGAATTGGAAAGGTGAATGGAATGACAGCGAAAATCATCGATGGCAAGGCGATCGCGAGCGAAGTTCGCAACGGCTTGAAACCCCGTGTCGAGGCGTTGAAAGCGGCGGGCCGCCAGCCCGGCCTGGCCGTGATCGTGGTCGGCGACAACCCCGCCTCGAAAGTCTATGTCGGCCAGAAGATGAAGGCTTGCGAAGAGGTCGGCCTGCATTCCGAGACCCATCGCTTCCCGGAGGATGTGCCCCAGGAATTGGTCCTGGCGCGCATCCGTGAATTGAACGCGGACGCGAAGGTGCACGGCATCATCGTGCAACTGCCGTTGCCGCCGTCCTTCGATCTGCGGCGCGTCCTGGAGGCAATCTCCGTGGAGAAGGACGTGGACGGGTTCCATCTGTACAACGTCGGCGGCCTGGTCATCGGCGAGTCCCAGACCGTGTTCCCACCCTGCACCCCCTACGGCGTGCAACTGCTGCTGGAATATTCGGGCATTCCCATCGAGGGGCAGAACATCGTCGTCGTCGGCGCCAGCAACATCGTCGGCAAACCCATGGGTCTGATGCTGCTCGGCAAGGAGGCGACCATCTGCATCTGCCACAGCAAGACTCGCGATCTGGCCCAGTTCACCATCGCCGCGGACATCCTCATCGTCGCCGCCGGCAAGCCCAATCTGATCCTGCCGCAGATGGTCAAGACCGGCGCCGTGGTGATCGACGTCGGCATCAACCGCCTGCCGGACGGCAGGTTGGTGGGCGACGTGGATTTCGAGGGCGTCAGCAAGAAGGCGTCGTACATCACGCCGGTTCCCGGCGGCGTCGGGCCGATGACCGTGACCATGCTGATCTGGAACACGGTTTCCGCCGCCGAGCGGTTCATGAACAAGGATACGAGCCGAGAAAAGGAGGCGGCCTTCGCTTGATGGGCCGATGCGATGCAATCGACGATGTCGGCAGTTGCCATACGCACGCGCTCCAGGAGTCTGGACGAATGGTTGGAATACATCGACTCCGTATCCCTCAACCCCATCGATCTGGGATTGGAGCGTACCCGCCGGGTGCGCGACGCCATGGGGCTTCACCCCACGTTCGTCGTCATCACGGTCGGCGGCACCAACGGCAAGGGGTCGACCTGCGCTTTGCTGGAAGCCATCCTGGTGCAGGCCGGCTATCGAGTCGGCCTGTACACCTCGCCCCACCTGCTGCGCTACAACGAGCGCGTCCGGATAGACCGGGCGGAAGCGCGCGACGCGGTATTGTGCGAGGCGTTCGAGGCGGTCGAGCTGGCGCGCGGCGGCATTCCGCTGACCTACTTCGAGTTCGGCACGCTCGCCGCCATGTGGCTGTTCGCGCGGGCGCGGGTCGATGTCGCGATCCTGGAAGTGGGACTGGGCGGACGCTTGGACGCGGTCAACGCGTTCGATCCGAATTGTGCCGTGGTCACCAGCATCGACATGGATCACATGGACTACCTCGGCGATAGCCGCGAGCAGATCGGCTACGAGAAGGCGGGCATTTTCCGTCCGGAACGGCCCGCCGTCTGCGGTGACCCGGACCCGCCCGAGACCCTGCCCAATCACGCCGCCCGCACCGGAGCCCGCTTGACCCGCGTCGGCCGGGACTTCGGTTATCTGGCGAGAAGCCGGAATTGGTGCTACTGGGGCCCCGACGGCATCGGCTACGCGGAGTTGCCTTATCCGGCCCTGCTGGGCGCGCACCAACTGCTCAACGCTTCGACCGCGCTGGCGGCCCTGCAGACCTTGAAGACGGTGTTGCCGGTCTCGGTCGACGATATCCGCGCCGGATTGGCCGACATGAGGCTGCCGGCCCGCTTTCAGGTCGTGCCCGACGCGCCCGACGTCATCCTCGACGTCGCCCACAATCCGCAGGCGGCGCGGGCCATGGCCGAGAGCCTCGCCTACCTCCCATGCCAGGGAAGAACCTACGCGGTGTTCGCCATGCTCAAGGACAAGGACATCGCCGGCGTGATTCGCGCGGTGAAGGATCGGATCGATGTCTGGTCGGTGGCGGGCCTCTCGGTGGGGAGAGGCGCGAGCGCCCAGGATGTGCTGGCCCGGCTTCAGGCCGAGGATTCCGCCGCCGAGGTCACAGCGCACGCGACGCCGGCCTGCGCCTTCGCCCACGCCCGCAAGCTGGCCTGCGCCAAGGACCGGATCATCGTCTTCGGCTCGTTCCATACCGTGTCGATGGTGATGTCCTCGCTCAGGTTGCCGGCGAGGTAGGGCGTGCACATGCCCAGGCGATCGATTTCGTGGCGCGCGGCGATCGGCATGCCGGACGCCGGGTTCGGATGGCGGAAGGGAAACGGATCATGGCGCTGAATGCTTACCAACCGGTCTCGACCCAGAGGCTTTTGCCCGGGTGCGCGCTCCAGAAGCCCGTCTTTCCGTCGCTCTTGGAGTCTTCCCCGGCACTCGAGGCCATGACGGATTTGCGCCTCATATCCGCCGCCACGATCGAACCGGACGTGTCGCTGGCGCGGGCTACCGAGACGATGATCGCCTGTGGCGTCCGCCTGCTGTTCGTGGTCGAAGCCGCCGTGGCCCTGGTCGGGCTCATCACCGCCCATGACACGATCGGCGAGCGTCCGGTAAAAATAATCCGGGAACGCGGGGGCCGGCATAGAGATTTGAGGGTGCGGGACTTGATGGTTCCAACCAGCAGGATCGAGGCGCTCGACTACCGCGATGTGGCGCGAGCCAAGGTTGGACACATCGTCGCCACGCTCGAGCAGTCCGGCCGTCAACATGCCTTGGTGGTCGAAACCGATCCCGTCAATGGCGATCGCATCGTTCGCGGAATTTTCTCGGCGACGCAGATAGCGCGGCAAATGGACAAGCCCCTGCTTTCCGTCGCGGGGGCGAAAATCAGTAACGAGATCAAGGGGGAGCCGACGCATTGGATCTCCTCGCCCGGCATAAAACCGCATAGCCACCACGGCAGATCCAACGCCGACGCAGCCTTGGAGGCGGCGGTGAAAACCGCGCGCGCGGGATTTTGAGCAGCCGATGGCGGGGCGGCGATCACGGCGCCTCCCCGAGGCGGGTGGCGCGCGAGACCGACGCGTTTCACGTATTACACGGTGTCGATAAAAACAAATGCGACATGCGCTTCGATAGGCGTCATTGAGGAGTTCTTTATGGAAAGCAAGCTTCAGAACGTGATGGTCGACATGACCGGATTGCGTTGCCCCGCTCCCCTGCTGGGGGTGAAGCAACTGGTGGATGATCTCGCCCATGGCGAAATACTGCTGGTGGTATCGGATTGCGCCGGCACCAAGGATGACTTGTTGACGTGGGCGAAATACACGGACAACGAGGTGGTCAGGATCGACGACAGCCATCCGGGCGGCACCAGGATTTACCTTCGCAAAGGCAAACCGGCCGGCTATGTGGTCAACGTGACTCTCGATGTGCGTGGCGCGATCTGCCCGGGCCCCGTGATCGAGGCCCACAGGATTCTTCTTGGCATGCAAGAGGGCGAGGTTTTGAAACTGATCAGCAATTGTTCGGCCTCCCATGACGAGGTGGGCAGCTGGACAGCCGCCACTGGACACGAATTGCTCGATACCCGGCAGACCGATCGCAATACCAAGGAGTTCTACGTCCGCAAACGATGAGCACCCCGTTCCCACGGCCCCACTCGGACCGCCGCGGTGCCGGCTCGCGGCGCGAGCGATTCGGCGCGGGACGATGCTTGCTTCTTGAGCCGGCCGTGATGGCATGAAGCTCGACGTGTCCCGGTCGCCGGAGCATGGCGACGCCGCCAAGCAAGTTCTCGAACAGGTTTTTGTTCAGGCGCCCGCGGCAAGGCGAAGCGGTCGCCCACAGGCCGGATAGTGCAGCGCCATGCGGCAATGCGGGGGGCGCCTGTCGTCGCTAACGTTCCGGTTCTGGTTGTACTTCCGCATTGCACAGGCAGCTTGGGCTTGAGGCGCCGTCACAGCGGGTGGCACGTCCCGATGGACAACCGAAGCTCGCCCGCTCGCGGCGCGTCCCTCCGGGGCGATTCAGGCGCCATCGTGGATGGCTCAAACGACAAGGGCTTGCGTTTCCGCAAGCCCTTGTTCAATTTGGCGCGCCCGGCAGGATTCGAACCCACGACCCCCTGGTTCGTAGCCGGATTTGGAGTGGTTTTTCGTACTTTTCCCAACCTTAACGCACCCTATTAAAATCCATAAAAACAGTTGGTTATGCTATACATGACACAACTAGGCTTTATGGGGTTAGCTGCAATTCCTTAGCCCGGCCTTAGCCCAAAAGCGGGCAGTTTGTCGAAAATTACAGCGGCTTTACGAAAGGGGAGATTGTGTCCGAGAGCAAGATTCGCTTCAACAAAACCACCATCGACAAGTTGCCACTGCCTGCACAGGGCAGGCGTGCGACCTGGTTTGATGATGAGGTCAAAGGACTGGCGCTTCGCGTCACCAGTGCAGGCGCCAAATCGTTTTATCTGGTGCGTTGGATAGAGAATCGCGCGGAGTGGGTGCGTCTTGGTGGTTATCCGGCAATGACCGTGGAACAAGCCCGCAAGGCTGCGACCAAGCTGAATGGTGAAATTGCCAACGGTCGCAACCCTGCTGATGTGAAGCGGGAGAAGCGCGCCGAGATGACCCTGCGGGAGGCTTTCGATACCTACCTCAACCGCTACGCCATACCCCATGGACTGAAGACCATCCCCGCCATGCGGGACATGTTCGATCTCTATCTGGGCAAGTTGCCTGACGGGAACCGCAAGCGCCACGGTCGCGAGAGAACCAAGCCCGATGGCGCAGTGGATTGGACCAACCGGAAGCTCTCGGCTATCCGGCGCGAGGATGTAACGAAGCTTCACGCGAATCTTGGCCTCACGTGCGGAACGTACTCATCCAATCGGATGCTCGAACTGTTGCGGGCGATCTTCAATCGACTGAAGAAGATGGGCCTGATCAGTCTTGAAAATCCAGCCGCGGGCGTCGAGAAGTTCCGTGAGCAGAAGCGAGACCGTTTCCTCCAAGCCGATGAGATCCCACGCTTTTTCGCGGCATTGAGTGAAGTCGAAGGCGAAGCGACCCGAGATGCCCTCCTGCTGCTGTTGCTGACCGGAGCCCGGCGCAGCAATGTGCTTGCGATGCGCTGGGAGGACTTGGACCTGACGCTTGGGCGCTGGCGCGTTCCCAGCGAGCATTCCAAAAATGGTGATGTCCTGGTGGTGCCCCTCACTAGCGCGACCCTGGAAATCCTGAAGCGACGCCAACAAGGGGCTTCGGGGGAGTATGTCTTCCCGTCGGATAGCAAGACAGGCTACATCACGCCTCCAAAGGGCGCCTGGCAGCGTTTACTGAAGCGCGCCGATCTGACTGGCGTGCGGCTGCATGATCTGCGCCGTTCTCTCGCGAGCTGGATGGTGATCGAAGGCGCGAGTCTGGTGGTTACGGGAGGGGCGTTGGGTCACAAGGATCCGCAATCCACGGCGATATATGCGAGGCTATCTGTGGATCCGGTCAAGCATGCTATGGAAAAAGCTCAAGCAGCCATATTCGGCTTGGCGCAAGAGGGGGCCAGACTAGGGTAGTGTGCGAAGTTATGTGCAAAAGCGATTCTGAGCAGGAATCGTAGAGGTGATCATGGTAAGAGGTTGATTGTGCAGATCGACCTTGAACCCGTAGGAGGGCAAACCATGACCATGAAGGAGCATAAGACGAAGCTATCGCTGGTGGAACTGTTCAGCAGCGAGAAGGATGTGCTGAAGGACCTGATGCGCGAAGCCTTGCAGACGGTCCTGGACGGCGAGATGACTGAGTTTCTCGGGGCGGCGCCGGGCGAGCGCACGGACCAGCGGCAAGGTTACCGGGCCGGGTACTACAGCCGGAACCTAGTCACCCGGATCGGCAAGCTGGAACTGGCGGTGCCCCGTGACCGGAACGGCGAGTTCTCGACGTCGCTGTTCGAACGCTACCAGCGGAGCGAGAAGGCGCTGGTGTCCACCCTGGCGGAGATGTACGTCCAGGGTGTCTCGACTCGGAAGGTGAAGGCGATCACGGAGGAATTGTGCGGCCACAGCTTCTCGGCCTCGACGATCAGCCAGATCAACAAGGGGCTGGACGAGAGCCTGGCGCGGTTTGCCAGCCGGGCGCTAGAGGAAGAGTACCCCTACCTGATCCTGGACGCGCGCTATGAGAAGGTGCGGGTGGATTCGGTGATCCAGAGCCAGGCTGTGCTCGTGGCGATCGGGATCAACTGGGACGGCCAGCGGCAGGTATTGGCGGTGGAGCTGGCGAATCGGGAGAGCCGCAGCTCCTGGCGCGACTTCCTGGTGAGACTGAAGGAACGAGGGCTGTCCGGGGTGGAGTTTGTGGTCTCGGACGACCATGCCGGGTTGAAGCGGGCGATTGGGGAAGTCCTGCCGGAGGCGTCGTGGCAGCGCTGCTATGTGCACTTCCTGCGCAACGCGCTCGACTACTTGCCGAGGAAGGCCGACGACGACTGCCTGCAGGAGCTGCGCTGGCTGTATGACCGTCGCGACCACCAGGAGGCACAGCGGGATCTGGCGGCCTGGATCGGGAAATGGTCGGGCAAGTATCCGAAGCTGGTGGACTGGGTCGAGTCGAATATCGGTGAGACGCTGACCTTCTACCGGCTACCCCGGCCCCACCACAAGCACCTGAAGAGCACGAACATGCTGGAGCGGTTGAACGAGGAGATCAAGCGACGGACCTTGGTGGTCCGTATCTTCCCCAATGCCGAATCCTGTCTGCGGTTGATCCGGGCCCTGTGCGTCGAAAAGCATGAGACCTGGCTGGAGGACCACCGCTACCTGAACATGAGCCTGTTGGCCGAGCAGAAAAAGGAGGTGTTGAGACTGGCCGCCTGACCGGCCACCGGAGCAACCTCAGCCATGACTGCCAATTTGCACAACTTGACGTACACAACCCAGACTAGATGCAGCCAGCGGGAAATAGCTGAGTCGGATAGTGCACAGCGCAACTGACGGGATCTGGTCTTTCAGGTGGGTTGGCCGAGCACAACTAACTATGTTCGGCTTCATACGGATTCTCTCTTCGAAGACGGACATAAAAAAAGCGCCCTGATGGGCGCCTTGAAAAGATCGCCATTGCGGCGATCAGGGAGGGAGGACAAAAATTATCTGATTCAATACATCACCTGACACGCAGAAAAGAGGGATCACGCTTCATACGTTTTCCGCCAATCAACTTCGTCGCCTTCGATCTGAGGCTACATAAAGTGGTGGCTCGATACAGTGTTCTTGTTCAGAGCTTCGGGCAGCGATGCACTATGCAGTTCGGCGGCCGAAAATATCTGCCCTATTCACTCAAAGAACATTGACGGCATAGTTCAACTCCTCTTCACGCAGATTTGTGAAATAACGCTGCACCATCCCGTCGAGTGTCTGGTCAAGCGCCCCCATTTGACGACTAATTGCCGCATGTAGACTTGGCGCTAGTGGTTCGAATAGCGAAACCAGGACGGGATCGAAATGGTGGCCGGCCCCTCCACGCAGCACATTTAGGGCTTGTTCGATAGTCAACGCTGGTTTGTATGGGCGCGCCGAAGTCAGTGCATCAAATACATCGGCCACGGCAAAGATACGCGCGGAAATTGGGATATCTTCACCGGCAAGATGGCTTGGATAGCCGCTGCCGTCGAACTTTTCGTGGTGGCAGCCGACCACCTGGGCAGCGTCGGACAGCCAACTTGAGTGAGCGAGTATATCGAGACCATGCTGAACGTGGCTTTGCATTTCGACGAACTCCTCGGTGTCGAGCCGGCCCGGCTTCAGCAGTATTTTGTCTCGGATGGCGATCTTGCCGACGTCATGCAGGAACGCGCCCTTAATGAGGCTACGCATGTGCTTCTCGTCCAGGCCGACTGCCTCGCCCAAGCGTATCGAGTAGATGGTGACACGGTAATTGTGGATGTCAGTGTCGCTGTCCCGTTTGGCAATGGCGCTGCCTAGCACCTTGATGGTATCGAAGTTGGCATATGCGAGGCGGACGCTCTGCCTTTCGAGCCCGGTGATTAGTCCGCGAATGATGGGATAGATGAACAGCGCGGTGATTACCACGAAAACGATGGCCAGTACCGAGGCACGCCGCGCGGTATGTAGGATGTCCGCCTCCGTTTTCGCAGAGGGCATAAAGAAGCCTTTGACGAAGGCGATGTTGCGACCTTGTTCGTCATCGATAGCCACAACGAACGGTAAGCCGTGTGACTTACCGAGGCGTAGCACCTTGCCCAATTCCATGCGTGTCGGCGTGTGACCTGGCTGCATTGAGCCGAGAATTTCTTGAAAGAGGAGGACGTCCTCTGAGCTTGCATCCGTGACGTGGTTGATTTCGAGATGCTTGGCATCGTATAGGGCGACGAATGGGAAACGACCTAGTTCGGTCTGGAGCGGCTTGCGGGCCAGATCGTCCATGATGTGCCTACCAGGTTCTACGGAGCCGGTCTGGATCGCCAACTGTCGGTCCACTTCTTGCCGCAACACTTCAATGCCGATCCGCGCCATCTCCGCGATCTGCTTCTGCAATTGCAACTGCTCATACAGGAAAGCAGCCGTGCCGAGTATCGCCGAGAGCAGCGCGGCGGCCAGCGTCAGCCGAAAGATCAGCTTGCGGTGGACTGAGCTCAGGCGGGGGCGAATGGTTTGATTATTCATGCCATCGTTGCCAGCGTCTTGCGGAAGCGGGCCAGCGATAGCCCGAACAGCACAGAGCCGATCGCCGCCAGGCCGAGGAACTGGGGCCATACCACGCCGAGGCCCGCTCCCCGGTAGAGGATGGCCTGGGCGAGCATGACGAAATGGGTATTGGGAGCTGCCATCATGATGAACTGAACGGCCTCGGGCATGCTCTCCCGGGGTGTCGTCGCGCCGGACAGCACCTGAAGGGGTAGCAGGATCAGCATGAGCAGCAGGCCGAACTGGGGCATGGAGCGGGCCACGGTGCCCAGGAAGATGCCCATGGAGGTGGTGGCGAACAGGTGCAGGGCTGTGCCGGCCATGAACAGGGCGATTGAGCCCTCGATGGGCACGGCCAACAAGCCTTGGACGATGAAGACCAGGGCGCACAGAGTGGCGATGATCACCACCAGGCCCATGGCCCACACCTTGCTCAGCATGATCTCGAAGGGGGTCACCGGCATCACCAGCAGGTGCTCCACGGTGCCGTGTTCCCGCTCCCGGATCAAAGCCGCGCCGGTGAGCACGATGGACAGCATGGTGACGTTGTTGATCACCTCCATGACGGCGCCGAACCAGGATTTGTTCAGCTCCGGGTTGAAACGTGCCCGTAGGGCCAGGTCGATGGCAGGAGCCGCAGCCGAGCGGTGTTTCTGGGCAAAGGCATTCACCTCGCTTGTGACGATGGACTGGATGCTGCCATTACCGCTGAAGGCCTGGGTCATGCGGGTGGCATCTACGTTGAGCTGGACGGTGGGCGACCGCCCGGCCAGTACGTCGAGCTGAAAATCGGGCGGAATCACCAGGGCGAAGGTATCCAGGCCCGCATCCATGCGGGCATCCATTTCTGCCTCGGTGATAAGGACCGGGGGTAAGAACTGGGGCGGATAGAAGGCATCTACGACGCGGCTGGAGAGGGGTGAACGATCCTCGTCGACGATGGCGATGGGCGCCTTGTGGAGCGTCTCCGGCATGGCGGTGGCCGCCGTGTACACGCCGACGGTGAAGGCGTAGACGATGAGCACCAGCAGGATCGGGTCCCGCACCAGACTGCGCAGTTCCTTGACGCCCAGATCCCCGATGTTGGCCAGACGCATGTCAGTGCTCCTGCTTCCTGAGCAGAATCGTCCCCAGGCCGATCAAGACGGGTGCCGCGATCAGCAGGGGCAGGAAGGCAGCCTTCAGGTCGGCGAAATCGAGACCCTTGGAGAAGGTACCCCGGGAGATGGTGAGGAAGTGTGTGGCGGGGAATATCTCCCCGATGGCTCGACCCATGCCCTCAAGGGACGATACCGGGTCGGTCAGGCCGGAGAATTGCACGGCGGGCAGGATGGAAAGCAGGGCGGTGCCGAACAGGGCGGCCACCTGGCTGCGGGTGAAGGCGGAGACCACCAACCCGAAGGCGGTGGACGAGATCACGTAGAGCAGGGCCGCCACCGCCAGGGTCGGGAAACTGCCCTTCAAAGGGACCCCAAACAGCAGGATCGCCATGGCAGTCAGCAACATGAAGCTGAACATGGACAGGGCGACGTAGGGTAGGTGACCGGGGTGACATACAGGTTGACGATGGAGCCCAGCTCCTTCTCTCGTACCACCGACAGAGCGGTGAGGATGGCGGGGATCAGCATCAGCAGCAGGGGCATCACCGCGGGCACCATGGCCGGAAGGCTCTTGACGTCCGGGTTGTAACGGTAGCGGGACTGGATGTCGACCAGACCGGTCATGGCCGCCTCGCCATAAGCTTCTCGCGCTCGGCTGGCGAGCCAATGGGCATGCATGCCCTGCACGTAGCCACGCACGGTCTCGGCGCGGGTGGGCATGGCACCGTCGATCCAGGCGCCTACCTCCACCGGTGTGCCCCGGGCCACATCCCGGGCGAAGCCGGGGGGGATTTCGATGGCCAGGCTGATCTCGCCCGCTCGCATGCGGCGATCCAGATCAGCGTAGTCGCGGATGGGAGCGTGCTCCACGAAATAGCGTGAACCGGACAGGCCAAGGGTGTAGTCCCGGCTGGTGCTGGTCTGATCCCGATCCAGTACGGCGAAGCCCAGGTCTTCCACATCCAGGGTGATGCCATAGCCCATCACCAACATCAGCAAGACGCTGCCTAGGATTGCTAGGGTTAGGCGTATCGGATCCCGTCGCAATTCCAGGTTTTCCCGGCGGGCATAGCTCAACAGTCGCCGCAGGTCGAAGAAAGTCGGTCTGGACTGCTCTTGCGGCACCGTCCTGGCTGTATCGGGAGATACGTCCGCGGGCTGCTCGCCTGCCTCGGCGCCGCCGGCCGCTTCCAGATGGCTGATGAAGGCCTCTTCCAGAGTGCGGACGCCACGCTGCTCAACGATGAGGGCAGGCGTGTCGCTTATCAGTACCCGGCCGGCATGCATCAGAGAGATGCGATCGCAGCGCTCTGCCTCGTTCATGAAATGGGTTGAGATGAAGATGGTGACCTTGTCCTCACGGGAAAGCGAAATCAAAGTGCGCCAAAAAGCGTCCCGTGCCACGGGATCGACCCCCGAGGTAGGTTCGTCCAGGATCAGCATCTCAGGGCCGTGGATCATAGCCACTGCCAAGGACAGACGCTGGCGTACGCCCAGAGGCAGGGCTTCGGGCAGTTCGTCCATGACCGCATCGAGATCGAGCTTGTGCGCCATCTCGGCCACCCGGGCAGGGATGCGCGACTTCTCCATGCGGAACAGTCGGGCGTGCAGCACCAGGTTCTGGCGGACCGTAAGCTCGCCGTAGAGGGAAAATGACTGGCTCATGTAACCGACCCGCCGCCGGGTCTCGATGTCACGCGCGTCCACTTGCTTGCCGAACAACCATGCGTCGCCAGCGCTGGCCGACAACAGGCCGGTCAGCATCTTCATGGTGGTGGTCTTGCCGCAGCCGTTGGAGCCCAGGAAGCCGAAGATTTCGCCGCGCCGGATGCGGAAGCTGACATGGTCCACGGCGGTGAAATCGCCGAACCGCATGGTCAAGTCGTTGGCCTTGATAGCCGGTTCACCTTCGCCATCGGTTGCGAAAGGAGTGATCTCCACAGGCTTGTAGCCCTCCCGCTGCGCTTCGGGCAGCAGGGCAATGAAGGCCGCTTCGAGTGTGTCGCTGCCGGTACTGGCAAGTAATTCCGCCGGACTTCCAGTGGCCAGCACGCGCCCATCGTTCATCGCTACCAGCCAGTCGAACCGGGCTGCTTCCTCCATGTAAGCGGTTGCCACCAGTACGCTCATGCCCGGACTACGTACTCGGATGCGCTCGATCAGTTCCCAGAATTGTCGCCGGGACAAAGGATCGACGCCGGTGGTGGGTTCGTCCAGGATCAACAGGTCCGGGTCGTGGATCAGTGCGCAACACAAGCCCAGCTTCTGCTTCATGCCGCCGGACAGCTTGCCAGCTGGCCGGTCGGCGAAGGGAGCGAGACCAGTGGAGTGAAGAAGGTCGGCGATGCGCCGAGCCCGGGCGGTGCGGTCGTGGCCGAAAAGGCCGGCAAAGAAATCCACGTTCTCGTATACGGACAAGGTGGGATACAGGTTCCTGCCCAGGCCCTGGGGCATGTAGGCCACACGGGGACATACCGCCGAACGGTGCTCGGCATCTGCCATGTCCCCGTCCAACACCTGTATCTGTCCAGTCTGGATTGCCCGCGCCCCCGCTACCAGGGCGAACAGGCTGGACTTGCCCACTCCATCCGGACCAATCAGGCCCACCATGCAGCCCGTCGGCACTTCCAGGCTGACATCGTCCAGGGCCAGTGTCTTGCCGAAGCGCAGGCTCACCCCACGTAGACGGGCCACGGACGTTCCCGGGAGAGATTCCGGTACGCTCATTGCGGCAGCTTCACCTGTAGATGTGCCGGCCAGGGAGCGGTCGGGTCAAGCCGCACATAGGCCATGCCAGGCAGGCCGGTCTTGACATGGAGGATGTGTTTTCTGAGCAGGTCAGCCGGGATGCGGGCGCGCACGCGGAACATGAGCTTCTCGCGCTCCACAGCTGTCTCCACAGTCTTCGGCGTGAACTGGGCCACGTCGGCGACGAAGGAGACCTGGGCAGGGATCACGAACTGGGGTGCGGCATCCAATACCAGGCGCGCTTCGCTGCCCAAGGCGATCTTGCCCACCACCGCCGTCGGCAGGAAAAAGGTCATGTAGACGTCGGACAGGTCCACCATGTTCAGCACCCGGCCGCCGCCACCTACTACTTCGCCAGGCTGGGCCACCCGGTACTGGATGCGGCCATCTCGAGGCGCCAGGAGGTCACTATCCTTGATGTCGGCCTGGATGCGATCGATGCTGGCCTTGGCCGCCCCTACCGCGGATTCCGCACCGACGATCTGAGCCCGTGCCGCAGCGACGGCGGCGTCGGCCGCCGCGATCTGAGCGCGTACGGCACTCACAGCGGCAGCCGCGCCTTTCACACGCGCACTGTCGTCGTCCGCCTCCTGTTGTGAGCTGGCACCTTCCTTGGACAATAGAGAGGAACGCGCTTGGCGCTTCTTAGCGATATCCAGCTCGGCTTCACGTTGGGCCTGCACAGCCAGGTTAGCGTTCTTTTCCGCGTCGCGCAGGGCCAGTTGGCTGCGTGCTGTGGTAACCGCACTTTGGGCCTGCCCCAACTGGGCCTCGGCCTGACGCAATTGCGCAGTCAGAACGTCGATATCCATACGGGCCAGCACCTGTCCTGCGCTGACCAAGTCGCCTTCACGGGCCAGGATTTCCCTGATCCGTCCTGGCGACTTGGCGGCGATATCGATTTCCACTGCCTCAATACGCCCGTTGCCGCTGGCCAAGCCTGAATCCCCATCGCCGCCCACGTATTTCAGCCAGACGAAGATTGCGACGGTGGCAAAAGTCAGTCCCAAGACGACGCGGATCAGCCAGGTTTTATGCAGTGAGTTCATTGCGTTTCTCTCTTTTGTCCATTGTTATTGGCATCACCGCCACCCAGCGCCGCGTACAGGTTCACGGCGCTGGCGAGCAAGGCACGACGTGTCTGGGCCAGCACCTGTTCGGCGGCAAAACGGTCGCGTTCGGCGTCAAGGACTTCCAGATAGGCGGCGGCGCCGTTCATGTAACGTAGTTCGGAGAGGCGAACACGCTCGGTCTGGGTGGCCAGATTGTCCCGTTGCACCTTGACTTGGCGTGCCAGCCAGCGCCGGTCGGCCAGGGCATCCGCCACCTCGCGGAAAGCGCCCTGCACCGATTGTTCGTATTCGGCAACAGCCCGCACCTTGCGAGCTTCGGCCAGATCCACGTTGGCTTGGATGCGACCGGCATCGAATAGGGGCAGGGACAGGCTGGGGACGAAGTTCCAGACTTGGCTGTCGGAACCGAACAGGCCCGACAGTTCTGCGCTGCCGGTACCCAGGCCGGCGGTGAGGGAAATACGAGGGAAGAAGGCGGCCCGGGCGGCGGCGATATTGGCATGGGCGGCCTTGAGACCGTGCTCGGCGGCCAGAACATCAGGCCGGTCCAGCAACAGGTCAGAGGGCAGTCCCGGCGTGATATCCCGGACGAAGCCGGCCTCAACTTTTGATAGCGGATGGGGGTCGCTGGGCTGGGGAGTGCCCACCACCAGGGTCAGGGCGTTGTGCGCCTGTTCCCGCTGCCGTTCCAGTATGGTCAGCTCGGCCCCGGCCTGGTTCAGCAGCAATTCCGTCTGGGTGGCGTCCAACTTGGAAGTGGCACCCACCTGGTAACGCCGGCTCATGATGCGGTGGGCCTCTCCCCGGCTGAGCAGCGCCTGGCGGGCAGTGGCCAGACGCTCGTCCAGTTCCCGTTCCAGCAGGTAGAGATTCGCCACTTGGGCCACCAGGCTGATGCGTATCGCCCGTGCGGCTTCGGTGCTGGCCAGATAGCTTTCCAAGGCCGCTTCCTTCAGGTTGCGCACTCGGCCCCAGAAATCCAGTTCCCAGGTGCTCAGGTTAAGGGTGGCCTGGTATTGGGAGGAAATCAGACTGCTGCCGGTGATGGAGAGGTCAGCGGGCACTCGGGACCGGCTGGCCTGGGCGCCGGCACTTATGGTGGGAAGTTGGTCGGCACGCTGGATGCCATAGAGGGCACGGGCTTCCTGCACCCGTGCCATAGCGACGCGCATATCCCGGTTGTTTTCCAACGTCCGGGCGATCAAGGACTGAAGTTGAGAGTCGAGGAAATATTCCCGCCAGCCGAGTTTGGTGGCGGGCGACATGCGCGGGTCCAGATCCAGGCCAGTCAGGTTGTATTTCTCCGTCAGGGGAGTCTGGGGGCGTTCATAGGTTGTCGTGGTGGCGCAGCCGGCCATGACACTTAAGAGCACGGTTGCAAGGATAGGCAAGAAATGGGCAGTCATGGTGCGGGCCAGACGGTTACGATCGGTGCGCCAGCAGCGAATTCTTCCGCCCGTTCCATGAGTTTCTGAACCGGCAGTGGTTTCCGGCAGCTTTGTAGCTTCCCAGAGAACAACTCGTGGGGCTGGACGTCTACACCATAGAGGGCGGAGATCGCTGCTTGGTCCAATGAAATATTGAACGTGTCCTGTGCAACGCCTACCGAAATACCCCGCGCACGGGAATAAGCGATGGTGTCGCTAATGCTTACGTTGGAGGCTTGTAGTGGACCGATTACCTCTTTGCCCGTTAGCGCGACCGTCTTCTCAAGTATCTTGCTGATGTCGGGAGAGTCACGCAATGGAATCAAGGTATCCATTGCGATGAGTCCGAAATGAGGTCCCTGGCTGGATCCGGATACTTTCAGTGGCAACGGTGGCTGCCAGACACCCAGTTTATCGCGATAGATCAACACTCCCCGGCCCTGAATCTGTGAGATGAGGAACCCCACCCGGAGGATATTCGGTAACACCACGAAGCCATTGGCATTCTTGAGCATCTCGCGAGCCCGAGTGCGCTCTGGCTCTGGAAGACTTTCACCGAACAACCTGTCGAATACCTGGCTGGCCGATTCCAGGTCAATCGTGACCGCTGCCATCCCAGAACCTTGATCGGCCAAACTTTTCCTGGGCGTGAGGCAGAAGATAAACAGCAGCACACATGCGGCAGTGATGCATATTGCGAGGAAGCGGGAAGGTCGACGTTCAATCTGCGGTTTCATTTTTCTTTCCGTTCACCCGCCGGACTGGGTGTGCTGCGTACGGTCTGCTTCGAGAAATAGGCTGCCAGGTTTTCAATATCCCGGTCGTTGAGGCAGCCCGCAGTGAAAAATGCCACCATCATCATATTGCTGCGGTCATCTTGGCAGGATTCTCTCTTGGCCTTTATCTTGGCGACCAATGTCGCTGCATCCTGGCCAGCCAGGCGCGGGGCACCTGGGTAGTAGGGATTGCCGTCCGGACCGTGGCAATAGGCACAAAAGATGGATAGGCCGGCACCGGCACTTGAGTCCCCGTCGGCGGCGATAGCCAAATCTGTCGAAGTCACCAGCCCTATCGCGGCAAGAAGCAATTCCTGCAACAGCAAGCCAACCGTCACGCCCGTTTTCATCTTGCGCTCCTTTCAAAAGGATATTGGCCCTGGCATCACCACGCCGACGGCCAAACGACTGTTCAATATTTATTGCGACAGCCCGTCATGAACCCGCCTCCGTGATTGCGATGGGCTCGCCATCGCCGAACAGCAAATCCAGCAAACCCAGTACATGCAGTTCCAGTGTTTCCGGCCACTCATGCTCTGGTCGCCAGCCGGGCAGGAAGCGACGGATTGATCCACCCTCCAGGTGATGCAGTACCAATGCGACGATGGACCCGGCAAGCATCATGGGGTCCTGCTCCGGTGCCAGTTCTTGGGCCACGTCGATCAGGGCGGTGACTGGCTTTGCGAAGACCTCGTCCACTAGCAGCCTGAGGCGATCCGGGTCATCCGCCAGCCGCTCGCGTTGCACCAGCAGCAGCAGCTCCGGACGCCTTGTCATGTCCTTAATCAGGGCGACCACGAAGCGCTTGAGTCGGACGAGGGGGGGGGCATCCTCCGCCAACACCACGGCTGTGTTCGCCATGACGTCGGCGAAGGCGTATTTCATGACTGAAAGATACAAGCTCGATTTGTCGGGGAAGTGGTAGTACAGGGCAGCGGCTTGCACACCCACTGCAGCGGCAATTTCGCGCATGGACACCGCGTCATAATCCTGCCTGGCAAACAACGTTACCGAGGCCTTGAGGATCGCTTCGTGGGTCTCTTTCTTCGGGGGGGAGTGAGTCATAGGGTTTTCTTTGGCTGAGTAAAGGGTCGATCTACTTGGAATTTACAGAAGAACAATCATTAAGGCACGGCATACCTCATTACCTTACGACGTCCTGTCTACATATCAATAGATATCAACATGTTGCCAATCCTAGACCTGCCCTTACCATGCTTGAATTTTAACGAACGTTCAATACAATACAACCATTGTCTATCCATACATCACGAACAGCCCGCTCCATGAACCAGGACTCTTTGGAAGACCAGGAACATCGACGGTGGATATGCGGAAGCCGCAGGCAGGAATGCTCTCTACCTGTTTCGGCCATGTCTTTTGGAGATCAACTGATGCGAAGCACTCGGACGCTGTTTCACTTGAAAGTAGCCTTCATGGCGCTGTCGGCCTCTTTCGTGCTGGCGGGTTGTAACAAGGAGTCGGCACCACCGGCGGCGATGCCGGCGCCACAAGTAGCCGTGGTTACAGTTCAGCCACGCGCGGTCACTTTGACGACCGAATTGCCGGGGCGCACCGCTCCCTTTCGTATTGCGGAAATACGGCCCCAAGTTAACGGGCTGATACTGAAGCGTCTGTTCACAGAAGGTGCCGAGGTCAAGGCTGGGCAGGTGCTCTACCAGATCGACCCGGCGCCATTCCAGGCGGCGTTGGAGAACGCCCGAGCCACATTGGGAAGAGCGGAGGCCAACTTGCCGTCGGTCCGGGCCAGAGCGGGAAGATTCAAGGAATTGCTGACGGACAAGGCGGTCAGCCAGCAGGATTACGACGATGCCTCCGGCGCCTTGAAGCAGGTAGAGGCCGATATCGCGTCGTGGAAGGCCCAGGTGGAATCGGCACGTATCAACCTGGGATATACCGCCATCAAGGCCCCTATCTCCGGACGTATCGGAAAGTCGGGTGTGACGGAAGGTGCCATCGTTACCGCCTATCAACCGGCGCCGCTGACCACCATCCAGCAACTAGATCCGATCTACGTGGACGTACCCCAATCCACTTCGGACCTGCTGCGCCTGAAAAGGCGCATGGAGGCAGGCAGTCTGAGCCATGACGGCGACAGCCAGAACAAGGTCGGGCTGGTCCTGGAGGACGGCTCTCCCTACGCCCACGCAGGCAACTTGCAGTTCCGGGACGTATCGGTGGACCCCAGCACGGGTTCGGTGACCCTGCGCATGGTCTTCCCCAATACCCAGGGAGCGCTGTTGCCCGAAATGTTCGTCAGGGCCTTGGTCAAGGAAGGGGTGAACGAGCAGGCAATCCTGGTGCCGCAACAAGCAGTAATGCGCAATCCGAAGGGTGAACCCTACGCCATGGTCGTCGAAGGCGAGGGCAAGGTGGGCATGCGCATGTTGACCTTGGAGCGTGAGGTCAAGGATCAGTGGCTGGTCGCCTCAGGCCTCGCAGCCGGCGACCGGGTCATCGTCGAGGGCTTGCAGGTCTTGCAGATGCTGCGGCCGGGTACGCCGGTGACTGTCAAGGCTACGCCGTTTGGGGTGGCTGATTCAGCCCCGGCCAAGACACCTCCAGCCGTCGGCAGCAAATAAGGGGCTAGCGATGCTATCCAAATTCTTCCTGGCTCGGCCGGTGTTCGCCTGGGTCATCGCCATCGCCATGATGGCAGCGGGCGCCCTGGCCATCCACAACCTGCCCGTAGCCCAGTATCCGCCCATCGCACCGCCGTCCATCGCTGTCGAAGCCTTCTTCCCGGGAGCTTCGGCGGAAACGGTGGAGAACACAGTCACCCAGATCATCGAACAAAAGATGACGGGCCTGGACGGTATGCTGTACCTCTCCGGCGTCAGTTCTTCCTCGGGTTCCTCCCGCCTTGAACTGACCTTCGAGGCCGGGACCGACCCGGACATCGCCTGGTCCAAGGTGCAGAACAAGCTCCAGCTCGCCCTGGCCAGCCTGCCGGAAGTGGTGCAACGACAGGGCGTGAAGGTGAGCAAGTCCACCCGTAACTACCTGATGATCGTCGGACTCATCTCCGATGATGGGAGTATGAGCGGGGATGACCTGCGGGACTATGCCCAATCGAATCTGGAGAAGATCCTTTCGAGGGTTCCCGGCGTCGGTGAGGTGGAAAACTTCGGTACCCAATACGCCATGCGGGTCTGGGTGGATCCGGACAAGCTGACCAATTTCCACCTCACCATGGAGGATGTAGTCGGCGCCCTGCGGTCCTACAACGTGGAGGTTTCCGCCGGCCAGTTTGGCGGTGCCCCCGCCCTGCCGGGGCAGCGCATGAACGCGGCCATCGTCGTGCAACACTTGTTGCAGACTCCGGAGGAATTCGCCGCCATTCCCATCCGTACAAACGCTGATGGCTCGGTGGTGCGAGTGCGGGACATCGGTCGCACGGAATTGGGCACCGAACGTTACGACATCATTGCCAATTACATGGGCAAGCCCGCCGCTGCGTTGGCGATCCGCCAGGCCGCCGGGGCGAATGCCTTGGAAACGGCCGACAACGTCAAGAACAAGATGGCGGAGATGAGCCAGTACTTCCCCGCCGGCATGAAGGTTATTTACCCCTACGACACCACACCTTTCACCACAGTGGCCATCGAGGAAGTGGTCAAGGCCCTGTTCGAGGCCATCGGCCTGGTGTTCATCATCATGTGGCTGTTCATGGGCACCTTCCGCGCTACCCTGATTCCCACCATCGCAGTGCCCGTGGTGCTGTTGGGCACCTTCGCCGTGCTGGCTCTGTTCGGGTTCTCCATCAACATGCTGACCATGTTCGCCATGGTGCTGGCCATCGGCTTGCTGGTGGACGACGCCATCGTGGTGGTGGAAAACGTGGAACGGATCATGAGCGAGGAGGGGTTGTCACCTCGGGAAGCCACGGCCAAGTCCATGGAACAGATCACCCCGGCTTTGATCGGCATCGGCGTGGTGCTGGCGGCGGTATTTCTGCCCATGGCCTTCTTCCCCGGCTCCACGGGTGTCATTTACCGCCAGTTCTCGGTCACCGTGGCGGCTGCCATGCTGTTGTCGGTGGTGGTGGCCTTGGTCCTGACCCCCGTGCTGTGCGCCACCCTGCTAAAACCCGTGGCCAAGGGCCACGAGTCGGCGGAGGGCGCCATTTGGTTCCTGCGTCCGTTCTTCGTTTGGTTCGAGCGTGCATTCTTCCGTTTCCGCGATGTTTATGTGCGATTGGTCGGCCATGTTTTGGCGAAAAAGCTACGCTATGTGGCCGTTTACGTCCTGATCGTCGCTGGCCTGGGCTTCTTGTTCGCACGCATGCCCACGGGCTACCTGCCGGACGAGGACCAGGGCATTTTGCTGGTACAGGCCATATTGCCTGCGGGCGCGACCTTGGAACAGGGCCAATCGGTCTTGGATCGAGTACGCGAGCATTTCCTGACCCAGGAGAAAGAAGCGGTGGATTCGTTCCTGGGCGTGGCGGGTTTCAGTTTCTCCGGCCAAGGACAGAACGTGGCTTTCGGCTTTGCCAAGCTGAAGGACTGGAAGGAGCGGCAGCGGCCGGACCTCAAGGTCAAGGCTGTCGCCGGGCGTGCCATGGGTGCCTTCTCTCAGTACAAGGACGCCATGGTGTTTGCCTTCCCGCCGCCCTCGGTGATCGAGCTGGGCAATGCTACGGGATTCGACTTCCAATTGCAGGATAGGGGCGGCTTGGGCCACCAGCAGTTGATGGCGGTGCGCAATCAGATCCTAGGCATGGCCTCCCAGGATCCACGCCTGACCCGGGTCAGGCCGAACGGCATGGAGGACGTGTCCGAATATCGGGTCGATGTGGATTGGGAAAAGGCTGGCGCCATGGGGGTGTCGATCAGCGCTATCCACAACACCATCGCCGCAGCCTTCGGTGGCGCCTATGTGAACGATTTCGTCCAGGCTGGCCGGGTGAAGAAGGTTTACCTGCAGGCCGACACACCCTACCGCAAGCGGGCGCTGGACCCAGGGATCGCCCAAGCTGGAGCGCTACAACGCTTTTCCTTCCATCAACATCTGGGGCGAGCCCGCGCCCGGCCACAGCACCGGCGATGCCATGCAGGCCATGGAGGACATCGTCGCCAAGCTGCCCAAGGGGGTTGGCTACGACTGGACCGGTCTTTCCTACCAGGAACGTGTCGCCGGTTCCCAAGCGCCCCTGCTGTACGCCTTCTCCATCTTCGTCATTTTCCTGTGCCTGGCGGCCTTGTACGAGAGTTGGCCGATTCCTATTGCCATTGTGCTGACGCTGCCTTTGGGCGTTATCGGCGGTGTCATCGCCTCCGGTACCCAGGGGATGGCCAATGACGTGTATTTCCAGATCGGTCTGCTGACCACCTTGGGCCTCACCACCAAGAACGCCATCCTGATCGTGCAATTCGCCAAGGCGCGGGTGGAGGCCGGCGCCGGATTGCTGGAGGCGACGCTGGAGGCTGCGAAGCTGCGGCTGCGGCCCATCGTCATGACCTCCTTGGCCTTCGGTTTCGGCGTCCTGCCCCTGGCCCTGACCGGCGGCGCCGGCTCGGGCGCCCAGAACGCCATCGGTGTGTCGGTGCTGGGCGGCATGGTGACCTCCACCCTGCTGGTGATCTTCTTCGCGCCCCTGTTCTACGTGCTGATCTTCAAAGCGCTGGGCAGGCGGAAAAAACCCGCAGACGCCACCGCCGTGGCCGCATCCGAAGGAGAAGCCCATGCGTAAGTCGATCTTGCTGGCCGCCTGCGGTGCCGGACTCGTCCTCGGCGGTTGCTCCCTGGCCCCCGAATACCAGCGGCCGGCAACCCCGGTGCCCACCCAATGGCCCGCCGGCCCGGCCTACCGGCAGCTGCCCGCGGATGCTCCATTCGCCGGCGACTTGCGCTGGCGGGAGTTCTTCGCCGACGAAAGCCTGCGAAAGCTTATCGGCATGGCCTTGGAGAACAACCGCGATCTGCGCCTGGCGGCCCTGAATGTGGAACGGGCGCGGGGGATGTACGGCATCCAGCGCGGCGAGCTGTACCCCTCGGTCAACGCCCAAGGCAGTGGGGGACGGTCGCGTGGTTCAGTCGATCTCCTCCAGCCAGGACAACCGCGCACATCGGGCAACTACAGCGTCGATCTGGGCATCGCCGCGTGGGAATTGGACTTTTTCGGACGCATCCGCAGCCTTTCCGAGCAAGCACTGCAAGAGTATCTGGCCACCGATGAGGCACGACGTAGTGCCCAGATCGCTTTGGTGGCCGAGGTGGCACGGGCCTACCTTACCTTGGCTGCAGATCGGGAAAACTACCAGCTGGCGCAATTCACCCTCGAAACCCAGCAGTCCGCCTATGCCTTGGTCAAGAAGCGCTACGACGTCGGGGTGGCCACCGAGCTGGACCTCAAGCGTGCGCAAACACCGGTCGATTCCGCGCGGGGCGAACTGGCCCGCTATACGCAACTGGTGGCCCAGGACCGCAACGCCCTGGACCTGTTGGCCGGAGCCCCGGTCCAGGACGAATGGCTGCCATCGAACCTGGGTGGCGTAGCGCCACCCAGGGAGATAGCCGCTGGGTTGTCTTCGGAGGCGTTGCTGCGCCGGCCCGACATCATTGCTGCCGAGCATCGCCTCAAAGGGGCCTATGCTTCCATCGGCGCGGCGCGCGCGGCCTTGTTCCCGCGCATCTCCCTGACCACCGCCGTCGGTACCGCAAGCAATCAGCTTTCCCGCCTGTTCGAGTCAGGGACGGGAACCTGGGCTTTCACGCCTCAGTTCGTCATGCCGATCTTCGACAGCCGTTTGTGGGCAGCTGTGCGGGTCAGCAAGACCGAGCGGGAAATTGTCCTGACCCAGTATGAAAAGGCCATTCAGACCGCATTCCGCGAGGTGGCCGACGCCCTGGCCGTGCAAGGCACAATCGACGACCAGGTAGCCGCCCAGCGATCCTTGGAAGCCGCCTCGGCGGACACCTATCGTCTGGCCAAGTTGCGCTACGACAAGGGCATCGACAGCTACCTGAGCGTGCTCGACGCGCAACGAGCCCATTTCACCGCGCAACAGGGGCTGGTCTCGTTACACCTTGCCAAACTCGCCAGTCAGGTCCGGCTGTATGCGGTATTGGGAGGTGGAGCGGACGCGGAGGATGCCTTGTCTGACCAGACAAATACCGCGTCGAGACCATGAGCTACACCCTTACCGACGCGCTCCGCGCTCTTGGCCGGCGCGTGATTGACAGCATTTGGAAGCTTGGCGTTGCCTGCCGTTTCATGCTGATGACCTTGGCGCTGTCAGGCACGGCGTTGCGGCGTTTCAGTCTGACCGTACGGGAAATATACGCCGCCGGTGTACTGAGCCTGTTGATCATCACCATCTCGGGCCTCTTCGTCGGCATGATCCTTGGGCTGCAAGGTTACGACACGCTGCAACGCTTTGGATCGGCCGATTCGAGCGGTGTTCTGGTTTCCTTGACCTTGTTGCGCGAGCTGGGTCCGGTGCTTACCGGATTGTTGTTTGCCAGCCGTGCCGGTTCATCCATAACCACCGAAATCGGCTTGATGAAAGCCACCGAGCAGTTATCGGCGATGGAGATGATGGCGGTCAGCCCCATCGCTCGGGTCGTCGCGCCGCGATTCTGGGCAGGGCTCCTGTCCATGCCATTGCTGGCGGGACTTTTCTCGGCAGTGGGTATCTTCGGGGGTTACCTAGTTTGCGTGCGCCTGATCGGCATTGATGAAGGCGCGTTTTGGTCGCAAATCCAGGACTCGGTCGATGTTCGACGCGACGTCCTCAATGGCGTGATCAAGAGCACTGTCTTCGGCGTCATTGTCTGTTGGATCGCCGTCTTCGAGGGTTTTGATGCCAAACCAACCGCCGAGGGTGTGTCAGCTGCCACGACACGAACCGTGGTGACCTCTTCGTTAGCTGTCCTGGCCTCCGACGTCATTCTGACGGCCTTCATGTTTTCGGGGAAATGATGAGGAGTCCGGACCTTCCCCGACATTGAGGAGCGACGATGCCTACGGGTGACTTTGTTGCAAAGGTTCAGACCCTTCTTTCTGGGAAGGATATCGAATGTCGCTGATGCGACGATTTAGTAGATGGAGGTAAGACCATGAGCAAGAGTACTGCCAGCACCAGCAATAAGGACAAGGCAAAAGCCGTCACCGTGCCTAAACGCGAAATCACTTTGAACGAACGCTACCGAATGATTGCCGAGGCCGCTTACTACCATGCGGAAAAGCGGGGCTTTCTCGTAGACGATATGGCGGCGGATTGGCTTGCCGCCGAAGCAGATATCGACCGCATGTTGGGACAGGAAGGCATCGTTGTGATCGACGGTTCGATCGAAGGCCGAGTACGTTCCACCCTGGCAAATGATCCTGGGGTCTCAGCTGCCGTGGTCGCCGGGGCAAAAGAGTTCACGGCGGGCGCGGCGGAGGGGGCAACCGCGCTGAGAGAGGCTATTCGGGGCCTGGACGAGGCTTTGGCGTCAGCCGCCGAGGCCACGCACTTGGCGCTACAGGAGGCCGCTGGTCGCGGCAACGAATTCTCCCGGCAGGCGATCCAGAAATCATTGGATGACCTCGACGCTTTGGAGTCAATGTTTATCGAAACGCTGACGGAAGGCGCGAAAGACGCTACCGGATTTGCCCAGGCCACTCTGTCGGACCTGGCCGAACATGCCCGCGTCGGCGGCACTGCAGTGGGCCAAAAGGTCGAACCGGCTCTGAAGCAACTTGCCCACGTATTCACCAATACACTGCATGAACAAGCTGATATCGGGGCGGAGGCGCTACATAAACAATATGCGCTGCTCGCTGGGATCGCCAACGGCATCATCAAGGGTGTCGTCGAGCATCTGCACACGGCCGACGCTGGCGGGAAGCCCTCTTCAGCCAAAGGGCGTCGCTGATGCTATCGCAAGCCATCGGAGCTTTGCACGATCTGGGACGGCTGCATGAAATCGCGGTTGTCCTGATCCGCTATGGCTTTGGCGATCAGGTTCGCCGCATCGGTCTGGCTGGTGTACTGGAAGAGGCTGGTCGCGTCCTGCACTGGCGCGCGCCAGAAGAACTGGTATTGCTGGAACCGCCGGTCAGAGCGCGTCGGGCACTGGAAGACCTTGGGCCGACCTTCGTCAAGCTGGGCCAGATTCTCGCAACCCGAGTGGATCTGCTTCCGTCCGAATGGATCAGCGAGTTCAGCAAGCTTCAGGACGTTGCGCCCGCCGTACCCTTCGACATGCTACGGCCACAACTGCGCGAGGATCTGGGTACTGATCCGGAACGAGTATTTGCGGCGCTGGATGCCGAGCCCGTGGCTACCGCGTTACTGGCCCAGGTGTATAGGGGACGGCTGTTCAGCGGAAGCGAGGTAGTGCTGAAGGTACGCCGCCCCGGTATCCGCACGGTGGTTGAGGCAGACCTGCGCTTGCTGGCCCACTTGGCTGAGGTTGTCGAAACGGAAGCACCGGAGTTGCGACGCTTCCACATGCCTGACTTGGTCCGGCAGTTCACCGTTTCCCTGCGGCGCGAGCTGGATTTCGCCGCCGAGTGCCGAAATGCCGAGCGCATCGCCGCCAACTTCGCGTGGCATCCCGAAATCGTTCTTCCCCGTATCCATTGGCGATGGGTCGGTGAGCGGCTCAACGTGCAGGACCTGATCCAGGGCATCCCCGGCCGGGACCTGGCGGCTGTGGACGTGGCCGGGCTGGACCGCGGGCTACTGGCTCGGCGCGAGGTGGAGGCGGAATTAAAGATGATGCTGGAGGACGGCTTTTTCCAGGCCGCCCCCCACCCCGGCAACGTCTTCTATTTGCCCGATAACCGCATCGCATTCATCAGTGTCGGCATGATGGGGCAGCTTACCGATGAACGCCGCTATCAGGTCGCCGTGTTACTCAATGGTCTGGTGAGCCATGACGCCGAAGCCGTGGTCGATATCCTCTTGGATTGGGAAGAGGGTGACCAGGAGAGAAGTGAAACGGAGCTCGATCGATTGAAGGGCGAGATCGGCTGTTTCGTTGACCATTACCGTGGCGTGTCGTTGAAACAACTAGATCTGGGTGCCACGCTTACTGATCTGCTCGCTATCCTGCGCGAACACGGGCTGGTTTTGCCGCCCGACCTGACGCTACTGATCAAGGCCTTCATCAACTTGGAAGGCAGGGGCCGGCAACTTGACCCGGACTTCGATATGGCGGCCAGCGCCGCGCCCTTCCTGAAACGGGTACTGCTGGACCATGTATCCCCCGCCAACATGATCCGACGCAGCAGGCGCACGCTGAGCGGCGCGGCCACTCACCATGCCGGCTTGCCGCAAGGCCTGCGCCAGCCCATGCGCGTGGCGCGGTGTGGCAAGCCGCAGTTTCAAGTTGAGATACTCCCATTCAAACAATTTGGCCGTCAACTGGACCGCGCCGCGAGTTGGCAGACGCTAGCCATCATCACCGCTGTCCTGATTGTCGGTTCGGCCATCGTCATAGACGTGGGAGGCGCTCCCGGCCCTGTGACCGGGCTACCTTCTTCCAGTCTGCTCGGTCTCTTGGGTGTGGTCTTCAGCGGCCAATGGCTATTGGTTTCCATCCTGCGCAATGGGAGGAAGGAATGAATTCGTCATGCCACGGTACAACGGTGCCAATCATCTCGGCACGATTATTCTCATCCCCGGCTGAAAGCATGGGAATACCGACCAGCATGGGCGCAAGTGCGTACTGTGGTCGACGGTACTTTGGGTATTTCCGACAAGAGGTGATTATTCATGGATGACACCATGTCCGGCATCGGCCATGGTAGCCGTGCGTACAGCCTCCACAAGCGCCCAGACGACCTTTGCCAACTGATACAGCATACCTATGCACTGGTGCTGGCGGGAGGACGCGGTAGCCGTCTTGGGCCGCTGACCGCGCGGCGCGCGAAGCCTGCGGTACCGTTCGGCGGCAAGTTCAGCATCATCGACTTCGCGCTCAGCAACTGCGTCAACTCGGGCATCCGTCGTATCGGCGTGCTCACGCAATACAAGGCGCAGAGCCTAATTCGCCATATCGAACGCGGTTGGAACTTCTTGGACGTCAATTTGGGCGAATTCATTGATGTGGTACCGGCCCAGCAACGGGTCGACGAACAGTGGTACACCGGCACGGCAAATGCGGTGTTCCAGAATCTGGACATGGTTTGCGAGATCGATCCGGATCTGGTGCTGATCCTGGCTGGAGATCATGTTTACAAGATGGACTACGCGAGGATGCTGGCTGACCATGTGCGAAGCCAGGCGGATGCCACCGTGGCTTGCATCGAGGTGCCGATGGAGGAAGCTTGTAGCTTCGGTATTGTCGACATCGATGCAGAGTTCCGCATCATCAGTTTCGAAGAAAAGCCAGCCCACCCCAAGTCGCTACCTGACCGACCCGAGCGTGCTTTGGCGAGCATGGGCATCTATGTATTCGATCGACGGTTCCTGTGCGAACAACTTTCGCGTGATGCTGCCGATGACAAGTCCAGCCATGATTTCGGCCATGATCTGCTGCCCTGGCTGGTGCCTCGCTATCGTGTGATGGCGCATCGTTTCGAGGACAGCTGCGTCAATATGGTCGGCGAACGTCCGTATTGGCGTGACGTAGGCACGATTGACGCCTATTGGGCTGCCAACATGGATCTGGTTCAGGTCGTGCCCGACCTCAACCTCTACGATGACGCATGGCCGATTCGCAGCTTGCAGCGCCAGCTGCCGGCGGCCAAGTTTGTGTTTGACGATGATGGCCGCCGCGGCATGGCAATCGACTCGGTGGTTTCCAGCGGCTGCATCGTCAGTGGCGCCAGCGTGCGGCGTTCCATCCTCTTTTCCAAGGTGCGCGTCGGCGAGGGCGGCCTGATCGAGGATTCAGTGTTGCTGCCCAATGTGGTGGTCGGGCGCGAGGTGCATCTGCGGCGCACGGTGGTCGACAAACACTCCGTTCTGCCCGATGGCCTGCGGGCCGGTATTGACCCGGCCGAGGACCGCCGACGTTTCCACGTCACCGAGCACGGCATCACACTGATCACGCCCGAGATGCTCGATCCGCGCGGGATTTCGAGGGCTTGAATGCCACTATGCGTTACACACAGGAGACGGAACTTGAAATCGCGGTCCCGGAGACATGAAGCATGAGCGCATTCTTACTGATTGGAGGCAACGTATTGAATACCACTACTGGATCAGCTGTGCTGGGAAAGCCGGTTGGCTTCTTCCCTCCTCGGAATGTCGAGGGACTCAGGACAATGTCACGAAAGATTATTCAAATAGCCTTGTTGTATTTTGTGTCTGGCGCGTTGAATTTCACCCAAGCCGCGCTTTGGCTGATCGCTACTCCCGACGAATCCGCGCGTTCAGGCGTACCAATCATGCTTGATGTCGTCAAACCGGCGTCACAAGTCGATTGGCCCGCCACGCTTAGGCTCAGGATTGCGAACGATAGCAGGACCCTTGAGATGGAACTGACTCCCGTTGAGCCAACTGCGGAAGAAGGCATTCGCCGGAGCTATCGCGGTGTACTCCCCAGCAATCTTTCAGGCCTGGCCAGAGTTGATCTGGCCGGCGTGCAGTCGAACCGGCTAGCCCTATTGATCGCCACGCCCGATGCGATCCAAAAAATGCAGGCAGACGGGGCGAGTGAATCGCCTGACAAGAAATCTAACGATATTGGCCAGCTATTGTTCCCGGTGAACGAACCAGCACTTTCGGCCAATGAGCCCATGTATTTCGTGATCGGCGGTGGCGATGGTGCCACCGCTCGATTTCAGTTGAGCTTCAAGTACCGGATTTTTGATCCGGACAGCCTTCCAGTAGAGTGGTTTTCACCGTTGTCAGGACTGCATTTTGGTTATACGCAGACATCTCTCTGGGATATTGGATCGGACTCGGCGCCATTTCACGACACCAGTTATAAACCAAGTTTTTTCTGGCAGGGTGCTAGCTTGGGCAAGGGTCTGATGCCAGACCTGCTGCGCGGCGGTTTCGAACATGAATCTAATGGTAAGGATGGTACCAGTTCGCGCAGTATCAATATCCTGTTCCTGCAACCCGTCTGGAGTACTGCTTTCGCCGATGGGCGCGCGCTGATTTTTGCTCCCAAGTTCTATGGTTATTTGGATAAGGATGACAATCCGGAGATACAACGTTATCGGGGTTATGCGGATTGGATTTTTCGTTACGGCAGGGAAGACAGCTGGGTTTTAACCACGCAACTGAGGCGAGGCACCACCGGGCATGGCAGTGCCCAACTCGACCTCTCTTATCCGCTACGCAGGCCACTATTCGCGCGTACAGGAGGCTATCTGCATTTCCAATTATTCAAGGGGTATGGTGAGAGTTTGCTTGACTATGGCATTGAACAGGATTTGCAGGCTAGGGTGGGGTTTTCAATTGTCAGATGACGGGGCGGCTCGTTGGTAATCACTCCAACATCCTTAGGTTAATTATGGTTCGCAAGACAAAAGCTCAGGCCGAAGTCACGCGCAACGCCATATTGGATGCGGCTGAGCGATTGTTTGAAGTGCAAGGCCTCTCACGTACTAGTCTCCAGGATATTGCCTCGGCAGCCGGAGTTACGCGTGGTGCGATTTATTGGCATTTCCGAGATAAACGCGAATTGTTCGATTCATTGATGGAACGTGCATTGTTGCCATTTGAAAGCGCGATTATCCTGCTTGGTTCCCAGACGAGTGAGCCGGTTGCCGTTAGATTGCGTGAGCATGCAATCTATCTATTCAAATCAATGCTGGTCGATGGCAGGTTGCGTCGATTTTTCGAGATCACTGCTCATAAGATCGAATACGTTGATGAAATCATGGCGGTGCGCGAGCGTCTGATAAATGTGCGGGTCCGTCATGTTGAAATGCTCAAGCAGCACTTGTTATTGGCCGCACTGCCTGAAGCCAACTGTCAAATCCACGCTCTCGGTCTACATGTGGTCATGGATGGATTGATTCATAACTGGATGCTTGATACCTCCGCATTCGATCTTGTTGAGGTTGGTCAAAGTATTGTGGATACGTACTTGTGTGGACTACAGGGTTCTAAAATGCAAGGCTCAATTGAGGAGCCAATGATTTCTTAGGATGGGCGGATCTGGCAGGTAGGTGTTTTTGAGATACCGGCCGATGAGGAAATATTCGGCGTTATTGTCCTGTTGGTTCGGTCTAATTGGTCACTGTCGCGCAAGAAAATTTTTGGGATGATGAACCACCATCAACTCGATTTCGTTTTCTGGTCAAGGCTCGATTCCTGGAGCTATCGCGACGCCGCACTGCTGTTGTGCGGTTTCGATCCAGACCGGCTCAAAGGCGCCGGAATTCGCCTCGACGGCCGCGAGTTGCCTGAGGAATTCGCTGAAGCATCCAAGGTCTACCGCATCTTGAGGAGCGGGACCAATGGAAGCCAGCAGACCATCCATCCCTTCAGTGTCATGGAGCAGGCCCTCGGAAAGGGTTTGCCCCTTCCAAGTGCGTTGCTAGATGCGGTACGCGAGCGTTTCCGCTTAGAGCGCAAATGGGCCGGGCGTGAAGTGGGTGCCGGCCTGGACATGATCGCGGAAGTTGATCTCAATCCGCGCAGCAAGCGATTCCTCCTGCGCCTGATCTACGTCCTGGCCACCCAGGGGTATGGCCTCAAGCTGGAAGCCACATACGTCGACGCCAGCGAAATCGTTGCTGACGCCGAACGGCTTGGGCTTGTTCTGGACCGGGGCACTATCGCCCGCTACCTCAAAGAGGCTCGTCAACAAACTGTATCCATCAACGGTGCGGATTAGCCTGCTGCCGTGATTCCGCGCCCCATCCTTGGGCGGGTTGTATAACCCAGTTACATCAGGCACTACCGCGCCGTACGCCGCCACACGTCGGTTACTCCGGACGCACGCTGTCTATTCCAGCTTTACCCACTATGACCAAACGCATGGGTTTTCACCGGATGTCCTGTGATTTCCCTTATGAATCATGTGTGGGCATCCGTTGACGCTGATGTTCAGCTGGACCCGATGCGCGCCATCCCCAGCGGACACATCAAAGAAGTTTTTTCTTATCGTCCTACCCACTGCGCAGACGCGCTGGGCAATAACGGAGGTCCATCATGTCCCAATCGGCAGTACAACAACTCGAAACCCACCCGATCCTGGCGAGCCTGCTGCGTTCAGATCTTCTCACCACTGAACAGGCGGCCGCCTATCTGGGCTTGAATCCGCGCACCCTGGAGGTGTGGCGGTGTACCAAGCGGCATGCCATCCCCTACATCAAGGTGGGCCGACTGGTGAAATACCGCAAGGCGGAACTGGATCTCTGGCTGAGCCGGCAAACCGTCGGCGGCAACGCGGCCTGACGCCATGAAGCGACCCACGCCTGTGCCCGGGAGCGTCGGTGGCGAACGCCACGACGACGACCCGCGGCATTCGAGGCCATGATCAAGCTCGCCCTGGTCAGTACCAAGGGAGGCGTGGGCAAGACCACCCTGGCCGCGAATCTGGGTGCGTTGCTGGCGGAGATGGGATTGCGCGTCCTGCTGATCGATGCCGACGAGAAGCCCTCCCTGTCCAAGTACTTCCCCCTCCGGCATCCAGCGCCCCATGGCCTCACCCGTGTCATCACCCGGGGCCTGGTGACCCGGGAGGCGATCACCCCCGTCGACCTGCCGCGACTGGCCGGCTGTCTGGACATCGTGGTGTCCGACAGCCCGGAGATCAATCTCTCGGACTGGCTCTACAGCCGCATCGACCGGGCCGTGCGCCTGAAGCTGGCCCTGCGCTCGCCGGACGTGGTGGACCACTACGACTGCGTCATCCTGGACGCCCACGGCGGAGCCGGTGCCCTGGAGGACGCGGTGGCTCTGGCCGCCGATCTGCTCATCTCGCCGGTGCGGCCCGATGTATTGAGCGGCTCGGAGTTCATGGATGGCACCCTGCGCATGCTGGAGCGACTGGATGCCTCCAGCGCCATCGGCGCCGGGCTGGGTCCCATGAAGGCAGTCATCAACTGCCTGCGCCGCTCCAACAATTCCCGGCTGGTGGCGGACACCATCCGCGAGAACTTCATCCGCGCCCAGGGCCGGGTGACCATGCTGGACACCGTGATCCCCGACGCCAATGCCTACCAGGCGGCGGCCACCGCGCAGGTCCCGGTGCATCGCTTCGACCGGCAACGGGGTGCGGCCTCGCCTTCCGCTTACGAGGTGATGCATCGGCTCGCCTGGGAATTGATCCCCTCCCTGCGGGGTGTGTACGCCGGACAGGAAACCAGCCATGTCCGGTGATCAGGGCCGACTGTCAGGATGGGCCATGGGCAGCGTTGCTCCCCCCGCTGGCGACCCACGCCAGAAGCTGCGCGACCGGCTTGCCTTACCTGGACCCGAAGATGCCGCAGTGGGCCTGAAGCGCGGCGACGATCTGGACGGCGCCCGCATCCTGGTGCCCGTGCTGCAAATCCGGCCCTACGACCGCAACCCGCGCCACGCCATCAATCCCCACTTCGAGGAGATCAAGACCTCCATCCGCGCGGTGGGCCTCCTGACGCCGTTCAACATCACCCGCCGGCCGGGGGAGGCGCATTACATGGTCTGCGGTGGCGGCAACACGCGCCTGACGATCCTCCAGCAGCTCTATCGGGAGGGAGAGGCCCGCTTCGAGCAGGTCGAGCTCACCTTCAAGGCCTGGCGGGGCGACGCCGAGGCCATCGCCGGCCACCTGGGCGAGAACGAACAGCGTGGCGAGATGTGCTTCTGGGACCGGGCCGCCGGCATCATGGACGTCAAGGCCGCCCTGGAAGCCCAAGGCGGCGCCCCCCTTTCCCTGCGCCAGTTCGAGGCCGAGCTCAAGCGCCTGGGACTGCCGGTGGCGCTGGCCAACATCAGCCTGATGAAATTCGCCCTGGACAGGCTCGCCCCCCTGGGCCAGCGCCTCACCGGCCTCGATGTGAAGCGCCTCCAGCCCCGGATGAACCTGCTCAAGCGTTTCTCGGCACTGTGGGAGATGGATGAAGCCGACTTCCAGGGACGCATCATCGATCCCGTCCTGCACGAACATGTTCTGAGCCTGGCGCCGGAGGCGGTCGCCGAAGCGGACCGCCTGATGCGGCGCTGGGAATCCGCCATGGCCATGCACTTCGGCATCGAAGGCAAGCGGTTCACCCTGATCCTGTCCGCCATGGAGAAGCAGCCAGGTGCTCAGCGAGCCGATCTGGAGACGATCACGCCGCATGCCCCACGGCACATCGAGCCAGGCAAGACTGGGCCGTTGCCGCAGGCGGTCGAATCCGCATCGAGGGAGGTTGACGCCGACGATCCGTCTATCCGGGAGAATCAAGGCATTCCCTCCGCTACCCTCGATGTCCCGAACCTGCGTCAGCAGCTCCGGGCAGCCGCCGAGCGACTGGCCCGGGCCGGCGGGGTGGCCGGCTGGTTTTCTCCAGTCGACGAGCTTCCCCTGGGCTACTACATGGAAGCCGGTGCCCTGCCCCAGGATGAGGACATGGACCTGCGGCGCACCCTCTGGTGGTTGCTCGCCGTGGCTTCCGGCCAGATGGACCCCGACCTGGCCCGATCCATGCCGGAGACCTCCCGCTGGCGCCGGGTCTACCTCAGGGAAGCGGGCATGGACGAATCTGCCTACCCCATCCTGGTGGAGGACGATCTCCTCGCCTACATCTCCCAGGAGGGCCAGGCGACCCTGGAGCCCTGGTCACTGCTGTATCTGTTGCAGGATGAGGTGCTGGCCGGTCACTGTCTCGAACTGGCGCGGCTCACCGTGTTGGCCCGTTCTTCCGATGCCGTCACCTTTCGGCACCTGGCCGAGGCGACCCACAGGAGGGGGCGGGTGTGATCGCCCTGGATGAACCGCATCTGCGGCTTCAGGCCCTCTCCCTGCTGCTGGCCCGCCTGGAGCGGGGCGAGCCGGTTACGCCAGATGATGGGGGATTGAACGAACGCGCAATCCAGCGCTTGCGAAGCCTGCCAGTCGGTGAGCTGGCACGGCTGGCGGCCATCAAGCATCTACGCGTCGGCATTCTGGTGGACGGGGACAGCCTCGACTACGCGCTACGCACCCTGGACCGGATCAGCCGGGAGTCCACGCTTCTGGAGCGCTGTGTCGCCCATCATGCCCCGCGGGCCTTGCTGGCCGAGCTATTCGGCCCCCAGGCCATCGCCCTTGCCGGTCGGCAGCGTAGACAGCGAGGCGAGCAAGCCCCACGCGGGCGCCCACGCCTGCCGGATGCGGCAACCCGGGACAGCATCCATGCCCGCTGGCACGCCCTCCAGGCCAGCGGCATGAATCCGGCGGAACGCTACCTGGCCCTCGCCCAGGCGTACCCGGAACTTTCCCTGGCCAGCCTGCATGCCGTGGTCCACGAGTTCGACGACTAGCCATGGACAGATTGAAGCCCCAATCCGCTGTCTCCGGTCTTCCCCTGGCTACGGCACTGATGCTGGACATCTTCGACGAGCCCATCGTTTTCCACCGCGCCTATGTGCCCATCGCTGGAGGCATCACCGCGGCCCTGTTCCTGTCCCATGCCGGCTATGCCTGCGCGGATCTGCCGGAAGATCGTGGTGGTTGGTTCACCCGTACCCAGAACGAGTGGGAACGGGATACGGGTCTGACCCGCCGGGAGCAGGAGACCGCCCGCCGGCAGCTGCGCGAGCGCGGCCTGCTGGAGGAACGCCGGGTGGGCATGCCGGCGGTGCTCTGGTACCGGGTGAACTGGGCAATGCTGCGCGACAGCCTGGAGCGCCAGTCGCGCAGCCATTGGGCGGGGCGGCTGGATGAGTAGTACCGACCCGCCCACCCTCACGTTCCACCTGAACCGGCTCAAGGCCCTGGTGGAGGGAGACTACATCACCTACTTCCCGTCGCTGACACCCGTCTGTGGCAGCTACAAGGCCGCGGCCATGCTCTCGGTGGCCCTGGCCTGGACGCGCAACTGGCTGCACCGACACCCGGAACGGGAGGGCTGGTTCTGGAAGACCCGCGATGAGTGGTTACGGGAGACGGGCCTGTCCCGGCGTGAGCAGGAAAGCGCGCGCAAGGCATTGATGAAGCGGGGCCTCATCAGGGAGGCCAGGCGGGGCATGCCCGCGCGCATGCATTACCGCCTCGACCTGGATTGCCTGGGGGCGCTGCTCGCGAGTGGCGCCCCATCGCGCCTCGCCACCTGGGATTGGGACGATCCCCAGTTGCGCCGGCTGCTGGGCCGGCCGGTAGCCCTGTACCGCCGATTGACCTGGGTCGCCGGTTCGCTCGCCGGAGGCCTCCTACTTTCCCAGTTGCTGATCGCCTGTCGCAGGGATCTGGCCCTGAACCGAATGGCCGATGGCTGGATCAGGCATTTCCCTCAGCTGGTCGGGCGTCATTGCCAGCTGACTCGCCATGAGGTGGATGGCGCACGTACCCGACTTGCCGAGCGGGGCTTCCTGGAAGCGCGCTTCACCAAGACCCTGCCCACCCATCGGGTGGTGCGCCTTTCCTTTGAACGCCTCATCGTCGCCCTGGAAGGTCATGAAGTCGCCAGATTGCCCCGTTGCGCCAATCAGGCTTTGGACATACTGGCCATCCAGACCGGCGCCTGCCGCCATCCTGGAGAAGGACAAAGCGCCCAACAGGCATTAGACGAAGCGCCCGACAGGGATGCCGCGAACCGCCCAACCAGTCGGCGCCTTTCCGGGAACTCGCCATCTGGCGCCAAGCCGCGTCCGGAGCGGGTTTTCGGACCTTCCTCGCGCGCGGGCGAATTACGGCAAGAGATAAACCCCTACCCACCCCCAGCCCCCTCCCCGGTGATCACCGTTGGATCGTCCGCGAGCGGCCATGAAAATCGGAGTAATGGGGAGACCATTGAGCCCAAGCAAACGTCGGAACCGCCCCTTGTCTTCTCCGGTACCCTGCTCCCGGCGGAGCAGGAAATCGCCCACCAGTGGCTGGCGGACATACCCCCCACCCTGCGCCAGCTGGTGCTGGACGAACATGCCGGCATGGTGCGGGGCCGGGAGGTACGCAATCCCCTCGGCTATCTGCACACCCTGATCCAGGCGGCCCGAACAGATCGTTTCGTGCCCACCATCGCCTTTCGGGTCGCACGAACCCGTGAGGAAGCCCAGGCCCGGGCCGAGGCTCAGCGCCAGGCGCGGGCCGTGCTGCGCCAAGACCCGGACCCTGCCGCCCGCCTGGCCGCCCGAGAGCATCTGGCTCGCATGCGGGCACAGCTGGGCATGGGTTCACAAGGCGGGGCGAAATGAGTCTCCCAATAAGCCTGGCCCGTGTTCGCACTGCGAACACTCCAGAAGAGGCCAGACCTGAATCAATCCCTGGGTGTTCGCAGTGCGAACACCTCGACCAGTCCGTGACTGGCGCAACCGACATTGATCGGCCTGATGTTGACGCAACCCCTGGCGCAATTTGAACCCACGAGGACCACGATGAATTCACTAATTCCCCAGAGCACCCCGACGTTTCGCCCCTTCGCCGATGGCTACGACCTGGAGACCGAGCGCCTGGCGCTGGCCGACCTGCTTCAGGCGGAGCAGCCGGACGAGTCCGACCCCCGCTGGCCCAGGGTGATCGAATACACCGAGCGTCTGCGCCAATTGCGGCAGATGCAGGCCTCCTGGCAGTTGCGCAAAGGCGCGGATGCGGTGGTGCCGGACACCGAGGCCGCCATCCAGGCGGGCAGTCTGGTGGACGAGGCACCGGACGCCATGGTGTTGCACACCCAGGAGGCCCACCGCCTGTTCATGGGCCGTGGCCGTGATCCCCAGGGCAACCTGCAACCCATCGTCGGCGGCAAGCGGGTGGCTGCCGCCTTGCGTTCCATCTGGTATCTGTCCGGCAATGACAATCCCTATGCCGACTGGGCGCTCATCGACACGGGCGAGCGTATCCAGCAGCTCAAGGCGGCCCTGGACGAACTGGGGCGGACCTGCGAGTCGCGCCTCGAGGCCGCAGCCCGCAAGGGGCTGATCTTCTCGATTCTCAAGTCCCGTGAGCCGGTCTCCCTGGAGCTGGGTTTCCGTTCTCCCTACGGCTACACCGTGGCCGGCCTGATCGTCGAGTACGACTTCCGGGTGCGTCAGGTTAAGACCCTGGTGCGCAAGGACCTGATGACCGACGAGGAAGGACGCAAGTTGATCCGCGAGGTGACCCGCCGCATCCGGGGAGTGTTCGAGACGCCGGTGCGTTTCGAGCGCTATCTGATCCGCCCGGAGTTGCGCGAACTCTCCCGTACCGATTGGCTGCCCGGCGCCGATGGGGAAGCGGGCAAGCGGGTGAAGGCGGTGACCGGCATCTTCGGCGAGGTGCCCAAGGCCGTCTTCACCGGCACCATTGCGCCGCGCCATACCCGCCGGCGAGTGAACCTGAGCGAGCAGGAACTGGCGCTGTTGCAGCGCGTCGCCGAGGGGGCGCTGGATGGCGAATTCGCGGGATCGGATGCGGCCAGCGGGGAAGCCGCCCTGCTATGAGTCCGGCCATGGCCTCAGCCGATGTTGTCAGCACCCCGGACCTGTTCATAAAGGGCTTTAAGGGTAAGGGCGCGGCCTGGGCCAATGAAACCCGCGCCCGGCTGGCCGGCATCCGGCAAGACATGCAAGCCCTGGCGCGGCAGACCCGGGCGGTGCGCGGACATGACTACCTGCTCACCGTGCACGTCCGCAAGCACAACGGCCAGCATGCCCTGCGCTGGCGCTTGTCTGGTCGTCCCGCACGGCATGTGACCTGGGCGGTCATCGCCGGTCAGGTCGATCTGCTGCCACCCGCCTTAGCAGACTGGTATCGACAGGCGCATGTCGCCGTCCTTTGCCTCAACCACCAGGAGATGGCGGCCCGTCATGAACTGCGCATGGCCGAGCGTTACCGTGAGGAAGTGTTCGCACTGCGAACACCCCCACAACGAACGTCCTGACTTCCATCCCCGCACCCGGCCGGGTGCGGGTTCCAAACCGGCAAGCGAAAGGAGCCAACATGCCGAACAACTATCAAGGTACGGGCAATCTGGGCGAAAGCCCCGCCCTCAAGACGGTCCAGGTCAACGGGGAAGACCGCAAGGTGGCGGAATTGCGCGTGTTCTTCGACAACTACCGGCCCGATGGCCAGGGTGGCCTGGAGCAGACCGGCGGCCACTGGCTGGATGTCTCCCTCTGGGACTACAAGGCCGAACAGGCGGCCCGGCTGCTTCGCAAGGGGGCGCGGGTGCACGTGATGGGGCGTCTCGAACTGGACAGATGGACCGACAGGGAGAACGGCGAGCCCAGGGAGAAGTTGCGGGTGGTAGCGGATGACGTGCTGCTGTCGCTGACCAGGGTGAAGGGGGTGGAATTCGAGGCCAGGCGGGGGGAGGATGAATGCAACGCCACCTGAGCGATGCTAACCGTCGCTAGATAGGCCGAATCGAAAACTGGGAGCTCCATGGTGAATCGTCACGTCAATGTGATCTTTCCAACATTTCTGTGATAGATTTCTGCCACTAACAAAACTTATAAAGAAAGTTAAATGAATACGCTTGGCACTTACGTAATAAGTGCCATTGCGGGAGGTGATCAAAATGTCTGCTGGCCTGGCATCCCGTTGGGGTGCAGTCTTCATGTCGTCCCTGATTCTCTGCGGCCCGACAGGTTGCGCGATGACCGATGCAAATCGAACGCGCGCTGAGGGTGCTGTTGCAGGTGCAGCGGTTGGCGCGGGGGTAGGCTACATCGCTGGAAAGAATCGCGACTCCACGCTGGTTGGCTCTGCCTTCGGTG
Organism: Thiobacillaceae bacterium; assembly: GCA_044227325.1. Taxonomy (GTDB): domain Bacteria; phylum Pseudomonadota; class Gammaproteobacteria; order Burkholderiales; family Thiobacillaceae; genus PFJX01. The sequence goes on along the minus strand of JBGAFI010000004.1, from coordinate 187,761 downwards.
GAATAGTGGGGTTCCTTGTCGGTGATAGCGTAGCTAAGGAGAAGGCAACCTACGCGCAACAGGAGCAGTACTTGACCCAGCTTGCGGACCAGGCTGAGAAACGCACCGTCGAGACTGCGAAATTCAACAATCGGCTGCAGCAGGAAATCGCTTCGCTGCAGGCTATGAACAAGCGTCTCGACACCCAACGCATTGCCTTGTCAGAACGCAACCGCGTGGTCGCCAACCGGAACGCACGTACCAATGCGCTGCTACACCAAACCAATCAGCAGCTTGCAGTCGTAAATCAAGACTTGGTGTTGCTACGCAAGGGGATCGCGGCGGCACAAGCAGCCGCACAGCAGGATGGTAACCCCGGACAACAGCAGTACTCAGCTGCGTTCCAACTTGTCGCTAACCAGGCGACTGCGCTTGAAGAACAGAATCGGGTGCTGGCCCGCGCAGCAGCGCAGTTGCAGTTGATTGATACGCGCCGTGACTAGCCTACACACTTCCATCGTGCATCGCGGCTTCCTCAGCCGTCCGCTCCTTGTCGCGGCAGCAGTATTGTCCCTCGCTGGTGTTTGCGCCTGCACTACGACTGGCGACCCGACACAAGGCGGCTTGTTTGGGTGGAGCCGAACCAAGGCCGAAGAACGGCAGGCTAAGCTTCAAAGAACAGCCGAGAATGCTGTACAGGCCGCCGACCAGCAGTCGGCACAGAATATCAGTCTGCTACAGACGCAAACCACACTTCAAACCGAAACGCAGTCGCGGCAAGCTGAGCTTGATGCACTTTTGGCTGAAAATGCCAGACTTGAACGTGATCTCGTGGAAGCCACGAAACGTAGCAACCAGCGTACGTCGAATCTCATCGAAGCCCGCAAGGAATTAGCCGCCAACAGAGAGATGCTGGCGTCGCTCAAGTCGAAAGCACACCCACCTCTGACTGCCCCGGTGGGAGAGTCTGCGGCGTCGAAGATCGCGCAGCAGAACGAGCGGCTACTCAAGCTGATACGGCTGCTAAGCGAACGCTGACGGCCATCAATGGTAACGAACAATCGCCACAGGCGCTTCTATTGCACCAACGTTGCCGGTTGCACCTATGCCGCTCGTGACCATGTATACGACTTTGCAGCGTTCGAATCGGGAAACGGCCTATGCACCGGATTGAAGCACGACGGCTGTGGCCTGCCATTGAAGGAAGGCAAGCCGCATGACCCGCGTCCTATTTGGCTCACACTGGCAGTCGTCCTGTTCCTCCTGCTAACCGCCAGCGGCGCGGCAGTCAAGAACTTTGTGTTTCCTGACCCGATCCAGGATATCGCTTTCTCCGCTCCGGAAACTCGCCTCGACGGCAGTACGTCTAACACCCTAATTCATGTGCGGCTGATACGCAAAACGCCAGCAGAGGAGCCAGTTGCCATTCAATACCGAGCCGAACCGCAGACGGCGGTGGCTGGTTTGGACTATGAAGCCTCTGAGGGCATCGTCACGATAGATCCAGGCAAGCAGGAAGCCGAAATCACACTAATGGTTCATCCGGACCCCGCAAACACAAGACCGGACCGGAGCTTCGCAGTGGTACTGACCAATGTTGAGGGGCAGCCCCGTCATTACGTCACGCTCACCGAACGTAAAGTGGACTCGGCAGAAGAACAGCGCTTACGTGCCGTTGTGCGCTCCGCGAGTCGGCTTGCAAAGGATGTTGCCGATGGTGCTGTGCGGCGCCATGTCTTCGCCGAGCTTCTTGCCGCAAGCCGCGATGATCCGGACGCTTTCACCGTTGCACAGACGAAATTACAGAATGCACAGGACGATCTCTCACGCGCTAGAGAACAGTATGTCGAGGTACTCCGTTCCCTGCAGGCGTTCCAGCCACGCCAGGTCTTCGACGCCATGACAGCTGTGTCCAAAGATCAGAAAAAGGCCGGCTTCCATCAACAGGCAAAGGCCACAGACGTAATGAAACGGCAATTCCAGGAGTTCGCCAAGGATGGGCGGACCTATCTGGACAAGTGGAGCGACGAACTATCCCAGGTCGTGCCTGCCGTCCCCAAAGGGGGACCGAACAAACAAATATGAGTGCAATTTCATCTCCGGGAGAACGTTATGGACCCTATCGTAAGTGCTGTAGTTGCCGCCCTCACCGTCCTGGGCAACACGTCGCTTGATGAGACGCTGAGAAAGGCGACGGCAGATGCCTATGACAAACTGAAAAGCCTGCTGAAGCGGAAGTTCGGCGACAAGCACGCCGCCACCACGATGATTGATGAGATCGAAGCGCAGCACGCCAGTGAGGCCATCGTCGCCGAGAAGGGTCCAATGATCGCTGCCCTCAAGCTTGGAAGCGACCCTGATATCCTTGAAGCGGTCCGCAGTCTCGAGACTGTGACCTCGGTCATTTCCAAGTCTTCGATCCAGACCCGTGTCACACACTTCCACGGGACGGTATACGGGCCAACAGGGGATCACAGCACTACGACCTACAACTTCGGCGCGGTTCCCGACTCGAATATGAAATGAGCGCCGACACGAACCAGGAAAGGCTGGGAGAGCCAACTGAAACCCCGATGGAGTCTAGTGGCGACATAGCCACCAGAGACGCCGGCAAGAAGCTGCCGTACACACCGGGTGATGCGAAGCTCGACGCGCATCAGGGGCCAAGATCAGAGCATTACAGTGGAACCGTCTTCGGCCCAATAGGGGATCATTCGACGAACAGCTACCACTTCGGCAAGACGCAGGAGCGGCTTGAGGAGATACTACATAGTAGCGACGCGATACCTCCGCATGAAGCATATCCGAACGAAGAAATCGTCCACAGCTTCGCAAAGGCCCTGGTCGAACAGCATGTGCTGCTCGTGACCCATCCGATTCGCGCCCGCAAAGAGGTGCAATCGGCGCTGTACTCGTTGTTGGAGCACCTGAGGGGCACGCATGCGCATCTTCGCCGCTTCACGTCCAACAACCTGAAGCCACCGGAACTAAAACTCTTCACGAACGCCGACAAAACCTGGACGAAAGCGCTCGGTGATTCGATTGTCTACTTGGATTTACGGGATCATCCTGACAACCTGACCTTCGAATTCACTGAAAGCCTGTGCCGTGAGCTAAGCGAGGCCCACTGCCATCTGGTACTCATATCTGTGCGAGAACCGAGCACCCGTCCGGTTCACGTTGAGACCTTGCACGTGCGCGCAAAGGTGCCAGAGTGGCATATCGAACCTGATCCTGCACGAACCGCTGAGGTCGAAGACATCAAGCTCGACTTGACCGACCCCGTCACCCAGACGCTGGTCTTCGCCGCTTCGATGGCGCCAGGTCTTCCGGCGGCTTCCTTTGTGCGTCTTTGCGACCAACTACTGCCATCGCCAGAAGCGATCCGGGCGCGACCAGCGGCATCCTCCATCTCCGATGGCGACACGTCGACTGAGCAGGCCTGTGCCACGCCGCTGCAACGCTGGTATGCCGGCGAGCGCGATGTCCTGCTGCGGAATGCAGGCGTGAAACTCGCCTTGGCAGGCGACACCGTCCCTGGACACCACACTGATGGCTTGAAAGGGTTCTACGTCGAGAACCCAGATACCTCGATCCAGGCGAAAACTCAACTTTTCACGGAGGCACCGCTGTTTCTCGTCGACAAGTTCGGTCCGATGACCCGCCTGTACTTCGAGGAACAATGGCCGGACACCTTCTGCGACGGCTATATTGACTTTGCCTGCCGCCTACATGCATTAGGGCTGCATTTGCTAAGCGGCGCATGGCTTACCGAAAGATTCGCAGCGATCGAGTCCGGGCAGGATCCAGATTATGGCCTGCGGCAACTCGCACGCCTTGTCTACCGCCTTGCCGACCTGCCCAAGGGCCCAGACCTGATCGCGGATTTCTACCGCCGAATTGCTGACCAGATACGGGACGAGGAGGAAAGCTGGCACCAGAAGCTCGTCGCAACACCACTGACCAATCTCACCGCCGCGGTCGCATCGTGCCTACCTGTGACCGGTGACCACAATGACGGCAAAATACCGGAATCTGCTGCATGTGTGATCCGCTATCGGCATGAGCATGGGCTCGATGGGGATTTCTTCGCGTTGCTTCACCGGGCCTGCTTTCGATTCGTCGCAGTTCTGCACGTTGCAGAGACACTGCACGACAGTGCAAGTGCACTCAAGGGGCTCCAGCGAGCGCTTGTCGGTCCAGAATCGCGGCAGCGGCTACGCCAAGACGTTGGTGACTTGCCGGACGTAAATGCGTTGATTTCTCCGGTGAATGGCGCATTCCAGCAGGCTGCGGACATCCTTGTCCGTGAGTTGCCAGATCGCTTCCTGGCCTTGACGGGAGGCATTCTCGAGCAGCTTCCGCTATGGGGTGAGTCCACCTCATCTCGTTCTGGCACGTCTGCATCGAACGGCGACAATGAGAGCCGCAAGAGGACGCGCTTGAGTGTCGCTGCTGCGGAAATCGCCTCAGATGCATTTCTGGAAGCCTTCGAGCGGTTTCTCTCTATGCATCTGCCCAAAGGGCTTTCAGATGGGTTTGTGGATAGTGTGCTCGCACCGGACCAAGGGAGGCGTTGCGGGCAGATCGTGTTTGCGATGATGAATAGACACCAGCCTCGCACGCCGCATGAACGACTACTAACGAATCCGCAGGCCTATCCACTCGAATCCAGGCGCGCTATACGCGTCATCGAGTGGCTGTGCCGTGGCCTGCTCCGACGCAAGGGTAGGAAGGAGTCGAGCGTACTCCCCTACGCGATCGGTTTTGGTTCGCAGATTCGTTGGCAACTTAAGCCATCTCAGTTGGCCGAGGTAATCGACGAGGCACACCAGTACGAATCAGATTTCAGCACACGAGCGGACATCTATCGGATGCTCGAGATGCACGAAGACGAAACTCGCGAACTGCAACGTGCGCGATTGCTTGGCATGGTGATCCGAGGTTTGACGACACACACGCCTTCACACTCTGGAGATAGAAAAGCATGAGCGAACAAAAATTGGCCGAGTTGGTCCGCGAGATTCAGCCAGCGACTTTCTCAGAAGACGTACACGGCGAGGGCCATCGCGTGGTGCTCGGTAAGGACGGTAGCACATCGCTGTATGAGCGCGGGACATTCGACTTTCTCCAGGGCTGGCGCCGGGGATCACGGCAGTTCTACGTCAGAAAACTTGGAACACCTCTCGTGATCGAAGATTGGCGCTTCCGGTGGTCGGAGGGGACCAGCACAATCGCGCTGGACTTCGAGTCGACCTTTAAGATTCAAGCCGACAAGCAGGAGGAAGCCAAAAAACTCGTCGCCGCACTGGCCAAGTCCGACGGCCCCTCAGCGACGTTGCGAACACTGATCACCAGTCATCTGTACTCGAAACTGAACGAAATGCTGCAACAGTGTAAGTCCGCACAAGATGGCCCCGCCAGTAGGAACCTGCTGGCCGCATTCCGTACGTCGAGCCTCGGCACTGGCGAATCCGAGTCGTTAGATGCAGCCGTTAGTGACGCTGTGGAGCGTGCCCTCGGGGGCGCATTGTTCAGGATTGGATTCCGGGTACTCAACCTTCCGCCGATGCAGGTATCCATCCGCCAAGAGGACCGGTTCACGCTCGGTGACAGTGAAAAGGAGCGGAAGGTGGTGACGACAGCACTTCTCGAACTGGACAACTACCAGAATTTCCGTAAATCCGGATTGGATAATGAGAACGCAGTCCGGGAGGCCATCAGCGGTTCCATCCGTCAGGCGGTCCAGCGGCATTTATTTGCGGGAGAGTACTACAAAGTTGTCGAGTCTTTCGCAGCAGACAAAGACACCATCGAGGATAAGATGGAGGGACAGGTTGCCGCGGATGCGGCAAAAATCGGCTATCACCTGAAAATATTTCAAGCCTTTCCAGACATCGCGGCATTGGCACTTATCAAGGGGCGGCGCCTCGATCTGCACCCAGAGGAATGCAAGTTCAAGCCGAAAAATTCCAATGGCTTTGTGCAGATGAGTATCGCGATAAACGTAAAGGCACTCGGGTTCGAAAAACTGGGCAGTTTAATTCATCCAGACGTAATGGATATTGATGCGCCGATACGTGAACAGGTTGTGCAGGTTTGCAGGGACCAAATTCAACGAATTGACAGTACACAGTTCAATTTGAAGTTCGACGAGATCGTTGAGCCCCAAATCAAGAAGTCAATCACTGATGAGCTGATGTCTTACGACATCGAGGCCGATGTGATCAATGTGCGGCAGCATCCGACTGAGGAAGCTGCGCGGTATGCCGCGATTTGTGGCCAGCCGCGCAGTTTCGAAGTCAATATCTCGTCGCAAGCCGATGCAGGTGATGCAGACGAGGTTCAGATCACCGGCCGCGTTGAGGTCACCGGGATGACCGAGGGGGGGTGGGAGGAGTTCGTTAGGAAAAACTACGGCTACCGATCGGACACGCACATGTCCCCGCAGCGGATGTGTGAGCTGGCGGCGGAGGTGGGCATCTCGGCTCCTGCCGAGACATCGATGTCCGATGAGCAGCGGCGGTCGCTCGCCATCGAAATCGAGCTGGCCGCGATCCGCCGCGAGGTGATTTCGGCAATCCGCGGGGCGCTAGAAACTGAGAGCGACCTCGCAGCTCAGACGAGAACAGAGGCTGGCCGCAACCATATTCATAAGAAGATTGTTGCTGCTGCTGCAAATGCTGTGCAGCATGCGTTTGGCCTCGCCATCAAACTGCATGGACTCGACCGCGGCAACACGCTCACCGAGATCGCATTCCTGACACGTCGGCGGGAAACCTTGGGGCTCGTGCAAGACCGTGCGGCCCTCCAGCGTGAAGCCGAGATCGAACGCTTCAAGCAGCTCGAAAAAGGCCGACTTGACGGAATCGAACAGGATTTCAGAACTCGACGCCTGCTTCAGCAGACGACCACGGACGATGTAGATGCCGACATGCAGCGGATCAATGAACGGCTGCAGACAGCGCAACTGCCTTCCGACGGACAGCCCGACGTCAGCTACGATGAGGGAATGAAAATCCTTGCTGCGGCAAAAAAACCGCCACAGGGCAGAAACATCGAACACCTCGTCACGGATGAAAGCGCAGGAGAAAAGCGACTACCACCATCTGCGTCCGATCAGGACAAGGAGTCAGAATAAGTAGTCGGTGCTGAACAATAGCCACCTGCATGGCTACTTGGTTTGTGAGCCATAAAGAATAGTCAGAATCGATTTGAATTGCTTGGAATCCTTGCAAATACTGAAGGGGTGTCATGGGGCCGAAGAAACCGAGTCCGCAGAGTGAGCACAACCTGTTCCGACTGGAACAGACCAACCTGATCAATCGGGGCCATGAGCTGGTAACCACTGTGTGTCTTGGCGCCGATTAGTCCAGCTACCAAGCAGCGTAGGAGCGTCCACTTTATCGCGTTTTACGGGTTCGGCGAGTGGGGAAGTTGCCCTTGAATGTGATTTTTCGATGGAGGACTACTGTCCAACACATAGCTGACTGAGTCCATCCACCAGTCCAAGGTTGGCAAAGGCCGAGGACGGGCCCAACAAGGGGTTCGGCAAAATGATGGCTGAAGCGCATATAGCTGCCGTTTGCCGGATGTAGTTCCCCAGTCCACCGAACCAGGCCTGCTCCAGTTTTCCCTGGTATTCCCTATCCCCATGCCCGCGACGCCCCGCTTGACAAGGCTTCCAGCCTTGGTAGCCTGATCATGTACTTCGTTGGCGGAGAACCGCTCGCTTGCACCGCACTGCACCCGCTGGGATCAGGGAATGACCCCGCCCTTAGTTGGCCTTGTACCGCCAGGCGCATCATCAATCCGGTCAGTCCCTGAAACCGGAACGGTCGTAAGACCCGGGATTCCGTCAGTCCATCCGTAGTATCCACCCAGCGGGGAACCCCTTCCCCGTCCGGGGCGTGGTTCCTCTTTGCTTTTCCAAGGAGCGTTCCATGTCCCAAGACCAGTCTCAAACTCAACCCACCGCCACAACGCCCACCGGCGAGAAGGCGTTCTTCGACCTGCACGTCAATGGGGTCGGCTATCTCAACCGCATCCGCGAGGTGAAACCCCGCAAGGGCCAGCCTTTCCTGGCTTGTTCCATCTCGGCCATGCGCGGCGATCCGAACGACGTGGAGTACACGAAGTTCGACCTCCGAGTTACCGGGGGTGAAGCCAAGCGCATCGTCGCCATGCTGAAGCCCGAAGTCGACGGCAAGAAGCCCGTGGTCATTGGCTTCCGGATCGGTGACATCTATCCGGAACTGTTCACCTACGAACGGGGCGAGAAGGTCGGTCAGCAAGGTGTCGCCATCAAGGGGCGACTGCTGAAGATCGGCTTCGCCAAGGTGGACGGCCAAGTGGTAACGCTGCCTATCGATCAACCCCAATCCCATTCGGACACCACTGCGCAGTAGTCAGTGGTTTTTCCGCCCATCCACCCTGCCGGGGAAGCGTCCGTTCCCTGACGGGATGTGGTCTTCCCGGCCATTCCTTGGGGAGACCACCATGGAAGTTCATGAACTCATTGTCATGGAATGTCTGGGCTGGGGATTCTTCATCGCCGCCTTCGATGAGGAGAGCGGCGAGTTCGCGCGGGTGTCCGAGGAGTTCTACCTGTGTTTCGAGGCGGCGCAAGCTGCCTTGACGTCCGGGAAATGGACACCCGCCTAGCGTGGGCCCCTATCTCCAGCCATCTTGTTCATCGCATTCTTCTTACCACCCTTGGCGGGCCGTTGCTTCCCGCGGGGAGCGTGATGCCCGCCAGTTCATTCTTCGAAAGGAACACATCATGCTGCAAGTCAACGGCACACTCACCGTCAAGAAAATCCATGGCGCCAAGGGCGCCTTCTCCGTGGGGGACCTCGTCACGGACGTGGGTACCTTCAAGGTCAAGGACGCGCTCCTGGACCAGTTCGAGGAAGGCCACTACCAGGGCGAATTCGCCATCTCCAGCATCTACCTGTCCTCCTATATCTGGCGGGGCAAGGCGATGACGGATATGCGCGCCAACCTGGTGGATGTCCAGCTGGACGAGGTGGGCGAAGCCGCACCGGAATCCGGCACCGGCCAGGAAGAGCCCGATCCCATCGAGGAAGAGGCCATCCGGCCCCATGTCGCACACGTTGTTGAAGCTGAAACCACGGTGGTCGTGGTCACGCCCGCCGGCCAGGTGGACGTGGATCCGGCCCTGGAAGCCCTGGTGAAGATGTTCGGGGCGGACCTGGGCACCAAGGTCTGGAAGCGGGAAGGCATCAAGCTCGATCCCACCGTGGACCGGGGCCTGTTCCGTGAGCAGCGCGACCGGCTCAAGGAATTGGGCTATCGCTTCGATGCCAAGGCGCAGGCCTGGGCTATGTCCGGGGAATGATGCATGGCCGACCGGGGCAAGCTATCCGGTACCCGGGCAAACGCCCGGGTGGAGGCCATCGTCGCCAGGCAGCGGTGGGGTGAACGACGCCACTGCCTGGAAACCCTGGCCCGCGACATGCAAGCCACCGCCTCACGCCTGCGCGCAAGCCAGCCCGATTTGGTGGACTTGATCGACCTGTGGGTCGCCGAGATCGGAAGATCGATCCGGTAACCCTCCTTGCCCGCCACGCGCGGGCTTTCCGATCGGCTTCCTCTTGGACTCCCATCGGAAAGCCCGCGCTTCGGGCTCTCAGCATTCCGGGCAGCGGCCGCCCACGCGCCGCGCCATTTGCGTAGGGGCCATGCCCACGCGCGCCCCGGTCAGGCGTCCCGGCCTCCACACGCGGACGCCCCGGCAAGGCCGGGAGGGGGCGCCGTATCCAAGCCACGTGTGCCCGTTTCATGCCTGAACCCAGGCGGGTTCCCTGAACGCTTCTCGGAGCGCTGAGGGAAACCGCCGGCTGTCGGTCACAGTCCGCCCGATCCCCGTCAAGGATCGCCTTCCAGGCTCGTCAGTCCCCGCAACGAGCCAGGCCCAACGGCCCGGGACTTCGTCTACCCAACCACCCCGCGGGGAGTCCGTTCCCCGCCCGGGGGCGGCTGTCTCCGCTTTTCCAAGGAGCGCAACATGTTCGATCTGCCCACCACCATCACCTGGAAGAACCAGACCTGGCCGGTCCCCGATATGGACCAGCTGGAGGAATGGGTCATGGATTCGGTCTGCGAGACGCCCGACGGCGATTGCGTAGAACCGGATCATCCCGACAGCTGGCTGTCCCTGCTCAATCTCATCTGAGGCGCGGACCATGGCACTGATCTTTCAGCGGCTGGCCCGCAATTTCATCAAGAACGGCTACTTCCCCACCGACGAGGTGACCCTGGCGGGGATCCTCTCCGTCCTGGACATCGGCGCGGGGAACGTCCGTATCCTGGACCCCTGCTGCGGCGAGGGCACGGCCCTGGCGGAAGTGAAGCAGCATCTCACCGACTGCGGCGCAAAGGTCGATGCCTTGGGCGTAGAGTTCGACGCCGAGCGCGCCTGGCATGCCAAGGGGCTGCTGGACACGGTGGCCCACAGCGACGTGGCCGACGTGTTCGTCACCGCCCGCTCGGTGGGCCTGCTGTTCCTCAACCCGCCCTATGGCCACACCGTGGCCGACAGGGCCGGGACCTCGGAGCGCGCCAGGGGCGACCGCCTGGAGAAGCTGTTCTGCCGCAAGGCCTTTCCGTGGCTCAAGTTCGGCGGTGTGCTGGCGCTCATCGTGCCCCACTACGTGCTGGACGCGGAGTTCGCGGAACTGATCGCCCGGGGCTTCACCCGCCTGCGGGTGTTCATGGCACCGGAGCAGCGCTTCCGGCAGTGCGTGATCCTGGGAGTGAAACGCCGGTCAGACCGGCCCGATCCCCAGGTGGCCGCGATGCTGGAGGCAGTGGGTCGCGGCGAGCTGCCGGAGACCCTGCCGGAGGCCTGGAACGAGGAATCCTACCTGGTCCCTGGCATCGCGGAAGGCGCCGAGTTCGCCCTGCGGGCCCTGCGCCTGGATGCTGTCCAGCTGGACGCGGAGCTCGACCGGCTGGCCGGCCACGCCCTGTGGCCGCGCTTCCCGGCGATGTTCTCCACCGCCCAGACGCCCAACCGGCCGCCCCTGCGCGCCATGTCCCGCTGGCATCTGGCCCTGGCCCTGGCGGCCGGGCAGATCGGCGGGGTGATCCGCTCCAAGTCCGGGCGTACCCTGCTCATCAAGGGCGACACCTTCAAGGAGAAGGAGACACATGTGGAGTACGAGGAGCGCCGCGACGGCACCGTGGCCGAGACGCGCATCCTCACCGACCGATTCGTACCGGTGATCCGGGCCATCGACCTGACGCCTGGCCCCGGCTACGGCGACATCGTGACCATCAGTTGAAAGGCAAGACCATGTCGGAGGGAAATCCACGGCTTTGGGCGCTAGACGTTCACCTCCTTTTGCCCCCTCGGGGGCCTTTCCTGAAGGCACGTCGGTGACTTGAGGAAAGGCCGCACCGGTCAACAAGTGTTGCACCGCCGGCTGTCGGTCACAGCCCGCTCGATGCCCGTCACGCATCGCCCATCGAGGCTCGTCAGTCCCTGCAACGAGCACGGCCGCCAGGCCCGGGATTCATCCGTCCTTCCATTCACCCTCACGGGGCCGTTACGTCCCGCCCGGGGCAGTGGCGCTCCGTCTCACCCAAGGAGCCCCTATGACCCAACGCTGTTTCCATCATTCCGTATCCAGCCCCGGCAACGACTACGGGCCGGATTTCCTGCTCGTGGACCTGGACCAGGCGGATGTACGCCGCATCCGGGCCTTGTGGGCCGTGTTGCAAACCACCGACGCCGACGGCGTCATGCTCCGGGATGAGCGGCCGGATTGGTATCTGGGCGACCCCGAATATGCGGCGGAGGAGATCTTCGCCTCCGGCCCGGATTTCGACCTGGCCGCCTTCCTGGATACGGCATTCGCCCTGGTGAATGTCCTGGGCAGCCGCATGCTGATCGGCCGGGATACGGTTTTCTGGGAATCGGAATCCGATGGCGGCGATCTGTTCCGCTCCGAGCCGATTCCGATCAAAGTGCTCGTGCATGGGGTGGGTCTGTCGGGGGACTCTCCGGCGATCAGCCCCCTGGAACGTCTCATCGAGCTCGTCGATCAGGGCATGGAATTCCCCGATGCCCTCTGGCGGGTCACCCGGGAATTCGGCCTGACCGGTGCTGAAGTGGAAGACCTGAAGCGGCGCTATGACCTGGCTGGAACCGGGCCTGCCTGCTGAATGGCCGGCTGATGCTGGCCACTGCCCACCCTTTGTTGTTCAACCCCGGCGGGGCACCGATCCCCGAGGGGGCAAGGTGACTTCGCCTCTTCTCAGGAGTAATCACCATGAACACCCTATCCAATAACGACGCGCCCCTCTTCGGCGAGGCGGACCTGGTTTTCGCCTACACCCGCGCCCAGGCCATTGCCGATGGCGTCCTCATCGACGTCAGCGAGGTCGCCCGCGAGGCCGGTTTCCGTTATCCCGTGGCACTGAGCGCCCAGGCCTGGGCCGAGTGCGTGGCCTGGGAACCGGAAGATTCCGCGCGCCAGATCCACCAGGACCTGTCCGGGCGGCTGTGGGATGTGCTCTGGATGGCTTCCTGGGCCATCCGTGCCCAGCGTGGCGGGGGCAGTGTCTGCCGCCTGCCTTACCGCTTGTATGTGGTCCCCCGAGACGGCCAGAGCATGGATGCCCGGGAGGTGGAGCTGAACGTGCACATCGGCCCCGGCGACGCAGGCGAGCCGGTCCTGACCATCATGCTCCCCAGGGAGGACTGATGCAGGCCCATCTCGACTATCTGCCGCCCACGACAAGCGCCGGTAAAGCGCTGCTCGGAGAGTGGCGGCTGACCGTGACAGAAGACGACGGTACTCCGGTGGAGCAGCTGCTCGCTGATCAGGGAGCCTGTCTTGCCCGTGCCTCGGCCATGGGCCTCACAGTTATCTGGAGCCAGCGGGCGCGCAAAGCCGGCCGGTCTGCCTTCCGGGCACTCCGTCCCACCACGCGCAACTTAAGTCCCTGCCCCTGATGGGGCGCAATCTCAACGCAATCTCAACCCGCCGGGGTGAAGAGCCGCTCCGGACAGGGGCCGCTTTCCTCCGGCTCATTCTTGGAGGAAAGCATCATGGGATGGTTGTTCACCCAACATCAGACCCGCAAGGAACTGATTCGGAGCCGCATTCGGGACCAGGACTGCGACGGTGTCATCTACCGGTGCCTCAGGCACACCGCCGTCGGCAACGTGCTGTGGACGGTCTGGGAAGTCACCCGGCCGGGTGATGAGGTGCGGCGCTACATCGGCTGCGACCTCATGGCTTGTGATCGTGGCTACGGCTGGGGCTACAAGGACCTGAGCGAGAGCATGGGCCCCTGTTACTACAGCTGCCCGCTGGCCTCTCTGGACCTGGTGCCGCCAGCCAACCCGGAGTGGCGCGAGCAGGTGCGTGCTTGGCATGCCGCCCGCAACCGACGGGTGGCGGTGGGCGACCTACTGGTCTTCGAGGGGCTTTCGATCCCCGAGGCCCGGGTGGTCGAAAAACACGGCAGGCGCGTCATCGGCGAATACGCCGGATGCCGCTACCGCCTGCCCCCCAGGGTATTAGCCAGGGTGGTGGAGCAACGCCCGGCCATTGCCGGTTGAGCCGGTTCATTCAAGCGTGATTTATCAACCCGCGAGGGGGAAGGACTTCCCCTCGGGGCGGCTTTCCCCTTCGCTTCTGTAGGAGAAGGCAGATGAATACCTCATTGGAGCAATCCCCGGTCATCACCATCGGCACCAGGGTGCGTGTGAAGCGCGAGTCGATCTTGCTGTGCGGACCCCGCTACCCGGGCCGGATCGGCATCGTCACCGCCGAGAACCCATTCGGCCGCGACAACGGCGGCCTCTGGTATGTGCGCCTGGAGGCTACCCAACGTGCACGGGAACGTGTGACGACGTTCTATTCCAGCGAACTGGAAATTCTGGAGGAGGACGCGTCATGACCCGCTACATCGTGCAGTACTGCCTGGATTACGTGCATCGGGTCCAGGTGGGCATCGAGGCGGACTCCCCCGAGGCCGCCATCGAGCAGGCCGAGACGGCTTTCAATGACGCCACCCTCTGGGACGACACGGCGCAGTTGCCCCTGCTGTTCGACGACTACGAGGAGATTGACGGTCAGCCCCTGATCTTCGAGGTGGTCGCCGAGGTGCAAGCCTGGCCAGAACCTGAGGCCAGTGTCCTGCATCAACGCCGGGCCAGCGCCGCTGAACGGGCCTGCCGTCTGTTGGTTGAGGCTTATCGGCGTGGTGAGGAATCCGGCGGTTCCGTCGCCTGGGAAGACCTGGACGCGGCCCATGCAGTCGCTCGGCTAGCCATGGGTGGTGGCTATCGGCCACCGATTTCCGAGACCCTGCGTATTTTCGTGGGCGTGGAGGGTGGCATCGTCCAGGGTGCAACCGCCAATGTGCCCATGGAATTGATAGTGGTCGATTACGACTGCGACGGTGACCCTGATGCCGTACAGGTTCCCCAGACGGGGGGCGGTTCGTGCATGGCCAGCGTGGCCTGCCACACTGCGTTGGTGGACCCGGACACGGTTCGGGCCCTCTGGCGGCAGATGGCCACGGAGTAAGTCGTCGTTCCAACCCTTGCCCCTCCCAGGAGGGGCCTTTCCAGGGAGGCCCGTGGGGCTTCCCCGCAAAGGCATCGGAACCGTGTTCCAACCGCCGGCTGTCGGTCACAGCCCGTCCGATCCCCGTCAAGGATCGCCTCTTGAGGCTCGTCAGTCCCTGTAACGAGCACGGCCGTCAGGCCCGGGACTCCGTCATTCATCCAACCCCGTGGGGATACCGATCCCGGCCGGGGGCATGGTGTCTCCGCTTCCTTTCGGAGATCGCCATGCCCGTCGTCACCCAGATGTCCAATCTCGATCTGTTGTCCGCCCTGGTCGGCGAGAACACCGCCGACAACCTGTTGCAGGAGAACCAGGGCTCCCTCTACCAACTGTTCTGCCAGTCCGCCAGCGTGGATCACCGGGTATCCGAATCCGCGCCCGTCAGGGCCTGGGGCCGGGTTCGCCTGCGGCTCGATGCCGCCCGGGAGCTGGTCCGGCGCGGACTTGAGGAAGGCCTACAGCAGCGGGATGCCCTCGCGTCGCCCCAGGCGGTGCGGGACTACCTGCTTACCAGCCTCTCGCCCCTGGGCCACGAAGCCTTTGTGGTGCTGTTCCTGGATGCCCAGAACCGTCTGATCGCCGCCCGGGAATGCTTCCGGGGTACCTTGAGCCAGACCAGCGTCTATCCCCGGGAGATCGTAAAGATCGCCCTGGAGTACAACGCCGCAGGCGTCATCTTCGCCCACAACCACCCCTCCGGGGTGGCGGAGCCCAGCCAGGCCGACCGGTGGCTGACGGAGCAGTTGCGTCAGGCCCTGGCCCTGGTGGACGTGAAGGTGATCGACCACTTCATCGTCGCCGGGCGGGAAACCTTGTCCTTTGCCGAGAGAGGGCTGATCTGAAGCCGCTCCCGGCCTTCCTTCTCAACCCCCGCGGGGAAGCCATTCCCCATTGGGAGGGCATCTCCGCGTTGCTTTCAAGGAGATCGCCATGCTGTTCAAACTTCAGGAACTGTCCGACCTCTTCGCCGACGCTTGCGTGCGGGATGAAGCCGGGCAACTCATGTTTCTTTCCCTCTATGGACGGGATACCGCCATCCAGCAACTGCTCGCCGCCTTCACCCTCAAGGTGAGCGAAGGCGGGCTCGACAGCTTTCACCTTCAGGACCCGGCGGGTGAGTCCCACCTGGTGCACGTGGGCAATGCTGACCGGTTGGAGAAATTCACCGGCAAGCTGCCCAGGGACAACCTGTTCGGCAACCTGGTCCATCTGTGGCTCTACGACCCCATCCTCACCCGCCCCGACCGTAGCAATCGGGTGGCCTGGGTGCTGGTGGACGGGGATGGTGGTTCCTCGGGCCCAGAGGAGGCCATCTGGTCTCGGGTCTGGGGGCTCTACAAGCTGCTCTCTCCGGTGCCTTTGCTGGATACCTGGCAACAGGCGGTTCTGGCCCGAACCAGGGACGAGGTGGTCACCCTGATGGGCGAGACCCCGAATCCGCCCCTGGGCCGCATTGACGCCGCCCGGGTCAGCCTGCCTGACCACTTCCCGGAGATCGTTTCCGGGATGGTGAAGGCGGGCGTATTGACCCAGGAAGCTCCGGTGCCGGTGCTGGCCATGGCGGCCTGATCCGTTCGATCCCTCTCAACCACCCTCGCGGGGAAGCCTTCCCCGCCGGGGACCGGTTTCTCCGCGTTTTTCATTTCAAGGAGAAACCATGCCTCACGTCGACAGTGAAATCCGTGTCGTCGATGCCTTCGACACGCAAGACCAGCACATCCCCCTGACCCGCTTCATCGAGGAGTTCGGCGACGGGCTGCTGGATGCGGTGCAGTCCCAGAATCCCGCCGTCTATTCCGGCCGGTCCGATCCATACCGGGAATCGGTCATGGATGGCCTCCTGCGTCAGCCTTTTCCGGCCCAGATGGAGGTGGTCCAGGCCGTCACCCGGCTGCTGGTGGACGAGAACCAGCCCGCCGCCGTCATCAACGCCGAGATGGGCACTGGCAAAACCATGATGGCCATTGCCGCGGCCGCCGTGATGCACGGAGAGGGCTACAGTCGCACCCTGGTGATTGCGCCGCCACACCTGGTCTACAAGTGGCGCCGGGAAATCCGCGAGACCGTGCCCGAGGCCCGGGTCTGGATCCTCAACGGTCCGGACACACTTCGGAAACTGTTGCAGCTGCGCGCCATGCGCCGGCCGCCTGCGGTGCCGGAGTTCTTTGTCATGGGCCGGGTGCGCATGCGCATGGGCTTCAACTGGAAGCCGGCCTTCATCACCCGCAAGCTGGTGGTGGGGGAAGGCGAAGAACGCCAGCGGGTGGCCTACGCCGCCTGTCCGAGGTGCGGGAGTCTGCTGACCCGGGGGGACGACGAGCCGTTGCCCGCCTTCCTGGCCCCCATGGAGCTCAACACCACCCGACGTGCCTGCCCGGCCTGCGGGGAACGTCTATGGACCCTGGTGCACCGGGTCGGCCAGGCCAAACCCAAGGCGGACATGCTGCGGGAGGCCCTGACCCAGATCCCCACCATCGGCGACAAGACCGCCCACCGGCTGGTTTCCGCCTTCGGCGAGGACTTGCTCACCAGCATGCTGGAGGACAACGTGTTCGAGTTCATCAATCTGATGGACTCGGACGGCGACCTGTTCTTCAACGACCGGTTCGCGTTCGGACAGGGGGGCTACCAGCCCACCGAGTTCATCAAGCGCCAGTTGCCCCAGGGCTACTTCGGTCTCCTGGTGGTGGACGAGGGCCATGAGTACAAGAACGAAGGTTCCGCCCAGGGCCAGGCCATGGGGGTGCTGGCGCGTAAGTGCAGGAAGACCCTGCTGCTCACCGGCACGCTGATGGGCGGCTATGCGGACGATCTGTTCTATCTGCTCTGGCGGCTCAACCCCGGGGCGATGATCGAGGACGGCTTCGGCTACTCCGCCCGCAGCAGCCTGGGCCCGGCGGCCATGCAGTTCATGCGCGAGCATGGGGTGCTCAAGGACATCTACAAGGAGTCCGAGAGCGCCTCCCACCGCACGGCGAGAGGGAAGAACATCACCCATCGCACTTCGAAGGGGCCGGGTTTCGGCCCCAAGGGGATCATGCGCTACGTGGTGCCCTGCACCGTGTTCCTGAAGCTCCGGGACATCGGCGCCGACGTTCTGCCGCCTTACTGGGAGCACTTCGAGGCGGTGGCCATGACCGAAACCCAGCAGCAGGCCTACGAACGGCTCACCCTGAGCCTCAAGTCCGAACTCAAGGACGCCCTGCGCAAGGGCGACAAGAGCCTGCTGGGCGTGGTGCTCAACGTGCTGCTGGCCTGGCCGGACTGCTGTTTCCGCGATGAACGGGTGGTGCATCCCCACACGCGCCAGCAACTGGCCTATGTGCCCGCCCAGTTCGGCGAGGCCGAGGCCATGCCCAAGGAACAGCAGCTTGTCGAGCTGTGCAAGTCGGAGAAGGCCCGCGGCCGGCGGGTGCTCGTGTATTCGGTCTATACCGGGACGCGCGACACCACCAGCCGGCTCAAGGCCACCCTGGACCGGCACGGCTTCAAGACGGCGGTGCTCAGGGCGAGCGTGGAGGCCGCGAAGCGGGAAGACTGGCTGTTCGAGCAAGTGGATCGGGGCGTGGAGGTACTCATCACCAACCCCGAACTGGTCAAGACCGGCCTGGACATGCTGGAATTCCCCACCATCGTGTTCCTGACCACGGGCTACAACGTCTACACCCTGCAGCAGGCCGCCCGGCGCAGTTGGCGCATCGGCCAGAAGGCGGACGTGGACGTGTACTTCGTCGGCTATCGGGGTAGTGCCCAGATGGCCTGCCTGGAACTCATGGCCAAGAAGATCGCGGTTTCCCAGTCCACCAGCGGCGACATGCCCGAATCGGGCCTGGACGTGCTGAACCAGGACGGGGATTCCATCGAGGTGGCCCTGGCCAGGCAGTTGGTGGGTTGAGGTCCTAAGTTGAAACAGAAAAGCCCGCCTCCCGTGAGGGAAGTGCGGGCTTTTTTTATGTGACCATCAATGGCGCCTTGGGGCGGCTCACATGTTCCAATAAATAGGTACTTATTGACACATGCCGGAGAAATGCAACAGCATGCAAGGCATGGATACGACTGCCGAGAGACTTATTGATCTGGTGCGAAATCAGGGACTGATACGTCCCCGCGACCTCGCCCCTCTGGGTATCCCCAGGGTCGCGCTGACCCGCGCCGTCCGTCGTGGAGAGCTTGAGCGGATCGGGCGGGGTCTGTATGGACTTCCGGGGCGCCCCGTCTCGGCCCACGGTGCGCTGGCCGAGGTGGCACGCAGGGTACCGAAGGGCGTCGTCTGCCTGCTCTCGGCCCTGAGGTTCCATGGCCTGACGACACAGGCGCCCTTCGAGGTCTGGCTGGCCATCGATAACAAGGCGATTGCGCCGAAACTCGACTATCCACCGCTACGCATCGTCCGCTTCTCCGGGGCCGCGCTCACCGAAGGCGTCGAGGAGCAGGTTGTGGATGGCGTGACGGTCCGCGTGACCGGCGTCGCCAAGACTGTCGCCGACTGCTTCAAATACCGGAACAAGATCGGCCTCGACGTTGCCCTGGAAGCGCTGCGCGAGGCCTGGCGGGAGAAGCGCATGACCAGCGACGATCTCTGGCGATACGCCAAGGTCTGCCGCGTGGCCAATGTGATGCGCCCGTACATGGATAGCCTGACATGAACCCCAGCAATATCGCCGCCTCCATCCGCGCCCGCCTCCTCAACAAGGCGCGGGTCGAGAAGCTGGACTACAACCTGCTGCTGACTCGTTATGCCTTGGAACGGATGCTCTACCGCCTCAGTATCTCGAAACAAAGCGACCAGTTCCTGCTCAAGGGAGCACTGCTGTTCGATCTCTGGTTCGACGTGCCGCATAGACCGACCCATGACGCCGATTTCCTGGGCTTCGGACCAGCCGAAATTCCGCACCTTGAGGCGCTATTCCGGGAGGTTTGCCAAATCGAGGTCGACGACGGCATCGTCTTCCAACCCGAGTCCGTGAAGGCGGCCGAGATCCGCAAAGAGGCAAACTACGCGGGTGTCCGTGTGACGCTCATGGGCCTGTTGGACAGTGCCCGCTGCCCGGTGCAACTCGATATCGGGTTTGGCGATGCCGTCGTGCCCGGCCCCGAGGAGGTTCACTATCCCGTCATCCTGGGCGAGATGCCCGAACCTCATTTACGGGTCTATCCTCGCTACACGGTGGTGGCTGAGAAGCTGGAAGCGCTGACCTCGCTCGGCATGCTCAACAGCCGCATGAAGGATTACTTCGACCTCTGGATACTGGCCAAGCACTCAGACTTTGACGGATCGATTCTCTCGCGTGCAGTCCAGGCCACCTTCGAACGTCGGCACACGGCCATCCCCAAGGGGGTGCCGATCGGCCTGACCGACGAGTTCATCCATGACGCCCGGAAGGAAAATCAGTGGCTGGCCTTCCTACGCAAGAATGCGCTTGGCCCGATGCCACTGGAGACCGTAGTCGGCGACCTGCGCAATTTCCTGCTACCGGTGTTGGCGGCCATCGCGGCTGGTGGTAGCCACGACTATCCCTGGCGGGCCGGGGCTGGGTGGGAAATGTCATGACTTTCTCGACCTTGTTCGAGTGACTGTTGATTAGTTAGCGTAGCCATCATATCATGATGTAATACATCATATATGATTTATTAAAACTATCAGTGAATGTCGAATAGAACCCAAGAACAGTGGTCAACTTACATGAAGGGCCTGCTGAAGGCTGAATTGACGCGGCGTGACATCAGCTACCAGGAATTGGCGACTCTTCTACATGGCATCGGAGTCGACGACACCCCGGAAAACCTGACCAACAAGATCAACCGTGGGAAGTTTAGCGCCATCTTCTTTGTTCAATGCCTGGATGCGATTGGATGCAAGTTGATCCGCTTTGGCGACGACTAAATCTGACATTGGAAGCCAGGGTTGATAATGAATATACAAACAGTGGACTTACTGGCACTGCTGCCAAAAAACTGCACCGCCTACGAGCGTAAGGGTGGCGTTTATTTCCTAGGGGACTCTGCGCATCTTCTTGCAAGTAAGGATTTCACAGCCTTGAAGGGCAAAGTCAATTTGATCCTGACCTCGCCGCCTTACCCGCTGAACAACAAAAAGAGCTACGGAAACCTGACTGGGGAAAAATACTTGGAGTGGTTCACTGCGCTTGCCCCCGTATTTTCCGACCTGTTAACGGATGACGGCTCCATCGTGCTTGAAATCGGCAATGCTTGGGAGCACGGCAGACCTGTCCAGTCGCTATTGCACTTGGAGTCTCTACTTGGCTTTGTTCGCCACAAAGATGCTGGCTTGCGTCTGATCCAGCAGTTTGTGTGCTACAACCCTTCTAGGTTGCCGTCACCCGCCCAGTGGGTCACCGTTAACCGCATCCGCACAGTGGACAGCTTCACACATGTGTGGTGGCTCGCCAAGACGGATTTCCCGAAAGCAGACAACTCGAAGGTGCTGCGCCCGTACAGCAAATCGATGAAGAGTCTCTTGAAAAGGGGGTGTTACAACGCCGGCAAGCGCCCTTCCGAGCACATCATCAGCGAAAAGAGCTTTCTCAATGATCAGGGAGGTTCGATAGCGCATAACTTGTTTGAGATTGATGCCCTGGACCCTGAGCGGGAAGTCAGGCTGCCTAATGTCTTTTCGATGGCGAACAGCGCCTCGAACGACTACTTCCACCGAGAGTGCAAGAAGCGCGGAATCACGCCACACCCTGCACGAATGCCCTTGGGTCTGGCGTCATTCTTCATTGAGTTTCTGACGGACAAGGGCGACCTGGTTCTTGACCCATTTGCCGGCAGTAATACCACCGGCTACTCAGCAGCGGTCGCTAAGCGGCATTGGGTTGGCATAGATGCCCAAGACACCTACATAGAGCAGTCACTGATTAGGTTTGATGACCATGGCTCATTTGAAAGGGAGGATCCAACATGAAGTCAGTAAGCTACAAACTCAACAGATGAGGCGATGTTGTCTTACGCTGGGTTAGGCTCGATTCATTTGGCGACCGAGTATCGAACGGGAGAAGCGGATCCAGTAGCCGAGTTCTATCGTCCATGCCTTTGTCTGGCGTCTGATTATCGAAGAGCCGTCGGCTATTTCCGTTCGTCCATTTTTCTGATCGTCGGAGAAGACGTTATCGAGTTCGCGAAGCGTGGGGGAAAGATTCGGCTCATATGCTCGCCGTCGATAACGGATGAGGATCTCTCCAGCATTGAGGAGGGATATTCTCTCAGAGGCAACAGAACAGATGATGCCTTGTGCGTCGAGATTGATCGTCTCTTAGCTGATGAGACGACACATTACCGAACACGAGTACTGGCAACCATGATCGCCGTCGGAGCTTTGGATGTCCGAATCGCCGTTAGACCGGATGACCAAGGGATCTACCACGAGAAACTTGGGATATTCGCAGACGACTTCGGTAACAAGGTCAGCTTTCTCGGCTCAGCGAACGAGACGTGGAAAGGGTGGCATGAAAGGGGGAACCTTGAAGCGATCGAGGTGTTCTGTAATTGGTCCGGTCCATCGGACGCTAACAGATGCCAAAAGCATGAAGCCTACTTCGAGCGCCTCTGGGGGGGACAAGCCAAGGGAGTTGAAGTAATCGCCTTTCCCGAAGCCGCCAAAAGGCGCATCGCTGACGTGGCCATGGAAGATCTGGGGGATGTGGACATGGAAGAGATTAGGGCCGTCGAAATGTCAATCGCCACAGGACGGACGCCTCTTGTTCATCAATCCAAGGCGATAGCGGACTGGAAAGCTGTCGGTTGCCACGGGGTGCTTGAACATGCGACCGGCAGTGGAAAGACCTTCACAGCCCTTATGGCTGTTCGGGAACATGTAGAAAAGGGGTTGCCCGCCCTCATCGTCGTTCCAAGTCGGTTACTGCTGGAGCAATGGAACCATGAAACAAGGGATGAATTGCCGGGGACGACGATCCTTCTGGCGGGAGCAGGGCATGATCGATGGAAGCAGGGTGGTCGGCTTCGCGGCATGACCGACCCATCCCCTGACTTGGGCAAGCGAGTTGTCATCGCAACCATGCAGACAGCTTCCAGCGATGAATTCCTCGCGGTGGTCGAAGGAGGACCTCATCTCCTATTGGTGGCTGACGAGGTCCATCAATCTGGAAGCCCACAAAACTCCAAGCTCTACTCGCTCAAGACCGGCTCTCGCCTTGGTCTCAGCGCAACGCCCATCCGCTACGGCGATCCGGACGGGACGCGCAAGATGTTTGACTATTTCGGCCCAGTCATTCCCCCGCCTGTCACGCTTCAGGACGCCATCAGGGCCGGGCGCCTCGTTGAATACGAATACAAGCCCCACGCTGTTCGCCTCACGGCCGAGGAGGTCAAAGAATGGAAGGCCCTCACGCTTAAGATTCGTTGGGAGATGGCTCGGCAGGAGGAAGGCTCTGACGGGAAGAAGGGGTTGTCCGAGGCGGCCAAGATGCTGCTGATCCGAAGGTCACGTATCGCGAAAAAAGCTGCGAACAAGGTTCCACTTGCCTCTGACATCCTTATATCTTCTTTTGTCGGAGGGCAGCGCTGGCTTGTCTACTGTGAGGACAAGAATCAGCTCGCCGAGGTCATCGACGCCTTGAAGATCAAGGGTCTTGAGCCGCTTCGGTATCATACGGACATGGAGGGGGACAAGGATGCCACGCTCGCCCACTTCAAGACGTTTGGCGGAATCATGGTTTCGATCAAGTGCCTTGACGAGGGCGTGGACATCCCGGCGGTAGACCATGCCTTGATCCTGGCCTCGTCGCAGAATCCGAGGCAGTTCATTCAGCGGCGCGGGCGCGTGCTGCGTAAGGCCAAGTGGAAGAACCTGGCGGTCATCCATGACGCCATAGTCGTCCCAGTGAGCTTGGAGGACGAGCCTGAGCAGACATCGCTGCTCAAGAGCGAGTTTGTCCGGGCCATCGAGTTTGCCAAGTCGGCCATCAACGCAGACGCGGCGGTCGAATTGCGCCGAATCGCGGCCAATTTGGGATTTGATCCGGACGCGCCGGATGACACCGGCATTGAGGAGGATGACGAATGAGCGTGGAAGAGCGTGACGACATGGTTTGGAAGACCCTGGTTGAAACAGCCAGGGATGTGGCTCCCGAAATCCCGATCGAGTTTCTCCAGAAGGCCTACGAAATACAGAAGAAGCATCAATTTTCCCAGGACAACAACGAGTCGCTTCATCTCATGGAGAGGCTGATCGATGAGCAGGTTGGAGGGGTGGCATGAAGATCTTATCTGTCGCAATGGCGAACTTCATGCCCTACAAGGGCGAATGCAGCATTGATTTCCCGACGAACGAGTATCGCAACGTCATGATCGTCTTCGGCGACAACATGCGAGGCAAGACCAGCTTCCTGAACGCCTTACGCTGGGGGTTCTACGGAAGGGCCTATGGCCGGCATCTGCGGGAAATCCCGCTCAATGATCTGCTTAACAAGGACGCGGCAAGCGCGGGCGACTACTGCATGGAGGTGCGCATCCGATTTGAGGCGGACGGGCATTCGTACTCACTGCATCGGCGGGCCGACCGGAGGGAGCATGTCGGTATTCCTTCGCGGCCGGAAGATTTTATCGTCCAGGTCAGCCTTCAGAAGGACGACATGGTCTTGCCCGGCTATCTTGTCGAGTCCGAGATCAATCGCTATGTCCCGGAGCAGGTATCCCGATTCTTCCTTTTCGACGGAGAACTGCTACAGGAATACGAGACCTTGCTTATGGAGGGCAACGAGCAGGGCAAGCACATCAAGGAGGCGATCGAACAAGTTCTAGGAGTCCCCACGCTCATTCGCGGGCGTGACGAAGCCGAGACTATATTGCGATCGGCCCAGCGCCAGCAGTCCAAGGAGATGGCTCAGGTCAAGAGCCTATCTGCCTTGGCGGAGCGCCAACTTTCCCTGCAAGAGAAGCAAGGGGCCAAGGAGCGAGCCATCGAGGCCGTCAAGGAGCAGCAAAGGGAGATACGCGCTCAGCGCGAAGGGCTCGACGATGAGTTAGAGAAGGTCGAGGAGGTCTATCGGGCCCAGACAGAATCGAAAACGCTCAAGCGCAGGCAGGATGAGATCGTCAAGCGGCTGGAGCAACTCGCCGCAGAACGCATCGACTTGGCTCGAAAGGCATGGATCGACTTGGTTCAACCGAAGTTGCGCATCCGGCAAGCGCAATTAAGGGACGAGCAGGACCGGATCTACGAGAACATGGACAAGAGGGGGCGAATCGAGGGGAAGATCGATAGCTTGAAGAAACTTCTGAGCAACGAGCCTTGCCCCACTTGCGGCCAGCTGCCATTGGTCGAGAATCGCCCCGCCAAGCAAGCCGAGCTAACCCAATGCGAGGAGGAATTGCTCGGGCTGAAGAAAGGTTACGAGGGTCTGGCCAATATCTCGAGTGAGATGCGCGAGATCGACAAGCTTTTGCGTCCCGGTGTCGGAGGGCGGATTCAGTCGCTCAAAGCAGAGGAGAGGACGCTGTCCGTCGAATTGACCAAGATCGACAACGAGATCGAGAGGATCGAGGAGAAGATTCGGGGCTACGATACTGAGGAGATCGCTAGCAAACGTAGAATTCGCGACATGCTGGTTCGAAACGAGGGTCAGCTTGATGGGGATATCAGCAAGACCGAAGCCGAGCTCAAGGGAATCCGGAATGAACTCGAGATACTCTCGAAGCAGATTTCCAACCAGCCGGCGGCCAGGCAGCGCCGAAGCACGGCGAAAGTTGAGCTGTGCCAAGGACTCGTTAGGGTGTTCACCCAAAGCATCGAAAGGCTACGGGACAACCTGCGCTCCAAAGTCGAGGAGAGAGCGACCGACACGTTTAGGCGGTTGACGACGCAGACCAAGTATCGCGGGCTGGAGATCAATGAGAACTATGGCCTGACGATCATCGACGAGAACGGCGAAAAGGTAGGCGTGCGAAGTGCCGGGGCCGAGCAGATTGTCGCCTTGTCGCTTATTGACGGACTGGCGAGGACAGGGCGTGCGGCGGGACCGGTAGTTATGGACACCCCCTTCGGCCGGCTCGACCTGAAACATCGGGGCAACATACTGCGCTATCTACCGGAGACGACGAGCCAGCTGGTCCTACTCGTGCATGACGGGGAGGTCCGTAAGGAGACAGACCTGGCCCCTGTGGCCGCGAGAGTCGGCAAGGAATACGCCATTCGCGAGGTATCCACTCGCCAATCGAAGATTGAGGTGATGCAATCATGACGGACCTAACCCTCAAGGAGCCCACGACCATCGGGCTGAGCGATAAGGCCCATGCGATGCTCAAGCGCTTGGCTGAGGACAAGCTGAATGGAAACTTCGCGGAGATGGCCGATGCCTATCGGTTCGGGATCGCCCTCGCCTTGGCCCATGGGGTCATGCCAGACGAGATATCGGGACAGCGAACGACGATCTTCAACGTGGGTACGCTGGATCCGGACAAGCAGATCTACACTACGATCCGATCCCTGTTGAAGACAGGTGACGCGCCGGTCTATCGCTGGGCTGAAAGGCTCGCGGAATGGGGCGTACGTGAATTGTCAGCGATGATCGACAAAGGCGAGCTTGATATCGGGGCCATCTTGGCCAAGGCCCAGGAGGAGGAGCAAGCTCAGGCATGATTCACTTGTTGGCCTATTTGCTGATCCGACGAGGCGACGGGACTTGGAGTGTCACCTCTCATCGGAATCTAGAGGGGCTGACATCGGATTGGAAAGCCGCCCTCGATTCCGATGCTATGGCTTCGGCGGTGGTCCACGTCGGGTTCTGGCGCCCGGATGCCTCATCGTTCGACTTGGTCTGCTCTGGCCATGAGGGGAGAGTGCTACTGACCGGAGCGGCGAAGCTCGCATTACCTAAAACTTTCTTGTCCGCGGAGCAACCTTGTTCAGTCGTCGAGAATCTGCCGGTCCACGTGGCCTTGTCAGGCTGGGGATATGAGATCGAGGAGCCACCTGTAGCGCATGAGGCTCCGGACCCCGGCCCGGAGTCCATTGTGGAGTCACCTTCCGAGATTCCGACGAATCCGTGCGATTGGCTTGAGGATCTTGGGCGAGAGTTCCCCGATCTCTTCGCCGAATGCTCTAGGTTCTCCATCTTGAGCGAGTCCCTCTATCAGGAGAATGAAAGCCAGTTGCCTCCCAGCATCAGAAATCGTCTTGGCGCCTATCGATTCAAAGCTCTGGCCGGATACCCCCACTCGCGCGACTCTATGGTGGACGGATTAATGTTTGCTCCGCCGTGGATTCTTCAACTTGCGACGAGTGCTCTTGATCTGCCAGTTAGGGCCACAAATTGTTTGGGGCAAATTGGAGCAGCGGCAGTGCACGACATTGCCCGAATCGGGACGACAGGGTTGATGCATGTCCCGAATTTGGGGCGCAAGACGGTATCTGATATATCAGGAGCGATATTCGCCGCTTTTGAACTTGGAAGCGCCTATTGCGACTCGCATGCTTCCAAACAAGGGCACCTCCCAGACATCTCAAGGCCTGAGGCCCCAGAGCCACTGGTCAAACCGGATCTGGCTTTTGCGGCAAAGGGCGAAGCCACTCCACCAGGCGATACTTTGGAGCCACGCTCTTTCCGTGACGCGCTCCACGTCGCATTCGCTTTGACAAACGAGCGAGACGCCTCTGTGCTCAGGCAAAGAATGGGAATTGGCGGGAGCAGGAAAACTTTGGAGGAAATCGCCAAGAACTACTCTGTCACGCGCGAGCGCGTAAGGCAGATCGAGTCGAAGGCAACCAATCGAATCATCACGCGAATGCCTGTGTGGGAGCGGCGATTCAAGGAGGGACTAGCCAGGATGCTCCAGGGAAGGCAGACACCCCTTCCACTGCTGGGGCTTGACGTTCTCGACCCGTGGTTTGCCGGAGCCGACGCACTGTCCAGCCCGTTCGAATTCGCGCTGGAGCATTTCATCGATCCTCCTGAATTCGATGTGATCCGCGTCGCCGGGCAGTCATATGTTTCGTTGCTGCGTCAAGATGAATGGAACGAGGCGGAGAGAGCCTCTCGGGCTTTGCTGTCATCCTTGTCGAAGCGGGAAAAGGTGCCAAGCGAATCGGAAACAAGGCTTCTGATCGAAAGCCAGTTGATCGGAAAAGGGGAGGAGCTTCGACCATTGCTATGGGACACCGTGACCCGCTGGGCCCATTTTTCAGAGGGGCCGAGCGGCGAAAAGATCCTGGTCAGCTATGGGATGGGAGCGGAAAGCTTAGTGGAAGCGGTGTTGTCCGAGTCTGACACTCCCTTGCACTATTCGGAGATCGCCAAGCGCTGTGCGTTGAAGGGGCGCCACATCGATGTCCGAAGGGCGGCGAACGCCGCAGCCAACGTCGGCTATCTCTTGGGCCGAGGGATCTATGGCCTTCAAAAACACATCGATCTGTCTAAGGAGGAGCAGTCGCGCATTCTTGGGGAGGTTGAGGAGATGCTCTCGGAGACGCCCGGACGGCAATGGCATGCCACAGAGATTTGCGATGAGCTAGAGGCCCGTGGTCTGGACTTTGAGGGCAGGCTTTCGAAATATGACCTGAATGTGATTCTTGAGTCGTCGATGGTTTTGGCCTATTTGGGCCGCATGGTTTGGACAACCAAGACGAAATCGTTGTTGGGAACTTCCGATCGATTGAACATCTGGCAAGCGATCGTCGCATTGCTCCAGCAGCATGGATCGCCAATGTTCGCCTCGGACATCCGGGAAATCATCTCAAGGGACCGAGGGCTAGGCTCGACATTCCAGATACATCAAGCTGATCCGCTTATTCGAGTTGGTGAGAACCAATGGGGAATTCTTTGGCGCGATATTCCATTCGACGAAGACCATGCAAACGCAATTGTTGAAGAGATGATCTCTATTTTGAAGGAAAAGGGATCAGGTCTACATACCTCGGAAATCGTTCCATCACTCAAGCTCAACCGTGACTTGGCGGCAACGGTAAATCCCATCATGCTGGTTGCTCTGGCTATCCGCACGGAACGCGTCAAACCAGGTAAAGGCGGATATGTATATTTGCCGGAATGGGAAGGGCCTAGGCGATTGACCGTGAGCGAGGCTGTGGAAAAGTCATTCGACTTATTTGATGGTGGAGTGTTGGCGGCGGATGTCGCAAAGAAAGCTTCCGGACTGCTTGGCAGGGAGGTGGCTAACAACACTGCAACCAGCGTATTGATGAAAATTGGAACCTACGATTTAGGGAAAGGGTTATGGTTCCATTCCGAGGAGGATGGAGTGGAAACTATGGAGGGATCGACTATTGTCTCAGATGAATCTATGGCATAGCGAAAACAGGAGGCGACAATGAAGTGCCATTGGGCGTTGCTGATGGTTACTACCGGCATTGGTTTGACGGTGACTGCCTTCGCGAGTGACTCAACTATGGAGGTCGCCGTCTGCAAGCTCTCATTTCAAGACATGCTGCGCCAGCCCAAGGACAAGCCCCTCGTGCTGACCGAGACCATGATGAACTGCGGCAAGCATGGCCAGCATTCCCTGGAGACGTTCTACGGACAGGGCTGGAGGCTGATACAAGTGGTCAGCGATGAGGGTGCGGGTGCACGGGTCGCCATCTTCGAGCGCACCCGACAGTAATGCGAGGAATTGAGATCATGACCTTCAAACCGATCACCGTGGCCAATCTGGTCGCTCTGATGTGGACCGCCCTGGTGGCGTTCTATGTGCTGAACGGCCTGGGCCCACACGGTTATATCGATGGCACTGCCGACGCGGTATGGACGGCCCTGATCTGGCTCGTGGCTGGAGGTCTCGTCCTGGGCTGGTTCGTTCGCCGGCGCCTTCCCGATACTTACAGGAAGGGATCTGTCGGTGGGGTGAGCGCGGCCGGCCATATCGCTGCGGCGCAAAACGACGTCGCATCGGCAGATGGGTGGCCCGCTGGACGGGATGAAGAAGCCGGCCGGGAGGAGGATCCCTACTGGAATCCCACCTATGCCACCTCGGTCAATAACGCCTGGCGCCATGGCCACTGAAGGGTGATTACCGTTCCGTGGCTGCCGCCCGGGCCTCGATATATTCGGCCACACCCTTGATCTGACGCGCGCTGGGTTGCTGTGTGGCCCCCAGGTGCTCGATCTGGGCGCGGACAGTGGGATCGGCGGCCGACAGATGATGGATGCGCTCCATCACTTCCTCCGGGCTCTTGGGGGCCAGGATACCCAGGGCGGTTCGCAACGGCGCCAGGGGGCCGTGTTCATCCTTCACCGCCTGGCTGGCCAGAATGGCGACGCCGGCTTGGTATTTCTGCCCCGCCTCGCTGGACTGGTACTGCCTGAAGGCCGCCTGTTCATCGGCGCTCACCCGGGCAATGGTGGGTTTGAGATCAGGAGCGGATCCGGGCGATGCCGGTTGCCGTCCCCGCACATATTGCCCATGGGCGGCGTGCCGGGTATCCAGTTCGGACCACCCCTCGGTCAGCAACCGATTGCGATCCCCGACCCCCTGACCGAAGACTTCATCCGGCGCACGCGGAGCGCCGATGGCGCCGTCCTGGGTGAGGTGGGCCGAACCCTCCCCACTTGCGGTCCAGGCGGTATGGGCCTCGTTGACCAGGGCGCGGAAGCGGGCGGGATCGGTCTGGCGGATGTCGGCCAGGACGGCAGGGCTGATGCCCTGGCTGGCCGCATAGGCCTGCACCCAGGTGTCCAGATCATGGCGAGACTGGTCCTGGGCGGATAGGGAATGTTCCCGCGACTCCGAGGCCGCGTCCCGCAACGATGCCTCCATGCTGCGCGCCTCCTGCACCGTGAAGCCCCGGTCCAGGCGTGCAGTGAAGTCCTCGGCGGAAGACTTCACGCCACGGTCGCCCGTCTGGGCCGAGACCGAGCGGGAAGCCTGGCGCAGCACCTCGGCCGCCTGCTCCCGATTGAGGCCGTATCGGTTGCTGGCCCCGGTAGCCGCTGTATAGGCCAGCTCCGCCACGCCCGCCGCGTCGATCCCGACACCTGCCCTTGGCCCGAAGGCGCCTCGGGTGCCCACCGATGTGACCGGTTCGGGTTGAAGTCCAGCCGGCACACCCTGGGCTGGCAAGGTGCCGCCGGGCTTGGGTAGCAGGTTGGGGTTGTGGGTCTGACTTTGGCTGCCCACCGTGCCGGCCTGGGCGTCGAATCCCACCCGGCTGGTTACCTGTCCCCTTTCTGCCTGCCGGGTCAGTTCCTCCGCCCTCATTTCCACCCCGGTCTGCCCTTGGCTGCCCGCCCCCCAGGTCTGGCCATACCCGCTCCGGGTCTGCCAATCCCGATTCACCGCCTGGGTCAGCTCGCGCATGAAGCGGGCGCTATCCGACTCGCTGTAGTGGCTGCCGTCAGCCTTCGTGATACTGCCTCCGTACACCTGCCCGGCCGTGGCTCCGTGTTCGCTGCGCCTGGCGTTCGCAGCGCCGGTGCCGGCGCTGGCGGACAGCACCCCGCCCAGGCTGGAAGGGGTGGCCTGGACCACCGGCATGCCGGCGGCGATCGTATCCGCGTCCTGCCGAACGGAACCGGTGGCCTTGGTGGTTTCGCGCAGACTGGAGTCCGTATGCCGGTACCCCCCCTCAGCCCCACTGTCGATGCTCGGCCGGGTGCTCCAGCTGTTGGCAGTGGTGGTGCGCGCCGCGAAGGTGTCGTAGCGCACGTTGCCCATGCCGAGATTACCCAGTCCCGCCTCGCCACCCGCCTTCTGGGCCGCGCTGGTGGCCGGGGCCATGAGCTGGCTGGCCAGGCCCGACATGGCCACCTCGCCACCCTTGAGGATGGCGTAGGCCATCACCGGGATGAGGAGGGAGAACATCCCGGCCACCGCCTCGTCCCGGAGCAGGGTGTCCTCGATGTTGATGCTGTTGAGCAGGCTCAGCCCCGGCCCCGCCGGCACCCCGGCCAGTCCGCCGATGAGACCCGCCGACACCCCAGGTGCGGCGGCTAGGTGGGCGACGTAGGAGGTGACTGCGTACAGCACCGGCCACAGCTCGATCCACACCATGGCCATGACGTAGGACTTGAGCACGATGCCGCCCTTGTGGCCGGCCATGAGCACCAGGATCAGCACGATGGGGAAGATGGCGATGATGATGATCTGCACCACGTTGCGGATCTTGGGCAGCGCCCCTTCCGCCACCGCCGCCATAGTCAAGTAGGCCGAATTGGCTGAGGCCTGGGCCTGACTCTGGGCGATGGCCACCTGGGCTGCGGAGGTGTTCTCCACCGCCGCCGCCAGGGACCCGGGAGCGTCGCGCCAGAAGTTGACCATGATGGCCTGGCGCACGAAGTCCACGGAGTTGGCGGTGGCCACCCGCATGAGTACGTCCGCCGCCGCAGGGATCTGGGCCGCCAGCAGCCCGTTCAAGACACCCGGTGCGGCGGTAGTGGCCGCCTCGGGGTTGATCAACCGGGCCATGTTCAGGTGGGCGGCCTGCAAGGCGGCGGGCAGTCGGGTGTTGAGGTTTGTGTAGCCGTCCGGACAGGTCAGGGTACCGCCATCGATCCACACCGCCCGGGCGGGGTTGGTGTCGCCCATGTCGCCCCAGATGTCCTCGCTCTTCATGAAGGTTTCCAGGCTCTTGTAACCGGTGAGCAGATCGGGCGCCACGCAGGTCTTCACGTACTCCATGAGGTCGTTGTTGAAGCCCACGTCCAGCAGGTGGGAGGCCATGGCGCCCCGAATGATGCGGCTGCCAAACAGCATGCCATTGCCGGTGAAGCGCACCTCCTGGGGCAGGGCGAACACCGTCTCGAAACTGCGGGTGAGCCAGTCTCCTACCTTGCTGGTGGCATGGGCGAAGAAGGCCAGGCCCAGGGGCACGTTGGCCACCACCCGTGGCGCGCCGGCCACGGCGGTGCGGTCCACGATGACCACTTCATCCTTGGGCAGGAATAGCACGCCGTAGAAGAAGGTGAGGAAGAAGATCCACACCATGGGTTCCTCGGCCCGCAACCGGGCCACGGCCGTGCCCATGACCACGATGAAGCCCAGCAGGACCAGGGTGAAGGTGAGTGTTGCGTAGGCGCCGGCTCCGGAGATGGCGGCCACGCCGTTGAAGATGGCCTCCAGCTGCTCGGCGTTCCAGTAGGCATAGACCTCCCACATCTCGGGGCCTTACTTCATCTTGCGCAGGGCGTGGGCGAAGCGCAGGTTGGCGGCCACGCTGTCCGAGAGGTTGCCGAACAGGGATTTCTCCAGGAACTGGATCTCCGCCATCAGGTTGTAGATGCCGGCGGCCTTGGCGGTGAGCACGGCCTTCTCGCTGTAGACGTTGCGGCGCCAGTCCCGGGCTTTGTCGATGAGGATGCGCAGCTCCCTGGCCTCGGCCTCGGTGGCCACCTTGGAGCGGGTCTCCAGGGCCTTCTCCACCTCGTCCAGGGCCTTGAGCATGAAGGTGGCAGCCAGCTCCGCGCCGATCACGTCGGCGTTCTTGACGATCTGCTCGTGGGCCACGGATTCCGTGGGCAGGGAAGCCGCGCTGGCCAGGATCTTGTATACCGGCACGCTGGTGGCGTTGATGAAGTCGATCTCGCCGGCATTCAGGGCCGGGCCCCGGTCGCGGATCTTCTCGTAGATGGCGAGCATGTGGTCATAGGCCAGCTTGGAGAATGGCTCGCTCTCGAAGGCCTCGGTGCCCAGCACCGTGCACTCGTCAGCACCAGTGCCATCATTGCACGTGAAGATTTGGGGCTTGGCGTTGGCATCGCTGCCGTCCACGTTGCCCAGCAGGCGCTTGAAACTGATCACCGGCTCGTAGAACCCCGGGTCCGGGGTGCCATCGTCATGCTTCCTCACCACCACCGCGCCGAGGGCGGACATGACCATGCGCCGCTCCTTTTCGCTGAGGTAGCCGGGTAGGCTACCCCGGCTGAGAGCCTTCCAGACCAGGTTGCCCTCGATGTACTTCAAGGCCAGCTCCTGATCGGTGGCTTTCAAGGCATCGGCCTTGGCGGCCACCTGGCCGCTGTCCCCGAACATCTTGGTGCGCACCTGGGACCAGTCGTCATAGAGGCCGGCGGCGGCTGCGCCCAGACCGGTGTTCACCTTGTTGGCCTCCATCCACTTCTCCACACCGCTGGCCGCCATCAGGCCCTTGGCCGCCTCGCAGGAGTTGATGCCCATGGCATTGACGTCCTGGGCGATCTTGTTGAGGTACTTGATGGCCTCCATGATGTCCGGGGCCATGGACTGCAGCGCGGTCATGAAGAACAGCCCCAGGGCGTTCTGGCCGATGTTGCGCAGCATGGCCACGAACTGGTCCACGTTGATGAAGGAGAAGGCCCCGGCGAAGGCGTCGATGCCGCCGCAGCCGCCGCGGAGCGATGGGGCCGCCGCCGAGAGCAGTTGATAGTTCCGGCTGGGCGTGCGCAGGAACAGGCTGCCGCCGGTGTAGAGGTTCATGGTCTGGCCCTCGTAGGCCGCCGGACCGGTGACGTTGTTGTACGCGGAGACCGAGTCGTAGAAGTCCTCCAGGCCGCCGCCTGTGGCGGCGGGGGCGACCAACCCCAGGGTCAGCAGGCCGGCGACGGTGAGCCGGTTCAGTCGTGGGATGGATGGACGGGTCATGGCGTATTCCTCAAAAACTGTCCCCCGGACGGGTCCGGGTCAGCACATGGATGCGCTGGACGATCTCGTCCGCCGAGAGCATTCCCTGGCCCAGAGGGATGGGTACGTTGCCGGTGGTGGCATCGCGGGGCATCAGATACAGAGCGGGCACGGTGGAAACCCCAAGCAGCCGGGCGATGCCGTTATCCGGCCGGGGCGCGGGGTAACCTGGCAGCCCGCCCCCATCCAGGCTTACCGGGAAGACCTCCACCCCGTAGGCCGATTCCAGGTACTTGAGCACCGGCGCCAGCTGGTGGCAGTAAGGGCAATCGCCACGCAGGAAGAAGTAGAGCCCATGGCTGCGCATGGCCTCCGCCACAGCCGCCCCCTCGTCGGTCTGACGTTGCGCCTTCCAGGTCTGGATGGCGGCGTTGTGGGTGGGCCGGCGCAGGCTGTAATCGAGCTCGGGGCTGGCCCAGACCACCCGTCGGGCCACGTCGGCGAACACGGCCCCCTTCTCCATGACGAACTGCTGGGCGTCCAGAAAACGCCGCACGTTCTCGGGCGTGGGGGTCATCACTGCCACGTCCTTGATCCGGTCTAGTTCTTCACGGATCGCCCGGACGTTCTTCAGCGCCCGGATATCGCGCGGCTTGGGTTTGGCTGTTGCCGGTTTGCTCTCCGGTGGGGGTGGTGGGTTCGGGGGATACCATTGGTAGGCGCGCTCGGGATCGCCCCAGATAGAGCTTTCCCACCAGGGGGTGGTAAGGCCCCCTTCATCCGCCAGGGCGCCCATGGCCAACATCCCCAGCAGCCCCACAAGACCCCATCGAATCCCGGCAGCGGTCATGGCCGAGCCTCCGGATCCGCCGGCTGGGCGCCATTGCTGGAGGCGGGCGGCCGTCCTCCCTCACACCAGTTGAGGGCGAACTCCGCATGCCGATCCCTGGGGGTGGATTCATGGGGCGGGATCACCTGGCGCTGGTCGAAGCTCACCTTCAGCCGGGCGCAACCCGGATCCTTCAGCCGTTGGAGCCGGTGCACTGACACACGCACTGGCTGTTCGATTCCCTGCTCCCGCATTCGCGCGGCCACTTCGCCTGCCAGAACCGTCGAGGCCTGGCCCTCGATTCGCGCCCGCTCCAGGAGCGGGGCCAGTTCGCCCGTCAGCTTTATGCCCTGGGAGGCGGCCCATGCCGGCCAGAGCAGGAACAGGATGAAGACGGCCCGCTTCATGGATTGGCCGGGTAGTAACCCCGGGTGGGATCGCTGACGATCCGGTTCTGGATCGCGATACTGATGGCCGAGGTATCCAGGGACGTGGCCTGGATCTCGGCATAGAACTCGGTCAGGTCCATCTGGCCGAAATCCAGCGACTGCAACTGCTCCGGGGTGAAGCCCGAGCAATCGGGTGACTTGGCGCCACCCCAGCTCTTGTCGATCTGGCTGCGGCCCTGTTCATTGATGATCTTGGCCAGCCGGGAATTGAAGCAGCAGTAGCTTTCCTTCTTGGTCACGCAGGCACCCAGGAATTTGCTGGAGCAATAACTGCCCAGGTAGTGGCACAACCGGTTGCTCTTGCGCATGGCCACCATCTGGTCGGACTCATCGCAGGACAGCAGGGCATCCAGGACGAACTGGATGGCGATGCCCACGGCGAAACTCACCGGGTCGAAGGCCACCACGAAGTCACCAGTGTCGAGCAGGGTGATCGCCGAGGAAGACAGGGAAGCGGCGTTGAAGGTGCCGGTGAAGCCGTAGTAACTGAAACTGGGATTGGTCGACAGGCCCGCGTCGGCGCCATAGAGCCCCTTCATCACCCAGTCCGCCGCGTCGCTGTTGAACAAGGCGTCGTACATGTAGGTGGAGCGGGCGTAGTCGTAGCCCATGCCGGCGGCCTCGGTCACCACCTTGAAGGCCTGGGCGTTGGTGGGGGCGCCACCGGATTTGGCTTTGCAGCAGTTCACCAGGCCGAACAGCTTGTGGGAACACTTCCCGGCGCGGCCGTTGAACAGGGTGAGGGCGTCCTCGTCGAGGTACATCCCAGCTTCGCGCAGGGCCTCCATGGCGGTCACCACCTGGGCGAAGTCGGCATCGTTGGTATGGCCCGCATCGAAACAGTTGCCATCCAGGCAGAAGGTCTGGGTGCCGCAATCGGCCACGGTCGCTGTCTCGGCGGGAGTCACCACGCACTGGAAGCGGTTCTCGTAGTAGGAGCAGCCGGTGTCCGAGGTCTCCACGCAGGTGGAGGAGATCTGGCCACAGCCCCGCTGCCTGAGTTCATCGCACTCGTGGGTGTCCAGGCTACCGGCCAGACAGGTGTAACGGGCCTCGTACTTCCAGCAATCCCGATAGACCGGGGAGCCAGAGATGGTTTTACTGGCGGGGCCGTCTACGCAGAATTCGGCGAGTTTCTCGCACTCGGCAGCCCAGGACGCGCTATGTGCCATACACGCTGTTGCAAGCAGGAAATGGAACAAGATTCGTATCACTGCGTCCGCCCCTCGAGCCGGGCGCACTGGTCGTCCCAGTGATCGGTTTCCAAGACCAGGCGCTTCGCCTCCGGGAAGGCATTGGTGGGCAGTTCCCAATGATGGCCCCAGCGGTAGTCCTGATATTCGAAGTTGTAGGTACAGGTATTGCCCGAACAGCCCTGGGTGCCGACCGCGAAACCAATATCGATGGGTACGGTGCACGCGCCCTTCCAATGGTTGATGGCTGTTGTCAGCAGGTTGTGCCTGACATAACCCGGACAGTAAAACTCATCGCAGACGTAATCGAGCCAGAAATCCTGGCCAGCCTCGATCTGGAACGGCGCCTTGGGTAGGGTGACATAGCCGTACTGACATACCCCATGCAGTCCATCGGGCGTGAAACGCAGTTGGAGCTGGCCATCTGATCGATCCGGTTCGCAGTAGGCGTCGATCAGAGTGAGCAGCCCGGAACCCACCGCGTACCAGGTTCCGGGCGTGCAGGTTTCATTGACCGTGACGATCACCGTCAGCGTTTTTTGGCAGACCTCCTCACCCAGAGTCTTGAATTCGTTGCACACCTCTTCCTCGTAGGTGGCGGGCCGGGTAATGGTGGTGGTCTTGCATTCCCCGTAGGCGCCGCCAAAGGCCCCGGCCACGGCGGTGGGGTCCGACTTCACCGCCGTCCCTTTCACCAGAATGGGATCGGCGGGGACGATGGCCAGGGGTGGGCGGGCCGCCCGGTTGTTGGCCAGGTCGTTGATGGCATCGCATTCCGCCTGCTGCCGGGCATCGGCGTAGTGGGCTGTGGCGCACTCGGTCACACGGTTGCCGCCGGGGGAGCGCGGATCACCGTTGCCGCCCTCGTACAACATGGAATGGGTGTGGCTCGTGTCGTGGTGGGGGACCTGGGCGGAGGCGTTCGCGCCGCTGATGGCCTCCTTCACCGCGGCTGCACCCTGGGGCGATTGGCCGAAGGTCTTGCCGGACTCGAAGGCCTGGGCGGGAGTCATGTCCGCCCAGGCCTGGCGGAAGGTGAGCAGCAGGCCCCAGAGGAGAAATCCGGCGCGCAAACCAATCCTCATAGCTTCCCCCTCAACCGAGCCAGACGTGCCTCCGCCGCCCCCGCCAGGGGATGGTCTGCCCGTGCCATGCGTTCCAGGATGAAATCCAGGCTCGCGTCCCCGCTGACGCGCAATACGTCCTGGCAGGCGGAGTCGTCCGGGTCGGCTTGGCATCCTCCCGCGCTGCCCAGCACATACACCGGCACTGCTTCGATCCTGTGGCGGGTGAAGGCTTCCGGGTGGAGGATGGCCGATGCTCCCTGTCTGGCCAGGGGTTCGAAGGCATGCAAGGTTTTCCTGAGCGACCTTTCCTTCGGCCCCCGGAAGACCAGCACCGCGCCCGTCCGGGCAGCATCCGCCGCCAGACGCTCCAGGCTGGCCCGGGGCATGGCGAAGGAGGCGAAGACCAGCAGGTCCGGACCGGCGCTGCCCACGACCGGCCGCGTTTGCCGGTAGCGTTGCGCCACCGCCAGGGGATCGGCGCCTGTGCCAGGACTGGCTCCGGGCTTGGGCACCCGGGGCATGGACTGCATCAGCCGGCCCGGATCGGCGTGGAAGCTCTCCTCGACCCGGCGCATGAGCAGCTCGCCGCGTGCCTTCTGGCGAGCCATCTCGGCCTGGATCGCTCCCTCGTCCGGCAGGCCCGGGGGCGCGCCCCAGGCGGCCAGGCTAAGGAGCCAGGCTGACAGGAGAGAACACCGACGCACAGCAGTTCCTCTTTCGGTAAATCAGATAGGCGAAGTCCTCGCCCCGGTAGGGAAACTCCTTCCCCGCCCCCCAGATCGCCGTGGTCCGCCCGTAGGGCTGGCAGCACCTGCCGTCGATCTTCCCGGTCTGGGGCACGGGATGGAGCATGGCCATCTTGTAGTTGCGCTTGTCCATGAGCGGCTGGGGGTAGTAGCCACACTGGCCCCGGTCCCCGGACGCCCCCCAGACCAACAACTCCCGGTGCATCTTGGCGGTCATGCGCTGGGCGATGAGGGTGGAGGCCTGCACGCCTCCGATATGGGCCGCCACGTTGCCGTTGAGCGGGTACATGGAGCCCTGGCAGCCCGCGCACCAGTAGAGCTCGGACAGCGGAAAACCCTCCGTGGCCGCCACGCAGTCGGCGGCGCACACCGCCTGGGCGGCGGGATTGGCGAACAGGGCTACGTCCGGGTTGAGGATGAAGGTGAGCTCGGACTCGTTCCACAACGGGTCCACCTCGGTGA
Organism: Thiobacillaceae bacterium; assembly: GCA_044227325.1. Lineage (GTDB taxonomy): Bacteria > Pseudomonadota > Gammaproteobacteria > Burkholderiales > Thiobacillaceae > PFJX01. Next base: position 148,903 of record JBGAFI010000004.1, on the reverse strand, counting down.
TGTAGGCGATGTCGAAACCGCCCGGCTCCAGGCAGTCGGATTCCAGCAGCACCTCCAGCAGGTAGAGCACCGGGAAGGTGTACCAGTGGGCCTGATAGAAGCTGGAGCCATGGGAATCGTGGGTGCCCTTGCCGCGCCCGTGGGCGGGGGCGTGGATGCCCAGGTCCAGGGACAGGCCGCCCAGGCTGGGGAAACAGTAGGGATGGCGTACCACCTCGGCGATGCGCACCGGCTCCCAGAAACCGATGGAGATGCCGAAGCGGGGCGGGTTGGCGCAGCCGCAGATGGCGTCGCCGGGGTTGGATCCGTTGTCTTCCTGGTCCATGGAGAACAGCGTCGCTCCCCCCAGGGTCAGGGGCAGCATGCAGGACCAGCAGATGTCCGTGATGGGGTTGGGGAACTTGCCCGGACAGGTGGGGCCGGCCCAGGCGGGCAGGACCAGCATGCAGGCCGCCAGCAGACCGGTCATCAGGCGAAGCCACCCAAGCCTGGCCATCATGTGCCCACCTTCAGCTCATCGATGCGCAGCATCCGGCCCTCCTGGGTGACCAGGGCCGGTACCTGGCGGATGCCCAGATGGCGCACCAGCAGGCCCTGCTGGTCGTAATACACGCGCAGGTCGTGGCGCTTCATGAAGTCGATGTAGCTGCCGCCGGTGAGGATCAGATGCGCCCGGCCCCGGTGGCGCTGGCGCAGGGCCAGGGCGGTCTTGACCTGGTCCCGGTCGCGGGCGTCGAAGAAGATGAGGGGCTGGGACAGGGAAACGTAGTCCAGGGGATTGACCCGGGTGCCGGCAGCCACCAGGACCTTGCCCTCCGGGTCCCGCACCGTGTCCGCAGCGGTGACCGTGGGATCGAACAGAAAGCTGCGCGGCGTGTGTGTTCGGATAAGGCCCGCTACCGGCGCCGGCGATCCCAGGGTCCGACGTGAACGGGCCTCGAATTCGGTTTGGATGCGGGCCAACTCGCCGCTTTTCTGCTTCTCCTCCAGCCGGGACTGGATGAGGGCCAACAGGTCCGGCTCAGCCACCGGCCAGACCGGACCCACCCGGCCCAGATCCAGGGCATGAACGGGCGCGGCGAGCAGCAAGGCTAGTGCCGCCGCCCGGAACGGAAGCCGTCGCTCAGAAGAGTCCATAGGCCCTGCCCAGGATGCGTTCATGGGCCACGTAACCCGTCGCCGCATAGCGGGAGTCCAGGGAGTCCCGGTGCGGGGAGTACAGGTAGTAATGCCCCGCCGGCACCGTCCCGGGCTGGTTGGCCGTCAGCGTCTGCCCCAGCCGGGAAACCGGCTTGGCCCGCCCGACGTACTCGCCGTTGACGTAGAAATCCCTGCCGAAGGTGCTCACCCGGTCCCCCGGCAGGCCCTTCACCACCTTCAGGAACACCGCCCCCTCCGGATAGATGAGCCCACCCTGCCAGCGCCAGGCCACCAGATCGCCCCGCTTCAGACTGCCCGGCGGCGGTAGAGCCTTCTCCACCAGCACCAGATGCCAGGGCATGCTCTCGGTGAGGGTGAAGCGCAGCCAGTAGAAGTGGCTGAAGATGAAGCCGGCCATGGCGACGAGGGCGAAAGCGCTCCAGGCCAGGAGATGCCGCCTCACGGCTGCCCAGACCAGGGCGGCATACGCCTTCATGCCCACCCTGGGCCGCAGGGCGAAGATCAGAAGTTCAATCCGTGGCATTCACGAGCTCCCTGAGTCGGGGCGTCAGATCTTCGGCGCCCGCCACCACGGCATCGGCAACCAGGACGACGCAAGCACATTCCCTGGCTAGGCGTTGCACCGCCCGGGATAGCCCCAGACCGGCGCGCGTGGCCTCGTCCAGGGCCGCCTGGGTTTCCCCCTTGGCCACCCGATCGGCAAAACCGCGCTGGGTTTCCGCCACCACGCTGGCCAGGTCCACCCGGCCGAAGCGTGGCGCGGGCGGTGGCAGGAGAAAGTGATCGCCGGCGATGAGCGCGGCACTGACGGTGAAGGACAGGGTCGCGGCCAGTCCCCAACCGATGCCCGGATTCCCATCTCCAGACGGAGGCCCATCCGTTCCGGTTTCCTGGACCATCAGCTTGTCCTCAGCCATGGGCCAGCCCCCGTTCCTTCAGCACCGCCCGGATGGCCGCGTCCACGCTCAGCCCCGCGCCGGTCTTCTCCCGGATGGCGTTGAAATCCTCGGTCCGGGTGGAGGCCAGCAGCAGGGAATAGGGGTCCAGCACCAGGCGGCCGATGCCGTGGCCCACCGGGCTGTGCACGAAGACCTCGGAATAAGCCCCCGCCTCGGTGTGCAGGGTCTCCAGCAGGTTGCGCAGGCCCGCGCTCACTGCCAGGCGGTTGTTCTTCTCCAGGGCCAGCAGGGATTCCGGCTTCTGGCGCAGCATGAACATCCAGTCGGCGTTGTTCAGCGCCGCCGTGGCCGCCTCGTTGCGGTAGTAGTCGTCCACCCCCTGGGTGCCGGTGATGAAGGCGCCGTTGTACTTTCGCGCCCGCCGGTAGCCCGCCTCGATGAAGCCGCCGCTGGTGCCGTTCATCAGGCTCCAGGCCTCGTCGATGATGACCAGCTTCCTGCGCCCGTCAGCCCGGTTAAGGGTGATCTCGTTGGTGATGAGGTACATGAGCAGGAGCAGGATCACCCCCTGCAGGTCCTTCTTCGACTCCAGCTCGTCCAGTTCCAGCACCACCAGGTCGGCGTCGAAGCGTACATTGGCCGGCCCCTCGAACCAGCGGCCGTGGGCGCCATCCTGGGTGTAGGGGAAGAGCTGGATGCCCATGTTGCGCACCCGCACGTCGCACTTGCCCTCGTCGTCCTTGCAGGCGGTCTTCAGGTGTTCCGCCAGTTCCGTCAGGGTGGGCAGCCGGGACTGGCCTTGAGCCTGGTACCAGACCTGTCGCAGAGCGATGTCCAGCTGGGACATCTCGTACTGGGGCAGGGGCTCCTGGGGGGAGATCATCTGGGCGATGACGGGCTTCAACATCTCCATGTCCTCGTCCAGGTCCGTGACCAGGGAGAAGGGGTTCAGGGACAGGTCGGACTGTGGGGTGAACTCCAGGTACTGCCCGCCCAGGCGCCGGCACAGATTCTCGTAGGAGCGTCCGGCGTCGATCACCCAGACGCGGGCGCCGCTGCCCAGGTAGCCCAGGGCCAGCTCGTTCATGAACACCGACTTGCCCGATCCCGAGGTGCCTACCACGCAAGCGTTGAAGTTGCCGGAGGGGTTGGCGAACAGGTCCACCCCCAGGGCCTGGCCACGCCGGCCGAACAGGGCCATGACCGGTTCCCCCAGGCCCGCCCATTCGCCGATGACCGGTGCGAGATGGATGGCGTTGGCCGAGGTCTTGAGGCTCTCGCGTCCCGCCCGTTTCGCCTCCCTCTGGAGCGAGGGGGTAAGGGCCATGGGCAGGCCCAGCATCAGGCTTTGCAGGTTGAGGAACGTATCCGCCTGCAAGTCGAAGCCCAGCCCTCGCCACACGCCCCGCGCCGCCAGTTCATCCCTGGCGGCGTGAGCCGGCAGGGAGAAGAGAGTCAACTGGTGATACAGGTACACCAGGGACCCGGCCCCGGAATAGGCGGCCATTGCCGTGTCCCAGTCCAGCTTCTGTTCCTGCCAGTCCGGCATGAAGGTGGCCAGCTTGCTCTGGGCCGCCTGGGTGGCCCGCGCCGCCTTCAGGGTGGCGAAGGAGCGGGTAGACTCGTAATCCGGGATGCGAATTCCCAGAGTGACAAGGAAGGGGCAGGAATAGGCCTGGGAGCCCTGCACGAAGTCGCCGATCAGCCCGCCCATGGCGGCCAGTTCCATGGTCCGGGGATAGTTGCGCACCGATAGGCAGCGCACCACCGCCTCGGCGCTGTCCGCCGGGCTGCCCACCACCAGGCCGTCACGCGTGACCCGTGTGAGGGTGTCCAGGGCCAGGATCTGGTCGCGGATCAGGCGCCCATCGTCGTAGGCCAGGCGCTGGGCCTCCCCCTTCAGGAGCCGGTTGGGGTTCAGCACTTGGGCGCACCAATTGATCAGCTCGTCCGGTCCCCACTCGCCCGCGTACAGATAGGCGCCCTTGAGCACCGTGGCCAGGGCCTCGCGCAGGGTCTGGGCATTCTCCAGGGTATCCCGGTCGGCCATGCCCTCGGCGGGCAGGGTCACCGACAGGGCGGCCAGGAAGTGGCGCGGCATCCAGGGCAGGCCCGGGAAAGGCGGATGGATCGCGGCCCGGGCCAGATGAGCGGAGCGGCGCCGGGCGGCCTTGGTGTGGAGCCCGCCGACCGTGCGCAGTCCACGGTACCGGTCGAGGAAGGCGTGGATATCCGGCGTGCCCAGCAGGTGGAATTGCAGGCTCGCACCGGTGGGCAGTCCGTTGAAGATGGACTTGAGCACCGCCGCCATGCGCGCGTCGGCGCCGGTCTGGGGATGCAGGGCCAGCACGAAGCCCACCGCCTCCACCGGATCCTGGTCGTTGCGACGCGCCCCCGGCGGACGTTCCAGCAGGAAAAGCCGCTCCTCCGGCAGCCAGCCGGAATACGGCAGCCAGTCGGCCAGCCGGTCGTAGACGGGCATGGGCGAGGGCTCTGCCAGGGTGGAGGGCAGGTAGGCCGAGTCGGTGAAGTCGGTCCGCGCCGGCCGCCAGAGATTGCGCAGGAAAGCCAAGGCGTCAGCGCTCATCGTCCTCGGCCTGACGGGATGACCGTGCCGATTCCAGCACCGTTTCGCGGGCGTCCTGGCGGGTGGTTTCCCGATGAGTCGCGGGGTCTGGAATCCGGACGCCGGCCGGTGTGGCCAGAGGTGCCGCGATGGGACCGAATTGCCGTCGTATCCCCGCTTCCGTATGACCGAGCTGCCACTCCCCCCGGTGCCACATCACATAGAGATAGGCCTGGTCATGCAGATCCCCGTCCTCGTCCACCCAGGGGGCGAGCCAGAGGCGCAGCACCCGGGGTGCAGACAGCAGGGGCGTGCCAGTGCTCGGAGCAGTGCCGGCGGGAGGCGTAGCACCGTAAGGCCTGGGTGGATCAGCCGGACCCTTCTGCTGGATCTCGGCGGCCGATTCAGGCGCCACGCCTTGTGGGTGGTCAGCCTGCCGGGCCGGCAGCGTCCTGGCCAGAGTATTGGCGTAGACCCCGGAAACGGAAGTGCAGACCACCCCATCAGGAGCCTTGCAGGCAAACTCGCTTTTGCCGTCCAGTCCGGCCATGTTGGCGCAGGCCGTCAGGGCGGGGAGCAGTATTAGGACGGCCCGTTTCATGGCTGCATCCCCTCGGTGGCCGGTTTCCGGTCCCCCTCCACCAGAAAGGCCTCGATGCGCTGGGCCGGCGCAGCCCCCGCCAGATGCCGGCCCCGGACATCGAACAGGGCAGGCGTGCCCTCCACGCCCAGTTTGCGTGCCAGCGCGATGTTCCGGTCGACGGGATGCGCGCACTCGGCGGCGGAGCGCGCGCTCTTGCCTACACTCCCCTCAAGCATGAGTTCCTTCCAGGCGGCGGCCTGGTCCGGCGCGCACCAGACGGCGATGGCCCGCTGGCGGGCCCCGGGATGGAGTTCCGCCAGGGGATAGAGAAAGGTGTGGACGGTAACGTTGTCCAGCCGGGCCAGCTCCTGCTCCAGCTTGCGGCAGTAGGGGCAGTCCGGGTCCGAGAACAAGGCCAGCACCCGGGAACCATTCCCGCGCACCGTGGTGATGGCATCCGCCAGGGGCAGACTGGCGAAGTCGATGCGACGGGCCGCCTCCAGACGGTCCGCCGTCAGGTCCCGCTGCTCCCGCATGTCATAGAGGTGGCCGAAAAGGAAATAGCGTGCATCGCTGCCCACATAGGCCAGGTTTCGGCCCATGCTGACCTCGTAGATACCGGGCAGCGGGGTCGGGCGGATATCCCGGAAGGTCGTGGCGGGATAGGCGGCCTTGAGGGCGGCCTCGATATGGGCCACCGGGTCCGGATCGCCGGCCCGCGCCAGACTGGTTACGGCGATGCCGGCGAGTAGTGTCAGGATCAGGGGTCTCATGGTTAGACTGCTCATGGTCAGCGTGCTCCGTAGCGTTTGCCTGTTTCAAAGGGGAGATCGGCGGAGACCTCGCCCATGGGCAGCATGGCCCCCTTGGTGATGACCACGTCCACCAGCCGGCCGGCGTCCACCTCCACCACCGGGTAGAGCTTCTCGGCCAGCGAGATGTAGTACTGGGCGAGCCGGTCCATGGCCTTGCCCACCCCGGATGAGATGCCGGCCTTGAACTCCTCCCCTGATTTCACCGTGCTGGTGGAACCGAGCGGCGAGGTGGAGGTGGTGCTGGCGCTCTGCTGGAAGGCCTGGCCCAGACCGGAGCCGATGCCGGCGATGAGGGCGTTGGCCAGCACCTGGCCCTGCTTGGTGATGAGCCGGCCCATCACCCCCGCCTTGCCGTCCTCGCCGGCCACATAGCCCTTGATGGGCAGGTCCAGGGACTCGCCCCCTGGCGAGACGCAGGACAGGGACTCGGTGCGGATGTAGGCCCGCTCCGAGGACAGATCGCCATAGCCGGAGCCGACGATGAGGCAGTCCTTCGCCTTGAGCCGGAACTGGTTGGGCAGCTGGGCGTGGTCCACCAGGCGCAGCAGGACGGGATGCGGGTTGCTCTGTGCCTGGCCGCCGGTGGGGGCGTTGAGCCCGGCCAGCAGCACCGCCCGCACGAAGGACCCGGAGGGCAGATAGGTGCCGGGGGTCTTGGCCGCCGGTTTCTCCTTGCCGGCGTCCGGCGCGGATGGCGGGCGGGCATCCGTCGCCGATCCCATCTCGCCGGACTCGATGCCCCGTTCCGGCAGGGGCGCGGGCACGCCCACCGGCGCCGGCTGCCCCAGCACCGAGGTGGGTGGCGGCAGGGGCACCACCGAGGCCGGGCGGGTGGGGGCCAGGGGCGGAGGCGGAGGCAATGCTGGAATACCGGACGGAAGCCCTGGTGGGAAGCTTGGCAAATGAGCCGGCAACCGCGATGCGGCCTGCTTCTCCGCCTCTTGGCGCTTCATCAGATCGTTGAGCTCGTTGACCGAGCGCTCCAGGCGATCGATACGGGTGCCTTCCTGGCCACGCCAGGCGTCCCGGGGATCCACCCCGGCGCCGGCCGGCGCCACCGCCAGGGGGACGGGCTTCTCCGGCAGGTCGGCGCCTGTCTGGGACTTGCCCGCGCGCATGAAGGCCACCAGGCCGATCAGCCCCAGCCCCACCACGATCAGCACCCCGCCCGCGATCAGCGCCTGCCGCCGACGGATGGCCGCGGCGGCGGCGGAGAGCATGGGACTGGCACCCCTTCCGCCTGGGCCGTTCTTGCCACCGAGGATCATTCGTCGCCCTCCCGCTGCCGGATCACGAACACGCGGGTGGACTCACCGGGATTCAAGGCGTGGTTCTCCACTCCCACGGCGAGCACGCCGGCATGGAAGAGCTCCGGTTCGGCCACCCGCATTTCGGTGTTACCGGTATTGGTGAGCTGGAACAGGTCGGCCACCACCGCCGACCCCAGCCAGGAACGCAGGTGCACGAAGCGGCTGCCCTGCCACAGGCGCAGGGTCTCGCCCCGCTCCCGCACTTCCATGTCGGCCGGCAGGCGGTCGGTCGTCAGCATGAGGGCGAGGGCCTTGACCATGCGCTGGCGGGAATCGCTCTGTTCGGCGGCGGAGGGCTTCGTCGCCCGCCGCGCCGGGTCCTTCAGGATCAGGCTCTCGGCGGGCATGTCCACGGGCTGGAGCGTCAGAGCATAAGTGGCACCCGAGTCGGCGGTCAGAAACAGGGAGGCGGGCTCGCCCCGGTCCAGAGGCCGCACGTAGAGCTGGCCGGTGCGGGCGTTCTTCTCGATGGCGAGCCGCCCCTTGAGGGCATGCCAGGACTGGATGCGGCCCTCCGACAGGGCGATGCGGGTGAGGTCGTCGGCGGCGATGCGGGCAAACGCCGTTTCGCCGTCGCGCACCGGCAGGACCTGCAAGGCCCAGGCCGGTATGGTCGCCAGCAGCAGGCTACTGGCTAGGAGCGGTCTGAGTGCCGAAAGGATCATCTTGCGAGGTCTCCCTGAGGGTGGTGACGACGGTGCGTCCGCCGTCATAACGGAACGCCACCAGCACGGTGAGCGCCCGCGGTGGCGAGGCCTTGTCGGTGACGTAGGTGGTGAGTTCGCCCCGCACCGCCAGGCGCAATGCGTCGGACTTGTCGTGCAGGACGCTTCTCGGGGAAAACAGCGTGGCGACCTGATCGCGCTTCACCCGCTCGGCGGCCAGGCGCCCAGCCTTCTCCAGGGCACCATGGGCCTCGGGCGCGGCGTACTTGAGCAGGACCGCGTTCTGGAAATCGACGGAAGACGGCGTGACGTTGTAGGCCAGTTGCAGGACGAACAGGGCCATCTGGTCCAGGTAGTCGCGGGACACCCGGTCGGCTTCCACCCAGAAGCCGCGCTCGATCTGGGGCGGCAGGAAGGTGACCCGGTCCCGGTCCTGGTGCAGGAAGACGTGCAAGGCCAGGAGCAGGCTGGTGAGCGACAGCACCGCCAGCAGGGCCTGGACGGCGCGGCGGATGCCGGTGCGGGCTTCCAGGTCGGCGCTGATCTTCAGGGGGTTCATCCGATGAACTCCCGCAGGTGGGAGGGCGGCGTGCGCGTGAACCCCGAGCCGAAGGGCAGATGCCAGTAGGCCCAGTGCAAGAGGTAGCGCCGGTGCCGGCCACCGGTGAACTTGCCCAGAACATGGGCCAGGGCCAGGCCGGCGGCGATCCAGGTGATGGGGTCCTTGAGCAGGATGCCGAGAAAGACGAAGGCCACAAGCAACCCTACCTGGCTCGCGTCCCACATGAGGAGGCGGGCCGGCTCGTCCAGGCGGGTGGGGATGCGGGTGTCGCCCATGGCCTTCGTCGGCCTCAAATCACGGCGCCGATGATGCCGGTGATCAGGCCCGCACCCAGGGAGAACAGGATGGCGAACACGATGGAGGTCAGCGCCGGCATGGCGGTCACCCGGGCCAGGCCCACCACGGCGCCGATGATCAGCGCGCCGATGGAGATGGTGATGGCCAGGTTGCCGGTCGCCCAGTTGGTGACCCGGGCGGACAGGGCGGCGAATTCCGGGTCGGCTGGCACGCCGGCCAGGGCCGGGCCGGCGCCGAGAACCAGGCCGCCCAGGAGCAATGCGAGTTTGTGGGTGCGTTTCATGAAAGGGATTCCTGTGGAAATGAAGGAGTGGTCTCGTCGTCTCTGCGTCTCATGGGTCTCGGGGTCTCGTCGTCAGGTGGTATCCAGGTCCAGCCGCACGATGTCCTTCACCAGGGCGAGGAAGCCGGCCCGGGCCACGGCGTCGGTCAAGCAGTACTCAATGGCGGCCGTGGCCAGGCGCCGCTCTTGGTTGAAGTCGCGCTCCGGCAGGTCCTTGCGCAGCTCCTGCAGGCGCCGCTTGGTCTCTTCTCGGATCAGCACGGACTTGTAGCCCGGTTCCCAGTCGCGTTCGTTCATGTGGCAGGCCTCACGATCAGGATCTCCAGGTCGGTGCGACGCGCGGGGGGATGCACCGGGGGTGGGGCCTCGATGCAGCACTCGGCCTCGACCCGGACGATCCGTTCCTCCGCGACGCCCAGTCCCAGCAAGGCCTGGCGGACGGTTTCCGCGCGGCGCAGGGCCAGGCGACGGTTGAAGGTGGGGTGCCCCACCCGGTCGGTATGTCCGGTCAGGGCGATGGAGCGGGCCTCCAGCAGCAGGGGGCGCAGGGCCTCGAGGGCCTGCCACGCCCCGGTAGTCAGCCGCGACGAGGCAAAGGGGAAATGGATTGCGTGGGTGATACGCTCCTCCATTGGGGGAGGTACCGGCTTGGGCTTGGGGATCTCGGCGAGTCGGATGGGCGGCGGCACCGGCGCCAGGACCTTGCGGGTGGGCGCCGGGCAGTCAGTGCACAACCTGAACACTGCCTCCGGGCCATGGTCGGTCTGGGCGAAACCCCGGGGCAAGGGTATGGACGTGGAAGGCACGTCACCGGGCGGTGCCGCGGCCTGCAAGGCACAGCCGGACAGCACGGCACACCAGGCCGGAAGTAGCCTCACCGCAAGGCCCTCGCGATGGCCCGATACACCTTCCAGGCATACGTCATACGAGCTTGTCGGCAGGCTACGCCCTTCAGGCGGGTGCAGGCGGCGTTGTAGGCCCCCACCGCCTCCCAGCCTTGGCCTTGACGGTCGAACTTCTCCCGCAGGATGCGCGCGCCCACCTGAATGCTGGTGCAGGGATCCCACAGCTGCTCGGGGGCCACACCCAGTTTCGTCAGGGCCGGCAGGTTGCGGGAGTTGATCTGCATGAGCCCGATGTCGTAGGAACCGGTGCGCCCCAAGTGGCCCAGGTTCAGGGCGGCCGGATCAAGGCCGGATTCCACTATGGCGATGCCATACAGCAGCCAGGGGTCCACGCCATGGGTCCGGGCCACCTCATCCCAGCAGGCCGAGGCGTTATTCGCCAGCGCCAGGGCCATGACCGCGGCCATGGGAATGGACAGATCCATCGTCGGAGCTTGAGGGTGCACTTCGATCTTCCTTGCCACCTGACAAAAAGAGCCCCCCGAGGGGGGCGCGAAGGAGGAGGTCACAACGGTGGGGAAGACTAGAGACTGGGGATCACGCCGTCGTCCCGAAAAGGAAGTTGGATTTTTTGCGTATTTCCGCGACGGGTCTGGTCGTGTCTGCTAGTGCTTGGTCAATGGCATGACGCCGTCACGGGCAGGATGGAGTTCATCCATCAGGACCGGCAAAGGGAGCCGGAAAGGTCGACAAACGAGAAGGGGAAGGGCCCTACCCAAAGGGCCTGCCCTCCTGGCCGGGCAGGGGGAAAGGGTCCAAGGGGGAAGGGGCCGGGCTGGAAAGGAAAGGGGAAAAGGGCAAACGGTGCCGTCACATGATATGCGCCGCACACGCCGAAACAATCGGCCGGTCCGCATCTGATACCTGCCTGAAGGGCTATTCACCCTTCTCGGCCAATGCGGTCAAAGATCCAACCTTCACGAACGGCAGGTGTCCGAAAGTCACCGGACCTTTGCACTTATGTGGAATTACTAATGCCCGTGGTGCCAACTACTGTTCCGCTAGGACTGCCCGGTATCCGGTAGGACACCGAATCAGCAACACTGAGGGAGCCAACCGGGCAATCGCCATTGTGGCCGCCGTAGTTCGATCTTTCCGAGATGCATGTGACTCAACAAGATGGCTGTGCCATGTTCCCAAGCAGTAAAGGCTGAAGTTGCAAGATTCCGCATACTCAGCGATAGCCTTCCTCGCACCTTCGGTTCCGAGCAAGAACTCTGCCCTTGATCGCTTACTGTCAACCGGTGCGGGAATAACATCGATGACATAGAAAGTCTGGGCCGCTTCGGAAATTCGTCCCAGGATAATCCCGCCGGTTTCGACATCCGTCCAATGTTGAATATCAGCCTCGATCTTGGCATGTGCGCGCGGAGAGATGCGGACTTGCCAGTCTGTGCGGTCTTCGAGTTCGGCCACATGGAATGCGCCTACATCCCTCACCTCCCAAGACATGCTCATGCCGTCTTTACCAACCAAACCGAGCATAACCTGTCCGGCGTACTGCGGTAGGCCGTCAATATAAAACCGTGAAATGGGCTCTGCCATCGCAGCGGCAAACATCGAGAGCCTCGCATCGGACATCACCATGGTTGTCGATCCACACCCGTCGCCGATTTCTAGTCGTCGAAGATGGTCGGTATCCGCAAACACCGACTCTCTCAATGCGCTGTTTTCCCGCATCATGGCATAGGCTTCGGAAATCAAGTCGCCAACATTTGGGTTTCTCTCCGCCCCTTCCACCGACAGGAGGCCGACCTTCCCTTCCGCATACAGTGTGGTCTCAATGATGCGTGGAATACCGGATAAGTTCGGGGCGGCTAAAGCCTCCCGAACAGTCAGCGAGGCAGTCGAGTTCACCGCAGTAAAAGCGCCCTTCGGAAAAACACGTCGCCTTCGTGTCTTATCCATCGACGCTTGGACAATGTCCTCCACGCAAGCATCAGTTGTCTGGCCTAAACCGCGTAGGGCATCAGCAAGGGCGCTAGCTTTGTGGGTCATCCACGTCATCTGCAGTTCGCCAGAGTTAGGGATGAGAGCGTGTCGCGCCGCGTTATGGGGGCTGAGGCCTGATTTATCCACGACGACAGAAGGAGTCATGCCAGACCTGGCAAGATGCAGCGCGATCTTCGAGCCAAGGCTTCCGCAGCCGAGTTGTGCCCATTCGCGCTGTTTCGTAACGGATGCTCCGCTCAACCTGCGTAGCAGGGATACCGAGATTGCATGCCGATGGCCTGCAGGCCTGACCAATGCGTGTTCACCGTCGCGAAAAAGAGTCGGAGCCCCAACAGTGGTGATGTATGGACATATCTCCAAGTCGCTGTCGTCGCGGATCAAGTGGAACGGTCGCCGAGCCAGGAGAATAACGGCCAGCGGAACAGGGTATCCGGCCGTTTTTTCTTCAAGGCTTTTCTCCAGCCACTGGAGGCCGTCGTTTAAAGCCTTTAAACACCCATATGTTTCTGCCCTCGCTAGAAGTTGGCCAAGATTTGTTACCGTCTCCGGCTGATATGTACCCGTAGTAAACGGCCTGCCTGAAGGCAATTTTCCCGGCCACGCTATGAGCGCTAGCGTTGTGCCATATCGGAGATTCGTTTCTCTTGAGATGAGCCGCTCAGTGAATAGCCCGGTAACATATTTAGCACTTACCGCCATTCGCTCATTTCCGAGTTCCCCGTGAACCGCTTGAATGCCCTGCGAAGTTGGATAGCTGCAGTACACGAATGGGAGATAGGCAAACCCGCCCTCCCGATTGACAAGCGCTCTCACATTGCGAGCATCAGCAATGATGTTGTCATCAAGCCAATCGCGCCGAACGTGTTCCCAGCCCTGTTCCGGATCGATCAACCTGTCGAGAGCGGCGTTCTCCAGCCAGACAATTAGCTGATCGAGTATTCCCGCTATACCCTCACGCTGAAGCAATTCGGTGAGGCTGCCATCATAGATGCAGGGCTCGGGAGGGGAGTCCGCCGGGCCAGGCTGCATATGAGCGATAGAGCGGTTGAAATCCTGTCGCAGCAGGATTTTCGGAGGACGGAATGGATATTCGCTCGGGAACACGAGCGAAACCGGCTCAACCGCGTAAACGCCATTCGGGCTAACCCCATCGGCCATCCATGCATTCGGCAGACCGAGCCGGACTTGGAGACTGAAGGTTGTTGTTTCCTGCTCGAGGTCTTGGACTGGCTGCCCCGTCTCAGTGACGGCAGGGTGACTGGATAGGAGCGACAGCGCCTTTCTGATGGCGTTGCTTGTGGTGAGAGTTCCTTCGACCATGCAAGGATGCCCTCAGCCATGGCCAAGCGGTTGCCGACCCACCGCGCCAGACCCGACAATTATCGAGGCTCCCATGGCTTTCGTTTTCAGGCGCGGACCAGCCTTACCGATTTCAAATTCCATGGTGTCCGGAGCCTTTTCGGAAGGGTGCTCCCCCACGCACTTGAATTCGCCCCGAACCTTGTCATCGCTAACGATCTCCAAATACTCCCGTTTTGCACGGATGCAAGGCGGATCATTGTCATCGTCCTTGATTGGCTTGCTGCTCGCCACGACCACGGCGCCTTTTTTCGCCTGCGAAAGTGCATTGCGAGCGTCTTCGCAGATTGTTGCTTTTTCCTTGAGCTTCCCCCAGCTATCGTTTGAAAGCGAATGCCACGAGCAGTGATGCGGCGATTGGAGAAGGTCATACTCCAGCCACTCCTTTCTCGACTTGTGGCGCTGCCAAAGTCGCTCCCAGATGGCCACCTCCGCATCTCCTCCAGTGAGGAACTTGCAGGCGCCGGGAACGCCATCACCTGTGAGGGAAAACCGAAGAACCGTGCTGGAGTGGTTTTTGTCGAGGAGATCTTCCTCCGCCTCATCCTCACTAATGGGCAACGGAGCGAGGAGGCGCGCCTCCATGGTTTCATCTTGCTGCCCATTTACCTTTGTGAAGACCTCGTCGACCTTTACGAGTACCGCGCCAAGTTCGTCCGTTTTTCTGTCCACATCCTCCCCGAGGATAAGAATCCGGTCACCATCACCCACGTTTCCTTTTGAGTTCTTGAAGAGATTTGCTCTTCGTTTTGCCTCGGTGTTGAACGCTATTGCATCGGATACGAGCTTGTTATTGGCCGAGGCTCGCCGAAATACCCGTGGCGAGGACCATAGTTCGCGGATGAAAATCCTGTCGTTTTCTTCAGACCAATCATCCGGCGCACCCAAATGGAAATGCTGTTCAAGGCCACGGCAGTGGTCCTGGTCATGGTGACTCAGGAGGAATACATCAACGAAAAGCCGTCCCTTGCTGTCCCGCTTCAGGCGGTCACGTAGCTTCTTGGCCACATCAGGTGTCTCATCCTTGTCATCATCGGCCGCGACCCGGATGTTGACGTCTATGAGGATTTTTCGGCCGCTTTCGAGTTCGAGAAGCGTCATGTCGCCGTTGTCGACGGGGAAGAAAGTGATTGTTGCGGTCATCTTGCGGCTCCTATCAAATCGGGTGTTTGTTTGGCCCTCCAGTTGACAGACGAGCCTCATGGGGAAAGAATCTATACGCATAGATTCTATACGTCAAGAAAGTATTCGCATGCACGATGATGTGTTGTCATCTAGTGACCCCAAACGGCGCTGGAGTATCGACCGAAGACTGGAGTTCATAGAGTTCCGTCTGTATTGGGACGGCAAGGTGAACCGCTCTGATCTGATGGATTTCTTCGGCATATCCATGCCGCAGGCCTCTACAGACCTGGGGCGCTACCACGAGATTGCTCCTCATAACATGGCTTATGACGGGAAGGTAAAGGCCTACCTGGCAACTCCCGAATTCAAGCCCCTTCTTCTGAAGCCCGATGCGCAGCGCTACTTCACGCAACTGCGATTGAACACGGAGGGAGTATTGCCAAAGGAGGCGTGCTGGCTTGGTTGGCTACCATCCCATGCCACCGTACCGACCATCGCCCGTTCCGTCGATCCGGAAAAACTCAGGCTCATCTTGGAGAGCATACGGACAAGAAAGGCGCTCAATGTGGAGTATCAATCGCTTTCGCGGCCCGCTCCCCTTTGGAGATGGATATCCCCCCATGCCCTGGCTTTCGACGGGTTCCGCTGGCATGTCCGCTCTTGGTGCCACACCCGGGGCAATTTTCAGGATTTCGTGCTGGCGCGGATGCTCACCATCGGTGAGACGAAACCAGACAACATCAACCCTGACGATGATTTGGAGTGGAATCAGTCGGTCACGCTGAAAATCGGGCCGCATCCTGGCTTAAGCGATGCCGCAAAAAAAGCCATTGAGTTGGATTATGGGATGGAAAACGGCGTCCTGGCCGTTACAACCAGACTGGCTCTTCTCTTCTATGCGGAAAGACGGATGGGGCTAGATTTCGATCCTGATACGGTATCCCCAAATCGACAGCAGATCGTCTTGCTGAATCGTGAAGAGGTTGAAGAAACCCATAGTGCCATTCGGCGACTCATCACGGAGAAAGAGGGAGGCAATAAATGAAGCGAGATGATGAAACGTTACAGAGGATTTTCGAAAAAACAGATTGTCAGTGCCATATTTGCAGAAAGCGCCTGAGCTTCAAAAACTATGGCAAGGTCGGCGCGCGGGGTGCTTGGGAGATTGAACATTCCATTCCCAAGAGTCGGG
Source organism: Thiobacillaceae bacterium (assembly GCA_044227325.1). GTDB lineage: Bacteria > Pseudomonadota > Gammaproteobacteria > Burkholderiales > Thiobacillaceae > PFJX01. Next base: position 133,228 of record JBGAFI010000004.1, on the reverse strand, counting down.
ATGGTACCGATCACCTCAACAACCTCTATGCAGCATGCATCGGTTGCAATCGCAGCAAAGGCAATTCCTCAACAAAGGCAGCGCGCGCGTTGAACGGTTTCAAGCGCGCACCTTTGCCGCGCCGGAAAAAGAACGATAACGCGATTGCCAGAGCTGGGTTGGGAGCCTTCGCCGCCTTTGCATTTCCAGCCCACTTGCGCCTTCCATTAGCCTTGGTATTTGCCATCGTCGGGGCGGTAGTTGGAAAAAATGTTGAGGCTGAGTAAGGAAGAATTTAACGGATCGTTTCCGTCATAGAGACTCGCTAGAACAGGCTGGGAGCCAGGGATGGAAAAATTTCCGTTCACAAGCTACGACTTTTGGGCGTACCTGAGCGCAGGGTTCCTGCTGCTTTTCGCCATTGACCAAGCCTCGTCCACTCACCTGCTAATGCGGGATAGCTGGACGCTGGTGCAAGGTGCCGTTGCCGTATCTGTAGCATATGTTGTTGGCCAACTCGTCGCGTCGGCATCTTCCTTCCTCTTCGAGAAGCTGCTTGTGGGCAAGCTCTTGGGCTATCCAAGGAATGTCCTGTTCGGGCAACCGAAGGCGAGGCGCTGGGTTCAATGGTTGCTGCCGTCGTATTTCGAGCAATTGCCCGAGTCAACGCGGAAAGCTGCGCTCGACAAGGGGCAGAAGGTTGGTGTCGACCAGCCCGGTGAGGCACTGTTCTGGCCGGCTCACACATTGGGGAGGGCGACGCCAACTGTGTCCACACGCCTCGACAACTTCTTGAACCTCTACGGATTTTGTCGCAACGCTGCATTCGTGGCGTTCGTCGACTCGGCTGTTCTGTATTGGTCCTACCTGCAACCGAAGGGGCCGGAAGAACACCTGCTGTGGTCAAGGCTGGCGCTCTTCGTCGGCATCGGGATGATGCTGAGGTACTTAAAGTTCTATAGACACTTCGCGGTTGAGGTGTTCACCAGCTACGCCTGGGCTAAGGATGAAGAGAAGGAGGAGAAGTAGTCGTGAACCGATTTCACCTGTTCAACGGCGCCCTTCAGATCTTCGACGTTGACCACGGACAGTGTGCGCTGCTCTCAATGCCGGGATTGTTCGGGAGTGTCCATTACGTGATGATTGATTGCGGGCACGCGGTCAATTTTCGAGGTGGGCCCTGGTATCCCGGAGCACACCTCCAGAAAATGGGTGTCAAATACATCGACATGCTGGTCTGCACCAACTTTGATGAAGATCACATGAGTGGGTTCTGCGACCTGAACGAACGCGGAATCACCGTGGGGTACATCCTATGTAACCCTACGGTGGCGCCCAACACCATCATTAAGCTCAAGACGGAGGATGGTATGGGCGACGGCATAAAAGAGCTGGCCACCATGCTCTCCGCGCGCCAAGCCATCGGCTGGAACCAAGAGCCACCGATGATTCCGGGCGTTGACAACATGATTTGGACCTGGAACCCATATCCAGCGTTCGACGATGAGAACAACCTGAGCCTAGTATTTACGCTGGATGTGCTCGGTTTCCGATTCATGTTCGCTGGGGATATGGAGCGCAAAGGCTGGAAAAACATATTCAATACCTGCCCGGCGTTCGGGCCGGTCGTTGCCGGCGTGGATGTGCTCATCGCCCCTCATCACGGGCGACAGAACGGCATTTATGAGGACATGTATGACGTGAATGGCTGCAAGCCCAGGCTGGTGGTCATCAGCGACGATTACAAGCAATACGCCACGCAGGAGACGACGCAGTACTACGGTAGGAAGGCGTCGGGTATCTTGTACTTCCGCGGCCAGTACGACCCTCGGAAGGTGTTGACCACGCGTAGCGACGGACCTATCCGATTTTCATTCCTTGAAGGCCGCTGCGAGGTGTGGTGACTTGGGCGACTATTGAAAAAGGGGAGTGAGCGGCGGTGGGTGGCCGCTCCTCGCCAAGATGGGAGAGGACAGCTTTTAGGTGCATTGCTGCCCGAGCCGGGACAAAACCCCAACGTCGGCTCAGGCCGACCTCCTGTCTGTGGGCAGACGGGCTGAGTGACTCCTCGACTTCTGATACCCGCCCTTGAACGTCTGAAGTGGCGGCTGGCAAACAGAGCATCCACCTCACGCCTTCCTTCGGCCAGATTCTATCGAGCCCATTACTAAGCGTCGCGGGTAAAACGGCAACCGGTTATCGCCTTTTATCGCTGTCGGAGTGTGAGATTGCCCCTTACATTCCAGCGGTAATCCATCCCCGCAAGGGCTGACAAGCCATGAACGGGCCAAGCCCGACCTGCACAACCGAATGCGTTGCCGCGAATCATGTCCGTCCCCGTGGATGCCCATGCCCACGGCACGGTAGCCATGGCCCCGCTCACCGCCATGGAAGATGATGGCCACACTCACCGTCTTGCTCGGCACAGCCAGCGTGGTTTCGGGGGTGGCCGTTGTCTTTGCCACTCGTGCTCAACGGATCAGGAAGCTCCCTGGCTCCGCCGTACCCGCTGGCTGGATGCCGGTTCTGTCCGCGAAGGATCTGACACAGTACTTGGGCATCCAGGTCCGGATCGACGCCCTCCGGACGAAGACCGGCCTCACACCCGCCAACTTCGAGCGGGACTACGGGCAGACCCTAGGCCGGTTCACGGCCTTCGTCCAGTTGCTGCCCGCCTCGGAGTCCCACCACCACGCCCAGCCCGGAGGCCTGCTCCTGCACGCACTGGAGGCGGCCGACATCGCCCTGCATCTGCGGCGCGCTCAGGTTCTGCCCCCCGGCGTGGCCCCGGAGGACATCCAGCGCCGGGAGCATCGCTGGACCTTCGGGGTGTTCCTGGCGGCCCTGCTGCATGACGTGGGCAAGCCGCTAGCGGACATGCGGGTGATCCTCGCCAAGCCGCGTGGCGAGGGGACCTGGTCGCCCCTGGCCGGGGACATGGCCGCCTGCGAGGCCTCGCGTTACCGGGTGACATTCGATGGCCTGACCCATGCTGTGGCGGGCCTGCACGTTGGCCGGGACTACACCGCCCATCAGCGCCTGGGAGTCTTCCTCATGCAACGCTTGGTGCCCCAGAGCACCCTAGTCTGGCTGGCCGAGGACGTGGAGTTACTGGCCCAGCTCACCGCCTTTCTCGCCGGCGAGGACAAGACCGGTGCCCTGGCCCGCATTGTCATTGAGGCGGACCGGGAATCGGTACGCCGCAACCTGCTGGAAGGCCCCCGCACCCGTTTCGCCAGCGCCCGGGCGGTGCCCCTGATCGAACGGCTGATGGAGGCCCTGCGCCGCATGCTGGCGGAAGGGGGGCGTCTGCCCCTGAACCGGCCGGGCGCGGCGGGGTTCGTCGCCGACGGCAGTGTCTGGTTCGTCTCCAAGCGCCTGGCGGACGAGGTGCGAGCCTATCTCGCGGCCCATGAGTCCGCCGCCGGCATCCCCGGGCCGGAGAAGAACGACCGGCTGTTCGACGTCTGGCAGGAATACGGCGCCCTGATCCCCAACCCGGACACTGGCGGAGCCATCTGGCGGGTGCGGGTGAGGATGGAGGGCTTCGACCAGGTGCTGACCCTGCTGCGCTTTCCCCTGGACACGCTCTATGCCGAGGCGGATCGCTATCCGGCCGGGTTCGCCGGTCAGGTGACACCGTTGACGAGTGTGGCGGAGGTTGAGGACGAATCCTCGCCCCAGGGGAATGTCCAGGCGCTCAGGGACGCTCCGGCTGCCGACGTTACGCCAGCGGTGGCGACAGGCTTTTCGGACGAGGGGGAGGGTGGCCTGTCGGCCGCCGAGGGATCTGTCCGACTGCCCCCCATGTCCACCCCGGACCGGGAGGGGATACCGGTCTCCCCGCCGGAGGAGGAATTTCTGGAGACGGAGAGCGGCCTTCACCCCTTCCTCCCCAGCCCGCCAGTGGGCGGGCGCATCGCCCCCATGCGCCTGCCGGACAAGCCGGACCGGCCCACCAGGACCAAGACGGAGAAGTCGGCCAGGAACGCTCCCCAGCCTCCCTCCGAGGCCGCCATGCGCTTCATGGCCTGGCTGCAGCAAGGCCTGGCCGGTGGCGCCATCGCCTACAACGAGACCGGTGCCATGGTGCACTTCGCGGCTGAGGGCATGCTGCTGGTCTCGCCGCGCATCTTCCGCCACTTCGCCGAGCGCTTCGGGGAGAAGGGCGACGGCACGCCCTCCACCCTGGCGGTGGACAAGGTCGGTACCGGCATCCAGCGGGAGGTGATCAAGGCCGGCTGGCATGAACTGGGCCCCCGGAAGACCAACGTGCACCGCTACCAGGTGGTGCGCCGCGGGGGCCAGACCGGCAGCTCGCTGTCGGTGATGATCATCCGCGCGCCGCAGCGCTTCATCGAGCCCGTGCCCCCGGCCAATCCCCACCTCGTCAAGGTGAACCCAGAACCCGACCCGGATACCCTGTCATGACCACCGTCCCCTCCCTCTCCGACCCGCTTCAATCCCTGCTGGATCGGATCCACGCTAGTGACGCGCCGCGGGCGGTGTTCCTGCTCGATGGCGAGATCGTCTCCTGCCCCTCCGGCGGCCAGATGGAGGCGCGCTGGCTGCAACGCCCCGAGGCGGTCTTCGTGGGTACCTATGACTGCGAGGTCAGTGCCAGCATGCTCCTGGAAGATATGTGCGCCGCCGGGGTGGCGTAGCGGCGCATGGCCTACCCGGTGGAGAACCTGCTGCGCCGGCCGGTGGAGTTCGTCCCGGCCGGGGTGTTCTTTCTGGCGGCCCTGGGGATCGTCCTCAACCCGGAGACATTTCTGCTGCCGCCGGTACTGGGCTACCTGGTCGCTACGGTCCTGATGCTGGTTGCTGGCTGGCGTCTTGCCCAGGCGAGCCGGTTGCTGCGTTACCAGGCCAACCTGCGGCGCCTGCCCCGCTACCGCCTAGTCGCCGAGGCCATCCCCTGGTCGGAACGGGGACTGTTCCTGGGCATGGGCTTCGCCTGGGACCGGCGCCATTCCCAGCGGCTGCACGACACCCGCAACCCGGCTTATCGGGAGCTGTTGCGGCCGGGATGGCTGTACCGGGCAGCCCGGCGGCTGGAGCGCGGCGTGGAGGGCACGGCATTGGACTGGCTGGGCCGGCTTACCCGCAAAGAGACTTGGTGGAACCCGATCGCCCCCCTGCCGCAGGTGGGGGGCGATGCGACCATCCACGGGGTGGAGCCGGACGAGGACGCGGTGTGGATGGACCTGGGCGAGAGGGTCGGGCACATGCTGGTGCTGGGCACCACCCGGGTGGGCAAGACCCGGTTGGCGGAACTGCTCATCACCCAGGACATCCGCCGCGGTGACGTGGTGATCGTGTTCGACCCCAAGGGGGATGCCGATCTGCTCAAGCGCATGTATGCCGAGGCCCGGCGTGCCGGGCGGGCGGGCGAGTTCCACTTCTTCCACCTGGGTTACCCGGAGCTCTCCGCGCGCTACAACCCGGTGGGCAGTTTCTCCCGGGTGACCGAGGTGGCCACCCGCATCACTAACCAGCTGCCCAAGGAGGGCGAGGGGGCGAACTTCGCCCAGTTCGTCTGGGGCTTCGTGAACGCCATGTCCAAGGCCATGACCGCCTTGGGGCGCACACCGTCTTACCAGGACATCTACCGCTACGCCAACGACATCGAACCCTTGGTGCTGGACTACTGTCGCTTCTGGCTGGACCGGGAGCCGCGCGCGGCAGGCTGGCGCGATGCGGTGGAGGCCATGGAGGTGGACCCCAAGAGCCTGGACCGGGCGATGAAGAACCGGAACCTGGAGGTGGTGAAGCTGCTGGAGTACCTCCGCGCCCAGAACCTGCACGACGACACGGCGGCGAGCCTGATGAAGATCATCAGCTACGAGCAGAGCTACTTCAACAAGCTGGTGGCCTCCCTGATTCCGCTTCTGGAGAAGCTCACCACCGGCAAGGTGGCGGAGCTGGTCTCACCCGACATGGGCAACCTGGACGATACCCGGCCCCTGTTCGACTGGATGAGGGTGATCAACCAGGGTGGCATCGTCTACGTGGGCCTGGACGCCCTGAGCGACTACGAGGTGGCGGGCGCGGTGGGCAATTCCATGTTCTCCGACCTTACCTCCACCGCCGGACGCATCTACAAGCACGGCGAAACCTACGGCCAGTCGGCGCCGGCGCCGAAGCGTCGCATCTCCATCCACGCCGACGAGTTCAACGAGCTGATCGGCGACGAGTTCATACCGCTGCTCAACAAGGCCGGCGGCGCGGGCTACCAGGTGACGGTCTACACCCAGACCTGGTCGGACGTGGAGGCGCGCATCGGCTCCCGGGCCAAGGCCCAGCAGATCGGCGGCAACCTGAACACGCTGATCATGCTGCGGGTGAAAAACGCTGACACGGCGAAGATTCTCACCGACCAGCTGGACGAGGTGGAGCTGGTGACCACCATGAGTGCCAGCCAGGCCTCGGACAGCAACGACCCGCTGGATTTCTCCGACTTCACCAGCCGCAACGAGGACCGCCTGAGCGCCCGTGTCGCCCCCATGATCAGCCCGGCCGACCTCACCCGCCTGCCCAAAGGCCAGGCCTTCGCCCTGATCGAGGGCGGACGGCTCTACAAGCTGCGCCTGCCCCTGCCAGACGCGGAGCACGACCCGCTGATGCCGGAGGACCTGGAGGCCGTGGCGGAGGACATGCGAGGGCGATACGTGCGGGTGACGCCGGGGGAGTTCTCGCAGGGGACCGGTTGGGTTACCGGGGAGACGCCCCCCTTTGACGGCCCGGACTGGCTGCGCCATGTGGTGGTGGAGGGCAAGGGTAGTGGCTTCTAGACGGGGCGAGGGGCTGGCGGCCCACAACTTGTTCCTGTGGCCGCTGAAGCTGGTCTTCTACGCCTGGCTCACCCTGGCGCTGATGGCCCTGGCGGCCATGGGGATGGAGGTCATCCTGGCCAAGCAGGTGTGGGGCGAGGCCCATGGCCTGGTACAGGCGCAGCAGACCTTGAGCCGCGATCTGGCGCTCACCCACGACCTGCGCCCGGATGCACCCCTGACCGGGCTGGCCCGGACCTGCGCCAGGGCGGTGTACGGCTTCTTCTTCCAGCTGATCCCCATCGAGCGCTGGATGACCAACGCGGCCCTGCTGCCGGCCCAGCCTGACGTCACCTACTACGGGGGCGACATCATCGCCAGGAAGGATTTCGTCTATCCCCTGCAGGACGAGCTCTACCTGGCCATGGTTCGGGCCCAGATCTTCGGTGTCCGGTTGGCCATCCTCATGGGGGCTGCACCTCTCTTCTTGCTTGTCTGGTCCCTGGGACTGGTGGATGGCCTGACCCAACGGCACATTCGGCGCGCCTGCGCCGGACGGGAATCTTCCTCCATGTACCACCGGGCCAAGTTCTTTCAGTTCGCGGGCCTGGCCTTCGGGTCGATGGTCTACCTCATGTGGCCGGTCAGTATCCGGCCGGAGTGGATCTTGCTGCCCCTGGTGCTGCTCACTGGGCTGCTATCACGAATGCAGTGGACGTATCTGAAGAAGTATCTCTGAGATCCACGACGCTCAAGGATGTTTCTGTTGATGCCGAGGCGGATGGGCATCCATCTCTAGTTTTGGCAGGCGAGGTATTGGTACGTCAGGATGGGAGCGAAAAAATCTAGCGGCTTCACCGGACCTTAGCCCGGCATTAGCCCGTCAGAAACGAAAAGGGCTTACATTTCTGCAAGCCCTTGATTTACTTGGCGCGCCCGGCAGGATTCGAACCCACGACCCCCTGGTTCGTAGCCAGGTACTCTATCCAACTGAGCTACGAGCGCGTAAAGAGGCGAGGATTATAAAAGAATCCGGCCGCTTGGCAAGGTGTTGTTGCGTATGAGGCGCATATCGGCCGAGCTTGGAGCCAACCAACGCATCTCCACGCTCGCGCGCGCAATTGTCGAGGGCGAGATGGATACGGGAGCCGGCACAGGCGGCGGATCGTGCGTGTCGAAGGGGGAATTGGAATTCGGGGTGGCGGAGACGAAGGGATTCGAACCCTTGATCCAGTTTTTGACCGGATGCTCCCTTAGCAGGGGAGTGCCTTCGACCTCTCGGCCACGTCTCCTAACTGTTTCCGGCGAGCCGGAAAAAGCCGCGCAAGAATACCCGCGCGGCCAGGGTAAAGCAATGACGGTGATGTTATGCGGCGGGCGCCTTGTCCAGTTCGAAGGCCTGGTGCAGGGCGCGCACGGCGAGTTCCATGTACTTGTCCTCCACCACGACGGAGATCTTGATCTCAGAGGTGGAGATCATCTGCAGATTGATGTTCTCGGCCGCGAGGGTGCCGAACATCTTGCTGGCCACACCCGCGTGGGTGCGCATGCCGACGCCCACCAGGGAGACCTTGGCGATCTTGTCGTCACCGTTCACCTCCTTGGCGCCGATCTTGTCTTTCACGGCGTTGAGCACCTCCATGGCCTTCTTGAACTCGTTGCGGTGCACGGTGAAGGTGAAGTCGGTGGTGTTATTCGCGCCCACGTTCTGGACGATCATGTCCACATCGATGTTGGCGTCGGCCACGGAGCCGAGGATCAGGGCGGCGATGCCGGGCTTGTCGGGCACGCCCTGGACGGTGAGCTTGGCTTCGTCGCGGTTGAAGGCGATGCCGGAGATGATGGGTTGTTCCATGCTGTCTTCCTCGAAGGTGATCAGGGTGCCCTCGCCATCGTCCTGGAAGCTGGAGAGCACGCGCAGTTTGACTTTGTATTTGCCGGCGAATTCGACCGAGCGGATTTGCAGCACTTTCGAGCCCAGGCTGGCCAGTTCCAGCATTTCCTCGAAGGTGATGGTGTCCAGCTTGCGGGCTTCCGGCACGATGCGCGGGTCGGTTGTGTAGACGCCGTCCACGTCGGTGTAGATCTGGCATTCGTCGGCCTTCAGCGCCGCCGCCAGCGCCACGCCGGTGGTGTCGGAACCGCCCCGGCCCAGGGTGGTGATGTTGCCGGCTTCATCCACGCCCTGGAAGCCGGCGACCACGACCACCTGGCCGGAATCCAGGTCGGCATGGATGCGCTGTTCGTCGATGGAGAGGATGCGCGCCTTGGTGTGGGCGTCGTCGGTGACGATGCGCACCTGGGCGCCGGTATAGCTCTTCGCCTTCAGGCCCAGATCCTTGAGGGCCATGGCGAGCAGGGCGATGGTGACCTGCTCGCCGGTGGAGACCAGGACGTCCAGCTCGCGCGGGTCCGGGTCTTTTTGGATTTCCTTGGCCAGGGCGATGAGACGGTTGGTCTCGCCGGACATGGCGGAAACCACCACCACGACCTGATGCCCGAGCATCTTGAACTTCGCGACCCGCTCCGCGACGCCGCGTATGCGTTCGATGGAGCCGACCGAGGTGCCGCCGTATTTCTGAACAATGAGCGCCATGATGGGGGAGGTTGCACGAAAAGCAGGCATTCTACAGGAGCCGGTCTTGCCACCACCATACAGCGCGGCGAAGTCCACCCCATTGAAACTATTCCCGGCCGCCCTTAGTCTTACCTCCGTTTTCAACCAGTTGTGGAGTCTCCACGATGCAAACCCAATACGACAATGTGGTGAGGATGGGCGGCGATATCGCCGTCGAGCGGGCCAACAAGGTCTTGCGCAACACGTACATGCTGCTGTCCATGACCTTGCTGTTCAGCGCCGCGATGGCCGGCGTGTCCATGGTCATGGCGGTACCCTACGGCGTCAGTCTGGTCACCAGCCTGATCGCCCTCGGCCTGCTCTGGTTCGTGGTGCCCCGCACCGCCGAATCCAGCGCCGGCATCGGCGTGGTGTTCGCCATCACCGGCCTGCTCGGCTTCGGCCTGGGGCCGGTGCTCAACCACTACCTCAGCTTCGCGAACGGCTCGGAAATCGTCTTCCTGGCCCTGGGCATCACCGGCGCCGCGTTCTTCGGCCTGTCCGGCTACGTGCTGGTGACGCGCAAGGACTTCAGCTTCATGCGCAGCTTCCTGGTGGTGGGCGTGATGGTGGCCTTCATCGCCGGCATCGTCTCCCTGGTCGCGGCCCTGGTGGGCTACCCCATGCCGGCCCTGGCCCTGGCGGTATCCGCCATGTTCGCGGTGCTGATGTGCGGCATGATCCTGTGGCAGACCAGCGATATCGTCAACGGCGGCGAAACCAACTATGTTCTGGCCACCATCGGCCTGTACGTTTCCCTCTATAACCTGTTCACCAGCCTGCTGCATCTGCTGGGCGCCTTCATGGGCGAGCGCGACTGACGCCCGACGGGCAAGCCGCGAAACCCCGGGGGTGGCACAATGCCACCCCCTTTTGTTTTATCGCCATGGCAAATCCCCCTCCTCTCGTCCTGACCGCCGGCGAGCCCGCCGGGATCGGTCCCGATCTGTGCGTCATGCTGGCCCAATCTCCACCCGCGGGACGCGTCGTCCTGCTCGCGGACCGCAATATGCTGGCGGATCGGGCCGGCCGTCTCGGGCTGTCCCTCGTCGTGCCGGATTACTCGCGCAGGGGCGATGCGCCCATCAGCGTGCTGCATCTACCGACGGTCGCGCCGGTCGAGCCGGGGAGGGTGAATCCGGCAAACGGTCCTTACGTGTTGGAAACCCTGCGCCGGGCGGTGGCGGGCTGCGTGAGCGGCGAGTTCGCCGGGCTGGTCACCGGACCGGTCCACAAGGGCGTGATCAACGAGGCCGGCGTGGCTTTCACCGGCCACACTGAATTTCTCGCCGAACTGACCGGCACGTCCCGGGTGGTCATGATGCTGGCCGGCGCCGGCATGCGCGTGGCCTTGGCGACGACCCATCTGCCCTTGCGCGCGGTGGCCGATGCCATCACCCGGGAAAGCCTGGAGGAAACCCTGCGTATCCTCCACGCCGGCCTGATGCGGGATTTCGGCTTGGTCGCGCCGCGCATCCTGGTGGCGGGTTTGAACCCCCATGCCGGCGAGGGCGGGCATCTGGGCCGGGAGGAGATCGAGGTGATCGAGCCGGTTCTGGAATGCCTGCGCGGCGAAGGCATGGACCTGACCGGGTCGCTGCCCGCCGATACCCTGTTCCAGCGCAAACATCTGGAAGGCGCCGACGCGGTGCTGGCCATGTACCACGACCAGGGACTGCCGGTGTTGAAGCACGCCAGCTTCGGCGAGGGCGTGAACATCACCTTGGGCCTGCCCATCGTGCGGACTTCCGTGGACCACGGCACGGCGCTGGATCTGGCGGGCACGGGCCGGGCCGATCCGGGCAGCCTGGGGGTGGCGCTGGAAACCGCCTGGGCCATGGCCGGGCATCGAGCGGCGCGATGAGTTTCGATCTGCCCCAGGCCAAGAAGGCTCTTGGCCAGCATTTTTTGGTGGACAACCACTATATCGGCCGCATCGTCGCCGCCATCCGGCCTCAGCCGGACGACCTGATGGTGGAGATCGGTCCCGGTCCCGGCGCCCTGACCCGGCCTTTGCTGGAAACGTTGCGGCATCTTCACGTGGTGGAGCTGGACCGGGACATGGTGGCTCGCCTGGAAGCGGAGTTCCCCGCCGAGCGCCTGACCCTCCATCGCGCCGACGCCCTGCGTTTCCCCTTCGGCGAACTCGGCCCGGATCTGCGCGTGGTGGGCAACCTGCCCTACAACATTTCCTCGCCTCTGCTGTTCCACCTCGCGGCGTACGCGACCGGTATCCGCGACATGTGTTTCATGTTGCAGAAGGAAGTGGTGGACCGCATGGCGGCGGCGCCTGCGACACCGGATTACGGGCGTTTGTCGGTGATGCTGCAGGCCCGTTTCCGGGTCGACAAGCTGTTCACCGTGCCGCCGGGCGCCTTCCGGCCGCCGCCGAAGGTGGATTCCGCCATCGTGCGGCTGACCCCCTTGCCGCTCGACGCGGTGGCCTACCGCGACCACGCCATCTACGCGGAGGTGGTGGCACGGGCCTTCGGCCAGCGCCGCAAGACCTTGCGCAATACCCTCAAGGGCCTGGTGGACGACGCCCTGTTCGCCGTTTTGGACATCGATCCGGGCCGGCGCGGTGAAACCCTGTCGGTGGCGGAGTTCGCGGCCATCGCCAACCGGCTCGCCGGCCGATCGGCCGAAAACCGCAGCGAAAGCGGCGCATAGAACCCCGCTCCATGTCCGAAACCCAAGCCCAGACCCGTTGTTTCCATTGCGGCGAGCCGGTGCCCGCCGGTGCCCATTACCGCATCGTGTTCCAGGGCCAGTCCGAACCCGCTTGTTGCCTGGGGTGCGAAGCGGTGGCGCAGACCATCATCGATTCCGGCAATGCCGACTATTACCGGCTGCGTACCGATCTGCCGAAGACGCCGGAAGCGGCTTTGGAGGAGTTGAAAAATCTGAAGCTGTACGACCTGCCCGAAGTGCAGACCAGTTTCGTGAAAAGCGAAGGCGACGCGCGCGAGGCGAATCTGATCCTGGAAGGCATCGTCTGCGCCGCCTGCGTGTGGCTGAACGAGCGGCATCTGCATCAATTGCCCGGCGTGCTGGCGGCGGACATCAATTTTTCCACCCGCCGCGCGCGGGTGCGTTGGGACGACAGCCGGATCAAGCTTTCCGACATCCTGAAGAGCATCCAGGATATCGGCTACAACGCCTATCCCTTCGACCCCGGCCGCCAGGAGGAGTTGTTCCGCAAGGAACGAGAGACGGCGATCCGGCGCCTGGCCATCGCCGGCCTGGGCATGATGCAGGTGATGATGTACGCGGTGCCGACCTATCTGGCCCATCAGGACGCCATGTCCGGCGACATCGAGGCCCTGATGCGCTTCGCCAGCATGATCCTGACCACGCCGGTGGTGTTCTATTCCGCCTGGCCGTTTTTCCAGGGGGCCTGGCGCGATCTGAAACTGTTCCGCGCCGGCATGGATGTGCCGGTGGCCCTGGGCGTCGGATCGGCCTACCTGGCCAGTGTGTACGCCAGCTTCGTCGGCGGCGCCGAGGTGTATTTCGATTCGGTGACGATGTTCGTGTTCTTCCTGCTGACCGGCCGTTTCCTGGAAATGAGCGCGCGCAAGCGTTCGGCGGAGGCGGCGGAGAGTCTGGTCAAGCTGATTCCCGCCGCCGCGCTGCGTTTGCCCGGTTTTCCGGCCAGCCGCGAGGCGGAGACCGTCGCGGCGGTGAAGCTGGTGCCCGGCGATCATGTCCTGGTGGGTTCCGGTGAGAGCTTCCCGGCCGACGGCTCGGTCGCGGAAGGGGGTTCCAGCGTGGACGAGTCCCTGCTCACGGGGGAATCCCACCCGGTCGCGAAACATGTCTCGAGCCCGATCATCGGCGGCACCATCAATCTGGAAAGCCCCCTGGTGGTGAGGGTGGAGAAGGTGGGCTCGGACACGGTGCTGTCCGGCATCGTGCGCCTGCTGGATCGGGCGCTGGCCGAAAAACCCAAGCTGGCCCAGTTGGCAGATCGGGTCGCGGGCTGGTTCGTGTTCGTCTTGCTGTTGATCGCCGCCAGCGTGGCGACGACCTGGTACTTCGTGGACCCATCCCGCGCGTTCTGGATCACGGTGTCCGTGCTGGTGGTGTCCTGTCCCTGCGCGCTTTCCCTGGCGACGCCCGCCGCGCTCACCGCCGCGTTGGGGCGTCTGACCCGATTGGGTTTGCTGTCGACGCGGGGCCACGCGCTGGAGGTGTTGGCCCACGCGACGGACTTCGTGTTCGACAAGACCGGCACGCTGACGACCGGGGAATTCAAGCTGCGGGATGTGGTGGTGGCGCGTGGCGACCGGCAACAGGTCTTGTCCCTGGCCCGGGCGCTGGAACAGGGCGCCACCCATCCGGTGGCGGCGGCGCTGAGGGAGGCGGAGGAGGGCGCCGCTCTCGAGGCGACGGATTTGAGCTATGTGCCGGGAAGGGGCGTGGCGGGGCGTATCGGCGCTTCGCGCTATCGCTTGGGCGCGCCGGAATTCGTGGACGCGCGGCCGGACGCCGGACGTTTTCCGCCCGGCGTGACGGTGGTCGGTCTGTCCGACGAGCAGGGGCTGCTCGCCTGGTTCGCGTTGGGCGATGCGCCCCGGCCCCAGGCGCGACAGTTGGTGCTCGACCTGAAGGCGCTGGGCGTAACCCTGCACCTTTATTCCGGAGACCGGACGGAAAACGTGGCGTCCCTGGCCGCGGACCTCGGCATCGACGACGCCCGGGGCGCCATGTTGCCGGAGGACAAGCTGGATGCCGTGCGGGCGCTTCAGCAGCGCGGCGCGATCGTCGCCATGACCGGCGACGGCGTGAACGATGCGCCGGTACTGGCTCAGGCCCAGGTCTCCATCGCCGTGGATCAGGGGGCGGAAGCGGCCCAGGCGGCGGCGGACATGGTCCTGCTGTCCAGCGAGATCGGCCGCCTGGCCGATGGCGTCCGGCTGGCGCGCCGTTCCCAGACCATCATCAAGCAGAATTTGCTCTGGTCGGTGCTCTACAACGCCGTGGCCATTCCGGCGGCGGCGCTGGGGCATGTGACGCCCTGGCTCGCGGGCATCGGCATGTCGCTTTCGTCTCTGCTGGTCGTGCTGAACGCGATGCGCCTGTCCCGCCCCGGAAAATCATAAGGAATATCTATTGCGCCAAGGGATGGTTGAGAAATACCATGCCGCCGCGCATAAAGTTATTCAATGGACATTCTCTATCTCTTGATCCCACTCAGCTTGGCCTTCGTCGCCGTCATCGCGGTGGTGTTTTTGTGGGCTGTGAAAAGTGGTCAGTTCGAGGATATGGAAGGCCCGGCGCACCGGATTCTGATGGATGACGAGTTCACTCCACCACCCGGGAATACGAGCGACTCGACAAAATCAGATAATGTTGTCCATTGACATGGATCAAGTGTCTATTTAGGATTTGAATGTCGATTTTTCGGCGTTTGTTTTTTCAACTCAGCCTCTAATGCTCAAGGAGACCCGTATGGAAGCAACATACAACTACAAGGTCGTCCGACAGTTCGCCATCATGACAGTCGTATGGGGAATCGTCGGGATGCTGGTGGGCGTCATTCTTGCCGCTCAGCTCATCTGGCCTACATTTACCGAAGCCCTCGGGCCGTTGGCTCCCTACCTTTCATACGGGCGCATCCGTCCGCTCCACACCAACGCGGTGATTTTCGCGTTTGGTGGATCGGCCTTGTTCGCCACCTCCTTGTATGTCGTGCAGCGCACCTGCCAGGTTCGCTTGTTGTCCGACGGGCTGGCCGCCTTCGTGTTCTGGGGCTGGCAACTGATCATCCTGCTGGCGGCGATCACCTTGCCGATGGGTATCACCACCGGCAAGGAGTATGCCGAGCTGGAGTGGCCCATCGATATCCTGATCACCGTGGTGTGGGTCGCTTACGCCGTGCTCTTCCTCGGCACCATCGTCATCCGCAAGACCAAGCACATCTACGTGGCGAACTGGTTCTTCGGCGCCTACATCGTCACCATCGCCTTGCTGCATCTGGTCAACAGCGCCGAGCTGCCTTGGATGCTCGGCGGCGCCGGTACCTGGTGGAAGTCCTACTCCGCCTACGCGGGCGTGCATGACGCCATGGTGCAGTGGTGGTACGGCCACAACGCGGTGGGCTTCTTCCTGACCACGGCCTTCCTCGGCATGATGTACTACTTCGTGCCCAAGCAGGCCGGCCGCCCGATCTTCTCCTACCGGCTGTCCATCGTGCACTTCTGGGCGCTGAACTTCATCTACATGTGGGCGGGCCCGCACCATCTGCTTTACTCCGCGCTGCCCGACTGGGCCCAGTCCCTCGGCATGGTGTTCTCCCTGATGCTGATCGCGCCTTCCTGGGGCGGCATGATGAACGGCATCATGACCCTGTCCGGCGCCTGGCATAAGCTGCGCACCGATCCCATCCTCAAGTTCCTGATCACCGCCCTGTCCTTCTACGGCATGTCGACCTTCGAAGGCCCGATGATGTCCGTGAAGACCGTGAACGCCCTGTCCCACTACACCGAGTGGACCATCGGCCACGTTCACTCCGGCGCCCTGGGTTGGGTGGCGATGATCTCCATCGGCTCCCTGTACTACCTCATCCCGCGTCTGTTCGGCCGCGAAGAGATGTACAGCACCCGGCTGATCAACGTGCACTTCTGGTGGTCCACCATCGGCGTCGTGCTGTACATCGCCGCCCTCTGGATCGCCGGTGTCGCCCAGGGTCTGATGTGGCGCGCCACCAATGCGGACGGCACGTTGACCTACAGCTTCGCCCAGTCCGTGAACGCGATGTACCCGTTCTACACGATCCGTCTGGTCGGCGGCACCATGTTCTTCGCGGGCATGCTGCTGATGGCCTACAACGTGTGGAAGACCGTCGCCGCCGGCAAGGCCGTCAACGACGCCCGTATCCCTGAAGCCGTCGCGGCTTAACGGACAAGGAGACACGCATGTTTTCGCACAAGACCCTTGAAAAGAACATCGGCCTGCTGATGGTGCTGACCTTCATCGCCGTCTCCATCGGCGGTCTGGTCCAGATCGTGCCCTTGTTCTTCCAGAAGTCCACGACGGAGCCGGTGCCGGGCCTCAAGCCCTACAACGCGCTGCAATTGACCGGTCGCGATATCTACATCCGGGAGGGCTGCTACACCTGCCATTCCCAGATGGTGCGTCCGTTCCGCGCGGAGACCGAGCGCTACGGCCATTTTTCCGTGGCCGGCGAGTTCGTGTATGACCGCCCGTTCCAGTGGGGTTCCAAGCGGACCGGTCCTGACCTGCATCGCGTGGGCGGTCGTTACTCCGACGACTGGCATTACACCCACCTGATGAATCCGCGCGACGTGGTGCCCGAGTCCAATATGCCGTCCTATTTCTGGCTGGCCGATACCCCCGCCGATGCCGCCGATATCCAGGGCAAGATGAGGACGCTCAACATCGTCGGCCACGGCTATACGGAAGAGGAAGTCGCCGATGCGCCCAAGATGCTGGAAGGCAAGACCGAGATGGATGCGTTGATCGCGTATCTGCAGGTGCTCGGAACTTTCGCGCCCAAGGGCAACTGACATGGACGCAGGCTTCGTCGGCTCCGTGGTGACCGTCCTGTTTTTCCTGGTGTTCGTCGCCATCGTCTGGTGGGCGTTCCGCCGGGGAAATAAGCAGAAATTCGAGGATGCCGCCAATCTTCCCTTCCAGGAAGATGCCGACGAAGTTCGCAAGCCGGACTGAATAGGAGATTCACATGATTGCTGGATATGCAATTCCCGACTTTGTCAGCGACTTCTGGCACTACTACATCGCTGCCATCACCATCCTGGGCATTCTGTTCGCGCTCTGGATCCTGCGCAGTCAGACCACCCAGAAGCTTGCCCCCGGCGAGCAGGCCGAGTTGATGCACCCGACCTGGGACGGCGACCTGCAGGAGTTCAACAACCCCTTGCCGCGCTGGTGGATGTGGCTGTTCTACGGCCTGATCTTCTTCAGCATCGTCTACCTGATCCTGTATCCGGGCGTGGGCAAGTTCGCGGGTGTGTGGAACTGGTCTTCCGCCGATGCCTACAAGCAGGAAAAGGAACGCGTGGATGCTGAGTTTGCCAAGGTGTTCGAGCCCTTCAAGGGGCAGGATGCGATGGTGGTCGCGGCCGATCCCAAAGCTCAGGAAATGGGGCGGCATCTGTTCCTGACCTACTGTTCCCAGTGCCATGGTTCCGACGGCAACGGCGGCAAGGGCTTCCCCAACCTGGCCGACAATCTCTGGTTGTTCGGCGGCACCCCCGCCGATATCGAGTCCAGTATTGCCAACGGCCGTCTTGGAGAGATGCCGGGTGGCTTGGCTGGCGACGAAAAGGGCGCCAAAGAAGTGGCCAACTATGTCCTGTCCCTTGGCGGCAAGCCCCATGATGCCGCTCTGGCCGCTGCCGGCAAGGAGAAGTTCGCCGCCTGCGCCGGCTGTCACGGCGAGGATGGCAAGGGCATGGCCGCGGCGGGCTTCCCGAACCTGACCGACGACGCTTGGCAGTACGGTGGCAGTGAAGCCGCGATCACCGAGACCATCATGAAGGGGCGCAAGGGTGGCATGCCCGCCCAGATGGAAGCGCTCGGCGAGGCGAAAGTGCATCTCCTGGCCGCCTACGTCTGGGGTCTGGGTGGTGGCGTCAAGCCGGCACCCGCCGAACCCGCTCCCGAAGCGATGCCCGTGCCGGCCGAAACCGAACCGGCCGCGCCCGCCGAAGCTAAGTAAGCCATGGGGCCGGCCTTCGGGCCGGCCTCGGAACCGAGCTCATTGCCAAGCATCAGTGGCAGTGGGCTGGCTTCCGAGAAATGGCTGCTTCCCAGACTATCCTGGCGCTGAGTTCCAACATTCCCGAGGAAGCCTCCGACAACAACGGCCGGCATGAATCGGTCGCCCAGTATTGAGAGAGAGAAAGCATGGCCGAGCAGAAACAGGAAATCCCCATCATCACGAATGCCAGCGGAGAGATGGAGCAGTCTCTCTATGCCGTGCATCAGAAGATTTACCCGCGCGCGGTAAGCGGCATATTCAACTACTGGCGCATCGCGCTGGTTCTGTTCACCCAGATACTGTTTTACGGCCTGCCTTGGTTGAGCTGGAACGACCGTCAGGCGGTCTTGTTCGATCTGGGCGGCCGCAAGTTCTATCTGTTCGATCTGGTGTTGTGGCCCCAGGACTTCATCTGGTTCGCGGCGCTGCTGATCATCTCGGCTCTGGCGCTGTTCCTGTTCACCGCCGTGGCGGGCCGCCTCTGGTGCGGCTACGCCTGCCCACAGACCGTGTACACCCAGCTGTTCACCTGGGTTGAGCGCTGGTTCGAGGGTGACCACAACAAGCAGAAGAAGCTCAACGACGCGCCATGGAACGGCGAGAAAATCCTGCGCCGCGGCGGCAAGAATGTGGCTTGGATCCTATTGGCGCTGTGGACGGGTTTCACTTTCGTCGGCTATTTCACGCCGATCACCGTGCTAGGACAGGAGTTCCTGTCGTGGACGCTGGGCCCGTGGGAAACCTTTTGGATATTCTTCTACGCTTTCGCCACCTGGGGGTTCGCCGGTTTCATGCGGGAGCAGGTGTGCAAATACATGTGCCCGTACGCCCGCTTCCAGAGCGTGATGTTCGATCAGGATACCCTGATCATCACCTACGATTACCGTCGCGGAGAATCGCGCGGCCAGCGCAAGAAGGGCGCGGACTACAAGGCCATGGGGCTTGGCGATTGCGTGGATTGCGGCATCTGCGTCCAGGTATGTCCCACCGGCATCGACATCCGCAACGGCTTGCAATACATGTGCATCGGTTGCGCGGCCTGCATCGACGCGTGCGATCAGGTCATGGAAAAGGTGGGCTACCCGAAGGGGCTGATCCGGTATTCGACTCAGAATGCGATCGACGGCAAGTACGACGACAAAGACATCGTCAAACATACCCTGCGTCCGCGCACCCTGTTCTACACCTCCCTGGTACTGGGCATTACCATCGCCTTCGTATACACCCTCGCCAACCGGGTTCCCCTGCGGGCCGATGTCATCCGTGATCGCCTGACCTTGTCGAGGGAGGTCGAAAACGGCCAGATCGAAAATCTCTATCGTCTCCAGATCATCAACATGGACGGGCAGCTTCATCATTATTCCATCAGCGCGAAAGGGATCGACGGACTCTCCGTGGCTACCGGATCAAGCGTGGACATCCCCGCCCTGGGCACGGTGGAGGTCAACGTCAAGTTGCGCGCGGACCGTCTGAAGCTGGATAAGCCGAGCCAGCCGATCTATTTCACGATCCAGGCCTTGGACGCCCCGAAAATCGTGCGTGAAGCCAAATCCAGCTTCTTGAAATGAAACGGGAACCGATGCTTTCCAAATCCAACGTGCCCCATCGTCCCTGGTGGCGAGAGCCCATGGTCTGGCTGGTCGGCGGCTTGCCGGCGGCTGCGGTGGTGGCGGGCCTTGCGACCGTGGTGATCGCCTTCAACAAAGCGGACAGCCTGGTCGGCGAAGGCCACATCAAGCAGGGCATGGCGATTACCGAAGCCGGCACCGAGGGCGACATCCGCGCCTCGGAACTGGGGATCTCCGCTGAATTGAGGCAAACCGACGGCCGGATCGACGTCGCCTTGAAGGGAGCCATCGAAAAGATGCCCTCGACGCTGCGCCTTACCCTGTTTCATCCCACGCTGGCGGACCAGGACGTGGTCATGCTTCTGAGCCATGCCGGCGGCGCGAACTACAGCGGGATGCTACCCATGCAGGATATGGGCAAGCGCAAATACGTGCTGGAACCGGAAGACCATGCCTGGCGCATAGCCGGTGAAGGAAAACTGTCCACCGCCGCAGGCCTCATGCTCGCGGCCAAGTTGTCCCATTCTTCAACCCACCCGTAAGGGCGCCTTAAAGGAGCACGAAAATGGACGTTGTGATGCATGAACTCTTCAATACCGACATCGGCCTGCTGAGCCTGTTCACGATCGGCTTCATTATCGCCATGGGGCTCTTCATCTGGGCGAAGGTTTCAAAGAAAGCCCACGAGGGCGACCGCTGACCGCTGATACGCCGAACAGGATTCGCAGACCGGCCTGCTTTATAGGCGATCGGGGAGACGGCGCCCTCCGTGCCTTTTTCTTGTTGCCCGTTCAGGGCGCCAGAAGGGCATCGAGGTGTTTTCGGCTGGTCTGGTAGTCCTCCTTGTCCAGGAAGTCCTGGACAAGGAATTTCTCCATTTGCGGATACAAGGCGATGGCCTCATCCAACTGCTGGTCGTTGCCGCGGGCATAAGCGCCGATGGTGATGAGGTCGCGACTGCGCTGATAGCGGGCATACAAGGCCCGGAACCGGCGCACCTGCTCCATTTGCGCTTTGGACAGGAGTTCCGTGATGGCCCGGGATATCGAAGCCTCGATGTCAATGGCGGGGTAGTGCCCCTGGTCCGCCAGTTGCCGGGACAGCACGATGTGTCCATCCAGGATGGCCCGCGCCGCGTCAGCGACCGGATCCTGCTGGTCGTCCCCTTCCATGAGCACGGTATAGAAAGCGGTGATCGAGCCGCTATCCTTGCGCCCGTTTCCGGCGCGTTCCACCAACTGGGGCAGTTTCGCGAACACCGATGGCGGATAGCCTTTGGTGGCCGGCGGTTCGCCCACGGCCAGCGCGATTTCGCGCTGGGCCTGGGCGAAACGGGTGAGGGAATCCATGATAAGCAGGACATCCATGCCCTGGTCACGAAAATATTCGGCAATGGCCGTGGCGTATGCCGCGCCATGCAGGCGCAGCAAGGGCGGGGAATCGGCGGGCGCGGCGACGACGGCGGCACGCCGCAAACCTTCCTCGCCCAGGATGTTTTCGATGAAGTCCTTAACTTCCCGGCCCCGTTCGCCAATCAGCCCGACCACCACCACGTCGGCTTCGGTATAGCGGGCCATCATGCCCAGCAACATGGATTTGCCGACGCCGCTACCGGCGAACAAGCCCATGCGCTGTCCGCGCCCCACCGTCAGCAAGGCATTGATCGAGCGCACGCCGACATCCAGCACGTCCTTGATGGGTTCCCGTTCCATGGGGTTGACGGGGCGGGAGTGGAGCGGCGCGCGGCGCGTCGCTTCCACCGGGCCGAGCCGATCGAGAGGACGGCCGGCGCCGTCGATGATCCGGCCCAGCAATTCCGGCCCGACCGCGACCTGACGAATGCGGTCTTCGATACGGCGGCGCCGGTTATAGGGCTTGTTGACCCGGGGCGGCTCAAAACCGCAGACCACGGCGGTTTCCACCGTGGCGCCCGGGCCCAGGCCATAGACATCCGTGGACGGCATCAGGTAGAGGCGCTCACCGGAAAAGCCGACGACCTCGGCGTCCACCTGCTGGCCGCCAGGCATGATGACATGGCAGGAAACACCCGTGGCCAGCTTGAGACCGGAGGCCTCCATGATGAGCCCGGCCACCCGGGTCAGTTTGCCGGTCACGCGCCAGGGCGTCATCTGGCTGACCGCTTCCTGGCAGTCGCGCAGGTAGGTGATGAGGGAGGCGGCCGGATTCAGCTCAGCCATGTGTCATCGATGCCCAGACATTCAGTGATTTCCTGCCAGCGAGTGTGTAGGCTGCCGTCGAGCTCGCTATATGAACTCTCGAAGCGGAAGCTGCCGGGTTCCATCTGCGCCTCGGCGCTGACTTTCCAGGAAAGATGCCCGTGTTCGCGGGCGAGCCAGTCCTTAACCATGTCCACATGGTCTGGATGGGTGACGATCTTGTGGTGGCCGTTCAAGGCCGGCAGGGAGAGAAGGGCCTCCTTGATGCCGTCCAGAATCAATTCCGGCTTGACGCTGAAGGCACGGCGCACGACCTGTTGGGCGACCGCCAGGGCCAACGCGAGCACTTCCCGGGCAAGCTCCTCGTCCTTCCTCAGTTGGCCCCCTTCGAGGGCGACGGCCAACGCATTCAGCCGCCTCGTGTGTTCCTCGGCGGCTTCGCGACCCGCCTCGAAACCGGCCTTGCGTCCTTCCTCCAGTCCCAGGTTGTAGCCTTCCTGCCAAGCCTCCTGGTGCAGCCGCTCGACATCCTCGGCCGTGGGCAGAACCAGCTTGTCAGCCGCATCCTGGCCGTCGGCGGGGTGCGCTAGCCCATGGGCGGAATGCCCGCCGGGGGATTCGTCGTCTAAGGCGGCCAACTCCCAGCGCTGGTAAGCGGTCAACTGCTCCTTGGGAATGACCTTGGACATGCTTCAGACTTCCCGGTCCGGGGTGAACGCGTCCGCCATCGTCACTCGACCAGCCCTTCCTCGCCACCTTTGCCGCCGAGCACGATCTGCCCTTCGTCCACGAGTTTGCGCACGATCTTGAGGATTTCCTTTTGCTCCGCCTCCACTTCCGACAGGCGTACCGGCCCCTTCGCCTCCAAGTCCTCCTTGAGTGCCTCGGCGGCGCGCGTGGACATGTTCTTGAAAATGAGATCCTTGAGCGCCTGGGAGGTGCCCTTGAGGGCGATGATGAGCGTCTCGGACTGAACTTCGCGCAACAGGAGCTGAACCGAACGGTCGTCCAGATCCATGATGTTGTCGAAGGTGAACATCTGGTCCTGGATCTTTTGCGCCAGTTCGGCGTCGTGCTCGCGAATGTTGGCCAGGACGGAGGCCTCGATCGCGCCGCCCATGTAGTTGAGGATGTCCGCCGCCGCCTTGACGCCGCCCAGGGAGCTTTTCTTGGTGATTTCCCCGCCGGACAGAAGCTGGGTCAGCACCTCGTTCAATTCCCGCATGGCCATGGGCTGAATGCCTTCCAGCGTGGCGATGCGCACCATGACGTCGTTGCGCAGCCGCTCCGGGAGCAGATTGAGGATCTCGCTGGCATGGTCCCGCTCCAGGTGCACCATGATGGTGGCGATGATCTGGGGGTGCTCGTTGCGGATCATTTCCGCCACGCTGGCGGAATCCAGCCACTTCAGGCTTTCGATGCCGGCGCTCTCGTTGCCTTGCAGGATGCGGTCGATGAGGTGAGCGGCCTTGTCGTCGCCCAGGGCTTTCTTGAGAACGGAACGGATGTATTCATCGGAATCCGCGAGGCTGACCCGGCCTTCGGTTTCGTTGATGAAGGAATGCAGCACCGTTTCCATCTGATCGCGGCTGACATTGCCGATGGTGGTCATGGCAACGCCGAGTTTCTGTACTTCCTTCGGCCCCAGATACTTGAATACTTCCGCCGCTTCTTCGTGACCAAGAGCAAGCATCAGAATGGCGCATTCGTTGACGTTGGTCTCGCTCATTCCTTGCTCATCCATTCCTTGACGATATCCGCGGTCACTTTGGGATTCGTCTTGGTGAACTCCTTCACCTTGGTCAATGCATCCGTGTAGGCCTCGGCGGCTTTGCCGCCGGGTCCGCTCCCGCCGCCTTCCACCGCGCCTGATTCGCCGGGCAATTGAACCACGGGTTCCGGTGGTTTCACCAGATCGCGCAGCAGCGGGCGCAGCACGCCGAAGACCAGATAGAAGGCCAGACCGAAGACAAGCAGATTCTTCAGCAGGGATTTCGCCATGGAGACGTTGTCCGGATCCTTCCAGAGCGGAACCTCGATGTCGGTCTTGGTTTCCGTGAAGGCGGCATTCACCACGTTCACCGTATCGCCCCGCTCCTGGTTGAAACCCATTGCCTCTTTGACCAGATTGTTGATCTGGGTCAGTTCCTGGGGGCTCAAGGGCGTGGGTTTGCCGACCTGGCCATCCTCGCCGGCCGTTCCCGCTTTGTAGTTGACCACCACGGCGACGGAGAGGCGCTTTACCCGGCCCAGGGGTTCACGGACATGGCGGATGGTCTTGTCCAGCTCGAAATTGACCGTGCTTTCCTTGCGGCTGGACGCGCCGGCGCCCAGGCCCGTGCTTCCGGTCCCGGCGTTCGGGCCGGCGTTGGCACCCTGCGGCGCGTTGAAGGGGGCGCTGGCGGGGCCGGGTGGCTGATTGCTGAGGGCGCCGGGTACGCCTTGGGCTTGAGAGCCGCCCCCCGAATTGGTGTCGTCGACGGATTGCTGGCTGCGGATGGCCTGGGCATCAGGCGTTGAGTTGGGTTTGTAGGTTTCGCTGGTCGCCTCGGTCTCGGAAAAATCCAGGTCCGCCCGTACTTCCGCCTTGACGTTGCGCTCACCGATGATGGGGGAAACGATGGATTCGATGCGCTGGGCGTAGTAGCCCTCCATCTGGCGGATGTAATCCAGCTGGTTGGAATTCAGGCCGCGCATGCTCTGGCTGTCGCCGGTGGACGTGAACATGTTGCCGGTCTGGTCCACCACCGTCACGCTGCCGGGGGAGAGCTCCGGAACGCTGCTGGCCACCAGATGCACGATGGACTGGACCTGGCCCGGTTCCAATGCCCGGCCGGGATGCAGGTTCACCAGCACGGAAGCGGAAGGCGCCTGCTTGTCGCGGATGAACACGGAGGGTTTGGGAATCGCAAGATGAACCCGGGCGGACTCGACCGGCGCCAGGGACTGGATGGTGCGCGCCAGTTCGCCTTCAAGCCCGCGCTGAAAGGCCAATTGCTCCTGGAACTGGGTCATCCCCAGTTTCGGGGAATCCATCAATTCGAAGCCGACCCCTCCTCCCTTGGGCAGCCCCTGGGCCGCGAGCTTGAAACGCAGGTCGTAGACCTGGTCGCCGGGCACCAACAAGGTGCCGCCCGCCTCGGTTTTGTAGGGCACATTCATCTGCTGGAGGGTGGCTACGACAGAGCCGGCATCCTTTTCCGACAGATTGGAGAAGAGCACCCGGTAGTCCGGCGAACTGGACCAGAGGAACAAGCCGACGATGATCGCGATCGTCGCCGCCAAGGTCGCCGCCAGCCCCATCTTCCGGGAGGCGGGAAGCTCGTTGAAGCGGTAGGCGAAATTGGAGAGAAGCTGCTGGGGCTGCAGGGCCATCCGTCAACCGTGCCTGGTCAGACCTGCATGTTCATGATTTCCTGGTAGGCGGAAACCAGTTTGTTACGAACCTGCACCATGGTCTGGAAGGAAAGGCTGGCCTTCTGCAACGAGAGGACCACATCCTGGAGGTTGACATCGGGATCGCCGACTTCGAACTGACGGGTCAATTGCTTGGCATCCATCTGGGCGCTGTTGACCTCGTCCACCGCCGATTTGAGCATCGCGGCGAAATCCTGGGACTGGGGTTCCTGGGCTTGGGTCGCGGGCGTGGCTGACGCTTGCGCCGCGACGGCACGAAGCTGGTTGACCATCTGATCGATATTGCTCATCGCCCTGCCTCCTGCTACCGATTATAGGAGGTCATCTCCATCCAGAAAGCCCGCTTCACGGTATTGCTTGAGCTTGTGACGCAAGGTCCGTTCGCTCATGTCGAGCATCTCCGCCGTTCTTCGGCGGGAACCTTCCATGCGTTTCAGGGTGCCCAAAATCGTTTCCCGTTCCACGTCCTTAAGGCCCACTTCCCCCGGTAATCCGGCTTCCCTGGCTGTTTCCGGCGCGACTCGCGTCGAAGACCTGGGCAACATCAGATGTTCCGGTCTGATATCCGCATCGGACGCAAGAATCATCGCCCGCTGAACCACGTTACATAGCTCACGGATGTTACCGGGCCAAGTATACCCCGTCAATTCGGCCAGGGCCGCGTCGGACAAGGCGAAGCCACCCCTGCCGACCAGTTGTTCGGAGCGTTTCAGAAAATGCCGCGCCAAGGGGGGAATGTCGGCCGGCCGTTCACGCAGGGGCGGAATTTCGAGGGGGAAAACGTTGAGGCGGTAGAAAAGGTCTTCCCGAAACTTGCCTTCGCGCACCCATCCCGCCAGATCCCGGTTTGTCGCGGCGACGACCCGGACATCCAAGGCGACCGGCGTGCGCGCGCCAACCCGTTCCACTTCCCGTTCCTGGAGCACCCGCAGCAGTTTCGCCTGGAGATTGAGAGGCAGTTCGGATATCTCGTCCAGCAACAGGATGCCGCCATTGGCCTGCTCGAACTTGCCGGGCTGGGTCGTGGAGGCGCCCGTGAACGCGCCTTTCTCGTGGCCGAACAGCACGGATTCCAGCAGGTTTTCCGGGATGGCCGCGCAATTGACCGCGACGAACGGACCTTTCGCGCGCGCGGAGTGCTGATGGATATAGCGGGCGAACACTTCCTTGCCGACGCCGGATTCCCCGGTCAGCAAGACGGCGGCCTCGCTTGCCGCCACTCGCCTGGCCAGCTCCAGCAAGGCGCGGCTTGTGGGGTCTTCCGCCACCACGCCTAAATCGTGGGTTTCGCCGGATCGGCGGAAATAGCGCGCCACCGTGGCCAGGAGCCGGTCGGGCTCGAAAGGCTTGGGCAGGTAATCTGCGGCGCCATCCCGGATCGCCTGGACCGCCCGGTCGATCTGGCCATAAGCGGTCATCAGGATGACGGGAATGTCGGGGCGGCGGGCTTTCAGCGTGCGCAGAAAGGCGTGGCCGTCCATGCCGGGCATCTGCACGTCGCTGAGAACCAGGCCGGGATTGCCTTTCTCCAGCCAGGACAGCGCGCGTTCCGCATCCGCCGCGCCGATGGCGGTGTAACCGGCCAGTTCCAGCGTGTCGCCCAAGGCTTCGCGCAGAGCGTCGTCGTCCTCGATAACCAGCACGGGCAAGGCTTCAGGCATCGTTTCTTTCCCGTGAAGTGAAGGGTAGATATAGGGTAAAACGGCTGCCGCCCTCTGCCCTCTGCGTCCATTCGACCCAGCCGCCATGCGCCTCGGCAACCTGGCGAACGATGGCCAGACCGAGACCGCTGCCCTCGCCGCGCGTGGTGAAGAAGGGCTCATAGAGCCGTTCGCGAGCGGCTTCCGGAATGCCGACACCGGTGTCTTCCACCCGGAACGCGGCGAACGGGCTGCCCTCCCCGCCGACCGATAGGCTGACCGTGCCACCCGTGTCACAGGCCTGAATCGCATTTTCCAACAGATTGATGAGCGCGCCGGATATGGCTTGGCGATCGCCGGCCAGGGTAAGGTCGGCCACGGGCATCGCCAGATTGAACGCCACGTTTCTCGCCGAGGCATGGGGTTCCAGCGTCTGGGCCAGTTCTTCCAGCAGCGCGCTGAGCGGGAATGGCTCCTCGGAAAGCCTGGCGCCTTTGACGAACAGCAACATGTCCTGGATCAGCCGTTCCAGATACCGTAGGCGGGACAGGGTCTTTTCGGCGAAACGGACCCGATCGGTCTCGTTCAGTTGCGGGCGCGCCAAGTGGCTGGCATACAACAGCGCGGTGGCCAGCGGCGTGCGCAGTTGGTGGGCGACCTGAGCCGCCATTTCCCCCAGGGCGGACAGGCGCTCGCGCCTGGCCAGTTCGCCATTGGCATCCGCCAGTTCGCTGGTGAGACGGGCGACCTGGGCCTGAAGCTCCATATAAGTGCCCGCGAGCATTTCCGAGGTTTCACTGAACAGGGCGAAAGCCTGCCGCAACTCGTCGTCGTCGGCTTGGTGGAAGGGCGGGACAGAGGGGGCGGACATGGGACCAGGATATTAAACTATCGTCGCGTTAAAGTTTTTTCCACTAGGGCCGATGATGGGGCGACAGAACCCTGCGGCCCTAAATCAAAGGCCGCGCGACCAATCGAGGTAGACATGTCGGATTTGTTGAGGCGCATTGATGCGCGCACCAAGCTCGCCGGCGCGAACAAGCTGGAAATCCTGCTCTTTACGCTGGGCACGGATGTCAGCACAAGTCGCAAAGAGACCTTCGGCATCAATGTATTCAAGGTGCGGGAAGTCATGCGCATCCCTGAAATCACGCGCGCGCCGGACATGCCCGCCGCCGTCGAGGGCATGGTCAGCCTGCGCGGGGTACTGGTTCCGGTGGTGGACTTGGCCAAGTACATCGGCATATCCACCGATGCGCCTTCGGCGATCATGATCGTCACCGAGTACAACGGCCATACCCAGGGGTTCCTGGTGGGCGAGGTGGATACCATCCTGCGCCTCGACTGGGCCGAGATGAAAGTGCCTCCCAGCATGCTGACCGCCCGCATGGGCGGGCTGGTCACGGCGGTGACCGAACTCAAGGACAGCCGCCTTGTGATGATGCTGGATGTGGAAAAGATCCTGGCCGACACCTCTCAGATCGACGACAGCCATCTGTTCGCCACCCTGGCGCCTTTGGACAAGCCCAATCGCACGGTGCTGTATGCGGATGATTCCTCGGTGGCCCGCAAACAGATCGAGCGCACCCTGGAGGCGTTGAGCGTGAACGGCATCAGCGCGATCAACGGTCGGCAAGGCTGGGACGAATTGCAGAAGATCGCCGCCCAGGCGGAGATCGCGGGGCGCCCCGTCTCCGAGTATGTCCAGTTGGTGCTGACCGATGTGGAGATGCCCGAGATGGATGGTTACGTCCTGACCAAAAACGTCAAGTCGGACCCGCGTTTCGCCGGCATTCCGGTGTTGATGCATTCCTCGTTGTCCTCGGATGCCAACAAGCAATTGGGCCTCTCCGTCGGTGTCGATGAGTACGTACCCAAATTCGAGCCCCATCGACTCGCCGAAGTGTTGAACCGCCTGCTCAAGTAAGGGGAACGGAAACTTATGAACCCGCTGGAACCCAACAAGCTGCTAGAGGCCGTGGACGCCCGCACCAAATTGGCGGGCTCCAACAAAATGGAGTTGCTGCTGTTTTCCCTGGGCACCCATGAAACCTTTGGCATCAACGTTTTCAAGGTGCGGGAAGTCTCTCCCACGCCGCCCATTACCCTGACGCCCAACATGCCGGGTGGAGTGGAAGGGGTCATTTCCCTGCGCGGCAGCATCATCCCGGTCATTTCCCTGGCCCGCTTCATCAAGCTGGAAGGCGCGCCTCCCGGCATCGGTGAGACCATGATCGTCACCGAGTTCTCCCGGCATACCCAGGGTTTTCTGGTGCAGGATGTGGATCGCATCATCCGGGTCGACTGGGACAAGGTGAAGCCGCCGGAAAACATGCTGGCCGGCCAGGACGGCATGATCACCGCCATCACCGAGTTGGAGGACGGCCGACTGGTCTCCATCCTGGATGTGGAGCGGGTACTGGTCGAGGTTCTTGGCGAGAAGGCCATGCCGGTTCTTCCCACGGTGGAGCCCGGCCGCGAGGCGACCATCTTCTTCGCCGACGATTCCACGGTGGCCCGCAAGGAAATCATTTCCGTGCTGGATAAGCTCGGCGTGAAGTACATCCAGGCCAACGACGGTCTCGAGGCTTGGGAGAAACTCACCAATATGGCCAATCGCTCAAGCACCGAGCGGATGTCCTTGAAAAACCATATCCAGCTGATTCTGGTGGACGCCGAGATGCCGGAGATGGACGGCTATGTGCTCACGCGAAACATCAAGTCCGACGGTCGTTTCGAAGGCATTCCCGTGGTCATGCACTCTTCGCTTTCCTCCGAAGCCAATCGCACCATGGGACAGCAGGTCGGCGTGGATGCCTATGTCGCCAAGTTCGATCCGGCGGTGTTGGCCGATACCCTCCTCGCATTCCTTAAACGCTAGAGGCCCGATGGTTACAATGCATCGGATTAGCGGATAAAGAGGACTTACGATGGCCGACAAGAACATGAAATTCCTGGTGGTGGACGATTTCTCCACCATGCGCCGCATCGTGCGCAACCTGCTCAAGGAACTGGGTTACACCAACGTCGATGAAGCCGAGGACGGCTCGGTGGGCTTGCAAAAGCTCAAAGGTGGCAATTTCCAGTTTGTCGTGACCGATTGGAACATGCCCGTCATGACCGGCATCGAATTGCTCAAGGCCATCCGCGCGGATGCCACCCTGAAGCATCTCCCGGTGCTCATGATCACCGCCGAGGCCAAGAAGGAAAACATCGTCGAGGCTGCCCAGAACGGCGCCTCGGGTTACATCGTCAAACCCTTCACGGCGGCGACTCTCGAAGAAAAGCTGGGCAAGATCTTCGAGAAGTACGGCATGTGATCAGGGTGAAACAGCAAACAAGGAGCAACGATGAGCGGCGACTCTCCTGATCTCGAAGCTTTGTTCGACAGCATCGCCTTTGTGCCGCCTCCCGAGCCGCCCAAGGCCGAAGCCAAGTCGGGCGGGGAAAGCGACACGCCCGAACTCGAGAATCTGTTCGACAGCATCGCCCAGGCCGTATCCCAAAGCGAAGGCGGCGATGGCGAGGGCAATTGCCCGGAGAGCGTCTTCTCCCAACTCGGCCAGATGACGCGGGGCTTGCACAACCTGTTGCGCGAGCTGGGGTTCGATAAAAGCCTGGAGAAAGTGGCCAACGAGCTGCCCGACAACCGGGACCGCTTGAATTACATCGCCGCCATGACCGCGCAGGCCGCCGAGCGCGCCCTGAACGCCGCGGAGATCGCCCAACCCATCCAGGCCAAGATCGCCGACAACGCGAAAGACCTTGCCGGCAAGTGGGACAAGTTGTTCGGCAAACAGCTTGGCGTGACGGAATTCAAGGATCTGGTGCGGGACACGCGCGCCTATCTTGCCGATGTGCCGTCCCGCACGGATGCGACCAACGCCCAGTTGATGGAAATCATCATGGCCCAGGATTTCCAGGATCTGACTGGCCAGGTCATCAAGAAAGTGTTGGAGGCTGCCCAGAATCTGGAGTCCCAACTGCTTGCCCTGTTGATCGAGACCACCCCGGAGGACAAGCGCCAGGCCGTGGCGCCGGGCCTGCTGAATGGTCCGGTGGTGAACGCCACAGGGCGTACCGATGTGGTCACCAGCCAGGAGCAGGTGGACGACCTGCTGGAAAGCCTGGGTTTTTAACGGGAGAGGATCATGAGCGACTTCGGCGGAATGGAAGAACTGCTGCAGGATTTCCTGCTGGAAGCCGGGGAACTGCTATCCCAGGTGGACAACAAACTGGTGGAGTTGGAAAAGCGCCCGGAGGACCGGGAACTGCTCAACGACATCTTCCGGGGGTTCCATACCGTCAAGGGCGGCGCCGGATTCCTCAATGTGGAGAACCTGGTCAACCTGTGCCACCGCACGGAAAACCTGTTCGACAAGCTGCGTAACGGCGAGCTGCATCTGTCCGCCGAGTTGATGGACACCATCATGGCGGCCACGGCCACGGTGCGCGACATGTTTGGCGCCCTGTCCCAGAGCGTGCAACCCCAACCCGCCGATGCCGAGTTGCTGAGCAACCTGGATGCGGCCCTGGCCGGAAACCTGCCCGCGCCGAAGTCGGAAAAAGCCGCTCCGGCTCCCGCCGCGCCCGCCGCTGCGCCCGTGGCCGCCGCCGCGCCCACTCCCGAACCCGCTTCCCCCGCCCGCGGCGAAGACGATATCAACTGGGATGTGCTGCATGCCGTCTTGACCGGCGCGCCCATTCCCCAGCCGGCGGCCCCGGCGGCTTCCGCGCCCGTCGCGGCCAGCGAACCCGCTCCGGCGCCCGCGCCCCACGCCGCGGCTCCCGAGGCGCCGCGCCCGTCGCCCGCGCAGGATCTGCCGACGCCTTCCCGGTCCTCCTCGGGCAATGCCGCGCCGCCTCAGAACCTGCAAAAGGAAACCACCATCCGCATCGATACGGCGCGGCTGGATCAGGTACTCAATCTATCCGGCGAAATCGGCCTGACCAAGAACCGTATCGCCAACCTGAAAACACAGATTCTCCATGGGCGCACCGACCAGGAAACCTTGAAGGCGCTGGATACCGCCGTCAGCCAGCTCGATCTGCTGGTATCCGACTTGCAGAACGCGGTCATGAAGACACGCATGCAGCCCATCGGCCGCCTGTTCCAGAAATACCCGCGCTTGGCGCGCGATCTGGCCCGGCAACTGGGCAAGGATGTGGAACTGGTCCTGTCCGGCGAGGAAACCGAACTCGACAAGACCATGATCGAGGATTTGAACGATCCGCTGGTCCACCTGGTGCGCAACGCCGTGGACCACGGCATCGAGAGCGCGGAGGATCGCGCCGCGGCCCACAAGCCGAGCAAGGCCATCGTGACCTTGTCCGCGAGTCAGGTGGGCGATCATATCTACATCGAGATTTCCGACGACGGCAAGGGCATGCGGCCGGATGTGCTCCGGCGCAAGGCCGTGGAAAAGGGCATCATCGACGCGGAAATCGCCAACGGCCTGGACGACCGCCAGAGCCTGCATCTCGTGTTCCTGCCCGGATTCTCCACGAAGGACGAGATATCCAGCGTGTCCGGCCGCGGCGTCGGCATGGATGTGGTGAAGACCAATATTTCCAAGCTCAACGGAAAGATCGATGTCGTCTCGGTGCCGGGACAGGGTTCCACTTTCACCATTTCCCTGCCGCTGACCCTCGCCATCCTGCCGGTGCTGGTGGTGCGCCTGAACAACCAGTCCTTCGCCGTGCCGCTGTCCATGGTGCGGGAAATCATCCCCATCAAGCCCAGCGAAGTGCAGCGGGTTTCCGGACGCGCCACCATGGTGGTGCGCGACGAGGTGCTGCCGATCCGCAGCCTGGCCAAGCTGATCGGCTGGGAGGCCAAGCACGCGCCGGCTTTCGGCGTGCTGATGCATGCCGGCGACAGCGCCTTCATCATGGCGGTGGACGGTTTCGTCGGCCGCGACGACGTGGTGATCAAGCCCCTGTCCGACATCAAGCCCAAGGGTATCGCCGGCGCCACCCTGTCCGGGGACGGCTCCATCGTCCTGGTTCTGGACATGGAGGAACTGCTGGGCAATATCACTTCCGATACGCCCATGAGCCTTTTCACCCAGGCCTGACATCCCACTTCGGGCGGGGGCACTGGTCTCCCCTGCCCATCACAGGCATGATTCCGCAATGAGCAACGACGCCTTCATCGCCCGCCAGCCCATCGTGGACAGTAAGCATCAGCTGGTGGCTTACGAACTGCTGTTCCGCCACGCCGCCCATGCGCAGAGCGCCCGCATCGAATCCGACGTGGACGCGGGCATCACGGTCATTTCCAACACCTTGTGCAACATGGGCACGGAATGGCTGCTGAAGGGCAAACTGGCCTTCGTCAACATGGAACTGTCCATGCTGATGTCCAGCTTTTCCACCCTGCTGCCCCATGACAAGGTGGTCATCGAAGTGCTGGAAACCGTCAAGGTATCCCAGGAGGTGCTGGACCGGCTGGCCGAACTCAAAGAGGCGGGCTACCGCTTCGCCCTCGACGATTTCCACTATCTGCCGGAATCCGAGCCTCTGCTGCCTTTGGCCAGCTACGTGAAACTGGACGTGCTGGCCCACAGCCCCGCCGAGTTGGCCAGGACGGTCAAACTGGTCAGGCGCTACCCGGTCAAGCTGGTCGCGGAAAAAGTGGAAACCATGGAACAGTTCCACCATTGCCGGGAACTGGGTTTCGATTATTTCCAGGGCTATTACTTCGCGCGTCCGGAAAACATGGTGGCGAAGATCATCAATCCCGGCCACACCACCGTGCTGCAACTGCTGGAAAAAGTGCGCCAGGGGGCGGACGTCAAGGATCTCGAATCCCTGTTCAAGAAGGATGTGGCGCTGACCTTCAAGCTGCTGCGCTACATCAATTCGGCCGGTTTCGGCCTGTCCTGCGAAGTCCAGTCCATCCGCCACGCGGTGAGCATCCTGGGCATGCAGCCCCTGTACCGCTGGCTGACCCTGTTGATGGCCACGGCGGGCGGCTCGCCCACCTCGCCCACCCTTTCGCGCACCGCCATCACGCGTGGCCGGCTCTGCGAACTGCTGGGCAAGCATATTCTGCCCCGCGGCGATCAGGACAATCTGTTCATCGTCGGCGTGTTCTCCCTGCTGCCCGCGTTCCTGGAAATGCCCATGGAGCAGGTGCTGGAGCGGGTGGTCATCACGGACAAGCTGGCCGATGCGCTGCTGGACCACACCGGCATCTACGGGCCCTTCCTGTCCTTGGTGGAGGCGGTGGAGAGCGGCGACGAGGACCAGTTGGAAGAACTGTCCACCTCGCTCATGCTGTCCCCCGACCAGGTGAGCGAAGCTCACCTGCAAGCCCTGGCCTGGGTCGAACAACTCGGTCTGGACTGATCCGGCGGCGCCGGAAGCGCCTCAGAGCATTTCCAGCGTCATGGCCGCCTTCAGGATGGTCTGCGGCTGACTGCCGCGCACCCGGTTGGTCAGCCAGAGCAGGCCGGCCTTCTTGATGCTCAGGGGCCGCGCTTCTCCGAACAGCAGAATGCTGGCCGCATCCCCCAGCGTGGGCTGATGCCCGACCACCAGCACCGTGCCCGAGGCATCCGGCCAGCCGGCCGCGCCCAGGACATGCACGCCGTCCGCGCCAGGCGCGATCTCCAGCACGGTTTCGTAGTCCCGGCCTAGCGCGTTCGCGGTCTGATAGGCCCGCACGGCGGGACTGACCAGGATGCGGGTGTTCTTGGGCAGGCGCGGCGCCAGCCAATCCGCCATTTCCCGGGCCTGTTTCACGCCTTTCGCGGTCAATGCCCGTTCCATGTCCGGGCTGCCGTCCTGGGCGTCGGCATGGCGCCAAAGAATCAAATCCATCGTGGGTTCGCCTTGGGTAAAGCGGAAGAATGCGTCAGTCATGTTACGGCCAGGTTAAAGCGGCTCGCCGGCGCTCAGTCGTTGTCGCCGTCGAACAGCCCGCCCAGAACCGAGCCCTCGCCGGTCTGTTTGCCGCCCGCTTTCGGCGCGGCGGCGATGATGCGGTTGGCCAGACGCGAAAGCGGCAGGGTCTGCAACCAGACTTTTCCCGGCCCTGTCAGGCGCGCATAGAACAGCCCCTCGCCGCCGAACAGGGCGGTCTTGATCTTGCCGACGAACTGGATGTCGAAATCCACGGAAGGCTGCAATGCGGCCAGGCAGCCGGTGTCCACGCGCAGGACTTCGCCAGGCGCCAGGTTCTTCTCGGCGATGGTGCCGCCGGCGTGGAAGAACACCATGCCGTCCCCTTCCAGTTTCTGCAGGATGAAGCCTTCGCCGCCGAAGAAGCCCGCGCCCAGCCGGCGCTGGAAGGCGATGCCCAGGCTGACGCCTTTCGCGGCGCACAGGAAGGCGTCCTTCTGGCAGATCAGGGTGCCGCCGATCTGCTTCAGGTCCACTGGGATGATCTTGCCGGGATAGGGCGCGGAAAACGCGACCCGGCGCTTGCCGGTGGCCTGATTGACGTAGACGGTGGTGAACAGGGATTCGCCGGTGAGCAGGCGCTTGCCCGCGCCCATCAGCTTGCCCAGCAGGCCGGACTGGGCGGCGGAGCCGTCGCCGAAGATGGTTTCCATGTCCACGCCGTCCTGCA
The DNA here is from genome assembly GCA_044227325.1 of Thiobacillaceae bacterium. Taxonomy (GTDB): domain Bacteria; phylum Pseudomonadota; class Gammaproteobacteria; order Burkholderiales; family Thiobacillaceae; genus PFJX01. The sequence goes on along the minus strand of JBGAFI010000004.1, from coordinate 97,727 downwards.
TGAACATCATGGTGCCGGCTTCGCCGATGGCGGCCTCGCCCGGGTCCAGCTCGATTTCCACGTACTGCATGTCGTCGCCGAAGATGTCGTAGTCGATCACGTCCATCGCCATGGTGTTCTCCTTGAAGGTTATCGATCCGCCAGCATGAGAATGCGCCGGTATCCTTTCCGGCAGGTGACACGGGCGGCGGCCAGCGCTCCCGCCGGATCGGCCAGTTCCAGTGCAAGTCCGATCTCAGGCAAGCCCGCGCCGGCATCCAGGCCGTCCAGCATGCGCAGCCAGACGCGCCAGACTGGCGCTCCCTGGCGCAGGCTGAGCGGCGGCAAAGCGCCGGATTTGGCCATGCCATGCCGCAACAGCGCCAGTTTGCGCCGGGCCGCCTCCAGTTGCGCATCCAGGGGCAGGCTCAGGTCGAAGCCCAACGCGACCCGCTCGGCTGGAAAAAGATCGACTTGCGCAGCGCAAACCGGTTCCACTTCGATGGGCTGGTCGCGCCAGGCCAGCGCCTCGGGGAAATCGACGGCCGGATCGACGGGGAACTTGCGGAAGCCCCATTTGGCGCCCATCCAGCATTCGATCAAGACCTGGTCGTTCTCGCCGGGACAAAGATCCGTGCCGCAGCCCGCGATCTCGGCTTCCGCGCGCCAGGCGCGGGAATCCTGTTTCCAGCGGAAGAAATCCCGTTCCGGGGGCACGCCGTATTCGGCTTCCAGGGCATGCCAGGTCGCCGCGAACCAGGCGTGATCCGCACGGTATTCCGGACAGCGGCGCAGAAACTGCCAGGCCCAGCCGGCGGCATCGAGTTCCGCGGTGAATCCATAATCCTTGGCCGCGCGCCAGTCCATGTCGCCCGAGGATGGCGCTAGATAGGCAGGAAGGCGAAGGTGGCGGCGTTCTGGAACACCCGGCTGATGGAACGGTTGCTCTTGTCCTCGATGAGCAGGGCCAGCAAGTCCTGCTGGGCGATGATCTTGCCGAACTCCCGCTCGTAGGACAGGTTCTGGGCTTCGCCGTCCATGCTGTTGCTGATCAGGAATTTCGCGCCGGAGGTCAGCTTCGCGTTGGAGAGCTTCCACACCGCCACCTCGATATTGCGCGCGCTGTTATAGAGCTTCTGCGCGGAAAGCTCGTCCGGCAGGAAGAATTCGATCCGGTCGTTGTAGGACGCCATCAGCATGCTGGTCAGCGCGGACATGTAGGCGTACACCCGGTCGCCGCCATAGCCTTCGAGAAACGCGAGTTTGAAGTTCTCTTCCCAGTTCAGCTTGGACAGGCTGGATTCGGGCCACCTGGGCACTTCGTCGAAGATGCGGGCGGCGGCCGTCTCGGCATTCTCGAAGCCGGATTTGCGGTATTCCTGCGGATTGCGCCGATACAACTTCTCGGTCAGCAACTTGAGGCTTTTCAACATCTCCCGCTGGCTGATCTCCGTCAGCATGTCCACGTCGCCCTTGGCCAGGTTCGAGAGCGCGAAGCTACGGGCGGATTTGCTGCCGTCCTTGTGCTGGATTTCCTGGCTGGCGCAACCCGAGAGAAGAAGCAGTGCGAGAACGAGGTAGGAGAGTTTTTGGCGCATTCTGGGTACCGCTTAGGTAAACCCCGCCATTGTAATCGCCTCGCTTGACGGTTTGCTCCCGACCGGCCAACCGCCTGGGCGCGGCAAGCTCATCTTCCCGCCGGTCGCGCCAGCAATGCCTCGAGCACCCCCTCGATCTCCCGGGCCTGGGCGCTGTCCTTGTGGGTCTCGCCCACGAAGCGCGCCTGTATCCGGCCCTCCCGGTCGATCAGGTAATAGGCCGGCCAATAGCGGTTGTTCAAGGCCTTCCAGTAGCGGAAATCGTTGTCCAGCATGATCGGGTGGGTCAGGCCGAACTCCCGCGCCTTCGCGCGCACCGCCGCGCCGTCCCGCTCGTGCTCGAACTCGGGACTGTGGATGCCGACCACCTTCAGCCCCTTGGGGCCGAGACGGGTTTCCAGATCCCGGAGCCAGGGGAAGGAGCGATAGCAGTTCCAGCAACCGAAAGTCCATACGTCCAGCAGCACCACACTCCCCTTCAGGTCGCCCAGGGTCAGGGGGGACGAGTTGATCCAGTCGGCGCCGATGGTGAATTCCGGCGCGGGAACCGCCTGCTGGAGCGGCGCGGATCGCGCCCCGTGCGGAGCCAGCAACGGGAATGCCAGGGGCAGCGCGAGCAGCATGGCCACGCCGAAGCCACGCAGAGTCTTGTTCATGCCAGCCTCCGAAGCGCGGTTGCGAGGCAATCAGGATGCGCCGGAACGAACGCGAACTGGTTAACGTTTTCGTGATCTTTGCGCGGGGAATCGTGGTGAAATCCCCCGCTACGCATCCGCTGCCGTGGCCACGATGATCCGCCTCCCGCTCTCCCTCGCCGCCTGGAAAACCCCCGAGATAAAAGCGATCCTCAAGGACGAGATCGAACGTCTCGACGCGACCCTGCTGCCCCTGGACCAGGCCTTGACCCGCTCCAGCCACGTCAGCGCGAAACGGGTGGGCGCGACCATCCTGCGCCTGGAGGAAACGCCTCACACGCTGCGCGCGAAAGCCGGTCTGTTCTTCACCGGCATCATCGCCGGCTGCAGTTGCGCCGACGACCCGACCCCCATCGACGACCTCGACGAGTATTGCGAGGTGTGGATCGAGATCGACCGGGAAACGGGGGAGGTGGCGGTGTCGTTGGTGGATGAGGGTTAATGGCGAGTTCCCGAACATCCCGAACAGATGGGATATGGCGCGCCGTGTTTTGCTCCCGCTTGCGGGGGGCGGTGAATTGGGAGAGAGCGGTTTCGGGCTGGATTGAATCCACCGCGTGAGGTGTGTCGTTCTGGCCGGGGGTTGCCCGCGCAGCAGGCGATATGCCGGAGCGAAATCCCTGTACCTCGCCATTCCTTTGGGCGGCTGTGCAAGGCCGGCCGTGGGCGGATTTGGAGAAGGTTATTGGATTCATGGGGCGAAGGCACGGTGCTTTTCTTCCCCGCGTGGGTGAGGCGAACTTATCCCCCTCCCCTGCCCGCGGGGGAGGGTTGGGGAGGGGGGAAGGTTTTTCGCTTTGCCTACTCGTGCCGGTCTGCCTAGCGCGGTTGGACGGGGGTTGCCCGGCGGCAAGTTACTTTTCTTGCTCGGCCAAGAAAAGTAACCCAAAGAAGGCCGCCCCGCTTCCGCCGAAAACCGGCTTGCCGGTTTCAGTGCAGGCTAATGCCCGCGCAGCGGGCGTTATGCCGGAGCTAAATCCCCGCGTCTCACCCATTGCCACGGGCGGCTCGCAAACTCGCCCTGCGGGCTCAGACATCGCTCGCCGACTTCCCCCGTGGCAATGGGCGAGCCGCGGCGGCGTCAGAGGGGGCGAAGGCGGGGTTTCGGCGAGCATGCCTCGCCGCCGCCGGAGCCGGCCGGCTGTGCAAAGCCGGCCGTGGGCGGTAGCTCTGGCGAAGACGGTTCTTGGGGTGGATTGAATTTGCGACGTAAGGGTTGTTGCTTGGGCCGGGGGTTGCCCGGCGGCAAGTTACTTTTCTTGCTCGGCCAAGAAAAGTAACCCAAAGAAGGCCGCCCCACTTCCGCCGAAATCCCCGCGTCCCACCCATTGCCACGGGCGGCTCGCAAACTCGCCCTGCGGGCTCAGACATCGCTCGCCGACTTCCCCCGTGGCAATGGGCGAGACGCGGCGGCGGCAGAGGGGGCGAAGGCGGGGTTTCGGCGAGCATGCCTCGCCGCCGCCGGAGCCGGCCGGCTGTGCAAAGCCGGCCGTGGGCGGTAGCTCTGGCGAAGACGGCTCTTGGGGTGGATTGAATTTGCGACGTAAGGGTTGTTGCTTGGGCCGGGGGTTGCCCGGCGGCAAGTTACTTTTCTTGCTCGGCCAAGAAAAGTAACCAAAAGAAGGCCGCCCCGCTTCCGCCGAAATCCCCGCGCCTCACCCATTGCCACGGGCGGCTCGCAAACTCGCCCTGCGGGCTCAGACATCGCTCGCCGACTTCCCCCGTGGCAATGGGCGAGACGCGGCGGCGGCAGAGGGGAAAAGGCGGTGGTGGGGAGACGTTGTAGGGCGGATGAGCCGAAGGCGTTATCCGCCGGAGGAAATGATGTGGCGGAAGGCGCTTCGCTTTTCCGCCCTACGCGGGCTGCCCATGTTGCGGCGCGCCGATGCGCGTGGTGCAGCGACGCATGCCGCCGGCGGGGGTGACTCGACCACGGGATGCGGGAAGGGTCGAGGACATGGCCGTGTAAATCCACCGACCGGCTTTCACCGGCGCGCCCTTCGGCGCCACGGCGGCGCTCGGCCGGAAATCGGAAAAAACGCGGATTTGAGCAGCAAAACCCCGAAAACGGGGTCCGGTCTGTCGCAATGACAGGGTAGGACTTCGGATCGAATGGGCTTTCCGGTGTCGAAAGCCCCGATTCGCCAAGATCGGCGAAGAGATATTTCCAGAGGGAATCACGCCAGGAGGCCGGGCTTGTCCAACAACCGGTTCAGATCGTGGCTCGCTTCGCGATCACGATCTAACCTTAATCGTTATGCGTATTCAATCGACCACCTTCAGCTTGATTTGCGAGCCTGGGGGAAGGTCTTTGATCTGGCGGGCAATGTCACCTGAGAAACGCACAAGCTCAACCTGAGGTGCAGTAGCCAAATTTTCTCCGCCGTAGGCACCACCTAAGATGCCCGGAATTGTCATACAGTATTTTCTGCCATCGGCTAGGGGGCCAAGCTTGTCTCTTGCCAGAGAGACAAGTGCCTTCATATACCAATCGTGAAGGAACTCTTGGTCAGTTGAGAGTTGGTCAAGCTCAGCCCGATTGGCCGCAATGACTTCGCAATAGCAATCTTCAGGACAAAGACGCCAGTATTTTTCGTCCACGTCTTTGATGATGAGATTACCAAAGTCGTTTTCGCCAACGACTTCGACAGGCTCAATGCCAACCCAGCCCCAAGACTGGCGAATTTCTTCAATGAGGCTCATGTGATGACGCATAACGTGCTAGGTGAGGGGCCGCCGGAGCGGCGAAGCCGCGGAGTGAACCAACAAGCGTAGCTTGTTGGCGGTCCCTCTCGACCGACGGGTTGGGCGTCACGGCTTGCGCTCCAAGAAGCCATGGGTTTGAAGTTCCTCAAACAATCGAGACGCCACAGGTAAGCACGTTTCGACAGAGAAGCGCTCCGGCTCAAAGCTAGACGAAAACACTTCGGAAACTAATCTGGCCAGTGCCTCAGGCGTGTGGGCGTCACTTGCCTTGGCCACGACACGGGAAACCTCACCTTCAAATTCGTCTTTCGGTGCGCCACCAGCAATGAGGTCATAGGGATCCCACTCATTGATTACTGCGGTGGCGACGGCAATGGCCTCTTGATAGAGATGTTTCATTGCTTTGTGGTTAGCGCTCGTCACGGCAGACGGTCCTCTGAAGACGCTCAACGTTTATGTCGACAGAAAAATGCCATGTATTCCTTGGCCTGATGACGTGTATTCCATCTCACCCAGGTCAAATCCATCGATTTTCATGGCCCCCGCCAGGATATGCGGCGTATTGGAAGATCAATTGCGTCACTCCCTTCGTTGGATTTTTCGTAATCCTACCTCACGCGCGGGCGTAACCGCCTCTCCCCTCTGACGCCGCCGCGTCTCGCCCATTCCCACGGGGGCCGTCGGCGAGCGATGTCTGAGCCCGCAGGGCGAGTTTGCGAGCCGCCCGTGGGAATGGGTGAGGCGCGGGGATTTCGGCGGAAGCGGGGCGCGGTTTCTTTGGTTACTTTCTTTGCCGTGTGGCAAAGAAAGTAACTTGCCGCCGGGCAACCCCCGGCCAACCGCGCTTCGTGAATCGATGGAGGTTGGCAAGCCTGGAAATCTTCCCCCCACCCCAACCCACCCACGGCCGGCTTTGCACAGCCGGCCGGCTTTGGCGGCGACGAGCATGCTCGTCGAAACCCCGCCAAAGCCCACCGCAAGCGGGGGAGGGAGAAACCAATGGGGGGAAACGTCACCCGGATGCCGGTAGCAACCGCCGCCGGTAGACATGCGCCAAACCCGCTAGCACGGTGAGCGCGCCGCACACCAGCAAGGCCGGCCTGACGCCGATGGCGTGGGCGAGACTACCCACGGCGAGGCTGCCCAGGGGCGCGACGCCGAGGAAGGCCATGGTGAAGGTGGCCATGACGCGGCCGCGCATGTCGTCGCGCACCCAGGTCTGCAGCAGGGTGTTGCTGCCGGCGGCGGTGATGATGACGGAGAAGCCCAGGACCATCAGGATCGGGTAGGCCAGTTCCAGGCGGGTGTTGAGGGCGAACAGGGTGAGCGCCACGCCGCTCAGGGCGGCGGCGCGGGAGACATTGCGGGCGAGGCCGTCGATGTCGGCGCGGGTGGCCAGGTACAGGCTGCCCAGGAGGGAGCCGGCGCCGGCGCTGCTGACCAGCAGGCCGAAGGTCTGGGCGTCGCCGCCGAAGATGGCCTTCGCGTACACGGGCATCATGACCACGTAGGGCGTGATGAAGAAGCTGACGGCGGCCACCAGCAACAGATAGACGCGGATGTCGGCATGGCCGAAGGTGTAGCGCAGGCCTTCGGTCAGGGCGAGCAAGGCGGATTTCGAGCCGTCTCCCCGGGGGCGCGCGCGGATGGCGCGCAGGGCCAGCAGCACGGCGAGGAAGGAGAGGGCGTTGATGACGAAGCACACCGCTTCGCCCACCAGGGCGATGAGAAAGCCGGCCAGGGCGGGGCCGGCGAAGCGGGTGGCGTTCATCAGGAAGGAATTGAGGGCGATGGCGTTGGGCAGTTGCGCCCGGTCCTCCACCAGATGCACCACCAGGGATTGGCGCGCGGGGATGTCCATGGCGTTGATGCAGCCCATGACGAAGGCCAGGATCAGCAGCAGGGACGGCGTGATCCAGCCTTGCCAGGCCAGCGCGGCCAGAACCAGCGCCTGGATCATGGCCAGGGTCTGGGTCCACATCATCAGGCGGCGCCGGTCCACCCGGTCGGACCAGACGCCGCCGAGGGCGCCGAACACCAGCACGGGCAACTGGCTGGCGAAGCCGAGCAGGCCCAGCACCAGGGCGGAGCCGGTGAGCCGGTAGGCGAGCCAGCTCATGGCGATCTGCTGCATCCAGGTGCCGGCGAGGGAAACGATCTGGCCGGCGAAATAGAGTCGGAAATCCCGGGATTTGAGGGCGCGGAACGGATGGGTAGACGGGCTAGGCATGGGGGGATTGTCGGGCCTGCGGCGGACCTGCGGGAACTTTACGAGCCGGGGAATGGATCGTTGCGCCGCCGGCGGGTTCCGCGCGCGGGCCGGGCGCGGGAAATTCAGTATGTCCGGTCCCGCAGCAGCGCCTCGAAGGCCGCCGCATCCAGCGGCCGGCTGAAAAGATAGCCCTGGATTTCGTCGCAGCCGTGCAGGCGCATGAAGTCCATCTGCTCCGGGGTCTCCACGCCTTCCGCCACCACGCGCAGGTTGAGGCTGTGGCCCAGGTTGATGATGGCGCGGGCGATGGCCGCGTCGTCCGGATCCTGGGTCACGTCCTGGACGAAGCTCTTGTCGATCTTGAGCCGGTCCACCGGAAAGCGCTTGAGATAGCTCAGGCTGGAGTAGCCGGTGCCGAAGTCGTCCACGGCGATTTCCACGCCCAGCGCCTTCAGCTCGCCCATGGCGGTGTTGATGCGCTCGGCGTCCTGCATGATGAAGGACTCGGTGAGTTCCAGTTCCAGCCAGCGTCCTGCCAGGCCGGTTTCCGCCAGTGTGTCGGCGACTTGCCGCACCAGGCCGGCGCGGCGGAACTGGATGGGCGACAGGTTCACCGAAATCACGATGGGGGGCAGCCCCGAGGCTTGCCATATCTGGTTCTGGGCGCAGGCCTCGCGCAGCGCCCAGGCGCCGATGGGCACGATGAGGCCGGTTTCCTCGGCGACCGGGATGAACTTGCCGGGAGGCGTCATGCCCATTTCCGGCCGGTTCCAGCGGATCAACGCTTCGGCGCCGACGATTGCGCCCGTGGCGATGTCGATCCGGGGCTGGTAGTGCAGCACGAATTCCCCGCGCTCCAGCGCCCGGCGCAGGTGGTTGGCGACCTGTAGCCGATCGCTTACCGCCGCGTCCAGTTCCGGCGTGAAGAAATGGAAGGTGTTGCGGCCGATATCCTTGGCCTTGTACATGGCCGCGTCGGCGCATTTCAGCAGTTTCTCGGCGGACTCGCCGTCACGCGGGAACAGGCTCACGCCGATGCTGCAACTGATGCTGTATTCGCCGTGTTCCGCGGCCCAGGGCTGGGAGATGCTTTCCAGCAAGCGGCGCAGGATCACGGTGATGCCCGCCTCGTCCGGCTGGTCGGCGAGGATCAGCACGAATTCGTCGCCGCCGTGGCGCGCCACCGTGTCCTCGCCGCGCAAGCAGGCGCGCAGCCGCACGGACATGTCCAGCAGCAGGCGGTCGCCGACATGGTGGCCCAGGCTGTCGTTGATCAGCTTGAAGTGGTCCAGGTCCACGAACACCACGGCCACCACGCGCTGTTCGCGCCGCGCGGCATGCAGGGTCTGGGCCAGGCGGTCCACCAGCAGGGCGCGGTTGGGCAGGCCGGTCAGGCTGTCGTGGCCGGCCTGATATTCCAGCTCTTCTTGGTAGCGCTTGCGTTCCGTGATTTCCACCACGGTCCCTTCGTAGAACTGGACCCGGCCGAACGCGTCGCGCACCGCGCGCGCGTTCTCGGAAATCCAGATGACGGCGCCGTCGCGCCGGTAGACGGGGGATTCGAAGTTGCGCGCATAACCGTATTCCCGCATCAGCCGCTCGAATTCCCGGCGCCGTTCCGGGTCCACGTAAAGTTGCTGGCGGATGTCGCTCAGGTCGGCGATCAGCTCGGCCGGGGTGGCGTAGCCGTAGATGCGGGCCAGGGCCGGATTGGCGGCGAGGTAGCCGCCGTCAGGGGAAGTCTGGAAGATGCCCTCGGTGGCGTTTTCGAAGATGCTGCGGTAGCGCCGCTCGGTCTCGCGCAGGTCATCCTCGGCTTGGCGTCGTTGCGTGATGTCCTGGATGAAACCTTCGATGGCGACCAGTTGGTCGTCCGCGCCGCGTACGCCGATACCCCGCTCCCATACCCAGCGGATGCCACCGTCCGCGTGCTGAAGGCGGTATTCGATCTCGAAACGGTTGTTCTTCGCCAGCTCGCCCAGAATGCTTTGCCGGACGCTCTCCCGGTCGTTCGGGTGGGTGAGGGTTTCGTAGTCGAGGCGGGCGTTGTGGATCAGATCTTCCGGACGGTAGCCGGTCAGTTCCAGGCAACCCTCGCTGACGAACTCCATGGTCCAGGCTTCGTCGACGCGGCAGCGGTAGATCATGCCCACCATGTTGCTCAGCAGCGTGGCGAGCAGCCGGTTCTTGTCGAGCAGGCCGCGCGCCTCGAACAGCGCGACCTGTCCGGGATCGGCGGGCCCTTCCCGGAGGGGCTCTTGGGTCTGGTCCAAAACGCCGGTCGGCTTCAGGCGGTGGCGTCGGCCTTGCGCGCGGCCTCGTCCATGGCGCGCAGGTTCTCCTCCACGCCGGCGGCATGGGTCAGGCGGGCCACGTTGCCCTTGGTGAAGAAACCCTGGAAATCGCCGAAGCGCTGCACATATTCGATGATCAGGCTGGAGTATTCGGACGCGCTGGAGAAGATCTGCTTGAGGCCTTCCTCCTCGCTGCCGATCACGTCCAGGAGGAAGTTCTGGCCGCAGTCGCGCAGGGCGTCCACCACGTAGTCGATGTTGGCCTTGCCGTTGGTATGGCCGTCGTTCACCGCCACCGCGATGTGGTGCAGGCGCGGGCCGTAGTTGCGCACGAAGGCCTCGGTGGGGGAGGGCAACTGCAGCAGGTGGTTGACGAAGTAGGGGTGGTTCGCGGCGGTGAACACCTTGGCCGGGCTTTCCAGTTCGTTGGCGTGATGGATGCTCTTGGTGACGTTGGTGGACGAGTTCTGGTCGGCGATGTCGTAGGAGCCCCAGTAGTAGTAGCTGGTCAGGGTGAGGTATTCCAGGATCGCGGCTTCCCGGTTCTGGCTGTAGACCCGGGTGGCCAGGTGGTCGATGGGCAGCAGCAGCTTGTTCAGTCCCAGCTTTTCCTGGTTGTGCTTCGCCAGTTCGTAGGCGGCCTGCACGTCGGGCCGGATGGTGGACCAGCCCAAGGGATAGACGCGGATGTTCTCTTCCGGCCGCTCCCAGTAGCCGACGATGTTGTGGGTGTAGGGGCTGGGCTTCACCACGGCCATGCTGCCGGGCAATTCCAGCTTGCGGATCTGATCCTGGTTGAAGAAGCGGACATCGCGGGATTTCTGCAACTCCACCACGTCGTGCAGGCTGGTGACCCGGAAGATCTCACCCATGTAGCGGGAGTTGGGCTTCTGGGCGCCGATGGGATAGACCTCGTTCAGGCTGCGGAAGATGCCGCGTGTGTTGGGATCCTTCACTTCCCGCACCAGCACGTCCGGGGCGCGCATGTCGATGCGCAGGATGTGGGTGAAATGGCTCTCCGATTCCAGCGTCACCAGATAGTGGTAGGGCGTCATCAGACACAGCTCGGCCACGTAGTCGATGGAGTGGCCGGGCTCGACGGTGATCATGAGGGCGTCGATCTGCCGGATCATGTTGGACAGGCCGCTACGGTCGCGCTCCTCCAGCAGTTGCACCAGGAATTCCTCGAAAAAATCGGAGTTCTGCTTGTCGCCGTAGCGGGGGAAATCGAGTGAGGGGGGCATCATGGCTTTGTACGTGGGTTGACCGCGGCGTCCCGGCGGGACGCCGCGCGGGAATCATTGCGAGAGGGCGGACTGCTCCTGGAGGCCCGTGATGTGATGCAGGGTGAAGAACTGGCGCGAGATGGCGTTGTGCAGTTCCGCCAGATCCTTCTGCATCTGGTCCAGGTTCTCGTGCAGCGTTTCCGAGGTGAGCTGGTCGAAGCGCATCGCCTCCAGCCGCCGCCAGGCGTGCCGGGCGACGTGCATGGGCACCTCGTAGTTGACCAGATCGCACAGGCAGTTCTCGATCTCGCCCAGGCAATGGCGCACGGTGCGCGGGAAATGCGGGTCCGCGAGCAGGTAGCGCACCACCGCCGGGCCCACCACGTGCACGCCCACATGCTGGCGGTACATCTGGTAGGCGGAGAGACCGTTCAGGGTGCTCATCCACAGGCGTTCCTGGGCCGTCTCGGCGCTGGCCGCGTCCTCCGGCAGGCGCACCGCCGAATTCACGTCGACGATGCGGGTGGTCATGTCGGCCCGCTCGATGTTGCGACCCAGCTTGAGGAACTGGTAGGCCAGGTCGTGGCTCATGGAGCCGGTGAGCAGGCCGATGATGGACTGGCGCCGCTCGATCATGCTGTTGAGCACCTCGTAGCGTTGGCTGCGGCCGCGCGCGGCGCGCACCGAGTTGTCGCGGATGTAGAGGTAGAGGCCGTTGATGCGTTCCCACAGCTCCATGGGCAGCACCTCGCGGAACGTGCGGGTGTTCTCCCGGGCGCTGTGGACGCTGGCGATGATGGAACTGGGGTTGCGCTCGTCCAGGATCAGGAACCGCATGATGTCGGTTTCGTTGGGCTGGCCGTAGTGCTCGTTGTAGAGGGCGTCCAACCCGGCCACCTTGAGCAGCACATCCCACCCGAAGGAGGCCCCGCGCGGCAGGTCCAGCAGCACCTGGGTGGTGCTGTTGATGAAGCGGGCGGTGTTCTCGGCCCGCTCCAGGTAGCGGGACATCCAATACAGGCTTTCGGCGACTCGGGACAGCATCACATTTCTCCCTTATCGGCCGCGCCGGCGGCCACGGCGCTTGCCAAGGTTGCTTCCTCGTCGCCAATCGCGTCGCTATCCGCGCCGCTGTCCATTTCGCTGTCCAGATCGACGATCCAGGTGTCCTTCGCGCCGCCGCCCTGGGAGGAGTTCACCACCAGGGAGCCGGCCTGCATGGCGACCCGGGTCAGGCCGCCGGTGGTGCAATAGAGCTTGTCGGACTGCAGGATGAAGGGGCGCAGATCCAGGTGGCGCGGTTCCATGTGGTCGTCCACCAGGGTCGGCGCGGTGGACAGGGCCAGGGTGGGCTGGGCCATGTAGTTGCGCGGATTCGCCTTGATCAGGTCGGCGAAGTGGGCGCGCTCCTCCGGCGTCGCGCGCGGGCCGATCAGCATGCCGTAGCCGCCGGATTCGTTGGCCGGCTTCACCACCAGCTTGTCCAGGTTGGCCAGCACATAGTCGCGCTGGTCCTCGTACATGCACAGGTAGCTGGGCACGTTGGGGATGATGGGATCCTGATCCAGGTAGTACTTGATGACCTTGGGCACGAAGGTATAGACCACCTTGTCGTCGGCGACACCGGCGCCCGGCGCGTTGGCGATGCCCACCTTGCCGGCGCGCCAGGCCCGCATCAGGCCTTTCACGCCCAGCGCGGAGTCGGGCCGGAAGGCCTCCGGGTCGAGGAAGTCGTCGTCGATGCGGCGGTAGATCACGTCCACCCGGCGCAGGCCGGAGATGGTCTTCATGTACACGCAATCGTCCTTCTGCACCACCAGGTCGCTGCCCTCCACCAGGAAGGCGCCCATTTTTTGGGCAAGGTAGCTGTGCTCGAAGTACGCCGAGTTGTAGATGCCCGGCGTCAGCACCACCACCACCGGGCGTTGTCCGGCCCGGGGCGACAGCGCGGCCAGGGTGTCGTAGAGGCGGGTGGGGTAATCGTCCACCGGCAGGATGTAGGAGGACTGGAACAGCTCGGGGAACAGGCGCTTCATGAGCTGGCGGTTTTCCAGCATGTAGGACACGCCGGAGGGCACGCGCAGATTATCTTCCAGCACATAAACGGTGCCGGCCTTGTCCCGCACCAGATCGGTGCCGCAAACATGGGCCCAAACCCCAAAACGGGGCGTCATGCCCATGCATTGCTCGCGGAAGTTCTTCGAGCCGTCCAGCACTTCCAGGGGGAACACCCCGTCCTTGACGATCTTCTGCTTGTTGTAGAGATCGTCGATGAACAGGTTGAGGGCGGTCAGCCGCTGCTTCAGGCCCGCCTCGATGCGCATCCACTCCTTGCGCGCCATGACCCGGGGAATGATGTCGAACGGCCAGGCCCGGTCGATGTTGCCCGCCTCGCTGTAGACCGTGAAGGTCACGCCCATGGTCATGATGGCAGCGTTGACGGCTTGGCGGCGCTCGTCCAGGCCGGCGGCGTCGAGGGCATCCAGGTGGTCGAACAAGGCTCGCGCGGCGGGACGGGGGCGCCCGTCCGGTGCGATCAATTCATCGAAGAAACCTTCCGATGAGTAATCTTTGGCTAGGGTACTCATGACATGCTCCTCATTCTGGCCTGATCTTTGCAAGGAGCGTGCCAAGCTCGGATGCCCATGACAATTGGGCGCCTGCTATTCTTAACCATTCATTTGCGAAGGGAATTATCGTGACTTACTGCGTGGGCATGCTGATGGAGGCCGGACTGGTATTCCTTTCCGATACCCGCACCAATGCCGGTGTAGACCAGATCAATACGTTCCGCAAGATGAGCACTTTCGAGCAGCCCGGCGAGCGGGCGCTCGTGCTGCTCTCGGCGGGAAACCTGGCCATCACCCAGGCGGTCGTCAGCCTGCTGTTCGAGCGCCAGGGCAAGGAGGGGGAAAGTCTGCTCAACCTGCCCAACATGTTCGAAGCGGCGCGCCACGTGGGGGATTGCCTGCGCGAAGTGCACAGCCGCGATGCCGATCCGCTGTCCGCCTTCAACATCGACTTCAATGCGAACTTCCTGCTCGGCGGCCAGATCAAGGGCGAGGCGCCGCGCCTGTTCAATATCTACGCCGCCGGCAATTTCGTGGAATCCACCGAGGACACGCCTTATTTCCAGATCGGCGAATCCAAGTACGGCAAGCCCATCGTCGACCGCATCTTCAGTTGGAACAGCCCGTTGGACGAGGCCGCGAAACTCGCCCTGATCTCCATGGATTCCACCCTCAAATCCAACCTGTCCGTGGGCATGCCGCTGGACATCATGTGCTACACCAAGGATAGCCTCAAGGTGGATCGGCGCGCCCGCATCAATCTCGGCAATCCCTATTTCGAGAACCTGCGGGAATCCTGGGGCGAACGCATCAACCAGGCCTTTTCCGAGCTGCCCCCGCTGGATTGGGAGAGCCTGTCCGGGCACTGATCCGGTCCATCCGCCGGGTGCGCGCCATGGGCGGATGGAAACCAGTTCAAGCCGAATGTCCTTGCCCGCCGGGGAGGCGCGTCGACGGTGAAGGTCTTGTCGTCCGCAGCGACGACGCCCCTTTCCCGCCAGACATTGCGCCCGGCCGAGAGGCCGGGTGGTGCGGGCCGGTCGCGTAAGTAGGGACACCCCGGATAGTCGGGCCGAGCGTGGCTGCTCCATCCGTTGCCCTTTGTGCGCGATGATGTGCTTTGCGTCTTCCAGCCGGCGCGTTCCTCGCAGACCGCGCTGACAGTGATCGCACTATCCCACTGTCGTCGACGTTCACCAGATGCGCCACGAACGGACGCGCCCAATCTTGTTTTTCGGCATCGTCGGCCCACGCCCCCTATCTAGACACTGCGGCCCCCACCGGTGCATTCCCGGTGCGCAACGCACTTATCCAGTGCGCAATTCCGCCTTCGCGGCCGGCAACCCACTGATTCGACGTGATTCCCAACATGGCATGGCCATTGCTATGCCTTACCCAGGCTTCCTCGCCTAGCGATCTTTGGACAACGGCGTCCGCTCCCCTCAAGGGGCGGCCGCCGTTTTTTTTTGCCCCGCGCATTTGAGCAATTGTTGAGGTAACTCGCATGGCTACTTTGAACAACTCCCACGCTTCGCAGCCCCCCGAGGGGGCGCAATCCGCGCCTTCGGGCGGCCGGGCGACACGGATGAAACTGGTTCTGGTGGGTAACGGCATGGCCGGCATCCGCACCCTGGAAGAGCTGCTCAAGGCGGCTCCCGATCAATACGAGGTCACCGTGTTCGGCGACGAGCCGCATCCCAACTACAACCGCATCATGCTGTCGCCGGTGCTGGCGGGCGAGCAGACGGTGGAGCAGATCGTGCTGAACAGCCGGGAGTGGTACGCGGCCAACGGCATCGACCTGCACACCGGCAAGCGGGTGGTGAGGATCGACCGCAAGAACCGGTATGTGGAGACCGAGGACGGCACCCGCGCGGAATACGACCGGCTGCTGCTGGCCACCGGTTCCAAGCCCTTCATCCTGCCGGTGCCGGGGGCGGATCTGGAAGGCGTCATCGGCTTCCGCGACGTGGCGGACGTGGACCGGATGATCGACGCGGCCCGGCGTTACAAGCACGCGGTGGTCATCGGCGGCGGCCTGCTCGGCCTGGAGGCGGCGAACGGCCTGAAAACGCGCGGCATGGCGGTGTCCGTGGTGCACATCGGCGACTGGCTGCTGGAGCGCCAGTTGGACGAGCCCGCCGCGCGCCTGCTGCAGAAGAATCTGGAGGCCAAGGGGCTGAATTTCCTGCTGCGCAAGCAGACGGCGGAATTGGTGCGCGGCGAGTCGGGGAGGGTCTGCGCGGTGAAGTTCCAGGACGGTTCGAGCGTGCCCGCCGACCTGGTGGTCATGGCCGTGGGCATCCGCCCCAACACGGCCCTGGCGGAATCCGCCGGCCTGCATTGCCATCGCGGCGTGGTGGTGAACGACACCATGCAGACCTTCGACCCGCGCATCTACGCGGTGGGCGAGTGCGTCAGCCATCGCGGCATCGCCTACGGCCTGGTGGCGCCCTTATTCGAGCAGGCCAAGGTGTGCGCGAACCACTTGGCCGAGCACGGCGTGGCGCGCTACCTGGGTTCCCTGACCTCCACCAAGCTCAAGGTCACCGGCATCGACCTGTTCTCCGCCGGCAACTTCATGGGCGGCGAGGGCACCGAGGAGATCGTGTTCCAGGATCCGGGCCGGGGCGCCTACAAGAAACTGGTGCTGAAGGACAACAAGCTGGCCGGCGCCTGCCTGTACGGCGACACCCTGGACGGCGCCTGGTACTTCGAGCTGATGCGCGACGGCACCGATGTCTCCGACTACCGGGACAAGCTGCTGTTCGGCCGCCACCACATCGGCGATTCCGGCGCCGGCGGCGGCCTGGGCGACGAGAAGACGCGCATCCTGTCCATGCCGGACACGGCGGAAATCTGCGGCTGCAACGGCGTTTGCAAGGGCGACATCGTCAAGGCCATACACGAGAAGAAGCTGTTTACCCTGGACGAGGTGCGCGCCCACACCAAGGCTTCCGCCTCCTGCGGCTCCTGCACCGGATTGGTCGAGACGCTCCTCGCGGCGACGGTGGGCGGCGACTATTCCACCGCGCCCTCGAAAAAGCCCCTGTGCGGCTGCACGGACCACACCCACGACGAAATCCGCGCCGCCATCGCCGAGCAGAATCTCAAGACCATGCCGGACACCATGCTGGCCCTGGGCTGGAAGACGCCGGACGGCTGCAACAAGTGCCGACCGGCGCTGAATTACTACCTGCTGTGCGCCTGGCCCACGGAATACCTGGACGACGCCCAGTCCCGCTACATCAACGAGCGCGCCCACGGCAACATCCAGAAGGACGGCAGCTTCTCCGTGGTGCCGCGCATGTGGGGCGGCCTGACCAATCCCAGGGAGCTGCGCGCCATCGCCGACGTGGCGGAGAAATTCAACGTGCCGGAAGTGAAGGTCACCGGCGGCCAGCGCATCGACCTGTTCGGCATCAAGAAGGAAGACCTGCCCGCGGTCTGGAAGGATCTGTCCGACGCCGGCTTCGTCTCCGGCCACGCTTACGGCAAGGCGCTGCGCACGGTGAAAACCTGCGTCGGCGCCAAGTGGTGCCGCTTCGGCACCCAGGATTCCACCGGCCTGGGCGTCAAGCTGGAGGAGCTCACCTGGGGTTCCTGGATGCCCCACAAGTACAAGCTGGCGGTGTCCGGCTGCCCGCGCAACTGCGCCGAGGCCACCATCAAGGACTTCGGCGTGGTGTGCGTGGATTCCGGCTACGAATTGCACGTGGGCGGCAACGGCGGCATCAAGGTGCGCGTCACCGACCTCTTGTGCCGGGTGGAGACCGAGGCGCAGGTGCTGGAATACTGCGCCGCCTTCACCCAGCTCTACCGGGAGGAAGCCCACTATCTGGAACGCACCGCGCCCTGGGTGGAACGCGTCGGCCTGGCCCACATCAAGGCCAGGATGATCGAGGACGAGGCCAACCGCAAAGCCTTGGCCGAGCGCTTCCTGGTCTCCCAGAAGCCCGCCCAGGTGGACCCGTGGAAGGAACGCACGGCGGGCGAACTGACCCGCGAATTCACGCCCATCCAGGTCACCGCCTGATTCACAGCAAAGGAAGACGAACATGACCGAATGGATCGAAGTGGCCAAGTTGGAAGACATCCCGCGCCAGGGCGCGCGGGTGGCCCGCACCGCCGTGGGCGACATCGCCCTGTTCCGCACCCGCGACGACGAGGTGTTCGCCCTGCGCGACAAGTGCCCGCACAAGGGCGGCCCCCTGTCCCAGGGCATCGTCTCCGGCAAGCGGGTGGCCTGTCCGCTGCACGACTGGAAGATCAACCTGGACACCGGCCAGGCGGTGGCCCCCGACGAGGGTTGCGCCGCGCGCTATCCGGCGCGGGTGGTCGACGGCCGGGTCAGCCTGTCCTTGACGCCGGAGGAGGGGTGCCCGAACCTCTGAGCGTCGTGGCGCCGCTTTCACCAGCCCGTTCCCCAGGGAAGCACCGATACATTTCCCAACAGTCATTGAGAGCGAAGCGTGGCAATCCATCAGGCATCCGGAATCAACAGCTTATGGATCGCCACGTCGCCACGCTCCTCGCGATGACCGGATAAATCAGCGATTCCCCAGCCCTTTCCAAAGCCCCTTCGTCGCCGACCGTCCCAGCAATGAACGCCAAGAACCCCGAATTTCCCCTCCGCACGACCTGCCCCTACTGCGGTGTCGGCTGCGGCGTGCTGGTCGACCGCGCCGGTGCGGACGGCGGCTACAGCGTGCGCGGCGACCCCGGCCATCCGGCCAACCTGGGCCGCTTGTGTTCCAAGGGCGCGGCTCTGGCCGAGACCCTGGGCCTCGACGACCGGCTGCTTTACCCGGAGATCGGCGGCCGGCGCGTCGCCTGGGATGCCGCCCTCGACGCCGTCGCGCAAGGCTTCCGCCGGGTGATCGCGGAACACGGCCGCGACGCCGTCGCCTTCTACGTTTCCGGCCAGTTGCTGACCGAGGACTATTACGTCGCCAACAAGCTGATGAAGGGTTTCATCGGCTCCGGCAACATCGACACCAATTCGCGCCTGTGCATGTCCTCCGCCGTCGCGGGCCACAAGCGCGCCTTCGGCGCCGACACCGTGCCCGCCTGTTACGAGGATCTGGAACTGGCCGACCTGGTGACCCTGGTCGGCTCCAACGCCGCCTGGGCGCATCCCGTGGCGTACCAGCGCATCGTCGCCGCGAAGAAGGCGCGTCCCGGCATGAAGGTGGTGGTGATCGATCCGCGCCGCACCGCCACCTGCGACATCGCCGATCTCCACCTGCCGATCCAGCCGGGCATGGACGCCTGGCTGTTCAACGGCCTGCTCAACCATCTGCGCCGGGAGGGCGGCATCGACTGGCACTACCTGGAAAACCGTACCGAGGGCTTCGGGACCGCCCTGGCCCAGGTCGACGGCCTGGGCATTCCCGAGGTGGCGCGCCGCTGCGGCCTGGCCGAGGCCGACGTGGCCGGCTTCTTCCGCCTGTTCATGGACACGCCGAAGAGCGTCACGCTGTTTTCCCAGGGCACCAACCAGTCCTCCTCCGGCGTGGACAAGGCCAACAGCATCATCAACGTCCACCTGGCCACGGGCCGGGTCGGCCTGCCCGGCGCCTCGCCCTTCTCCATCACCGGCCAGCCCAACGCCATGGGCGGCCGCGAGGTGGGCGGCCTGGCGAACCAGCTCGCCGCCCACATGGATTTCACCGCGGAGGATATCGAGCGCGTCGGGCGTTTCTGGCGCGCGCCCGACATCGCCCGCCAGCCCGGCCTCAAGGCGGTGGACCTGTTCCAGGCCATGGGCGAGGGACGCATCAAGGCGGTCTGGATCATGGCCACCAACCCCGCGGTGAGCCTGCCCGAGGCGGATCGCGCGGTGGCGGCCCTGAGGCGCTGCGAATTCGTCGTCGTGTCCGACAACGTGCGCGCGACCGACACCGCCGCCCTCGCCCACGTGCTGCTGCCCGCGGCCGCCTGGGGCGAGAAGGACGGCACGGTGACCAATTCGGAACGCCGGATTTCGCGCCAGCGCGCCTTCCTCGCCACGCCGGGCGAGGCGCGCCAGGACTGGTGGATGGTGGACGAGGTGGCGCGGCGCATGGGTTACGGCGAGGCCTTCGGCTTTTCCGGGCCGGCGCAGATATTCCGGGAACACGTGGCCCTGTCGGCGTTCGAGAACGACGGCCGGCGGGATTTCAACCTGGCCGGCCTGGCCGAGCTGGATGCGGCGGGATACCAGGATCTGGCGCCGGTGCAATGGCCGGTCGCGCCGGACGGCCAGGGCACGCCGCGCCTGTTCGCCCGGGACGGTTTTTTCACCGCGAGCGGCAAGGCGCGCCTGGTCGGCGTCGCGCCGCGCGCGCCGGCCACGGCGACGGATGCCGAGCGGCCGTTCGTGTTCAACACCGGCCGCATCCGCGACCAGTGGCACACCATGAGCCGCACCGGCAAGAGCGCGAAACTGCTGGCTCATATCGCCGAGCCCTTCGTCGAGATGCATCCCGCCGACATGCGCCGCGCCGGCGTCCGCCCCGGCGCCATCGCGCGCGTCCACAACGGGCATGGGGAAATGCTGGCGCGGGTGGCTGAGAGCGCGGAGCAGCGCCCCGGCTCGGTGTTCGCGCCGATCCACTGGAACGGCGTCAACTCGGCGAAGGCGCGGGTGGGCGCGCTGGTGGGCGCGGTCACCGACGAAATCTCCGGGCAGCCGGAGTTCAAGCACGCGCCGGTGGCGGTGGAGCCCTACGCGGCCACCTGGCACGGCTTCGTCATGGCGCGCGAGCCGGTCGCCTGCGACGAGAACGGATATTGGACCCGGGTGCGCGCCAAGGCCTGCTGGCGCCATGAGCTGGCGGGCATCGAGGGTGCCTGCCGCTGGCCCGAGCGGCTGCGCGAAATCTTCGGCGACGGCGCCGACTGGATCGAGATGAAGGACTGCGGCATCAACCGTTACCGCGCCGCGCTGGTGCGCGACGGGCGCATCGAAATGCTGTGTTTCTTCGACCGGGATTTCGCCGCCCTGCCGCCGCGCCGCTGGCTGGAGGGCCTGTTCGAGCAGGAGCGCTTGGGCGACGCCGAGCGCGCGGCCCTGCTGCTGGGCCGTCCGAGCCAGGCCGTGCCGGATGCCGGCCGCGTCGTCTGCGCCTGTTTCGGCGTCGGCGAGAACGATCTGAACCGGGCCATCCGCCAGGGCGCCGACTCCGTCGAGGCGCTGGGCATCCGGCTGAAGGCGGGGACCAATTGCGGTTCCTGCATTCCCGAGCTGAAAAAGCTCCTGGCGCCGGGCTGAGGCGTGATCGATGAACCGGGCCACGGACGCCCCGCCGCTTCGTCAACGACCGCTTGTTCGGCCGTCGCCGACGGGATAGCCTCATCGGCCCCCCCGCAACCCCGTAAACCTGGAGAAAACCATGCTCGTCCAAGACATCATGATCCGCAATGCCCGCACCGTGCAGCCGGAAACGCCTCTGCTGGAGGTGTCCTCCATCATGTGCCTGTACCGCCTGTCGGGCCTGCCGGTGGTCCAGGACGGCAAGCTGGTCGGCTTCATCGCCGAGAAGGACGTGCTGTCGCGCCTGTTCCCCACCCTGGGCGATTTCCGCGACGGCATGGTGGGCATGGATTTCGCGGCCATGGAAGCCCAGTACAAGGATGTCATGTACCTGAAGACCGCCGACGTCATGGCCTCGCGGGTGATCTCGGTGCGCCCGGACATGCACGCCCTGCAGGCGGCCGCCACCATGGTGCGCCACAACTTCCGGCGCATCCCCGTGGCCACGGGCGACAAGCTGGAAGGCATGGTGTCCCTGGGCGATGTGCACAAGGCCCTGTTCCACCTCAACGTGTCCCAGCGCTGAATATCTCTCCATGGGCGAGGCGCTCAAGATCCTGGTGATCAGCCAGTCGCGCAGACAGCTCGACAGCCTCATGCAGGCGTTGGCGGAGAACGCGCCGGAGCATCACCTGATCGGCCGCCTCGACCGGGCCATCGACCTGCCCAAGTGGGTCGCCGATCTGGAACCGGACGCGATCATCATGGATGTGGAGTCGCCCAGCCGGGACACCCTGGAGCAGATCGTCGTGATGACGGAAGCCTCGCCCCGCCCCATCGTCATGTTCAGCCAGGACCAGTCCCGCGAGGCGATGCGCTCGGCGGTGTCGGCGGGGGTGGCCGCCTACGTGGTGGACGGCGTGCGCAGCGAACGCCTGCAACCCATCCTGCAACTGGCCCGGGTGCAGTTCGATGCCTGGCAGGCGATGCGCGAGGACGTGCTGCGCGCGCGCCAGGAATTGCAGGAACACAAGCTCGTCGAGCGGGCCAAGCTGCGCCTCATGAAGGTCCAGAAACTGTCCGAGGAAGCCGCGTACCAGGCCCTGCGCCGGGAAGCCATGGCCCACCGCAAGCGCCTGGCGGACGTGGCGCGCCTGGTGCTGGAGACCTTCGTCTAGGCCGATTCCGGTCGCCGCCGGCGTCCGGCGGCGGGTTTTCCGCGTGGCCGACGGGGCGTGCGAGCCCGGCCACGATTCCGGCCACCATTCCGGCCCCGATTCCGACCACGATTCCGACCCCGATCACGGCAAGGTTCACTCGCCCGCCGTCTTGTGCTCAAATCGACCGCTTACTCCGCACCGGCATGGTGCGCGCCGGCGTCGACAGGATCGCCGGCCGCCCATAACAACATGCAAGTTTCCGTCAGCGATTTGCTCGTCAGATATCTGGAGCGACTGGGCGTCGAGGTCATCTTCGGCATGCCCGGCGCCCATGTGCTGCCGATCTACGACCGTCTTTACGATTCCAGGGTGAAAACCGTGCTGGCCAAGCACGAGCAGGGCGCGGCCTTCATGGCCGGCGGCTACGCCCGGGTCTCCCACCGCGTCGCCGCCTGCATCGCCACCGCCGGGCCGGGCGCCACCAATCTGGTGACCGGCATCGCCAACGCCTACGCGGAACGCCAGCCGGTGCTGGCGATCACCGGCGAGACGCCGACCTATCTGTTCGGCAAGGGCGGTTTGCAGGAAAGCTCCGGGGAGGGCGGCGCCATCGACCAGGGCACGCTGTTCGGCGGCATCACGCGCTACCACAAGCTGATCGAGCGCACCGACTACCTGGGCCAGGTGCTGAACCAGGCCACCCGCGCCCTGCTCGGGCCCGATCCCGGGCCGGTGCTGCTGAGCATTCCCTACAACGTGCAGAAGGAGAAGGTCGCCCTGGCGGCCCTGGACGGCATCCATTTCCCGCGTCCCGCGCCCGCCGCCGATGCCGGACGGGCGGCCCACGCCGATTCGGTGGCGGACCTGGCGGCCCTGATCCGCGCCGCCGATTGCCCGGTCATCGTCGCCGGCTACGGCTGCATCCGCGCCGGCGCCCGGGAGGTCGTCGCGCAATTGAGCCAGGGCCACGGCATTCCCGTCGCCACCAGCCTCAAGGGCAAGGGCGTGGTGGCCGAGGGCACGCCCCTGTCCCTGGGCTGCCTGGGCGTCACCTCCGACGGCGCGGCCTACCGCTACCTGGTGGAACACGCGGATCTGGTCCTCTTCCTGGGCGCCGGCTTCAACGAGCGCACCAGCTACCTGTGGGACGAGCGCCTGCTGGCCGGCAAGAAAGTGGCCCAGGTGGACCGGGACGCGGCGCAACTGGGCAAGGTCTACCGGCCGGACGTGGCGATCCAGGGCGATCTGGGCGAGGTGCTCGCGCAACTGGCGGCGGCGCTGGCGATGGAGGGCGCCGCCGGCGAGGCCGCGGCCGGCGAGCGTGTCGCCCGCCTGAAGGCCCACCGCAAAGCGCTTCGCGCCGCGCCCGGCAAGGACGCGGCCGCCTCCGGCGAGGGCGCGGCGCGGGAAGGGAGGCCGGGCGAGAATCCGGGCGACGATCCGGGCGAGGATCCGCGCTTCCGCCTGATGCGCAGCTTCTTCGCCGGTCTCGCCGAGCGCTTCCCCCGCGACGCGTTGATCTTCGACGACAACATCGTGTTCGCCCAGAACTACTTCCACGTCTCCCACGCCAACCACTATTTCCCCAATTCCGGCATCTCCTCCCTCGGTCACGCGATTCCGGCGGCCATCGGCGCGCGTTTCCGCACCGGCGCCTCCGCCCAGGCCGGCCCCACCTTCGCCATCCTCGGCGACGGCGGTTTCCAGATGTGCTGCATGGAACTGATGACGGCGGTGAACTACCGCATTCCCCTCAACGTGGTGGTGATCAACAACGCCAGCATGGGCCTGATCCGCAAGAACCAGTTCCAGCTCTACGGCGAGCGCTACCTGGACTGCGATTTCGTCAATCCGGATTTCAAGCTGCTCGCCCAGTCCTTCGGCATCCAACACCACCGCCTGGACAGCGAGGCGGACATCGCCGCCCTGTTCGCCGAGGCGGACCTGGAAAACGCCATCAACCTCATCGAAATCCCCCTCGACAAGCATGCCTTCCCCACTTACCTGTCCGGCCGCTGAGGCCGCGCCGGACCCGGAGCTCGCCGGCCGGCGCGCGGCCGTCGCCGAACTGGAGCGAGCCCTCTGGGCCGGCGGCCTGAACGAGGCCAAGCTCGCGGACTACCAGGCGGCGTTTCGGCGGCTGGAAGCGCTGCTGGACGAACGCGGCGAGGATGACCGCCACGGCTTCGTGGTCGCCATCCCGGTGGCGGACAACCCGCGTCAGACCCGCGCCTGCCTGGACAGCCTGCTGGAACTCTGCCGCGCGTTCGGCTATGGCGGCATGGCGGACGGGCGCTACCGCAAGGTGCGCGTGCTCCTGGCCGACGACAGCCGGGACGTCGCCGCCATCGCCGCCCACCGCGCCCTGGCCGGGGAGTTCGCGGGCCTGGGCCTGGCGGTCGAATACTTCGGCCAGGCCGAGCAGCTTGCCCTGCTGGACAGGCTGACGCCGGCCGCCGGCCTGGAAGCCGTCGTCGGCGTCCACGACCGGCGCGACTTCAGCCACAAGGGCCAGGCCATGATGCGCAACATCGCCTACCTGCGTTTCGCCGAGCTGGCGGCGCGAGATGCGCGCCTGCTGTGCTTCACCGTCGACGGCGATCAGGTGTTCAAGGTCAAGGTGGCGACGCCGGCGGGCGCGCGGGAAGTGTGCGCGGTCAATTATTTCCATTGGCTGGACAGGATTTTCAGTCGCGGCGAGGTCCGGGTGCTGACCGGCAAGGTGGTGGGCGATCCGCCGGTGTCGCCGGCGGTGATGGCGGGCAATTTCCTCGACGACGTCATCGGCTTCCTGAACGAGATGGCCGACGCCGAGCCGGATGCGCCCTACCGCCAGCCGGCCCTGGACACGCGCGGTTCCGGCGAGGCGGCCTACCACGACATGGCCGACCTGTTCGGCTTCCAGGCCGCCGCCGACGCCTACCGCTTCCATTGCGAGTTGCCGGGCTTGCCCGGCAACGCCGACAGCTTCGCGGCCTTCTCGCAGCGCTTGCACAGCTTCTTCCATGGCGAGCACCCGACCCGGGTCACCTGGTACCGCCACGCGGACGTCCTGGCCGGCGTGCAACCGGCGCGCACCGTCTACACCGGCAACTATGTGTTCCGGCGCGAGGCGTTGGACTGGTTCATCCCCTTCGCGCCGCTGCGCCTGCGCATGTCCGGACCGACCATGGGGCGCATGCTGCGCGCCGAGATGGGGGCGGGCTTCGTCGCCGCCAACCTGCCCATGCTGCACCGGCGCACGGTGCGGGAAACCGGCGCCTCGGAGTTCCGCCCCGGCATCCACGCGGAACAGGGGGAGATCGACCTGTGCGGCGAATTCGAGCGGCAATTCCACGGCGACGTCATGCTGTTCGCCATGGAACGCCTGACGCAACTGGGCTTCCCGGGCCGGGCGCTGGCGCAGGCCGAGATCGCCGCGATCCTGGATGCCATGCAGACGGAAATGGGCGAGAAATACCGGGCCAGGCACCGGCTTATCCGCGCGAAGCTGTTGGCGATGAACGGATTGCTGGACGATCCCGCGCGCTGGTGGAACCGGTCAGATGCCATGCGCGAAGCGCGGGATAACTTCCGCGCCTTCGCCGCCAACCTGGAGCACAACTTCGGCGCCGATTCGCCCTGTCTGGCGAACATCGAATCCGCCGCCCGGCGCGCGGATTGGCGCGACCGCCAGCTCGCCGCCCTGACCGGCTTCGACGGCGACCGCGCCGCCTGGCGCCGCGCCCTGGAGACGCTGGCCCAGTCATGATCGAGGGACTGCGCCACCGGCTGCACCGGCGCCGCTATCCGGTCCGCCACGCCCAGCTCGACGCACTGCTGCGCAACCAGGCCCTGAGCCGGGAACAGTTGCTGGAAAAACAGCTGTTGGACCGGGACGAGATGGTGGCCTGGGCCGTGGCCAACACGGATTACTACGCGGCGCGATTCGGCGTGGGCAATGCGTCCGCCCGGGATTTCGCCGAACTGCCCATCCTGACCAAGGACGACGTGCGCAATCACCTGGACGCGCTGCTGGCGCGCGGCGCGCGGGAGCGGGCCAAGCTCGGCCATACCGGCGGCTCCACCGGCAAGCCCCTGGCCTTCTGGTACGACGACGCCAAGCACGAACTCATGCGCGCCGGCATGTGCCGGAGTTACATGATGTCCGGCTGGCGGCCGGGCCAGAAGATCCTCAATTTCTGGGGCGCGCGTCAGGACGTGGTGCCCGGCGGCGTGTTCGGCGGCGTGTTCGGCCGGCGCTTCGGCCTGGGTCTGGACGACTTCATCGCCGCCGAGAAAACCGTCGCCGCCTGGGAATACAACGAGGCCAACCTGGACGCCTGGGCGCGCGCCATCCAGACCTACCGGCCGACCCTCCTGCAGGGCTACGCCTCGGCGTTGGCGGAAATCGCCCGCCACGCGCTGGCCCGGCGCATGGCCATGCCGAGGAGCCTGATCGGCGTCTATTCCACCGCCGAGGTGCTCGACGACCAGCAGCGGGAACTGATGCAAAGGGCCTTCGGCTGCCGGGTGTTCAACCAGTACGGCAGCCGCGAGGTGCCCAACATGGCCTGCGAGTGCCGGCACGGCAACATGCACGTGTTCACCGACATGGTGTACCTGGAGTCCGTGCCCCTGGACGGCGAGGACCGGCTGCTGGTCACTTCCCTCACCAACCGGCTGATGCCCTTCATCCGCTATGACATCGGCGACTCAGGCCGTTTGCTGGACGGGGCGTGCGGCTGCGGCTCGCCGTTTCCCCTCATGGCCATGGGCATGTGCCGGCGCAACGACCTGATCGTCACCGGCGCGGGCAAGCGCATCCATCCCGCCTACTTCAACCGCTTGCTCTACGGCCTGACGCAAATCCGCCAGTACCAGTGGGTGCAACGCGATCCAGGCTGCATCGACCTGAACCTCGTCGCGCGCGAAGCGCTGCCCGCGGCGGTCCTCGCCGAGCTTGCCGCCCGCCTGCGCGCGGACGTGGATCCGGCCATGGCGCTACGGGTCAACTATCTTGAGGACATCCCCCGCACGGCCTCCGGCAAGCACCGTTTCGTCATCGGCATGGACAAAGCGGCGGCCTGCTGAGCGCCGTCGCCCGGGTGTTGCGCGGATGCAAGCGCGCCGCCGGGGAAGTCGCCGGAACGACCGGCGCGATGCTTGCCGAAATCGAAGCGTGGGAGCATGTTGAAACGGCAAATTCGCCAGCAGGAGGTCCCATGAAATACCGCACTCCCTCTCTGTTCCTGTTTCTTGCCTGGCTATGGGCGGGCCTGGCCCAGGCCGTGGACCTGGAGCCGATGATCCTCACCGCCAGCGTCCAGGGGCGGACCATGGACGAAGTGGTGACCGCGCTGGGGCGGGCCGTGGTCAATCACAATTACACCTTCGTGCGCCAGCAGGCCATCGACAGCCGCCTGGTGCCCTACGCGCAGGAAGTGCGCTCGGTGCGCGTGTTCTACTTCTGCAACTTCGCCCGCATGGACAAGGCCCTGCGCCTGGACCAGCGCGCCACCCAGATGATGCCCTGCCGCATCACCCTGGTGGAAACGCCCACGGGCGTGGATCTCATGGCGGTGAATCCGGCCTGGGTGTCCCTGACCATGAACAACCCGGCGCTGCATACGGAATGCCTGGACCTGAAGCAGGATTACCTGGCGATCCTGGAGGAGGCGACGCTATGAGACGCGCCGCCTTGCTCCTTGCCGCGCTGCTGCTGGCGCCGGGTCTCCGGGCCGAGCCCCTGACGGTCTCCAAGGTCGCCAACATGCGCCAGGCGGTGGACGACATTTCCCTGGCGGTGGCGAACCACGACATGGTGCTGGTCAAGGTGCAGCCCATCGACAGCGCGCTGGTCAAGCGCGGCTTCGAGGACCCCCACGTGCGCATCCTGTTCGTCGGCAGCGAGACGGCGGTGCGCTGGGCCGAGGCCGCCGACCCGCGCCTGCTCAACCTGCTGCCCCTGCGCCTGACCCTGATCGAGAAGGACGGCCGCATCACCGTGATGAGCGACGACTTCGCTTCCTGGCGGCGGGAGTTCAGCAAGCCCGAGGCCTGCCTGCTGCTGAGCGCCTGGGAGGCCGAACTGCGCGCCATGCTCGAGGATTTCGTGCGGCAATAGTCGCGCTGCGGGCTGGCGGACGGCGCCATGCCCCGAAACGGAGAGATTCCCCGTTTTTCCGCCCGGCTACGGTGCATGTCCGCGCGATGCTTTGCCGGGATAATTCCGGCCGGTTTTCCAGGAGCCCTTTAAAAACAATGGATAAGGCCCGTTTTTTGGGTTTGGCACGGGCGTTGCTAATAGGAAACTGACCGGCGCAACGGCGCGCCGGCCATGTCGCTCCTTCGCAGATGTAACTTGGACAACGGCGTCCCACCCCTCGGGGTCGGACGCCGCTTTTTTTTTGGAGTTTGGAAATGCTTATCCTCCCGCCTGGCAATGAGCCCGTAAACGATGGTAAACGTGATTTTTTGAAGAAAGCCGCCAGCATGTCCGCCGCCGCCGCCATCATGTCCCTCATCCCTCCTGGAGTGCGCAACGCCGCCTGGGCGGGCGGATCCGACGGTCTGGAAAAGACCTCCCTGAACCTGGGCATCATCCCCCTGACCGATTGCGCCCCCATCGTCGTGGCCCATGAGAAAGGCTTCTTCAAGAAGCACGGTCTGGACGTGGCCGTGTCCAAGGAAGCCTCCTGGGCCAACATCCGCGACAAGGTGTCCATCGGCGCCCTGGACGGCGCCCACATGCTCGCCGGCATGCCGATCGCCGCGACCCTGGGCGTCGGCGCGACGCCCAAGGACACCGTGACCGCCTTCAGCATGGACCTGAACGGCAACGGCATCACGGTTTCCAACGAACTCTACGAGCGCATGGTGGAGGCCGATCCGGAGGCGATGAAGCATCGTCCCACCACGGCCGTCGCCCTGAAGAAGGTGATCGACGCGGACAAGAAGGCGGGCAAGGAGCCCATGACCTTCGCCATGGTGTTCCCGGTCTCCACCCACAACTACGAAATCCGCTACTGGATGGGTTCCGCCGGCATCGACCCGGACCAGGACGTGCGCCTGATCGTCATCCCGCCGCCCCAGATGGTGGCGAACCTGCAATCCCGCAACATCGTCGGCTACTGCGTGGGCGAGCCCTGGAACCAGCGCGCGGTGGAAATGGGCATCGGCAAGTCCATCATCACCAACTACGAGATCTGGAACAACAATCCGGAGAAGGTGTTCGGCGTCACCAAGGAATGGGCCGACAAGTATCCGAATGCCCACAAGGCGGCGGTCAAGGCGCTCATCGAGGCGGCCGCCTGGGCCGACCTGCCGGAGAACCGCAAGGAAGTGGTGCGCATCATCTCCGCCAAGTCCTACGTCAACGCGCCCACCGACGTGGTGGACAACTCCATGACCGGCACCTGGCGCTACAGCAAGGACGAGGGCATGAAGAGCCTGCCCGATTTCAACGTGTTCCACCGCTACGCCGCCAACTTCCCGTGGCGCTCCCACGCCGCCTGGTTCATCACCCAGATGTACCGCTGGGGACAGTTGGAAACCCCGGTGGACATCAAGAAGACCGCTTCCCGCATCTATCTGCCCGAGCTCTACCGCCAGGCGGCGAAGGAAGTGGGGGTCGCCGCGCCGACCATCGACTGGAAGACGGAAGGCGCGAACAAGGGCCCCTGGACCCTGAAGCAGGCCACCGCGCCCATCCCCATGGGCTCCGACCTGTTCTTCGACGGCATGAAGTTCGATCCCGACCACCTGATGGCTTACTTGAAGGGTTTCAAGGTCGCCAACATGAAGGTCGACATGAAGAAACTCGCGAAGCTGAACAAGTAAGCCGTTTTACCTCCTCCCCCCGCGCGGGGGAGGAGGCGGGAACAAGGAGCGAAGCATGCAAGCGCAAGCCATGAAACTGACCCTGGTGCCGGGTGGAAAGTCCGCTGCCGACACCGAAGAGAACACCGCCATGGAACCGATCAAGACCCTTCCCACGCCGGGCGCGCCGACCGCGCCCGCCGCCGCGCCCGCCAAGCCGGCCCGGCCCGTGCCCCTGCTCGAGAACCGCGTCCGGCGCGAGCAGCTCGGCACGCTCCTGAAAATCGTATTGCTGCCGCTGCTCACTTTCGCGGTGATCGTCGCGGCCTGGAGCTACATCCATCTCCACGTTTCGCCGGAATTCCCCGCCCCCTCGGAAACCTGGGAGCACGCCAAGGAGGTGTTGTCCGATCCCTTCTACGAGAACGGCCCCAACGACCTGGGCATCGGCTGGCAGCTTCTGTATTCCCTGGCCCGGGTCGGCGCCGGCTTCGGCCTCGCCGCCCTGGTCGGCATCCCGCTGGGCTTCGTCATGGGCATGAGCCAGAACACGCAGCGCGCCTTCTCGCCGCTGATCCAGATCCTCAAGCCGGTTTCGCCCCTGGCCTGGCTGCCCATCGGCCTGCTGCTGTTCAAGGCGGTGGACCCGTCCGCCATCTTCGTCATCTTCATCACCTGCATCTGGCCCATGATCATCAACACCGCCACCGGCGTGAAGGCGATCCCCCAGGACTACATGAACGTCGCCGCGGTGCTCAAGCTGGGCAGGCTGGAACTGGTGCGGCGCGTGCTGTTCCCCGCCACCCTGCCTTACGTGGTGACCGGCATGCGCCTGTCCTTAGGGATAGCCTGGATGGTGATCGTCGCCGCGGAAATGCTCACCGGCGGCGTCGGCATCGGTTTCTGGCTGTGGGACGAATGGAACAACCTGAACGTCTCTTCCATCATCGTCGCCATCGGCGTCATCGGCGGCGTCGGCATCGTGCTCGACCTGATGATGGGCTACATGCAATACCGCCTCGACTACAGCAAGCGCTGATCCCCACCCCAACCCTCCCCCGCGAGCGGGAGAGGGTGCCAGGAGAAAAAACATCATGAACGCCTATCTCGACCTGCAACACATCGACATGACCTTCTCCACGCCCAAGGGCGACTTCAACGCCCTCAAGGACGTGAACCTGCAAGTGAAGCAGGGCGAGTTCATCGCCCTCATCGGCCACTCCGGCTGCGGCAAGTCCACCGTGCTGAACGTGGTCGCCGGCCTGCTCGACGCCACCAGCGGCGTCGCCCTGCTGAAGAACCGGGAGATCAGCGGCCCCGGCCCGAACCGGGCCGTGGTGTTCCAGAACCATTCCCTGCTGCCCTGGCTTACGGTGTACGAGAACGTGAAGCTGGCGGTGGACAAGGTGATGGCGGACAAGTCCAAGGCGGAACGCAAGGAATGGATCCTGCACAACCTGAAGCTGGTGCACATGGATCACGCCGCCGACAAGCGTCCCGGCGAAATCTCCGGCGGCATGAAGCAGCGCGTCGGCATCGCCCGCGCCCTGGCCATGCAGCCCGACGTGCTGCTCATGGACGAGCCCTTCGGCGCCCTCGACGCCCTGACCCGCGCCCACCTGCAGGATTCGGTCATGGAGATCCAGGCGGAGCTGAACAACACCGTGTTGATGATCACCCACGACGTGGACGAGGCGGTGCTGCTCTCGGACCGCATCGTCATGATGACCAATGGCCCTTCCGCCACCATCGGCGAAATCCTCACCGTCGATCTGGCGCGCCCGCGCAACCGGCTGAAACTCGCGGAAGACCCCCGCTACCACCACCTGCGCGGCCAGGTGCTGGAGTTCCTCTACCAGAAGCATCTGAAGCAGGCGGCCTGAGGCCGGCGCCGGCGGCCGGGGAGGGCCTCACGCGTCCTGCATGTCGGCGTCCGTCGTCGGCAGCGGGGCCATGCGCGGAATGCGCGCCTTGCAGTTGCCGTAGACCTGCTGCGCCGTCACGGACACGTAGCGTTGGGCCAGGGGCCAGATCTCCGCATGGGCATGCGCGTCCTCGACGATGCGGGCGGTGCCGTTGATGCGGGCGCGGCTGCGCGACTGGAAATCGATGAACAGCATGCCGATGTGGCCGTTCTCGATCAGGTTGCCCAGGGAGTTGAACAGCTTGTTGCCCGGGTAATCGGGAAACACCAGGGTGCGCTCGTCCAGCACCTTGACCAGCGGGTACGGCTTGCCCGAGGCGTCGAGCTCGCGTCCCCGGAAACTGCAATCGCACTCGCCGCGCGCGTTCGCGGTGGCGATGAAGAAGAAGGGCAAGGCTTCGATGTGGCTGGCGAGGCGGGGCGGGATGGTCTTCCGGAACATGCTGTCCAGCATGTCCGGGCGCCAGAATCCCGCGACGCCGAAACGCCGCTGGGCCTCGCGCTCGCCGGCGTGGAGGGGGCCGTCTCCGGTTTCCATGGTCACAGCCCCAGGTCGCTCAGCGATGGGTGGTCATCGGGACGGCGTCCTTGCGGCCAGTGGAACAGACGCTCGGATTCGGCGATGGGCAGGTCGTTGATGGAGGCGTGGCGGCGCGCCATCAGCCCGTTTTCGTCGAACTCCCAGTTCTCGTTGCCGTAGGCGCGGAACCAGTTTCCCGCGTCGTCGCGCCACTCGTAGGCGAAGCGCACCGCGATGCGCGCGCCGTCGCAGGCCCACAACTCCTTGATCAGGCGGTAATCCTGTTCCTTGCGCCACTTGCGCGTCAGGAAGGCGGCGATCTCCGCGCGGCCGGTGACGAATTCGGCCCGGTTGCGCCAGCGGCTGTCCGGGGTGTAGGCCAGGGCGACCCGTTCCGGATCGCGCGAGTTCCAGGCGTCTTCCGCCATGCGGACTTTTTGCGCGGCGGTTTCCCGGGTGAAGGGCGGCAGGGGCGGGCGGGCTTGGGTCGGGGTGTTCATGGTGGCGGCTCCTCGGCCGGACGAGCCGGCGCTGGTGGCGGGGGGTGGAAGGATTCGGTCGATGAGACAGACCTGTCTCTATCTTTATGTAGACAGACCTGTCTGTCAAGATCGCGGCATCGATTCCGCGCTTCCCCTCCCTGCTCCCCGCCATGTCCGACTCCGCCACCCCTCCCCCTTCCGCCCGCGACCGCATCCTGGACACCGCGAGCCGCCTGTTCTACCGGGAAGGGCTGCGCGCCACCGGCATCGACCGCATCATCGCCGAGTCCGGCGTCGCCAAGATGTCCTTCTACCGCAGCTTTCCGTCCAAGAGCGACCTCATCGCCGCCTTCCTGCGCCGGCGCCACGTGGCCTGGATGGACGGCTTCCGCAACGGCGTCGAGGCCGGCCTGGCGCAGCCCGGCGCGGGCCTGGAGGTCATCGCCGACGTGCTGCAAGCCTGGTTCCGGGAGCCGGATTTTCGCGGTTGCGCCTTCATCAACACCCTCGCGGAAAGCGGACCGTCCGGCGGCGAGGAAGTGGCCATTGCCCGCGAGCACAAGGCGGAGCTGGAGGCCTACGTCGCGGAAGTGGCGCGCCGCCTCAAGCTGGCCCAGCCGGACGGCGTCGCGGCGACGGCCATGCTGATCGTCGAGGGGGCCATCGTGCGCGCCCAGATGACCGGCGATGCCGGCGTCGCCGATCTGGCCCGCGCGCTGCTCGCCGGCCTGGGGCGGAACGCCGCGAGAAAACGCTAGATCCGCGTCCCGCCTGGGCATCGGGCCGACGCACCGATGCGGGGCGCAGATCGCGCTTTTGATACCCCCTGCTTGCGTATAAAATGCGCAGCTTTCCCCGGTTTGGCCTCGCCCATCTTCCCGACCGTTCATCGCCCTCTCTCCATGCAAATCGGCCCTTTCCAGCTCAAGAACAACCTGATCGTCGCCCCCATGGCGGGCGTCACCGATCGGCCGTTCCGCCAGTTGTGCAAGAAGATGGGCGCGGGCATGGCGGTGAGCGAGATGGTGACCTCCAATTCCCTGTTGTACGGCTCCGCGAAAACCAGGCGCCGGGCCAACCACGAAGGCGAGGTGGAACCCGTCTCCGTGCAGATCGCCGGCAGCGATCCCGCCATGATGGCCCAGGCGGCCCGCTACAACGCCAACGAGGGCGCCCAGATCATCGACATCAACATGGGCTGCCCGGCGAAGAAGGTGTGCAACGTCATGGCCGGCTCGGCCCTGTTGCAGGACGAGCCCCTGGTGGGGCGCATCCTGGAGGCGGTGGTGAACGCCGTGCCGGGCACGCCGGTCACCCTGAAGATCCGCACCGGCTGGGACAAGTCCCACCGTAATGCCCTGAGCATCCTGCGCATCGCCCAGGAAGCGGGCATCCAGGCCCTCGCCATCCACGGCCGCACCCGGGCCTGCGGCTACAGCGGCGACGCGGAGTACGAGACCATCGCGGCGGTGAGGGCCGAGGCGCGCATTCCCGTCATCGCCAACGGCGACATCACCACGCCGGAGAAGGCGAAGTTCGTGCTGGAAAGCACCGGCGCCGACGCCATCATGATCGGCCGCGCCGCCCAGGGCCGGCCCT
The DNA here is from genome assembly GCA_044227325.1 of Thiobacillaceae bacterium. Taxonomy (GTDB): domain Bacteria; phylum Pseudomonadota; class Gammaproteobacteria; order Burkholderiales; family Thiobacillaceae; genus PFJX01. The sequence goes on along the minus strand of JBGAFI010000004.1, from coordinate 63,725 downwards.
GGCTGTTCCGCGAGATCGGCCACTTCCTCGCCAGCGGCGAGAAACCGCCGGCGCCGGAAGTCGCGGAAATCCACGACGTGCTGCTGGCTCATCTGGACGACCTCTACGCCTTCTACGGCGAGGTGGCGGGCATGCGCATGGCGCGCAAGCACATCGCCTGGTACACGCGCGGCCTGGCGGATTCCGCCAGCTTTCGCCATGCCATGAACCAGTTGGAGAGCACCCGCGCCCAGTTGGACGCGGTGAACGATTTCTTCTGGCGCACCCGGGAGCGCACCAGCCGACTGATCTACCTCGACCCCGCGCCGGAACGACGAGAAGCGGCCTGAGTACCCACCAAACTAAAACAAGGCAGTGATGGAGACACATTTCAACGAAAGCGAACTGGCCGCCTGCGTGCGCCGGGAACTGGAGCAGTATTTCAAGGACCTGGACGGCGAGCCGCCGGCCGGCATCTACGAGATGGTGTTGAATTGCGTGGAACGGCCGCTGCTGGAAGTCATCCTGGACCGGGCCGGCAGCAACCAGAGCCGCGCAGCGGAGTGGCTCGGCATCAACCGCAACACGCTGCGCAAGAAGATGCAGCAGCACGGCATCAAGTAAGGCGCGAACGTGAAATGTGACTCGCCGCCGCGCCGCCCGGGTGAAACGTCCGCTTCCACGCATTTCACTTTTCACGTTTCACTTTTCACGGAACCGACATGATCAAACGCGCCCTCCTCTCCGTCTCCGACAAGACCGGCCTCATCGACTTCGCCCGCGCCCTTTCCGGCCAGGGCGTGGAGCTTCTTTCCACCGGCGGCACCGCCAAGGCCATCCGCGATGCCGGCCTGCCGGTGCGGGACGTATCCGAATTCACCGGCTTCCCGGAGATGCTGGACGGGCGCGTCAAGACGCTGCATCCCAAGGTCCATGCCGGCATCCTCTCTGTGCGCGACAACCCGGCCCACGTGGCGACCATGGACGAACACGGCCTGGGCTACATCGACCTGGTGTGCGTGAACCTGTATCCCTTCGTGCAGACGGTCTCCAAGCCCCACACCCTGGAGGACGCCATCGAGAACATCGACATCGGCGGCCCGGCCATGGTGCGTTCCTCCGCGAAGAACTACCGGCACGTGGCCATCGTCACCGACCCGGCCGACTACGCGGCGCTGGTCGAGGAGATGCGGGCCAACGGCGGCCAACTCGGCGACGCCACCCGCTTCAACCTGGCGAAAAAGGCCTTCACCCACACGGCCCAGTATGACGGCCACATCAGCAACTACCTGACCGCCCTCAACGGCGAGGGCGGCAAGGAACAGTTTGGCGAAAAACTCACCCTGCAATTCAGCCGCGCCCAGACCTGCCGCTACGGCGAGAACCCGCACCAGAACGGCGCCTTCTACGTGGAGGCCGACGCCCCGGTCGGCACCATCTCCAGCGCGCGCCAGATCCAGGGCAAGGAACTCAGCTACAACAACATCGCCGATACCGATGCGGCCCTGGAGTGCGTGAAACTGTTCGACGTCGCGCCCAGTTGCGTCATCGTCAAGCACGCCAACCCCTGCGGCGTGGCCTACGGCGCCAACCTGCTGGAGGCCTACGACCGGGCCTACCGGACCGATCCGGAATCCGCCTTCGGCGGCATCATCGCCTTCAACGGCCGCCTGGACGGCGAGACCGCGAAGACCATCGTCGAGCGCCAGTTCGTGGAAGTCATCATCGCCCCCGAGGTGAGCCCGGAGGCCTCCGAAGCCGTCGCCGCGAAGAAGAACGTGCGCCTACTGGAATGCGGCGCCTGGAGCGGGCCGGTCAACCAGATGGACATGAAGCGCGTCGCCGGCGGCCTGCTGGTGCAGGATGCCGACGTCCTGCTGCACGGCGAACTGAAGGTGGTCACCAGCCGCGCGCCCAGCGAGAAGGAAATGGAAGACCTGCTGTTCGCCTGGCGCGTCGCCAAGTTCGTCAAGTCCAACGCCATCGTCTACGCGAAGGACAAGATGACCATCGGCGTCGGCGCCGGCCAGATGAGCCGGGTCAACTCGGCGCGCATCGCCGCCATCAAGGCCGAGCAGGCCGGCCTGAGCGTGCCCGGCTCGGTGATGGCGTCCGACGCCTTCTTCCCGTTCCGCGACGGCCTCGACAACGCGGCGGCCGCCGGCATCACCGCGGTGATCCAGCCGGGCGGCTCCCTGCGCGACGAGGAGGTGATCGCCGCCGCCAACGAGCACGGAATCGCGATGGTGTTCACCGGCACTCGGCATTTCCGGCATTGATAGCCGCGAAGGGTGAGGAGCGGGGGGTGAGGAGTAAAATCGGCCCCTCTTTGTCAGTCCTGGCGTCATAGAGATTATGAAAATACTGGTCATCGGCTCCGGCGGACGCGAACACGCGCTGGCTTGGCGGCTCAAGCAATCCCCCAAGATCCAGAAGGTGTTCGTCGCGCCGGGCAATGGCGGCACCGCGCGCGAAGAAGGCCTGGAGAATGTGGCCATCACGGCCATCCCGGAGCTGGTGTCCTTCGCCCAGAAGGAAGGTATCCAGCTCACCGTGGTGGGACCGGAGGCGCCTCTGGCCGCCGGTGTGGTGGACGCCTTTCGCGCCGCCGGACTGAAGGTGTTCGGGCCGACCCGGGCCGCCGCCCAACTGGAATCCTCCAAGGATTTCGCCAAGCAGTTCATGGCGCGCCACAAGATTCCCAGCGCCGCCTTCGGCACCTTCACCGATGCCGCCGCCGCCCATGCCTATATCGACGCCCAGGGCGCGCCCATCGTCGTCAAGGCGGACGGCCTGGCCGCCGGCAAGGGTGTGGTGGTCGCCGCGACGGCGGAGGAGGCCCACGCCGCGGTCGAGGCCATGCTCGCGGGCAACAGCATGGGCGAGGCCGGCCATCGCGTGGTCATCGAGGAATGCCTGGTGGGCGAGGAGGCCAGCTTCATCGTCATGGTGGACGGCGAACATATCCTGCCCCTGGCCACCAGCCAGGACCACAAGCGCCTGCTGGACGGCGACCAGGGCCCCAACACGGGCGGCATGGGCGCCTACTCGCCGGCGCCGGTGGTGACGCCGGAAATCCATGCCAAGGTGATGCGCGAGGTGATCCGCCCGGTGGTCGCCGGCATGAAAGCGGAAGGCACGCCCTTCACCGGCTTTCTCTACGCCGGCCTGATGATCGGTCCGCGCGGCAAGCTGGGCGTGCTGGAGTTCAACTGCCGCATGGGCGACCCGGAAACCCAGCCCATCATGATGCGGCTCAAGTCGGACCTGGTGCCCCTGCTGGAAGCCGCGGTGGACGGCAGGCTGGACCAGGTGGAGGCGGAATGGGACCGGCGCTGCGCGCTGGGCATCGTCATGGCCGCGGCCGGCTATCCGGAAAGCCCGCGCAAGGGCGACGCCATCACCGGCCTGGGCGTGGCGGGCGAGGATTTCCACGTGTTCCACGCGGGCACCGCGATCCAGGACGACCAGGTGGTCACCTCGGGCGGCCGCGTGCTGTGCGTCACCGCGCTGGGGGACACGGTCAAGATCGCCCAGGCCCGCGCCTACGAGGTCGCCGAAGGCATCGACTTCGCCGGCCGCCAGATGCGCCGCGACATCGGTTGGCGCGCGATCCAGCGCAAAAAGAAATAGGGACACGAACGGCGTGGCATGACGCCGCTTCCCCCCATCCGACACATCCGCGCCCATCTCCGGCGCGGCGGCGTCATCGCCTATCCCACCGAGTCCTGCTACGGACTGGGCTGCGATCCGCGCAAGGCGCGGGCCGTGGCCCGCATCCTGCGGCTGAAGGGGCGGCCGCGAAGCAAAGGGCTGATCCTGATCGGCTCCGATTTTCGGCAGTTCCAGGCTTTCCTGGCGCCCGTTCCGGCGCCGCTGCGCGAGCGGTTTCCGCAATGGTGGCCCGGTCCCCACACCCTGCTGCTGCCCCGTTCCCGCCGTTGTCCGCGCTGGCTGTCCGGACATCACGGGAAACTCGCGGTGCGGGTCACCGCCCATGAGGAGGCCGCGCGCCTGTGCCATCACCTGGACACGGCCCTGGTCTCCACCAGCGCCAACCGGGCCGGGCGCCGTCCCCTGAAGACCGCCGTCGCCTGCCGGCGCCAGTTCGGCCGCCGGGTGTGGGTGCTGGCCGGCCGCCTGGGCAAGCGCAAACGCCCCTCCACCATCCTCGATCCCGCCAGCGGCGGCGTGCTGCGGGCCTGAGCCCCGGCATTCCGGGGCGGGCAGTGTTGGCCCCCGGGCGCGGCCGGTTTATGCTCGTCGCGTCCCCAAGAGGAGTCGATCCATGTTCTCGCTCTATGGCCTGACCGGGCAGAATTTCCGCGGCACCCTGGAACAGTTGTCCGAAGTGCCCGGCGTCAGCGGCGCCCGGCGCGGGCGGGGCATCGCCCGGGACGGCGAGGAGCCGCTGCCCACCTTCATCAGCCGGCTGGAGGAACACACCCGCCACTCGCCGAGCCCGGCCGGCAGCTACGAGGCCGCCGCCCAGGCCTACCGGGACATGCTGCACCTGGAACAGGAACGCGGGCCCCTCTACCACGCCTACCAGATCATGACCCGGGAGGTCTTGACGCTGGACGCGGATCAGCCCGCCGCCGCCGCCTGGCGCATCCTGCTCGCCCAGGGCGTGCACCAGGCGCCGGTGCTGGACGCGGGCGGCAACATGGTGGGTCTGGTGACGGAACGGGACTTGTTGACCACCTTCAACCTGGAGCGCAAGCAGGCCCGCTCGCCCATCGCCCACCACGTGGCCGACGTCATGATCTCGCCGGTGCTGAGCGCGGACCCGGTCACCGACATCCGCCGCATCGCCCGCGCCATGCTGGAATTCGACCTGCCCGGCGTGCCCGTGGTGAACGAGACGCGCGCTCTGGTCGGCTTCATCAGCCGGGGTGACATCCTGCGCGCGGTCATCGCCAATCCCCCGCTCAGCCTTTGGGGCTGAGCGGGGGCCGGATATCCCGGAGGCCGTCCGCGCGGCAGGCCCGTACCCGCCGGCGGAGATGCCGTAAGTCATCGTGAGTCATTCATGACGCCGCGATCGGCGCGGATCGCGCGGTTTCGTCAGGGAATGGGAAGCGGCCGCGGCAATTTGTCACAGGCGCCGCCGTCCCAGGCCTGACGCGCCACTGCGCTGGTGTTCACGGACGCGCGCCCGCTCATGCGGCAACGTGTCGCAGGTTCAAAAACCATCCCCGAATCTAGACTCCGCCGGGCTCGAATCCCGTAGCGCTCATTTTTAGGGGAACTCCAATGCAGAAATCCTTGTTGCTCGCCGTCGCCCTGTCCGTCGGCACGCCGGCGGCCCAGGCGGCCGTGACCACCTACAACGTCATGCAGACCTTCAACCAGGTCGTCTATGACGCCACCAACCCGACCTGGGACACCATCTTCACCGGTAGCTTCGATTTCGATTCGGACACCCTGACCGTGTTCAACCTGAAAGGGATGCTCACCGAGGCCATGACCGGCAATACCCAGTCCGTGGCGCTCGATTACCAACTGGCATCGCAGAGCGACGGCATGGGCGGACTGCTGGTCAGCGTGTTCGCCCAGAACACGACCGACGTCTTCGCCGGCGGCGGCTTCGCCACCGGCGGCAAGAACACGTACGGCAACTTCAACGCCTACGTCACCATCGACGTGCCCCTGGCGGACCCCACGTCGCCCTTGTCCACCGCGCAGGTCGCGAAGCTGGCCTACGCCGACTGCGCGGCGGGCGGGCTGATGCCCATGATGCTGCCCCCCGTGCAGCGCACGGTGTGCATGACCGGCTATGTCGGCACCGAGGCGGACCTGTCCGGCGGCACCATGCAGGGCACTTATCCCGTCACCCAGACCATCACCGCCGCGGTGCCCGAGCCCGAGACCTACGCCTTGTTCCTTGCCGGCCTCGGCCTGATCGCCAGCCTGGCGCGTCGCCGCAAGACCCTGGGTTTCATTGCCTGATTCGAGGAGAGAGAGATGAACAAAATCCAAGTCATTGCCGGCGTTTTTTCCATGCTGGCCTGCATGCAGACCGCCCAGGCCGCCGCCGTCTCCTACGACGTGAAAACGGTCTGGTATGAGCCGGATACCCAGCCGAACGACACGATATTCCTGGGCAGCTTCGACTACGACGCCGCCACCCACGCGGTCTCGAACCTGCGGGGCACCCTCAGCGAATCGATGACCGGCGGCGCCACCGGCTATCCCGACGACACCATGACCTGGGTGGCGCTTGACTACCAGTTGGTCTCCTGGCGCGACGCCGGGCTGGGCGGCGTGTTCGCGGCCGTGTTCGCCAAGAACAGCACCAGCACCTTCGCGACCATCGCCGGTGGCGACGGCTGGTCTCCCCAGTCCGGCATCGACAACGGCGGCGTGTATGACGGGTTTCCCGCCAAGTACGCGAATTCCCACCAAAACTCCTATGCCCTGATCTTCGTGCCCGATGATCCGCTGGCGACCCTGACCTCGGCCCAGATCAACAAGCTGGCCTACGCCGACTGCGCCCCGGGCGGCATGATGGGCGCGGTGTGCATGACCGGCACCAGCGAAGCGGGCTACGGCTCCGTCGGCACCATGAGCGGCTATCCCGTATCCCAGGTCATCACGGCCGTGGCGGCGCCGGTTCCGGAACCGGAAACCTATGCGCTGATGCTGGTGGGCCTGGGCTTGCTGGGCACGGCCGCGCGCCGCCGCCGCGCGGCGGCCTGACCCCGCCACACAGGCAGCTAGCCGGCGCGGGTTTCGCTAGGAGCCCGCGCCGTTCCGTCCCGGGCGCCGGCCCCGTCGCGAAAGACCGTCCCGTATGGCCGTGAATATCCTTCTTTCTTTCCCGCGTTTGCCGTGTCTGCGCGAGCCACTCCTGTTCGCGGTCACCCTGCTGTCCGGGGCGGCCGCCATGGCCTTCTCCGCCAGCACCCGCGCGGCCGATGTCCCGGCGTTGACCGTCTTCGACACGGTGGTGGTCGGCGCGGAGCGGGACGGCGACGCGCCCGCCGGCGCCATCAGCCTCGATGCATCCGATCTGGCGGAGAAGCGCGCCCGCGGCAGCGACACCGCGCGCTTGCTGGAGGACGTGCCGGGCGTGAGCCTTTACGGCGCGGGCGGCATCTCCTCGCTGCCGGTGGTGCATGGCCTCGCGGACGACCGCCTGCGCACCCAGGTGGACGGCATGGACCTGATGACGGCCTGCCCCAACCACATGAACCCGGCGTTCTCCTTCATCGATCCGAGCCGCGTCGCCAGCGTCGAGGTGTACGCCGGCATCGCGCCGGTCAGCGTGGGCGGCGACAGCATCGGCGGCACCATCCGGGTGAATGCCGCGCCGCCCCGGTTCGCCCGGGCCGGTGACGGTCCCCTGCTGGAGGGCCATCTGGGCGGCTTCCACAACAGCAATGGCAACGCCAGGGGCACGCGGGTCGGGGTCACCCTCGCCGACACGCGCCTGAGCCTGTCCTACAGCCAGTCTTACTCCGCGTCCGACAACTACCATGCCGCGGGTGATTTCAAGAAGACAGGCATCTGGCAGTTCCTGGGCGAACGTCCCGTCGCGGCGGACGAGGTGGTGGCCAGCGAATATGGCGGCTCGCTGAACCGCGACCTGGTCCTGGCGCTGAACGTCGCGGGCAGCCACCTGATCGAGTTGAGCCTGGGCGAGCAAAGGCTCGACTACGAGGGCTTCCCGAACCAGCGCATGGACATGGTCTACAGCGCGCCCGACCCGGCGGACCCGACCCAGTATGTGCTGGACAAGAACGCGCCCTCCAATGTGAACCGGGTGGTCAATCTCCATTACACCGGGCAGTACCAGTGGGGCGAGTTGGAATCGCGCCTGTTCCACCAGGATCTGCGCCACCACATGGACATGCTCCAGGACCGCTTCGCGGGGATGTACATGCCCATGGACACCGAGGCGACCACCGTCGGCGGCCTGATCAAGGCCAGCATTCCGCTTACCGACCGGGATACGCTGCGGGTGGGGGGCGATTTCCAGAACTACCGTCTGGACGACTGGTGGCCGCCCATCGGCAGCGCGGGGGCGATGTGTTGCAATGATTTCTGGAACATCCGCGACGGCAAGCGCGACCGCGTCGGCGTGTTCGGCGAATGGGAGGCGCGCTGGACTCCGGCGTGGCTCAGCCTGATCGGGCTGCGCGGCGACACGGTCAAGTCCGATGCCGGCCAGGCCCAGGGCTACAACAACACCTATGCCGCCCAGGCCGGGGTGTTCAACGCGCGGGAGCACGCGCGCACGGACCATCACCTGGACCTGACCTCCCTGGCCCGGTTCACCCCGGATGAAAGCCAGACCTACGAGGTGGGCGTCGCGCGCAAGACCCGCTCCCCCAATCTCTACGAGCGCTACCCCTGGTCGACCAACTCGATGGCCTGGGTGATGAACAACTTCGTCGGCGACGGCAACGGCTACATCGGCAATCTCGACCTGAAGCCCGAAGTCGCCTACACCCTGAGCGCCAGCGGCGATTGGCACGATCCGAGCCAGGAAAAATGGAAACTGAAGGTGACGGGGCATGTCACCCGCGTGCGCGACTTCATCAACGCGGAGCGCTGCGCCGCCAGCCTGAGCGCCCTGTGCACCAACCTGAACGCGACCGCGACCAACAGGTATGTGCTGCTCCAGTACGCGAATCACGACGCCCGCCTGTATGGCATCGACCTCTCCGGCCAACTGCTGCTGGGGCGGGTCGCCGGCCTGGGCAGCTTCACCGGCAGCGGCGTGTTGAGCTATCTCCACGGCAGGGACAGGACCACCGGCGACCACCTGTATCACATCATGCCCATCAACGCGAAGCTCGCCCTGATCCATCGTCTGGGGGGCTGGAGCGGTACCGCCGAGGTGTTGCTGGTGGGGCGCAAGAAGCACGTGTCCGAGGTCCGGAACGAGGTGCGGACCGACGGCTACGGTCTGCTCAACCTGCGCGGCAGCTATGAATGGAAGCGGGTCCGCCTGGACCTGTCCCTGGAAAACGTGTTCGACCGTTTCTACCTGGAGCCTTTGGGGGGCGCCTATCTGGGCCAGGGTAATGCCATGACCACCAACGCGATTCCCTGGGGGATGAGCGTGCCGGGCCGCGGTCGTTCGTTCAATGTGGCACTGAATATCCGTTTCTGAAGCTTGGGAAGGTCCGGGCGGAGCAGGGCCGCCCGGGGAGGTGTCACGGAGCGAGGTGGCGCGGCCGGTCCCGGCGAGCCGCCAGACTGGTCAGGCCGAGACCCAACAGCAAGAGAACGTAGGTTTCCGGTTCCGGCACCGTGGCAACGTCGAGAGCCAGGGAAACACCATAGGGGCTTATGGCGGTGGTGCCGCCGAACTGGCCGTCGTAGTCCGCGCCGCCGACGAAGAGGGAATAGTCGCCCGGGCCCAATCGGAAGGTCATGCTTACCCTCCCATCCGCCAAGCCGTCACCGACGACGCCGTTCTGGAAACCCGAGGCGAAGTTGGCCACGGTGCCATCCACGGCGTAACCGACGAAATCGAAAAAGCTCAGGTCGTCGAAGCCTCCGGCGCCATCCGGACCGACTTTCCAGTCGCCCAGGGCGTTCCAAGCGCCCTCCTTGGCGATGCCGGGCAGGGTGACCAGATAAGCCTGGGAAATATCCGAGAAATCGTGATCCTTGTTGCCGGTCAGATGGGCCAAGCCCCGGTAGAGGCTGAAACCGGGCAGCAGGCCGCCCAGGGAGGTGGCCGTGGCGGAAGGGTTGGCTGCCGCTGTGATGGTCACGTCCAAGGTGTCGGTCAGGGTGAAGCGATAGGCGCGGGATTTGTGGCTGTCGCCGAAGTCCGCGTCCGTGGCGTCGGCCCACCCGTAGTCGCCGGTGACGGTCTGGTTCGCGAGGGTCAGGTTGGCGGCGCCGGAGATGCTGCCGAAATCCCGTCCCGTATAACTGATATGTGCCTGGGCGGCCGCCGTGAGGCCCATGCCCATCGCCAGGATCAGGGCTTGTCGGGCTGCTCGCCGCCGGGAGGCGCGTTTTGATTGTGTCGTCATGGTGTCTCCATCCTCTGTGCCGGCGGGGATTCGCCTGGGGAATGGATTCTTGGCGCGGGCCGGGGAGGGAACAATGCGACACGTTGTCACGGGAATGGCCCCTAGGCGGCATGACGGGCATTGGGCAGCGACACGGCCATTGGCGATAGAATGCCTGCCGTCTCCTTTGTCACCGCCCAATATGGATACCGCCCCGGTCAAGGAATTCCTCCTGGAACTCCAGGAACTCATCGTCGAACGCATGGAGCAGGTGGACGGCAAGACCTTCCGCCGGGACGGCTGGGAACGTCCCGAGGGCTGCCACCCTCGGCCTCGGCCCACCGCCCCGAACTGGCCGGCCGGCGCTGGGAGGCCATGGGCGTGTCCCTGGTCATGCACCCGCGCAATCCCTACGCGCCGACGACCCACATGAACGTGCGCTTCTTCGTCGCCGAAAAGGCGGGCGAGGAACCGGTCTGGTGGTTCGGCGGCGGCATGGACATGACGCCCTATTACGGCTTCGAGGAGGACGCGGCGCACTTCCACGCCATGTGCCGCAAGTCGCTGGACCCGTTCGACACCGCCTACTACCCGCGCTTCAAGAAATGGTGCGACGAGTACTTCTTCCTGAAACACCGCAACGAACCGCGCGGCATCGGCGGCATCTTTTTCGACGATTTGTGCGAGGGCGGTTTCGAGCAGTGCTTCAACCTGATCGAATCGGTGGGCGACCATTTCCTCGCCGCCTACGTGCCCATCCTGCAACGCCGGGCCGGCATGCCCCACGGCGAGCGCGAGCGGGAGTTCCAGCTTTATCGCCGTGGCCGCTATGTGGAATTCAACCTGGTGTTCGACCGGGGCACCCTGTTCGGGCTGCAATCCGGCGGGCGCACCGAATCCATCCTCATGTCCATGCCGCCGCTCGTGAAGTGGCGCTACGACTGGCAACCGGAGGCGGGTTCGCCGGAAGCGAGGCTGTACAGCGACTTCCTGCGTCCCCGGGATTGGCTGGGGGAGTTCGGCCAGCCCTGAACCCTTTCCTCCGACTGCCCTTGCCGAATCCCACGCATTTGAACGCGGCTCCCGCCTTCTCTCGATAAAAAAACAATGACCGAACCCGCTGCTCCCGGCTCCCCCGCTCCCGTCAAAGTGAAATCCCGCCGCATCTGGCTCTGGCTGTTGATCGGCATCGCGGTCCTGCTCGGCGCGCTGATCGCCGCCTACGAACTGATCGCCTCGCCGTTCCAGGCCATGGTGCTGGCGGGCTACGGCAAACGCCTCAGTTTCCAGATGGCGGACGGCGAAAACCCCGCTTTGCGCACGCCGAAAAACGGTCCCTACGACATCCGCATGGGTTATGTGGGGTTGCCGGACTTCGTCAAGCGGCTCAAGGGACAGGGCTTCGCGGTTACCCAGCAGGCGCGGATTTCCGAGGACATGGCCCGCATCGACGATTTCGGCCTGTACATGCCCTACGCGGAAAAATCCGTCGCGGGCCTGACCATCCTGGATTGCCGCGGCGACACGCTGCACGACTCGAAACATCCCAGCCACGCCTATGCGGATTTCAACAGCGTCCCCGCCGTGGTTGCCAACACGCTGCTGTTCATCGAGAACCGGGAACTGCTGGACCCCAACCATCCCCTGCGCAACCCGGCGGTGGAGTGGGACCGGCTCGGGCAGGCCGTGCTGGAGAAGATGTTGCAGGCCATCGATCCGTCCCGCAACGTGCCGGGCGGTTCGACCCTGGCCACCCAGATCGAGAAGTACCGCCATTCCCCCGACGGCCTGACCATGACCGCGACGGACAAGCTGACCCAGATGGCCTCCGCTTCCCTGCGCGCCTATCTGGAGGGCGAGGATACCCGGGCATCGCGCCGCCGGATCGTGCTGGACTACCTGAATACCGTGCCCCTGGCCGCCGCGCCGGGGTTCGGCGAAGTGAACGGCGTGGGGGACGGGTTGACCGCCTGGTTCGGGCTGGATTTCGATCGGGTCAACCAGTTGCTGCGTTCGCCCCGGCCCACGCCGGAGGCGGCGCGGGCCTTCAAGCACGTGCTGGGCCTGCTCATCTCCCAGCGCAAGCCGTCCTACTATCTGCTCGCCGGGCGCGAGAGCCTCAACGAGCACGCCGATGTCTACCTGCGCCTGCTCGCCGATGCGAAGGTGATCAGCCCGGCGTTCCGGGACGCGGCGACCCGCGAGCGGATCACATTCCATAGCAACGGCAGGAAGCAGAAGGTGGAATACGTGGAGAACAAGGCGGCCAACGCCTTGCGCGTCGAGCTTTCCAACAAACTCGGCATCCCCCTGCTGTACGACCTGGACCGCCTCGATCTGAAAGCCAGCGCGACCCTGCACGCGCCCACGCAGCATGCCGTCTCCGCCTTCCTGCGCCGCCTGTCCGATCCGGTGGTGGTGGAGGCCGCGGGGCTGTACGGCCATTACCTGCTCGAGTCCGACAACGACCTGAGCAAGCCCATCTACAGCTTCACGCTCTACGAGAACACCGAGGACGGCGCGCTGCTGCGGGTCCAGGCGGACAACCTGAACCAGCCCTTCGACATCAACAAGGGCGCCAAGCTGGACATGGGTTCCTCCGCCAAACTGCGCACCCTGATCACCTATCTGCAACTGGTGGCCGAATTGCGCGAGCAGTACATGAATCTGCCGCGCGGGAAGCTGCTCAAGCTGAAGGTCTCCGACAAGGATCTGCTCATGCGCTGGGCGGTCGACTACCTGGCGAACGCCGAGGACAAGTCCCTCCAGCCCATGCTGGAAGCCGCGATGTCGCGCATGTATTCCGCCAACCCGAGCGAGGCGTTCTTCACCGGCGGCGGCGTGCACCGCTTCAACAACTTCCACGGCGACGACAACAACAAGGTCATGGACCTGTGGGAGGCGACGCGCAACTCGGTCAACCTGCCCTTCATCCGCCTGATGCGGGACATCGTGCGCCACTTCATGTACCGGGATCCAAAGGGCGCGGCCCAGATTCTCGCCGACCCGAACGATCCGCGCCGGGAGGAATACCTGAAGCAGTTCGCCGACAAGGAGGGCAAGTCCTACCTGATCCGCTTCAACAAGAAGTACAAGGGACTGAAGCCGGACGATGCCCTCAATGCCCTGCTCAACCACCTGACGGCCAACCCCAAGCGTCTGGCCGCCGTGTTCCGGTATCTGGAACCCCAGGCCGACGTGGCGGCCCTGGCCGCCTTCATCAAGCAGCGCTTGAACAACCCCGCCAATCTGGACGAGGGGGATTACCAATACCTGTACGAAACCTATGGGCCGGATAAATTCAACCTGTCGGACCGGGGCTACATCGCCCAGATCCACCCTCTGGAACTCTGGCTCGTGGCCTATCTGCGCGCCCATCCCAACGCCCACTGGAGCGAAATCACCCAGGCCAGCGAGCAGGAGCGGGTGGATGTCTACGACTGGCTGATCAACACCAGCCACAAGAACGCCCAGGACGTGCGCATCATGTCCCTGCTGGAAATCGAGGCGTTCCAGGAAATCCACAAGCGCTGGCGCCGGCTGGGCTATCCCTTCGGCAGTCTGGTGCCTTCCTACGCCACCGCCATCGGTTCGTCGGCGGATCGCCCCTCGGCCCTGGCCGAACTCATGGGCGTGATCCTCAACGATGGCGTCAAGCTGCCTCCGGTCACCCTGACGCGGCTGGAATTCGCCTCCGGCACGCCCTACCACACCATACTCAAGCGGATACGTCCCGAAGCCACGCGCATCTTCCAGAGCGAGATCTCCCAGGTGGTGCGCCAGGCCCTGCTCAACGTGGTGCAGGACGGCACGGCGCGGCGCTTGCGCGGCGCATTCCCCCTGGGCGACGGCACGACCCTGCCCATCGGCGGCAAGACCGGCACCGGCGATCACCGCCTGGAAGTCTATTCGGCCAGCGGCCAGGTTCTGGAATCCCGGGTCATGAACCGCACCGCGACTTTCGCCTTCTATCTGGGTTCACGCTTCTTCGGCGTGATGACGGTCTTCGTGCCGGGCGAGGCCGCCGGGGACTACCACTTCACCAGCGCCATCGCCGTGCAGATCGTCAAGGACATGGAGCCCGCCCTGCGCGGTCTCGTCCTGGGCAGCGAGCGGCCCGAGCCGACCTGGCAGGAATGGGCGCAGATGTTCGACGCGGAAGCCGACTCGCCCATCGGCGAGCCGCCCAAGCTGAGCCCCTTGCCCGCCGACGGCCTGCCGCCGCTCCCGGCCAAGGCCGAGTCCGCCGCACCCGGCCAGGCCAAGCCGGCGCAGCCCAAACCGGTCGCGCCTGTCGCGAAGCCCAAACCCATCCCGGCCACGAAGCCGGCGCCGCCCGTCGAGGAGCAGCCGCCGGCGCCGCCGCCGCCCCAGGTGGACAAGCCGGATCCGCCGCCGCCGCCCGCCGCGCCGCCGCCCAAGCCGATGCCCGCCAAGGACAGAAAGGCCAATCCCTGGTTGCTGCGGGAGGGCGAGGGCTGGGATTTCATGCGCTGACCAGCGTGCCGACGCCATGAACGGCCAGGGCCGCATGCGCGGCCCTGGACATTGGGTAAGCGGCGCTGCCGGTCAGTGCATGGGACGCTTCATGAAATTCACCACCTTGGCTTCGCTGGGCGGACCTTTCTTGGTGCTGGCGCAACTGCCGCCCCCTTCCGTTTCCATGACGTAACCCTCGGCTTCGTGGAGCAGGTTGATCACGTCCACGAAGAAACGCTCCTTCGCCATGGCCAGGGCGGTGCGGCCGCCGTCGTTGGCGGCCTTCACATCGGCGCCCGCGTTGAGCAGCACCTCGCACACCGCGGCCTCGCCGGCGCCCGCCGCCAGCATCAGCGGGGTCAGGCCGTAGAAGATGCGGACGTTCACATCGGCCCCGGCATCCACCAAAGCCTGGACCACCGGCGCGTAGCCGCAGTCCAGTTCGTGGTTGTAGGCCGCCTTGAACAGGGCGGTCCAGCCGTTCGCGTCGGTGGCGTTGACATTCGCGCCGGCGGCGATGAGGGCTTGGACCACGTCCAGATGTCCCCCCTTCGCGGCGGCCATCAAGGGCGTTTCACCGGATTCGTCGACCGGATCCGGCGTGGCGCCGGCGGCGAGAAGATCCCTCAGGGCTTGCGCGTCGCCCTCCCGGGCGGCGCTGATGAGTTCCATGGACATTGCTGCTCTCCTGTATAAATACCCGATAATTATAATCAACTATTGGCCCCGGTGTCATGCCCGGGGTGGGTGTACAACGGTACTATTGATAAATATGATAGAAGTGATAACTTACGTTCCGGCAAAAAAATGGGGAGCGCGCGATGGCGGCGGTGTTTGGGCAATTGGTTGGGGGCCGGTCCGGCCGACTCGCGCGATTCCTGGAAGTGAACGGTGACGGCCGGTTCGGATGGAAGGGCACGGGCAGGTCTTCGCTCACGAAAATCCCGCCTTATCCCCGCGGCGCGAGGGGTGGGGTGGACGAGAATACACCGGCCCAGGCGGCCTGAATCAGGAGACATCATGAATATCGGAATGCGGAACACCGGCGTTGTCGCCCACGTAGTCGCCCATTATCCCGTCGGCATCGGCGCGCCCGTGGGCGCGCGCTTGTCGCGCAGCGCCGGAAATTTCCGGAACCCGTTCCCGGAACGGCGGGGCGACAGCGACCTGGCGCTGGCCCAGGAAAAAATCCTGCTGCGTCTGGCCTTGGCGGCGGAATACCGCTGCGGCGAGGCGAGCGCCCATCTGGTGCGCATCGGCGAATTGTCCGCGCTGCTGGCCCGGGCCATCGGCCAGCCCGAGTCCTACTGCCGCGACCTGCGCCGCGCCGCGCCGCTGCACGACATAGGCAAGATCGGCATGCCCGACGGGGTGCTCAGCAAGCCGGGCCGCCTGAACGAAAGCGACTGGCGCATCATGCGCCGCCATCCAGAGATCGGCGCGCGTCTGCTCAGCCATTCCGGAATCGATCTGCTGGACATGGCGGCGGAGGTGGCGCTGTTCCACCACGAGCGCTACGACGGGCTCGGCTATCCCCAGGGCGTCTGGGGCCGGGATATCCCACTGTGCGGGCGCATCGTCGCGCTGGTGGATTTCTTCGATGCCCTGACCATGGAGCGGAGTTTCCGCCAGGCCGTGCCGGTTGTGGAGGCGCTGCGCATGGTGCGCGCGGGCAGCGGCGGCCATTTCGACCCGCGCATGGTGGAAGCCTTCCTGGACAATCAGGCCGCGATCCTGGAGCGGCGCGCGGAGATCAACCTGGGCGCGAGCATCGCCGACCGCATGGAACCGGCCGCCTGAGGGCTCAGTGCTTGCCGCGGCGCCGGTCGGCCAGTCGGGCCTGCACGTAGCCGCGCAGCTCATGGAAGGGCACGGGTTTGGCGAGTACCGTCAAGTCCGCGGGCAAGCCGCCGCGTCTGGCGATCTCGGCCGGGTCCAGGCCGCTGACGACGATGATGTCCATGGCCTTCAAGTCCTGGTTCGCGCGCAGTTTGCGCAGCATCTCGAAACCGTCCAGCTTGGGCATGTCCAAGTCGCTGATGAGGAGGTCGGGTATCTCCCGGCCGATCATGACCAAGGCGTCGAAACCGTTCTCCGCGAGCCGGACCGAGACCGGGAGTTCCCAGTGGGCGATGACGTGGCGGTAGGCCTCGCGCAGTATCGCGTCGTCCTCCACCACCAGGATGGACAGCTTGGACTCGCGCGGCAGCGTGCCGCCCCGTTCCCGCTCGCGCAGGTAGCGGCGCACGGATTCCAGGAGGATGCGGCGGTGGCCGCCAGCGGTTTTCCAGGCTTGCAGCACGCCCTGCTCCACCATCAACTGGGCGGTGCGCAGGGAGACGCCCATCATCTTGGCTGCCTCCCGGGTGCTGCAATACTGGTCCTGGACCTGACTGGATTCTTCCATGGAGCCTTTATTTGCCCTGGGTGCGGGGTAGGGCGGAAAGCCCGCCGCGCAGCACGCGGGACTCGAAACCCCGCTGGGCCATCAGGAAAGCCGCGGTGCCGCTGCGCCGGCCGGTCTGGCAGAACAGGATGTAGGGCCGGGTGCGCTCCAGGGTGTTGGCGCGCAGGCGCAGCAGATAGAGGGGGATGTTGACCGCGCCCTTCAGGCTGCCTTGCTTGAATTCATCCTCCAGGCGCACATCGATGAGTTGGGCGTTCTTCTCCCGCACCAGGGCGGCGGCCTCGGCCACGTCCACCTCGTGCACCAGGGGCGCCCGCAACTGGGCGTGGAAGTCGGCGGCGGCCAGGCGCATGAGCTGGCCGTCGCTCAGCATGGTGACGCTGGCGTTGCGCGGATCGCCGGAGATCAGTGCCTCCTCGCCGAAGCCTTGGCCCGCGTCCAGCTTGGCCAGGTTGATCTTCTTGTCCGCCGAGACCGAGCGGCTGACCTGGGCGCTGCCCTCCCGGATCAGGTAGTAGTAATCCCCGGCGTCGCCCTGGCGGATCACCTCCTGGCCGGCGCCGACCGGCAGAGGCTCGAAGCGGCTGAAAAGCTCGTGCAGGTTGGCCGGCGGCACTTGGGAAAAAGCGGGGTTGCGCAACAGGTCGAACATCCAGGTGGGATCCTCGCCCTCGTACTCCGTCACTTCGTAGGAAGTGGCCTGATCCTGGGCCACCACGCCGTCCAGGGCCAGATCGGAGAAGCGGGCCACCAGGCATTCGGAGCGGGCCAGACCGGTATACAGACGGGGTTTGAGGCGGGCCAGAGGATGGCGCGAGGCATCCGTGCCGGAACGGATGACCAGGGGGGCGGAACCGTCGTCCGCCTTGAGTCCCAGCTCGCCGCGCAGCAGGTAATAGCTGTGGTCGTCGTCGTCGCCGCGTTTGAACAGGGTATCGCCCTGATGCAGGCGCACCTGGCTGGATTGGCCGACCGCGCGATCGAAGGCTTCCGCGGACAGGCTGTTGAGGGGGACGAATTGTCGGTAGTCGTATTCCATGGCGGTTCAACCTAGTCCGAGGGATGGCCAGAGGGCATCCACGCGGCGTTTCACTTCATCCGACATGTGGATGGGCGTGCCCCATTCCCGCTGGGTCTCGCCCGGCCACTTGTTGGTGGCGTCGATGCCCATCTTGGATCCCAGGCCGGACACCGGGCTGGCGAAATCCAGATAGTCGATGGGCGTATTTTCCACCAGTAACGTGTCGCGCGCCGGATCGACGCGGGTGGTGAGCGCCCACATGACTTCCTTCCAGTCGCGCACGTCCACGTCGTCGTCGGTGACGATGATGAACTTGGTGTACATGAACTGGCGCAGGAAGCTCCAGATGCCGAACATCACCCGCTTCGCGTGGCCCGGGTACTGCTTCTTCATGCTCACCACCGCCATGCGGTAGGAACAGCCTTCCGGCGGCAGGTAGAAATCGACGATTTCGGGAAACTGCTTCTGCAGCAGCGGCACGAACACCTCGTTCAGCGCCAGCCCAAGGATGGCCGGCTCGTCCGGCGGCTTGCCGGTGTAGGTGGTGTGGTAGATCGCGTCGCGGCGCAGGGTGATGCGCTCCACCGTGAACACGGGGAAGGTTTCCTGCTCGTTGTAGTAGCCGGTGTGATCGCCGTAGGGCCCCTCGAGCGCGGTTTCGCCGGGGTGGATGACGCCCTCCAGGACAATCTCGGCGGAAGCGGGCACTTGCAGGTCGGAGCCGATGGCTTTCGCCACTTCCGTCTTCGCGCCGCGCAGCAGGCCGGCGAACTGGTATTCGGAAAGGCTGTCCGGCACCGGCGTCACCGCGCCCAGGATTGTGGCCGGGTCGGCGCCGATGGCGACGCACACCGGGAAGGGTTGGCCCGGATTCGCCGCCTGGAACTCGCGGAAATCCAGGGCGCCGCCGCGATGGGCCAGCCAGCGCATGATCAGTTTGTTCGGCCCGATCACTTGTTGCCGGTAGATGCCCAGGTTCTGGCGCGGCTTCCGCGGGCCTTTCGTGATGACCAGGCCCCAGGTGAGCAGCGGCCCCACGTCGCCGGGCCAGCAGGTCTGGATGGGCAGGCGCGACAGATCCACGTCCTTCCCCTCCCACACCACCTCCTGGCAGGCCGGGGAGCGCACTTCCTTCGGGCTCATGTTGAGCACCTGCTTCAGCACCGGCCACTTGTCCCAGGCATCCTTGAGACCGCGCGGCGGCTCCGGCTCCTTGAGGTAGGCCAGCAGCTTGCCGATCTCGCGCAGCTTGGCCGGATCCTCCTCGCCCATGCCCAGGGCGACGCGCTTGACCGTGCCGAACAGGTTGGCGAGCACGGGCATGCCGCCGCCCTTGGGCTTCTCGAACAGCAGGGCGGGCCCGCCGGCGCGCAGCACCCGGTCGCCGATCTCGGTCATTTCCAGATGGGGGTCGACCTCGGCGCCGATGCGCTTCAGTTCGCCCCGGGTTTCCAGTTGGGCGATGAAATCGCGCAGGTCGGCATAACGCATATTGGACAATCAGATCCCTTCCGGCACGAAGCTGAACTTGCCGTCCTTTTCCGCGAACAAACCCAGCTTCAAACCCGGGTCCGGCGGTGCTTCCTTGAATTCCTGCACCTGGCAGGCCTGGGTGCTGACCGCGAAAAAGCGCTTGTCCATGCTCAGGATGAAGATCGGCTCCGCGTAGTCGTCCGGCCCCTTGAACAGCTCGATCCGCGTCGCGAGCGGGACATGCTTCACGCTGATGCCGTTGTCGCATTCCGGCAGGCGCAGGGCGATCACCTCCACATCCATGGTGTCCTGCCAGGGCCAGGTCTGGTTGCGAACCAGGGTGATGGCGTGATCCTTCTCGGGAAAAATGTAGGAAGCGGAATCCTGCAGGCAACCGGCCAGCGGCAGCACGGCCAGCGGCAGGAGCAAGCGGCGGAATAGGGATCGGGTCATGGCTTCGCGTCCAGGGTTCCGGGTTGAATGAACGGACTGGGCGAAGTTTACCGTGCCATATGGGGAAAGGGTGGCGTCGGCGTGGAAGGCGGCCGCCGCCCGCCTGATCCGTTTGCCCGCCCCGTTCGCCGCTCGGTTCGCCCGACGAAGCGCGCCGGAGGCGGGCCGCCTGGCTTTACACTAGCGCGCCAGCACGGCCACGGAACACGCGAAACCATGACCTCCAGTTTCTACATCGTCGACGTATTTGCGGAACGCGCCTACTCGGGGAACCCGCTTGCCGTCGTGGTCGGCGCGGATGCCCTGTCCGACGCGACCATGCAACAGCTCGCGGCGGAAACCAACTACTCGGAAACGACTTTCGTCGCGCCCGAGCCCGAAGCCGACGGCGGCTACCGGGTGCGGATATTCACGCCGGCGCGGGAGATCGCCTTCGCCGGGCATCCGATCCTGGGCACCGCATGGGTGCTGCGCCATCACGTTTTGCCCTCGGCTTCCGGAACGGTGTGGCTGAACCTCGCCGTTGGGCGCATCCCCGTCACTTTCGAGGTTTCCGCGGCAGGGGAGGAGGTGGCCTGGTTTCTCGCGCCGCCGGCGTCGCTGGGCGCGACCTGTGCCCGGGAGCCCATCGCCGATGCGCTGGGCATCGCGCCGGAGGATTTGTCGGTGGAAAGCCCCATCCAGAAAGTCAGCGCCGGTGTCTCGGCCATGATCGTGCCGCTGCGCGGCCTCGACGCCTTGCGGCGCAGCAGGCTGGATCTCGACAGATACGCCGGCCTGATGGCGCAAGGCTTTCCGCCGCTCCTTTACCTGTTCTGCCGCGAGACGCACCATCCGCGCAACGACTTGTGCGTCCGCTTCTTCTTCGAGGCGCACGGCGTGCGCGAAGACCCGGCGACGGGGAACGGCGCGGCATTCCTCGGCGCCTATCTGCTGGAGCATGGTTTGCCGGGCGCGGGCGATTTGTCATTGCGGATCGAGCAAGGCCACGAAGTCCGCCGCCCTTCCCTGGTCATGCTGCGCGCGCGCGCGGCCGGCGCGGCGCGCCAAGTCAGCGTGGGCGGGCGCGTCATCGCCACGCTGCGGGGCGAATTGATCTGACCCCGCTGTGATCCTGGCGGCGGGGTGATCCCATCCCGGCAGGGTCAGCGTGCCTCCGCGCTGGAAAACGTCTCGTCCAGCAGCTCGATCCAATGGTTGACCGGTACCGGGGAGGCCGCCGCCAGGTGCGTCAGGCAACCGATATTGGCGGTCGCGATGGCTTGCGGATGGCAGGACAGCAGGGTTTCCAGCTTGAGCGCGCGGAGCGATTCGGAAATTTTTCGTTGCAGGATGGAATAGCTGCCCGCCGAACCGCAGCACATGAACGGATAGGTGACCGGAACCAGCTTGAATCCGGCGCGCTTCAGCAGCTTCTCGACCACGCCGTTCAACTTCTGGCTGTGCTGCAGGCTGCAGGAGGACTGGAAGGCGATGCGCCGCGCGGGCCGCGTGCCGGATGCGGCCGGGAGCGGCGCATCGCGCCATTCTTCCGCGACGACCTCGGCGATGTCCCTGGTCAATTCCGAAACCCGCCGCGCTTTGTCGCGATAAAGCGGATCGTCGCGCAGCAGAAGGCCGTAATCGCGGAAATGCGCGCCGCAGCCGCTGGCGGTCAGCACGATGGCCTCGGCGCCGGCCTCGATATGCGGCCACATGGCATCGATGTTCCCGCGCATGAAGTCGCGCGCCTCTTCCGTGGCGGCCATATGATGGCTCATGGCGCCGCAGCAGCCGTCACTGGCGGGAATCAGGCGGATGCCGAAGCGATCCAGGACGCGCGCCGCGGCGGCATTGATATCCGGCGCCAGGGCGGGTTGCACGCACCCCTGCCAGATCAGCATGGTGCGGGCATGCGGGCGGTCGGGCCAGGGGCCCGCCCGCCGTCGTTCCGGAATCCTGTCGCGCAGGTCGGCGGGCAGGAAGCCGCGCAGGGCCTGGCCGATACGCAGCAAGGGGGTGAAGCGCCGCCGATGGGGAATCGTGGCGCGCAGCGCCCGGCGCCACAGTATCTCCCGCAAGGGGCGTTGCGCCGCCTTTTCGGCCAGTTCCCGGCCGATGTCGAGCAGGCGCCCATAACGCACTTCTTGCGGACAGGCCGCTTCGCACGAGCGGCAGGTGAGGCAGCGGTCGAGGTGCTGGCGCAGGTTGGCGCCCAGGGACTTTTCCCCCAGGGTTTTCAGGTTGTAGGCGGGCGGCAACGATGCCGCGCTGGGCTCCCGGCCCTCGAGCATCTGCTTGATCAGGTAAATGCGTCCGCGCGGCCCGTCCCATTCATCGTCCAGCAGCCGAAAGGTCGGGCAGATGAAGGTGCATTGGCCGCATTGCACGCAGGGCTGCAGCAGCGTTTCCGCCTCACTGCCCAAATCCGTATCGCGGTAGGTTTCCGCCAACTCGATTTGCATTTTGCGATCCAGGTGAAGGCATCGCGCGCCCCGGCCAGCAGCGGCGCCACGACGTCCAAGCCGTCAAAACCGTCCCGGTAACTATGGTCCGGTCAGAGGCCGCGGTCCAAGACCTTATTCCAATCGCGCCGATAGAAATTGGCTATGTCACGCGCATCGGCGCGCGGCCCGTTTCCGGGTGTGGCCCGCCGAGGGCGGGCGATGCGCGGCGATACAGGCTGATGTCGGGGCGGGGAGGACGGGCCGACAACCCGGCTGGCAATGGAGTGCGCGACTCCACGCGGATGGATCAGGTCTCGAATGTCGAAGACGCCTGCTCGATGTCCACGTCGGCTTCCAGCTTGGATTTGTCGCGGGCGCAGGCGTCGGCCAAGGGGCAGGGCCGGGCGCGGTGGCTCATGGGTTTTACCTGGCATCTGACGGCGGTCCATTCCGCCGCCAATTCCGCGAAGGCATGGCAGGCCGGACTCTTGCTCGAACCCTTGCGGCAGATCAGGCTGATGGTGTGGCGGGGCAACTCGGGGAGCACGGGGATGGAGCGCAGCCCATGCTGCGAGCACGCGATGGTGACCGGCAGGATGGTCGCGAGCCGGCCGAGACGCACGATCTCGACGATCACGCTGAGCGAGGTGGCCTCCATGGAGATGGGCAGGGTGATGCCGTGCTCCAGGCAATACAGGTCGATGTTGCGGCGCAAGGCGTAGTCGGTGTTGAACATCACCATCGGCTCATGCTCCAGGGCGTGCTTGCTCAACGGTCCCTGGTGGGTGGCGAGCGGGTGGTTTTCGCTGAAGGCGAGGCTGAGCGTCTCGATGAACAGGATGTGGCTGTCGACATCGTCCGAACTCTCCTCGGTCGAGAGCGTGCTGCTGAAGGCGATGCCGATGTCGACGCGGTCCTCGGCCAGTGCGTCCTTGATGTCGCTCTGGGGCATTTCCAGCGTGCTCACGGCAATGCCGGGGTAGCGGGCGTTGAATTGTTCCAGCAGCGGTGTGGTCAGGAAGTCCGTGATCGGTGTCATGCCCAGGCGCAACGAGCCCCGGCTCAGATCCTGCAACTCATGGATGGCCCTTGTGGCCGCGTTCAACTCCCCCAGGGCGCGGCGCGCATGGTGCAGATAGACCTCGCCGGCGGCGGTCAGGCGCACGGTGCGGCCGGAGCGGTCCAGCAACTGCGCGTCGAGCAGATCTTCCAGTTGCTTGATCTGCTGCGACAGCGTCGGCTGGGAGACGCACAGCACGTCGGCCGCGCGCGTGAAGCTGTTGTGCTCCGCGACCGCGATCAAGTAGCGGACCGAACGCGGAAAGATGATGTTGCGCTCCATAGCCAATCCTTATAGGTCCAATCGGAATTTAAACTTGGAAAACTATAGTCGCATGGTCCATTGTTGTGAACAACGATTTGCGCTCGGGTTCGACGATACAGGCAATGGCAATGCGCGTGGCCGCCGAACCGCCCCGGATTTATTTTTTGTGTGGGGGTAATTGGTATATTCAGATGTATTGATATACCGACCGTCGTGGGTCGCGCCTGGATATTTTCCGCAGGGGCGATTTGACTGGATTGGGTAATGGCGGCGGGCGCGGATTGCGGTGGGATGATCAAAGTCCGATTTGATTCTATTGGATTTTTTATCGGCAATTCAGTTGTTGTCCGGCTTTGCGGGGGCGACAAGATTCGTAGTGATCGCAACGAAGGAGAAAACACCATGCATATTGAACCGGGAATTGTGGAAGGCGCCAAAATAACACTGAGCTACGCTACGGCGATAACAGTGTTCGCATATACGGCAAAGCTGGCATTCAATGAGATCAAACAGAATGGAGTAATGGCGTTGAGTTTGCGCGGTTTAATTTCGACCGCCCTCGTATTCTGCTTTTTCCAAGTATTCCCGCATTATCCAATAGGCGTATCCGAGGTTCATTTGATTTTGGGATCGACATTGTTCCTCATGTTCGGCGCCGTGCCGGCGGCCGTGGGTCTGGCGCTCGGATTGCTGGCGCAAGGGCTCTTCTTCGCGCCCTGGGATTTGCCTCAGTACGGCATGAATGTGACGACGCTGCTGGTGCCCCTGTTCGCGCTCAATGCCATGGCTCGCCGCTATATTCCGGCGAACACGGCCTATAAGGACGTGAAATACAGCCAGTGCCTGGCCCTGTCGACGGCCTATCAGGGCGGCATCGTCGCCTGGGTGGCCTTCTGGGCGATCTATGGCCAGGGCGTGGGCGCGGCGAATCTGGCGCAAATCGGCTCGTTTGGCATCGCCTACATGGCCGTCGTGCTGGTCGAGCCGCTGCTGGATCTGGCCGTGCTCGCCGCCGTGAAGGGGCTGCATCAACTGCGCGACAGCATGCTGTTCCAGCAGCGCTTCCACCGGGTGGCCGCGCCCATCGAGCGCTGAGCGCAAAACCACCCTCCCGGGCCGGGAAGCTCCCAAGCGGATCGCAACGGCTTCCTGGCCCAGCTTCCTGTCACACCGCCATCCCCGTTCAACCCCGCTGGCCGGTTTCCGGCCGGGGAGCGGTCTGCCCTCGCGGCGCAAGGAGAAGTGCGAATGAATAAAGCGGAAATGAAACAAGTCCTGCTCCAGGCCAAATTCGAAAAGGGCCTGAAATGGAGCGAGATCGCGAATGCCGCGGGTCTGTCCGACGAATTCGTCTGTTCCGCCTGTCTTGGCATGAACCATCTTGAAAAACAGCAGGCGGAGGCCGTGAGCGATTTGCTCGGATTGGGCGGCGATGTCGCCGCCGCCCTTCAGCAATTTCCCCTCAAGACCTGGGAACGGGTCGTGCCCACCGATCCGCTGATATACCGCTGGTACGAAATGTTGAATGTTTACGGCGAGACCATCAAAGAGCTGATCAACGAGAAATTCGGTGACGGCATCATGAGCGCCATCGACTTCACCATGAAGATCGACCGGCAGGAAGATCCGAAAGGCGACCGCGTGCTGGTCAGCATCAGCGGCAAGTTCCTGCCCTACAAATCCTGGTGAGGCGGCCGTGCCGCTCAGGTGGCGTCTCCTCCCGCGCCGAAGGCCCGGCATCGCCGCTCCCCGGGGGCGGTTTTTTTCTCCTTGCGATTCCCATTCGATCCGCGACATCGGTGACCGAACCCCGCGCCTGGGCCATGCCCCGGCTGAGCAGGCGGCGCGACCGATGCATCCGGAAGCGGTGGGCGTAGTTTTCCACTGGCCAAGAGGTTAGGCATGGTAGCGCGCGACCCCCATCGTTTTGTCAACGAACTCGATGAGGCCGCGCTTGAGCGCCTCATCGCGAGACTCGAAAGCCGTGCCCAGGACTCGGTTTTTTCCAGGCTGTTCGAAAATTACCTGGTGCGCATCGCCCTGCCGCCGTCGGCCCGCATCCTGGATGTGGGCTGCGGCACGGGCGCCCTGGCGCGGCAGCTCGCGCACCGCGGCGACTTCAAGGGGCGGGCGATCGGCGTCGACCAGTGCGGCCATTTCATCGAGGCCGCGAACAGGTACGCGCAGGCCGAGCATCTGGGCGAGCGCGTCTCCTTCCAGGTCGGCGATGCCCACCGCCTCGATTTTTCCGCCGACACCTTCGACGTCGTCATCGCGCACACGCTGATCAGCCACGTCACCGAGCCGCTGGCGGTGTTGGGCGAGATGGCGCGCGTGGTCCGGCCGGGCGGCACGGTGGTCATCTTCGACGGCGATTACGCCTCGCTGACCTACGCCTTTCCGGATCACGGCTTCGGCCATCAGATGGATATCGCCCTGGCGAACGCCACATTCAACAATCCCCGGATCATGCGCGATCTGCCGCGGCTGCTGCCCGAATCCGGGCTGGAACTGACCGCGGCCTGGGGCGATGCCGTCGCGGAAATCGGCAACGGCAGCTACTTCAAGTCCTTCATGGACACCTACGCGCCCTACGTCAAGCGCGCCGGCCTGTTTCCCACCCAGGCCGTGGATGTCTGGCTCAAGGAGCAGTATCAGGCGATGGCGAGCGGAAGTTTCTTCGCGGCCTGCAACTACTACACTTATCTGGCGCGCCGTATCTGATGCGCCGTATTTGCCGTCGTTGGCGGATGCCCTCCGCCGCGCGCCGCGCGCGCCCGCCATTCCGCTTGGAGGGGCATGGGCGGCGCCCGCCTTCGGTTCGTTCCACGTTGTGCATCGCGGACTTCCCGGGGGTCGCCGCGCCCGCGTCCACGGCCCGTTTCGCCGCCGCCACGCGGCGCGGCGCGAGCCGCTATCCGCGTCGCGCAATCCATAGCCAAGTCCTATGGAACTGATCGGAATTAAGACTTGGGAAAAATTTCTCGCGCAACGCATAGTTCATCACATCAACGACCCGTGACACTGCCCGGGCCAGCGGCCGGGCAGCCGAGGATGACGAGGCTCGACGGGGCGTTGATGGTCAGGAATCCATTGAAACTTGGTTCGCGCTTTGGTTCTTGCTGGTTGCTTCATTTCGCGCAAGCCGACTTGTTCGTCATTCAAAGAGGAGTCGAAACAATGTCATCGTCCACCAGAGAAGAGGTACTCCGACATATCGAGACCGTCGGGTACATGCAGCCGGCGCTGCACAAGCAGACGCACGCGCCAGCCCCCGATCAGATCGACCACACCCTTTGGCGCGCCTACACGCGCACGTCGCACGATGTCGGCGGCGAGCCGGATATCCCCATCGTGTGGGAGGAGAAGGAGGAGGAGATCTGGGAACTGAACACCTTCGCCACCTGCGAATGCCTGGCATGGCGCGGCGTGTGGACCGCCGAGGAACGCCGCCGCAAGCAGAACGTCGATGTCGGCCAGACCCAGTACCTGGGCCTGCCCTACTACGGCCGCTGGCTGCTGACCGCGGCCCGCATCCTGGTCGACAAGCAGTACTGCACGCTTACCGAGCT
This sequence comes from Thiobacillaceae bacterium, assembly GCA_044227325.1. Classification (GTDB taxonomy): domain Bacteria; phylum Pseudomonadota; class Gammaproteobacteria; order Burkholderiales; family Thiobacillaceae; genus PFJX01. The sequence goes on along the minus strand of JBGAFI010000004.1, from coordinate 36,611 downwards.
GGTCAACAAAATCGATGAGGTGAAAAAGCGCCATGTCTAAACCCCACTACGACAGAGAGCATCACGCCAAGATGGCGACGGGCGTCGGCGATCCCCAGTGCTTCATGGGCAAGGCCGGCAAAGCCAAATTCAAGGAAGGCGACCGGGTCCGGATCCGGGATCTGCCGGACATTTTCTACACGCGCACCATGACCTATACGCGCGGCGCGGTCGGCACGGTGACCAGGCTGGTCTACGAGAGCCCCGCCGCCGAGGACGAGGCCTTCGGCAACGAGGACGATCCCGAGTGGTTCTACAGCGTGGTGTTCAGCCAGAAGGAACTGTGGCCCGAATACAGCGACGCGTATGCCAACGACACCTTGGAGACGGAGTTCCCCGAGCGCTATCTCGAGTCGGCATAACGAGGCCGACCGGAAATATTGAGAAGAGGAAAAGCAGATGTCCGAACATGATCATTCCCATGGCCACAGCCATAAACCGGCGCCGATGGTCGACGAAGTCAGTGATTTCGAAATTCTCGAAATGGCGGTGCGCGAGCTAGCCATCGAAAAGGGCCTGTTTACCGCCGAGGACCATCGCGTCTGGACCGAGTACGTCCACACGCTGGGCCCCTTGCCCGCCGCCCGCCTGGTCGCCAAGGCCTGGCTGGATCCCGAGTACAAGAAGCTGTGCGAGGCCGACGGCGTCGAGGCCAGCAAGGCGGTGGGCGTCGACTGGGTGACCAGCCCGCCCACCCAGTTCGGCACGCCGAGCGACTACTGCAACCTGCGCGTCCTGGTGGACTCGCCGACGGTCAAGCACGTCGTCGTCTGTACCCTGTGTTCGTGCTACCCGCGCCCGATTCTCGGCCAGTCGCCGGAATGGTATCGGACCCCCAACTACCGCCGCCGCCTGGTACGCTGGCCGCGCCAGGTGCTCTCCGAATTCGGCCTGCAACTGCCCGCGGAAGTCCAGATCCGGGTCGCCGATTCCAACCAGAAGACCCGCTACATCGTGATGCCGGTGCGGCCCGAGGGAACCGAGGGTTGGAGCGAGGATCAGCTGGCCGAGATCGTCACCCGCGATTGCCTGATCGGCGTGGCGGTGCCCAAGCCCGGGATCACGTCGAATGCCAAGCGCCCGGTGCGCAAGGCGATCCACCCGGTCCACCACGACCATTGATGCAAGGGTAACGAGGAGAGCGCCATGAATGCCGCGAGCAAGCACGCAAGTTCCGATAACGGCGGTCCGGTGATCGATGTGACGCCCATTCCCCTGCTGGAGAACATCCAGACGCACGGCAGGGTATGGGTGGACCTGGCCGCGCAGTACGGCGTCACCAATCCGGATCCGCCCTGGAAGATCACGCTGGAGGCCACCTGCGATCTGCTCGCCGGCGACTCCTGCGTGAAGCCTTACGACCAGGTCGCCCCCGGCTCCTGCGCCCTGCCGTCCCTCGAACGGCGCGCGGAAGAGGACGAACTGTCCGCGACGATCTACGAGGATGTGCCCTTTCCCGAGCGCCAGCTGCTGGCGCTGGCGCATTCCCTGATCAAGCGGGGCCTGGTGGACGAGGGCGAGCTCGCGCGCCGCATGGAGGAAGTCGGGCGCCGCCTCAACAGCGTCTGACGGAAACCGGCCTCGTCCGCAAGGAGCCGAGCCCGGGCGCGCCACCGCGAGGTGTTCCGCGCCGGGCGCCCGGTCTCCCGCACACGGTAACCATCACGCTGGCCGGCGACGGCGAGCACCAAGTCATGCGTAGAGGATAGGCAGATGGCAATACGCGGAACAGAAATCCAGATTCAAGGCTTGACTCACCGCTACGGTTCGCGCAGCGGGGTGACCTTCAATCGTGTCGACCTGGTTTCGCCCCCGGGCGAGGCGCTGGCGATCATCGGCCGCTCCGGATGCGGCAAATCCACGCTGCTCCACATCCTGGCCGGCATCCTGAAACCCACCGAGGGCAAGGTTCTGCTCAACGGCACCGCGATCACGGCGCCGTCGCCGCGCTGGGTCATGATGTTCCAGGCGCCGCATCTGTTTCCCTGGATGACGGTTTCCCAGAACGTCGGCGTCGGACTGAGTTTCGGGCGCTGGTCCAAGGACGAGATCGAGGTGCGCGTCAGCGAGGCGATCAAGCTGGTCGAGCTTCAGGATTTCGCCGGCGCCAATGTGCAGGATCTCTCGGGCGGCCAGCAGCAGCGCGTGGCCCTCGCCCGCTCCCTGGTGATGGAGCCCGAGCTGCTGTTGCTGGACGAGCCTTTCTCCGCCCTCGACGCCTTCACCCGCGCGTCCCTGCAAAAAGACGTGCGCTCCATCGCCAAGCACAAGGGCTTCAACATCGTCTTCGTCACCCACGACATCGACGAGGCCGTGATCATGGGGGACCGCGCGGTGATCATGGCCGGTTCGCCGGGAAACATCGTTCATGAGTTGGATATCGACCTTCCCGATCCCCGGGATCGCCACGATACCGCCGTTCAGGCGTTGCGCACCCGCCTGATGTCCACGTTCCAGGAGGCGGCGAATTACACGAAGCCCGAGTCCAAGGTCTTCGCCGCCGCCTGAAGCATCGCGCACCCACAACTTGTCCGGCGCGGCATGCCGGAACGAGCCAATACCCGTCGGCACAACCGACTTCTTCAGCTTAGGAGACCGAGAATGAAGAAATATCAAAACGCGGACCAAACCCAGTCACGTCCGCTGGTGCACGTTGATGGCTGTTCATGCGGCACCTGCGGCAAGGCCGGGCCGATCGACCCGCGCATGCGCTTGATGCCGGAAAACCCGGACATCGCCGACGGCATGGAGGATCCGAATCTGGCCATCGCCTACGATCCCCTGTTCAGCGAAGTGCTCGGTTCCGGCGTCAGCCGGCGCGACCTGCTCAAGATGGCGGGCCTCGCCGCCCTCGGAAGCATGGGCGGCATGCTGTCCTCGGCGGCCTTCGCCGCCAGCAAGAAGAAGTACAGCAAGCCATTCGACCCGGTGGTCCGCATCGGCTACATCCCCATCACCGATGCCGCCGCCTTGCTGGTGGCGCACGAAATGGGTTTCTTCAAGAAACAGGGCATCGATTCCGAGCCGCCCACCCTCATCCGCGGCTGGTCGCCCCTGGTCGAGGCCTTCTCGTCCCAGCGTTTCAACCTCACGCACATGCTCATCCCGGTGCCGATCTGGATGCGCTACAACAACAAGTTCCCGGTCAAGATCACCGCTTGGAACCACACCAACGGCTCCGGCATCATCGTCCACAAGAGCAGCGGCATCAGCTCGCCCAAGGATTTCGGCGGCAAGCAGTTCGCCGTGCCCTACTGGTATTCCATCCACAACATCATCTCGCAGAAGATCCTGCGCGAAGCCGGCATCACGCCGGTGGTGCGGCCGCAGAACGCGAAGCTCGCGGCCAACGAATGCAACTTCCTGGTCCTCAACCCGCCCGACATGCCGCCCGCCCTGGCGGCGCGGCAGATCGACGGCTATTGCGTCGCGGAACCCTTCAACGCCCTGGGCGAAATGAAGGCGGGCGGCAAGATGCTGCGCTTCACCGGCGACGTCTGGAAAGGCCACCCCTGCTGCGTGGTGGTCATGCACGAGGACGATGCCATGGATCCCGCCCGCGCCAGTTGGGCGCAGGGGGTGCATAACGCCATCGTCGAGGCGCAGATCCATCTGTCCAACAACCGGCAGGCGATGGCCCAGATGCTGTCCAAGGACGGCAAGAAGTATCTGCCGTTCCCGTCCGAGGTCATCGAGCGCGCGTTGATGTTCTACAGCCCGGCCGACTACGCGACGCCGCCCGCCATCCAGCATCCGGAATGGGGGCAGAGCCGCATCAACTTCCAGGGCTGGCCGTATCCGAGCGCCACCAAGTATGTGGTGGACGAACTCAAGCAAACGCTGGTGGGCGGCGACCTGGGCTTCCTGAACAAGCTCAGCGCCGATTTCGTCGCCAAGGATCTGGTCAATTACACCTACGTCAAGAAGGCGCTCAACGCCAACCCGACCTGGCGCCAGGATCCGAGCGTGCCGCAGAAGGGCGACCCGTTCGAGCGCACCGAGGTGATCGCGCTATGAGCTACGCGGCCAGTTCCTCCGGGGGGGGCGGGGCTTCCCGCCTGCTGCGGCACCCGGCGCTCCAGAGCCTCGCCTGGGCCGCCGGCGGCATCGCGATCCTGGCCGCGCTTTGGCTGGTCGGGGGCTATCTGATCTCGATCAATCCGACGACGAAGACCTTCGTCAAGTTCGGCCTGGTCCCGACCCTGGAGGCGTTTCCGGAGCTGTGGGCGGCGGGCAAGATCCAGGATGCCCTCGCCGCCAGCGGCTACCGGCTGGGTTCCGGCCTCCTCATCGCCATCGCCATCGGCGTGCCCATCGGCATCCTCATGGGGCGCATCAAGTGGTTCCGCAACTTCACCAACTCGCCGTTCCAGTTCGTGCGCATGATCAGTCCGCTGTCCTGGATGCCGCTCGCGGTGCTGGTGTTCGCGACATGGAACCAGTCGATCATCTTCCTCATCTCGATGGCGGCGGTCTGGCCGGTGATGTTCGCCACGGCCGCGGGTCTGGCCAAGGTGGACCCCAACTGGTTCAAGGTGGCGCGCAACCTCGGCGCCAGGCCCTGGCACATCCTCACCAAGGTGATCATGCCGGCGATCACGTTCGACGTGCTGTCCGGCATCCGCCTCGCCCTGGGGGTCGCCTGGATCGTGCTGGTTCCGGCGGAGTATCTCGGCGTGACGTCCGGCCTGGGCTACGCGATCGAGGATGCGCGCGAGACGCTGTCCTACAACCATCTCACCGCGATGGTGGTCACCATCGGCATCGTCGGCTACGGCCTCGACAGCATCCTGGTGGCCCTGATCCAGCGCTTCAGCTGGCATCGGGGAGGTTGACGATGGCGCGCACATCCCATTCCTTGGCGGCGCCGAGCATGCCCATGACCTGGCGCGGCGCGGATCGCCGATATTCAACCGAACGGGCGCCCCGATATCCGGCGTTCTCGATGCCCGACTTCCGGGCGGGGGTAAACGAACGATGAGCGGCAACATCGCAACGGTCGACAATGGCGTGATCAGCGCCGGGATCAGCGGCAACTGCCTGTCCCGGGCGTTGAAGAGGACGGCTGATACCTCGCTGCATTTTTTCGTGGGCCTGGGCGTCCTGTTCGCGCTTTGGGGACTCGGCATCTATGTCGTTTCGCTCAACCCGGAGACTTCCCAGTTCGTCGACTTCGGGCCCATTCCCGCGCTCAAGGCGCTGCCCGATCTGTGGGAGAACGGCGTCATTCCCGAGGCGCTGGCGAGCACCGGCTATCGCATGGCCGCGGGGCTCTCCCTGGCCATCGCCATCGGCATCCCGATCGGCATCTTGATGGGCCGGGTCAGGTGGTTCCAGCGGCTGACCAACGTGCCTTTCCAGTTCCTGCGCATGATCAGCCCGTTATCCTGGGAGCCCATCGCGGTCGTGGTGTTCGCGGGCTGGGAACAGGCGATCGTCTTCCTCATCGCCATCGCCTCGGTCTGGCCGGTCGCGTTCGCCACGGCGTCCGGCCTGGCCAAGGTGGATCCCGCCTGGTTCAAGGTCGCGCGCAACCTGGGCGCCAAGCCCTGGCAGATGGTGACGCGGATCATCATGCCGGCGATCACCTTCGACATCCTGACCGGCATCCGCCTGGCGCTGGGCGTGGCCTGGATCGTGGTCATCCCGGCGGAATTCCTCGGCGTGAAGACCGGCTTCGGCTTCGCCATCGAGGATGCGCGCGAGGGGCTGGAGTACGCCGATCTCATGGGCCTGGTCCTGGTCATCGGCGCGGTCGGCTTCGTGCTCGACAGCCTTTGCGTGCTGTTGATCAGGCGTTTCAGCTGGCACCGGGGCTGAGCGGCCGATGGACAGCGATCGCATCCCGCCCGGGCGTCCCCGGCATTCCCCGTCCGCGCGCCGTCCGGCCGATGGACGGCGCGCGCCGGGCCCGGGCGAACCCATAGAACCTTCACCCAAAGAGGCGTAACCCCCATGTCCCAAAAATTGCACATCATCTGCGTCACCGGCACGCGCGAGAAGCTCCAGATGGCCGCGATGTTCGCGTCGGTCGCGGCGGCGACCGGCGAGGATGTCTCGGTATTCCTGTCCATGAATGCCCTGTCCTACTTCGTCAAGGGGCGCGACGCGGAGCCGCCGGCCGAGGGCGAGCTGGGGGCGCTCATGGCCCAGAAGGGCGTCCCGCCCTACAAGCAGTTGTTCAAGCAGGCGGTCGAGCTGGGCGACGCCCAGTTGCTGCCCTGCTCGATGGCCCTGGACCTGATGAAGATCAGCCACGAGGACCTCGACCCCGAGCTCGGACCCGCGACCGGCCTGACGCGCTTTCTGAGCGACGCCGAGGGCGGCCGCATGCTCACGTTCTGAGCCCGGCACTTTGAACCCCAGTTTTCGGAGAAATCGAAATGAGTGACAGCAAGCTAGTCGACGCACGCGATACTTTCTGCCCCGGGCCGCTCATGGAGCTCATCACCCACATGAAGCAGTGCGCGGTGGGAGACACCCTGGAACTGTTGTCCACCGACGAGGGCTCCGGCGCCGACGTGCCGGAGTGGGTCAACAAGGTCGGCCACGAGATCCTCAGCAACGAGAAGATCGACGGGGTCTGGCACATCAGGATTCGCAAGGCGAAATGATGCGATCCACAAATTGCCAAGTCGGAATGCCCGGCGCCGCTCAGCGGCCGGCGGCCTTCCGGGTGTTAATCATGGTTAGGAGAATGCAATGAGAATCCTGGTCGTCGGTGGCGGTACGGGCGGTACCATTCTGGCCAACAATCTGGCGCGGCGGCTGGCCGGCGAGATCCGCGCGCGCAAGGTGCGCCTGACGATGCTTTCCGCGTCGGACAAGCACATGTACCAGCCGGGCCTGCTCTATGTCGCCTTCGGGCAGATGACGCCGGATCAGCTGTATCGCGACCAGGCGGGCCTGCTCGAATCGAATATCGATTTCCACGTGGACCCGGTCGAGCAGTTCGAGCTCGACCAGAACCGGGTAAGAACCCGCGGCGGCAAGATCCACGAGTACGACATATTGGTGATCGCCACCGGCTCGCGCATCGTGCCCGAGCAGATTCCCGGCCTGACGGAGGGCGCCGAGACCTTCTACACCGAGGCCTCGGCGGTGAAGATGTTCAAACGCCTGCGGGAAATGCACGAAGGCACCGTCGCCATCGTCGTCGGCGTCCCGCACAAATGCCCGATCGCGCCGGTCGAGCTGGTCTTCGCGCTGAACGACTACTTCAAGGCGCGCGGCATCCGCGACAAGATCAAGATCAAGTACCACTATCCCATCGGCCGCATCCATACCATCCAGAACGTCGCGATCTGGGCCAAGCCGGAGTTCGACCGCATGGGCATCGAGTACGAGACCCTGTTCAACGTCATGGAGGTGGACCCGGAAAACAAGGTCGTGCGCAGCGAGGAGGGCACGGAAACCCACTACGACATGCTCATCGCCATCCCGCCGCACCGGGGCATGGAGGTGGTCGAGAACAGCCATCTCGGCGAGGGCGGCTGGATACCGACCGACCGCTTCCGGCTCACCATGAACGGCCGCGACAACGTGTATGTGCTGGGCGACACGACCAACCTGCCGGTCAGCAAGACCGGCTCGGCCGCCCACTTCGAGGCGGAGGTGGTCGCCGAGAACATCGCCTCGATCATCAAGATCGGCACCCCGGTGCGCGACTACGACGGCAAGGTCTACTGCTTCATCGAAACCGGCCACGACAGCGCGACCTACGCGATGTTCAACTACCAGAATCCCCCCGATCTGAAGACGCCGTCGAAACCCATGCACTGGTTCAAGATGGCTTACAACCAGATGTACTGGACCAGCGTGCGCGGATTGCTCTGAGGAAGCCAAACCATGACAACACAAAACGAAACGCCCTTTGACGCAATGGCCACCGAGGACCTGCAACGCCTGGTCGAATTCGCCCAGCTCGTTTCCGCGGGCCGGGACGCGATGTCGGACGAAATCGTCACCCGCCTGGCGGGGGCCTTGAGCGAGGGCCTGAACCTGCTCGACCGGTTGACGCGCAACGAGGGCCTGATGCGCCTGCTCAAGGTGCTCGATCACCCGGATACCCAGTACCTGCTCATCGCCATGTCCGATCTGATCCACGCGGCCAGCCAGGAGATCCCCGCGAACCCGCCCGCGACCGGCGGCGTGGGCTGCCTGCTGCGCGTGATGCGCGACCCGGGAACCCAGGAGGGAATGCGCCTCCTGTCGGTGGTCGGCAAGCACCTGAGCCACAGCATGCGCGAGCAGCACCGGCGCGGCGCGGAAGGTCCGCTCTGAGCACCGCGCGCCAGGCGCGCGCATCCGGGGGACGGCCGGCGCCATGGCGCGCCGGCGTTGGCGGCTATGGCCGGGGAAGTCTCCCCGCCGGGCTTATTCCAGGCCCTGGCTCGCCAGATAGTCCTCGTAACCGCCCTCGTAGACCACGTGGCTGCCGTCCAGCTTGAGCTCGATGATCTTGTTGGCCAGGGACGACACGAACTGGCGGTCGTGGGAGACGAAGATCAGGGTGCCGGTGAAGGCGTCCAGGCCATTGTTCAGGGACTCGATGGATTCCATGTCCAGGTGGTTGGTGGGTTCGTCCATCACCAGCACGTTGGGGCGCAGCAGCATGAGCTTGCCGAACAGCATGCGGCCCTGCTCGCCGCCGGAGATGACGCGCACGGCCTTCTTCACCTCGTCGCCGGAGAACAGCAGACGGCCCAGGGTGCCGCGGATCAGGGTTTCCACGTCGTTGCCGTCGTAGCCGCCGGCGCGCACCCATTCGGTGATCCATTCGGTGAGCGGCGTGTCGGCGTCGAAATCGGCCGAGTGGTCCTGGGCGAAGTAGCCCAGCTTGGCCTTTTCCGCCCACTTGATGGCGCCCCGGTCCGGGATCAGCTCGCCCATGAGCAGGCGCAGCAGGGTGGTCTTGCCGACGCCGTTCTCGCCGATGATGGCGATGCGGTCGCCGGCGGCGATGTGCACGCTGAGGTTGTCGATCACCTTCTGGCCGGCTTCGTAGCCGAAGCTCAGGTTTTCCACCTCGGCGGCCAGGCGGTGCAGCTTTTCCTTCTCGTCGAAATCGAAGCGGATCCAGGGGTACTGGCGGCTGGAGGGCTTCATGTCCTCCGGCTTGATCTTGTCGATCAGCTTGAGGCGGCTGGTGGCCTGCTTCGCCTTGGACTTGTTGGCGGAGAAGCGGCGCACGAAATCCTGTAGCTCGGCGACCCGTTCCTTGGCCTTCGCGTTCGCGGCGGACAGGCGCTCCCGGGCCTGGGTGGCGGCTTCCATGTAGTCGTCGTAGTTGCCCGGATAGACCTTGAGGGTGCGGTAGTCCAGGTCGGCCATGTGGGTGCACACCTGGTTCAGGAAGTGGCGGTCGTGGGAGATGATGATCATGGTGGAGTCGCGCGCGTTGAGCACGTCCTCCAGCCAGCGGATGGTGTTGATGTCCAGGTTGTTGGTGGGTTCGTCCAACAGCAGGATGTCCGGGTTGGCGAACAGCACCTGGGCCAGCAGCACGCGCAGCTTCCAGCCCGGCGCCACCTCGCGCATGGGGCCCTGGTGCTTGTCGCCGGGGATGTCCAGGCCCAGCAGCAGCTCGCCGGCGCGCGCCTCGGCGTCGTAGCCGCCCATCTCGCCGAACTGGGCTTCCAGTTCGGCGGCGCGCATGTAGTCGTCCTCCGTCGCCTCCGGGTTCATGTAGATGGCGTCCTTCTCCTTCATCACCGCCCACATGTCGGCGTGGCCCATGAGCACCACGTCCAGCACCCGCTCGTCCTCGAAGGCGAACTGGTCCTGGCGCAGAAAGGCCATGCGCTCGTGGGGATCGATGGCGACGTTGCCGGCGGAGGGTTCCAGCACGCCGGCCAGGATCTTCATGAGGGTGGATTTGCCGCAGCCGTTGGCGCCGATGAGGCCGTAGCGGTTGCCGTCGCCGAACTTGACGTTGACGTTCTCGAACAGGGGCTTGGCGCCGAACTGGATGGTGAGGTTGGAAGCGGTGAGCATGGGTAAAGCCTTTGAAAAACAGCCTGATATTGTACCTTCTGGGTAAAGGCGCGGCAGCGCGGGCCAGCGACGCGCGGTTTTTAAGCTTCGATTAATTTGCGCCGCCTAGAGTCCGGACCCATTCAATCGTCAGGTCCGGAGCCATGGGCGCCATCCCGCTACGCCGCTTACCCGCCGCCAGAGCCAGCTTGTCGCATGTCCCCGAGGCGGACGCGCGGCGCGGCGCGGCGGAGGCCTATATCCGCGAGGTCTTCGCGCGCAACTACGGCGCCCGCGTCGCCAGCTTCGCGCCCGATCTCGCCCTGCTCGAGCGGAACGGCGGCATCGCCGCCGCCGCGGGCTGGCGCGGCGCGGATGCGGGGCCGCTCTATCTGGAGCGCTATCTGGACGCGCCCGTCGAACGGCATGTTTCGGAACTGGCCGGCGATCCGGTCGCCCGCGGCAACATCGTCGAAGTCGGCAATCTGGCGGCGGATTCCCGCGGCGCCGGCGCCGGCATGATCCTGGCCATGGCGGCCCATCTGGACGCCCTGGGCTTCGAGTGGGTGGTGTTCACCGCGACGCGCGAGTTGATCGGCCTGTTCACGCGTTTGTCGCTGCCGCCCCTGGCCCTGGCGAGCGCCGATCCGTCCCGGCTCGGCGATGCCGCCGGAGATTGGGGCAGCTATTACCAGACCCGGCCGGTGGTGGTCGCGGGCCGCATCCGCCAGGCCGCCGAGCGCATCCAGCGGCATGACGGCAAGCCCCATGATCGCTGAGCTGCTGCGCGGCCTGCGGGCGGGGCCGGGAAACCGGAGCGTGCTGTCCGGCGGCGGCGGGACGCGCAGCGCGACCGCCCTGCTGACCGACGTGGAGACCTTCGCCGATTGGCTGGGCGGCCGCGATGCGCGGGTGCTGGCGGTGCTGGCGGACAACGGCGCGAGCTGGGTGAGCGCGGATCTGGCCGCCCTGCGGGCGGGCATCGCCCATCTGCCGCTGCCGGGTTTCTTCACCGACGCACAACTGATCCATGCCTTGAACGCCAGCGGCGCGGACATGCTGCTGACCGACCAGCCCGGGCGCGTGCTGGGTCTGGGCCTGGGTTTCCACCATGCCGGCAAATGGGATGAACTGTTCCTGCTGGGGCGGGAGCTCGTCCCCGTGCCCTTGCCGGCTGGCACGGCGAAGATTTCCTTCACCTCCGGCAGCACCGGCGCGCCCAAGGGCGTGTGTCTGTCGGCCGCCGGTCTGCTGGACAGCGCCCGCGCGGTGGATGCGGCCCTGGCCGGGGTGCGGGTCCAGCGGCACCTGGCGGTCCTGCCCCTTTCCCTGCTCCTGGAAAACGTGGCGGGCCTGTACGCCCCGCTGTTGCGCGGCGCCGAGATCGTCCTGCCGAAGCTCGAACAGTTGGGCTGGCGCGGCATGGCCGGCTTCGACGCCCTCGCCCTGGCGTCCCGCGTGGAAGCCGAGCGGCCGAACAGCGCGATCCTGGTGCCGGAACTGCTCAAGGCCTGGACCCTGGCGCTGGAGCGGACCGGCCGGCGCGCGCCGTCGGATCTGAATTTCGTCGCGGTGGGCGGCGCCCGCGTCGACCGCAACCTGCTGGAACGCGCGCGCCAGGCCGGATTGCCCGCCTACGAAGGCTACGGCCTGACCGAATGCGGTTCGGTCGTGGCGCTGAACCGGCCGGGGGCGGACCGCCTCGGCACGGTGGGGCAGGCGCTGGGACATGTGTCCATCGCGGCGGTGGAGGCAGGCGCCGGCGGGGCGGAAATCCGGGTCCGCTCCAGGGCATTCCTGGGTTACCTGGGCGACATGGGGCCGGCCCCGGAGGTCTGGCCCACCGGCGATCTCGGTTTCGTCGACGAGGCCGGTTACCTGAACCTGTCGGGCCGCCGGAAGAACCTGATCATCACCGCCTACGGCCGCAATGTCGCGCCGGAATGGGTGGAGGCCGGCTTGACCGCGCAGCCGGAAATCGCCCAGGCCCTGGTGTTGGGCGATGCCCGGCCCTGGCTGGCCGCGCTTCTGGTGCCGGCCAAGGGCGTGGATGCGAGCCAGCTCGCCTGGGCCGTGGCGCGCGCGAATGCCTTCCTGCCCGATTACGCCCGTATCGGCGGCTGGCTGCCAGTCCCGGCCTTTTCCCCCGTCCAGGGCCTGGCCACGGGCAACGGCCGCCCCATCCGCGCGGCCATCGCCGCGCGCTATCGCGACGAAATCGACGCCTTGTTTTCCAATACGGAGCCCTCCCATGTCCTTTTATGACGAGCTGATCGAGGCCACCGCCGGCGATCGCGCCGCCCTGTATGACGCCCCGGCCATCGCCGCCAGCCTGGCGGGGCGGGCGACGCGGGGGATGTATCTCGCGTTCCTGCGCCAGGCCTACCACCACGTGAAGCACACCACGCCCCTGCTCATGGCGCTGGGGGCGCGCCTGCCGGAACGGCTGACCTGGCTGCGCTGGCCGGTGGTGGAATACATCGAGGAAGAGATCGGCCACGAGGAATGGATCCTCGACGACATCGCCGCCGCCGGCGGGGATACGGCGGCGGTCTACGCGGGGGCGCCGGAACTGGCCACGGAGGTGATGGTGGCCTACGCCTACGACCTCATCGACCGGCGCAATCCGGTGGGCTTCTTCGGCATGGTGTTCGTGCTGGAAGGCACCAGCGTGGCCCTGGCGCTGAAGGCCGCCGATCTGATCCAGCAGGCGCTGGGTCTGCCCGATACCGCGTTTTCCTATCTGCGTTCCCACGGCACGCTGGACCAGTCCCACACCCGGCATCTGGCGGATCTGGTGAACCGCCTGGAAGCGGAGGACCAGCGCGAAGTGCTGCGCGCGGCGCGGGCATTTTTCAAACTCTACGGCGATGTGTTCCGCGCGTTGCCGGTGGAACAACGGGAGGAGACGACATGGAACTGAAGGGCGCGAATATTGTGCTGACCGGCGCGAGCGGCGGTCTGGGGCGGGAGCTGGCGCGGCAATTCGCCGCGGCGGGCGCGAACCTGCTGCTGGTGGGGCGCGACGAGGCGCGGCTCGGCGACCTGCTCAACGGCCTGGGCGGGACCGGGGTCCGGCTGGCATGCATCGCCGCCGACCTGAACCAGAGCGGCGACATCGAACGCATCGCCGAGGCGGCGCGCGCTTTCGATGCCGACGTGCTGGTCAACAATGCCGGCATCAACGCCTTCGGCATGTTCGAACGCCAGGACTGGACCGATTCGGCGGACGTGCTCAACACCAACCTGTTTTCCCCCCTGCATCTGACCCAGGCCCTGCTGCCCTGGCTGGCGCGGCGGCCGCACGCCGCCATCCTCAACATCGGCTCCACTTTCGGCAGTCTGCCGTTTCCCGGCTTCGCCGCCTATTCCGCCGCCAAGGCCGGCTTGCGCGGTTTTTCCCAGGCCTTGCGGCGCGAGCTGGCGGACAGCCGGATCGAGGTGGTCTACGTGGCGCCGCGCGCCATCAGCACGCCCCTGAACAGCGACCGGGTGAACGCGCTGAACGAGGAACTGGGCAGCCACAGCGATTCCCCCGAACTCGCCGCCCGGCAGATCGTCGCCGCGTTGCGGGCCGGGCGCGGGGAAACCCATCTGGGCTTCCCGGAACGCTTGTTCGCCTGGCTGAACGGCGTCGCGCCCCGCCTGATCGACCGGGCGCTGGCCGGCAAGCTGGTGAGCGTGAAACGCCACGCCCTTTCCCCCCTGTGAAACCCTTTATCAAGGAGTCCTCGATGATTTCTCGCAAACTCGCCCACCTGATCCTGTCCGCCGGTCTGCTCGGCGCGGCCTCCCTCAGCCACGCCGGCGGCGACGATCTGGTGCGTCCCCTGCAGAACGAATGGGCCCAGGTCAAATACCAGGTGCCGGCGAAGCAGCAGGCGGAGCGCTACCACGCCATCGCCGAGCAGGCGCATGCCCTGGCCCAGGGCAATCCGGGCAAGGCGGATGTCCTGATCTGGGAGGCCATCGCCCTGTCCAGCGAGGCCGGCGCGAAGGGCGGACTGGGCGCCCTGTCCCTGGCGAAGCAGGCGCGCGAACGGCTGGAGCAGGCCATCAAGCTGGACGAGACGGCCCTCCAGGGTTCCGCCTTCACCAGCCTGGGCACGCTGTATTACAAGGTGCCGGGCTGGCCCATCGGTTTCGGCGACAAGGGCAAGGCGGAGACTTACCTGAAGAAGGCCCTCAGCCTCAATCCGGACGGCATCGATCCGAATTTCTTCTACGGGGAGTTTCTCTCCGAGCACGACCGGGACCGGGAAGCCGCGCGCTACCTGGAGAACGCCGTGAAGGCCGCGCCGCGCCCGGGACGGGAACTGGCCGACACGGGGCGCCGCCAGGAAGCGCGCACCCTGCTCGCCGGCATCAGGAAAAATCTGGAAAACTGAGTTCGGAAACGTCATCCTTCCCGTTTTCCAATTCAGGATCGCGGCATGCGCATTCTGCTGGTGGAAGACGACGCCATCCTGGGCGACGGCACCCGGGCCGGTCTTCGCCTGGCCGGCTATGCCGTCGATTGGGTGCGGGACGGGGAATCCGCGCGCGTGGCTTTGCTGGGCCAGAAATACGACGCCTGCGTGCTGGATCTGGGCCTGCCGCGCCGGGACGGCATCAGCGTCTTGAAGGATTTGCGCGGCCGCGACGCCTCCACGCCGGTGCTGATTCTGACCGCCCGGGATACCCGGGAGGACAAGGTGGGCGGGCTCGATGCCGGCGCCGACGACTACCTGACCAAGCCCTTCGACCTGGAGGAGCTCCAGGCCCGCTTGCGCGCCTTGCTGCGCCGTTCCACCCGCGCCGCCGGACCCCTGCTCAACCACGGCGAGGTGGTGCTGGACCCGGCCGGCCGGAATGTCTCGCTGGCGGGCCGGAATCTGGCCCTGTCGGCGCGGGAATTCGCCCTGTTGCACGATCTGATCGCCCACAAGGGGCGCATCCGCTCCAAGGCGGAACTGGAGGAAAGCCTCTACGCCTGGGGCGAGGAAAAGGAAAGCAACACCGTCGAGGTCTACATCCACCACCTGCGCAAGAAGCTGGGCACGGATTTCATCCGCACGGTGCGCGGCATGGGCTACGTGGTCGGGGACATGTGAGCCGCCCGCGATGAAATCCCTGCGCCTGCGCCTGCTCCTGACCCTGTTGCCGGCGACGCTGTTGATCTGGCTGGTGGCGGGCGTGGTGAGCTACAAGAAGGCCAGCCACGAGGCCGTGGAAATGCTGGACGGCCAGCTGGCCCAGTCCGCCAAGCTGCTCATGGCCCAGATCCACCACGAAAACAACGGCGCGAAGGACGCCCGAAAATTGGTGGAAAGCCTGGTGGAAGGCGAACTGCATCCCTACGAACAACCCCTGGAATTCCAGATATGGGGCGCCGACGGGAGCCTCTGGATGCGTTCCGGCAACGCGCCCGTCACGCCCATGGCGCACAAGCCCGGCTATCAGGAAATTCTCCACGAGGGGCGGCCCTGGCGCATGTTGGCGACCTGGTCGCCGCAGCGGACGTTCCAGGTCCAGGTGGCCCAATCCCTGGCGGACCGGGAACGGGTCGCCCTGGAAGTCGCGACCCAGGTGGGCTTGCCCATCGTCGTCGCGCTGCCCCTGCTGAGCCTGCTGATCTACCTCTCGGTGCGCCGCGCCATGCGGCCCCTGGAAACGCTCGCGCGCGGCGTGGCCGCGCGCAGTCCGGAAAACCTGGAGAACCTGCCGGAAAACGGCGGCGTTCCCAGCGAAGTGAAACCGCTGGTGCACGCCTTGAACCATCTGCTTTTCCGTTTGCGCGCCGCCCTGGACAACGAGCGGCGCTTCACCGCCGATGCCGCCCATGAATTGCGCACGCCCCTGGCGGCCATCAAGATCCAGACCCAGGTGGCCCTGGCCAGCAAGGAGGAGGCGGACAGCCGGCATGCGTTGCGCCAGGTCCAGGCCGGCACGGATCGGGCATCCCGCCTGGTGGATCAACTGCTGCGCCTGGCCCGCCTCGATCCTCTGGAAGGATTGGCCGAGACCGGCGATGTCCGCGTGGATGAACTGGCCCGGCAACTGGTGGACGAGATGGCGCCCCTGGCGCGGCAATCGGGAAAATCCCTAAGCTTCGTCGATGGGCCCGATAATGTGCCGGTGCGCGCGGACGCGGATTTGCTGCGCTCGGCCTTGCGCAACCTGGTCGAGAACGCGCTGCGCCACACGCCGGAAAGCTGCGAGGTCACGGTCGGCGCTTGCCTGGAGCAGGGCGCGCCCATGCTGTGGGTTCGGGATACCGGTTCCGGCGTGGCCGCCGACGAACTGGCCCGCCTGACCGAGCGTTTCGTGCGCGGCCGGGATGTCACCCAGGAAGGCAGCGGATTGGGCCTGGCCATCGTCAAGCGCGTGGCGGAACTCCATGGCGCCCGGCTGGAATTGTCGAATCACCCCGAAGGCGGGTTGCTGGCGCGGATGATCTGGCCGGCGGCCTCGTTGTCACATCACGAAAAGGGATCTTCCATTTGAAAGCCTATCTGCCTTTTGCCCTGCTGTTCCTCGCCGTCGCCACCCTGACCCGGCTGGTTCTGACCCTGGCCGTGGGACCGGCGACGGTGCCTGCCGCCTTATGGCCCGGCCTGTTCCTGCGCGGTTTGGGATTCGACCTGGCGGTGCTGGCCTGCCTGGTGGCGCCCCTGTTTTTTCGCGACGCGCTGTGGCCGACGCGCTGGCGCATGGTCAAATGGAAAAAGCCCGCGCGCCTGTTCTGGTTCTTCCTGGCGGCGTCGATATTCCTGTTCGGCGCCCTTTCGGAATGGACCTTCTGGGAGGAGTTTTCCACCCGTTTCAATTTCATCGCGGTGGACTACCTGATCTACACCCATGAAGTGGTGGGCAACATCGTCGAGTCCTATCCGGTCGGCCTGCTGCTGTCCGGCATCGCCCTGCTGGCGGCCCTGTTGACCTGGCTGGCGCGGCGCCGGCTTGCCGGCCTCGCCGCCACGCCGCCGCGGGGATGGCGGCGCGCCCTCTATCTGGCGCTGGCTTTCGCCCTGCCCTGGTCCGCCTGGCATCTGGTCGACATCGACCAGATGCGTTTTTCCGACAATGCCTACGCCAACGAGCTATCCGGCAACGGCCTGATGACGATCGCCGCCGCGTTGCGCCGCAACGAACTCGAGTACGGCCGCTTCTACCGCACCCTGCCGGAAAGCGAGGCGCATCGCATCCTGGGCGAACTGGGGGTGGAACGGGAACCCCTGTCCGCGGCCCTGGGCACGAATCACGACGAAACCGAGGCCTTCGATCCCCGGCGCGTGCCCTTCAAGCGCCCGCCGCGCAACGTGGTGCTGATCTCGGTGGAAAGCCTGTCGGCGCAGTATCTTGGCGCCTTCGGCAACAAGGATGGGCTGACGCCCCATCTCGATGCCCTGATCAAGGACGGCATGCTGTTTTCCCAGCTCTATGCCACCGGCACCCGCACGGTGCGCGGCCTGGAGGCGCTGTCCCTGGGCACGCCCCCCATCCCCGGCCAGGCCATCGTGCGCCGGCCCGGCAACGAGCACCTCGCCACGGTGGGGGAAATCCTGCGCCGCCAGGGTTACGAGACCTTCTTCATCTACGGCGGTTACGGCTATTTCGACAACATGAACGCCTATTACGCGGGCAACGACTACCGCATCGTCGACCGCACCGATTTTCCCAAGAACTCGGTGGGTTTCGCGAACGTCTGGGGCGTGGCGGACGAATATCTGTTCGACAACGCCCTGGCGCAACTGGACCAGACCTACGGCGCCGGCAAGCCTTTCCTGGCGCAGATCATGACCACGTCCAACCACCGTCCCTACACGTATCCGGACGGCCGCATCGACATCCCGTCCCCGGGCGGGCGCAGCGGCGCGGTGAAGTACACGGATTACGCCATCGGGCGCTTCATCGAACAGGCGAGCAAGAAGCCCTGGTTCGCCGACACGCTGTTCGTGATCGTCGCCGACCACTGCGCCTCCGCCGCCGGCAAGTCGAAACTGCCGGTGCCGGGCTACCATATTCCCCTGATTCTCTACGCGCCCCGCCTGCTGCCGCCCGGCCGCAGCGACCGCCTGGTGAGCCAGATCGACATCCCGCCCACCCTGCTGGATGTCATGGGCCTGCCCGGCGACGACCATTTCTTCGGCAAATCCCTGTTCGAACAGCAATACGACCAGCCGCGCGCCTTCATCAGCAACTACCAGGAGCTGGGTTATCTGAAAAACGGCCGCCTGACGGTGCTCGGGCCGAAACAGCGGGTGGAAACCTTCTTGATCGACGCCAACGGCGAGGCGAGCCCGACCCAGGTGGACGCGCGTCTGCGCGACGAGGCGGTGGCCTACTACCAGACCGCCTTCCAGGCTTTCAAGCAGGGAGAGATGAAGCTGGGCAAATAAGCCGGCCGGCCAGGCCGGGGCGTCGCCCGGCTAGGCCGTCTCGTCGTCGGGCAGGCCGTCGTGCCAGAGACAGACCCGGTTGCCGCCCTCGGATTTGGCGATGAGCTGGGCGCGTTCCACCCGGTCCAGGGTCTCGTCGATGAAGAAGATGGGGTCCAGGTTGACCACGCCGAAGGAGGCGGTCAGGCGGATTTCCTGATCGTCCACCGGGAAGGATGTGGCGGCCAATTCCTCGCGCAGGCGATTGAGCAGGACGCCGGCCTGATCCAGGTCGATGGTGGGCAGGCAAAGCAGGAATTCCTCGCCGCCCAGGCGGTAGATGGTGTCGTAGCCGCGCAGGTGGCTGGCGAAGAAGGCCGCCACGCCCTTGAGCACCGCGTCGCCGGCGCGCTGGCCGTGGGCCTCGTTGATGCGGGCGAAGTCGTCCAGGTCCACATAGCAGACGACGCAGGGCTGGCGCGTGCGCTGCACCCGCTCGATCTCCTCCGACAGGCGCAGGTGCACGGCCTGCCGGTTCCAGGCGCCGGTGAGCTTGTCGACGGCGCCCAGCCGTTCCATGAGCTCCTGTTCCGTGCGGCGCAGCAACTGGCGTACCTGGCTGGCGATGGCCACCAGCGCGTCGTAGTCGGCGGCGGCGATGGGCTCGCCGGCGGCCTGGGCCAGCAAAAGATGCCGGGCGATGCCGTGCATGGATTCGTGCGCCACGTCGATGGCGGCCCGTCCGGGTTCCTTGTCCGGACGCGGCTTTCCCTTGGCGTGCAGCCAATGTCCCAGTCCGCAACGCAGATGGGCATCCTCGGCCAGATCTTCCTCGTTCATCTGCCCGCCGCAGATCAACTGGCGATTGAGGCGGGCGAGCCACTGGGCGTGGAGGGCGATGGCCCGGTCCAGCTCGTGCAGACGGGCCAGCGTGTCCGCGTGTGTGTGCTCAGGCTGGGGCATGGTTCGGCTCCTGTGTGTGTAGTGCGGGATGTCTCGCTTGGGGACGGTCCAGATGGTAGCCCTGGGCCTTGTCGACGCCCAGTTCGGCCAGCAGTTTCAAGGTGGCCTCGTCTTCCACGCATTCGGCCACGGTGGTCTTGCCCAGGCCGCGGGCGACCTCCACCATGCCGCGCACGAACACCTGGTTGTCGTGGTCGAAGGGCAGATTGCGGATGAACATGCCGTCCAGCTTGATGGTGTCCACCCGGATGTGCTTGAGATAGGCGAAGGAGGCGAAGCCGGCGCCGAAGTCGTCCAGGCAGACGCCGCAGCCGGTCTGCTTGATGGCCTCGATGAAGCGCTCGGCGTCGGCCAGGTCGGAGACGGCGGCGGTTTCCGTGATCTCGATCAGCAGTCGCGCCGGATCCGCCCGGTATTCGCGCAGCAGGTCGTTGATGAAGGCAGGCAGGCCGGGGTCGTCGAAGGAGCGTCCGGAAATGTTCACCGCGATGGGGGGCGCGTGCGGACGCTCGGCGAGCAGGCGCACGGACTGGCGCAGAACCCAGCGGTCGATTTCCAGGATCTTGTTGCTCTTTTCCGCGATCGGGATGAACAGGCCGGGCGGCACCAGTTCCGCGCTGGTTTCGTCGCGCAGGCGGATCAGCGCCTCGACGTGGGCCAGTTTCCGGCTGTGGGTGTCGTAAACCCCCTGGTAGTGGAGTTCGAACAGGTTCTCTTCCAGGGCGCGGTTGAGACGGTCGTTCCAGGACAGGCGGCTGACCATCTCCGGCGTGGTGTCCAGATCGGCGCGGTAGGCGCGCCAGGCGTTCTTGCCCGCCTGCTTGGCCTGGTACATGGCGGCGTCGGCGCAGGCCACGAGCTGGTCCTGGTCGACGGCATGCTCGGGATAGGTGGCGATGCCCAGGCTGGAGGAGATGTGCAGCGACTGGCCATCGAAGCGGAAGGGAATCTGGGCGATGGCGCGCACGATCCGGTCGGCCAGGGCTTCCGCCTGGGGCCGGTCGGCGTTGGGCATGAGCACGGCGAACTCGTCGCCGCCCAGGCGGAACAGCATTTCGTTGCGCCGGGTGAGGCCGGAGACTTCCCCCGCCACCCGGATCAGCATCGCGTCGCCGGCCTTGTGGCCGAAATGGTCGTTGATGGTCTTGAACTCGTCCAGGTCGAAATAGAGCAGGGTGGAAGGGGAACGGTGGCGTCCCGATTCGGCCAGCATGCGTTCCAGCTCGAGCTGGAAGCGGTGGCGGTTGTAGAGGCCGGTGAGGGAATCCCGTTCCGCCAGATAGAGCAGTTGTTCGGCGGTGTGGCGTTCGCTGGTGACATCCTCGTAAATCCAGAGATGGCCGAGAAAGCGTCCTTCCCGGTCGCGCACCGCGTAGCTGAGCTGGGTGACGACGCGGCCGTCGCCCAGGTTGAGCTCGATGCTGTCGGCCTCGTCCTGGTGCTCCAGGATGCGGGCGAGATGGGTCCGGTAACGATCCGGCTCGGTCGGCTCGCATTCCGCCGCGGAGAATACGGATGGGGTGTCCAGCCCGACCAGGTCGGTCTTGTCCGGCATCAGCCAGATGTGGTTGAACGCGGGGTTGTGGTAGATCACGCGGCCGTCGGTGCCGACGAACAGGATGCCCAGGTTCATGGCGGACAGCAGTGCCATCAGGCGGGCGCGTTCCGCCTCGGTGCCGGCCAGGTACTCCAGGGCGCGCTCCTGGGTGGTTTTCAGGTCGGTGATGTCGCGCACGCTGGCGCGTATGCCCAGGAACTGGTTGTCCCGGCTGTAGATGGGGTGCCAGTTCACGGCGGCCCAGAAGCGCGAGCCGTCCTTGCGCAGCATGCGGAACTGGTAGCCCTCGCCGGAGGCGCCGCCCAAGGCTTCGCGGAAACGCCGTTCCGCCTCGCCGCGTTCCTCCGCGCTGATCAGGCTGATGGGAAACCCGGGCTGGACCAGGCATTCGTCCGGGGTGAAGCCGGTCATGCGTTCCACGGAAGGATTGACCCAGATGGTGCGCCCCGAGGGGTCGATCCACAGCTCCATGTCATAGGTGTAATGGGCGATGGCGAAGAAGCGTTGCTCGCTGTCCTGGAGCTCGGACAGCCGGGCCTTGAGCTGGCGCGCCATGCGCTGGAAGGCATCGACCAGCAGGCCGACCTCGTCGCGGCCCGGCGCGGGCAGCTGGGCGTCGAAGTTCTGGTCGGCGAGGGCGTGGCTGGCCACCGTGAGCTGGTTCAGGCGACGGGTCAGAAGGTAGCCGATGATGGCCAGGGTGATGAAGGTCAGGCCGAGTTCGGCGCAGCCGATGAGCAAGCCCTGGCGCACCACCCGCGCGCGCGCCTGGGCCAGGAAGCGGGTGCCGATGCCGAAGCGGAGTTCGCCGTAGGTCACGCCGGACAAGCCGATGGGAATCCGGGTGTCGAAGACCTGATCCTCGCTGTCCGGATCGATTTCCTTGTCCAGGGCGGGCAAGGCCGCGTCGCGCCGCATTCCGGACGCTGTGATGCGCTGGCCGTTGCGATCCAGCAGCAGCAGATACGCGTAGCTGTCCTTCTTGCGCGCCTCGTCCAGGATTTCCTTGATCGCGGCGTAGTCCCGCTGCATCAGGGGGCCGGCCAACGCGGCGTTGAGCAGGGGAATGACGCTGTCGACGCGCTGGTAGGCCTTGGCGATGAGCTCGTTTTCCGCGAGCCGGGCGTTGCTGGCCACCAGCACGAACAACATGATGGCTTCCACCAGGATTCCCGCCAGGGTGAGCTTGATCCAGAGCGGGAAACGCGGAGTGCCGGCGCGCATGGTCAAGGCTGCAGCACCTTGCGGGTTTCCTTGAGGTAAGGGTCCGCCCGCTTCATGGCCGCCTCGGTCACGGGACGGATCGCCGTGTAGCCGGTGTGGCGGAGAAAGTCGCTGCCTTCGGCCGTTTGCGGGAAGGCCAGCAGCGCGGCCCTGATGCGCTCCACCTGCTCGCGCGGCAGGTCGGGTTTGACCAGAAAGACGAAGGCCGGGATGTCGGCGATATGTTTATGCACGACGAGCTTGCCGCGGAATTCGTCGGGCATCTGCAGCAGACCCTGGCTGGTGGTCACCGCGGCGGCCGCCAGACCGCTGACCAGGGAATGCGCCACGCTGGCGTGGGTGCGGTGTTCCACCACCTTGTAGTCCCGGTCGGATTCCAGTCCCTGTTCGCTGAGATACTCGATGGCCGCCATGACCGTGATGGCCAGGCGGTCGATGACGGCGAGTTGCTTGCCCTTCAGCGCCAAGGGCGTGTCCAGGGGGGCGTCCTTGTTGTACACCAACAGGGAATCGTGATCGGGCTGGAATTGGGCGAGGGGTTGCAGGTTTTTTTCTTTCTGGGCGATGCGGGCGAAATGGGCGGCGGTGATGGTCAGGTCGAAATCCTGGTTCATGGTGCGGGCGTGGAAGCGCGCGAAGTCCGGCGCGCTTTCGATCCGGACCGGCCGCCGCAGGACGCGCTCCATGTAGACCCGCAGGGGGTCGAAGCGCTCCACCAGCACGCGGGAACTGTGGATGGGCAGCACGCCGATGGTGAAGGCCAGCGACGCGCCGGGAAGCAAGGCCGGGACCAGGGCCGCCAGCAGGACCAGCACTCGCAGGCGCCGCTTCATCTCAATCGGCCCGCAGGGGTTTGACCAGCACCTTGGAGCGCCGCTGCCAGTTGAACATGGCCTTGCGCGGGGCGGGCAGGTCGTCCGGGCTGGCCGGGCTGAATCCCCGCTCCAGGAACCAGTGGGTGGTGCGCGTGGTGAGCACGAACAACTGGCGGAGTCCCATCTCCAGCGCGGCATCCTCCACCGCGGACAGGAGGGCGTCGCCGCGCCCGCCGCGGCGGAACTCGGGGGACACGGCCAGGCAGGCCATCTCGCCCGCCTGGGTGTCGGCGAAGGGATAGAGGGCCACGCAGCCGACGATGCGGCCGTCCAGCTCGTCGACGAAAAACTGGCCGATTTCCTGTTCCAGGCGTTCCCGGGAACGGCGCACCAGAATGCCCTCGACCTCCATGGGTTCGATCACCGAGAGAATGCCGCCCACGTCATCGATGGTGGCGGGGCGCAGGTTTTCCACCGACTGGCGCGTGACCATGGTGCCCACGCCTTCGTGGGTGAACAGTTCCATGAGCAGGGCGCCGTCCACGTCCGCGCTGACCAGATGCACCTTGGCGACCCCCTTCTTGCAGGCCTGGATCGCATGGGGCAGGTACAACTTCATGTCGCCTTCCGGCAATTCCCGCAGCAGGCGTTGCGCCTGGCCCGCGGTGAGGCGGTTGATGCGTTGTCCTTGCGCGTCCCGGGTGTCGCCGTGGTCGAGGATGAAGATCAGCTTGTCCGCGCCCAGGGCGATGGCCGCGTGGGTCGCCACTTCCTCCAGGGTGAGGTTGAAGACCTCGCCGGTGGCGGAATAGCCGATGGGGGAGAGCAGCACGATCTCGCCGGCGTCCAGGCGGGCGTCGATGGCGGCGACCGCGATCTTGCGCACTTCCCCGGAGAACAGCAGGTCTACCCCGTCCACCACGCCGGCGGGCTGCGCCGTGACATAGTTGCCCGAGGCGACGCGGATGTCGGCGCCGGCCATGGGGGTGTTGGGCAGGCCGACGGAGAGCATGCTTTCGATGTCCACGCGCACCGAACCCACCGAATCCTTCACGTGCTCCAGGGTCTCGCTGCTGGTGACGCGGCGCCCGCGCACGTACTGGGCTTCGCCGTCGATGCGTTCCTGGACCTGGGGGCGGATGCCGTGCACCAGCACCAGGCGCACATCCAGGGCGTTGAGCAGGTTGATGTCGTAGATCAGGTCGACGAAATCCTGGCGCAACATGGCGTCGCCGCCGAAGGCCAGGACGAAGGTCTTGCCGCGAAACGCATGGATATACGGCGCCGCCGCGCGAAACCATTCCACGAAGGTATCGCCGTTCGCCTCGCTCGGTTTCACCATGTCCTCATCCCCAGTCGCAGTATGTGTTTGGCGCCCGTTACGGCCCCGTCGCGAAAAACTTGAGCTTGATCATTGCTTCTCATCGGAAGTCTCCCCAGCGCGCCTGCATCGCCGCCAGCGCCGCGAGGGCGGCGGTCTCGGTGCGCAGGATGCGCGGCCCCAGCCGCAGCGGCTGGAATCCGGCCTGGAGCGCGGCTCTTCGCTCCACCGGATCGAACCCGCCTTCCGGCCCGGCCAGCAGTAGGACCGGGCCTTGCGGCGCGGGCACTTCAGCCAGACCCAACGCGCCTTCCGGGTCGAGCAGGAAGCGCGGGCCCGCGCTGGCCGCCGCGTCGCTTCCCAGCCAGGGCAGACAGTCCTGGATGTCCTCCAGCGGCGGAATCCGGTTGCGGCCGCATTGTTCGCAGGCGGCGATGACCACGCCGCGCCAATGGCGCAGGCGCCTTTCGACCTTTTCGCCGGCGAGCTTGACCACGGTGCGCCGCATCATCAGCGGTTGGATCGCCGCCACGCCGAGTTCCACGGCCTTCTGCAGGGTCAGGTCCATGCGTTCGCCGCTGGATATGCCCTGGGCCAGGGTGACGCGCAGCGCGGATTCGCGCTCCGCTTCGGCATGGGCCGCGAGCCGCGCGAAGGCGAGCTTGCCGCGCAGTTCCAGTTTGCCCGCGTATTCGCCGCCCTCGCCGTTGAACAGGACGACCGCGTCCCCGTCCCGCAGGCGCAACGCGCCCATGGCATGGCGGGCCGTCTCGGCGGGCAGCTCGATCAGGCGTCCGGGCGCCAGGGGAAGGTCACAGTAGAAGCGGGGCATGGGGGCGTGTACCGGGGTGATAATATCCGGTGACTCGGTTTCAACGGGAGTTGTCGTCATGGTTCGCATGGAAACCCCCGTCTGCGACTTCGGCTGGAGGGCGGTGGATTTCGCCCTGCCCGGCGTGGACGGCAAAACCTATTCATTGAAGGACGTGGCCGGCGCCAATGGGCTTCTGGTGATGTTCATCTGCAATCACTGTCCCTACGTGAAGGCGGTCATCGATCGCATCGTCCGGGACGTGGAGGCGTTGCGGGAATTCGGTGTCGGCGCCGTGGCCATCATGTCCAACGACCCCGGGGAATATCCCGAGGACGGCTTCGACAACATGAAGGAACTGGCCGCGCGCCTGAATTTCCCCATGCCCTACGTGCTGGACGCCTCCCAGGAAATCGCCAAGGCCTACGGCGCGGTTTGCACCCCGGATTTCTTCGGCTTCAACCGGAACCTGGAGTTGCAATACCGGGGCCGCCTGGACGAATCCCGCAAGGAAACCGCGCCGGAAGGCGCGCGCCGCGACCTGTTCGAGGCCATGAAGCAGGTGGCCGAGACCCAGCGCGGGCCCGCCGAGCAGATTCCCAGCATGGGTTGTTCCATCAAGTGGCGGACCTGAGCGTTCTCGTCGAGCAAGTCATCGCCGCCTGCCGCGAGGTCGGCCGCGAGGAGGTCATGCCGCGCTATCTGAAGGTGGCCCACGAGCGCAAGGTGGACGGCAGTCTGCTCACCGAGGCCGATGTGGCCGCTCAGAACGCCCTGATCCGCCGCCTGCGGGCCATCGCCCCCTATCCCGTGTTGGGCGAGGAGATGACCGAGGCGGAACAGCGTGACGTCTGGGCAATGGGCGGCGACGGATTCTGGTGCGTGGACCCCATCGACGGTACCAGCAACTTCGTCAACGGCCTGCCTTTTTTCGCGATTTCCGTGGCCCTGGTCCGGCATCGCAACAGCGTGCTGGGCGTGGTCTACGATCCCGTTTCCGACGAAGCCTTCCACGCCGTCGAAGGCGGGGGCGCCTTCATGAACGGCGAACGCCTGCCTCTGAAGACGCCGCCGACCGAGTTGCGCCGTTGCATGGCCGGCATCGAGTTGAAGCGGATCGACCGCACCCTGGCCGGCCGGCTCGCCTTCGAGCATCCGTTCAGTTCCCAGCGCAATCTGGGCGCCAGCACGCTGGACTGGTGCTATGTGGCGGCCGGCCGCATGCACATCTATCTGCATGGCGGCCAGAAACTCTGGGATTACGCCGCCGGCTGCCTGATCCTGCGGGAGGCGGGCGGCGCGGCCTGTTCCCTGGCCGGCGGCGACTTCCGTTCCGGCGATCCCTGGAACCGGTCGGTGCTCGCCGCGCTCACGCCGGATTTGCTGGCGCAATGGAAAAAATGGGTCGGCGTCTAGTTTTTTGAAAATTGTCGCCAGGGCGGGAATTTTGTATTTTTCGCCCGGAAGAAGCCAAAAATACCCTAATCAAAATAGGTGAATTGCGTTGTGCACCGCATCAATGCTGGCTTCCATAAGAACCAGGCGCCTGAATATAAAAATATTTTAATTTTTCCCGGGATATCCCCGCAGCCCGCTAGAAACATGGTGTTTCCCCCGATTCGGCCCATCTGGCGCGGGGTTTGCCGGGAGCGACTCAGCTTGCCCACGACTTGCGCGGTACGACATAATCGAAGCTTTCCGGCCATCTGGCCCAAGATTTCGGTTTTTTCTTCAAGGAAACAAAGACATGGCAACCCGTTCCGACCTCGCTAATGCCATCCGCGCCCTTGCGATGGATGCCGTCGAGAAAGCCAAATCCGGTCACCCCGGTGCCCCCATGGGGATGGCGGAAATCTCTGAAGTTCTGTGGAATCATCATTTGCGCCACAACCCGGCCAATCCCAAGTGGCCGGACCGGGACCGCTTCGTGCTGTCCAACGGCCATGGTTCCATGCTGATCTATGCCCTGCTGCATCTGACCGGCTACGACGTCACCATCGACGACCTCAAGGGATTCCGGCAACTGCATTCCCGCACTCCGGGCCACCCCGAATACGGTTACACCCCCGGCGTCGAGACCACCACCGGCCCGCTCGGCCAGGGCATCACCAACGCGGTCGGCATGGCGCTGTCCGAGAAGCTGCTGGCCCATGAGTTCAACAAGCCGGGCCTGGACATCGTCAACCATCACACCTATGTGTTCCTGGGCGACGGTTGCATGATGGAGGGCATCTCCCACGAAGCCTGCGCCCTGGCCGGCACCTGGAACCTGAACAAGCTGATCGCCTTCTGGGATGACAACGGCATTTCCATCGACGGCCATACCGAAGGCTGGTTCACCGACGATACGCCGAAGCGTTTCGAGGCTTACGGCTGGAACGTGATCGCCGGCGTCGACGGCCATGATTCCGCCGCCGTCGAAGCCGCCGTCCAGAAGGCCAAGCAATCCGTGGACAAGCCCACCCTGATCTGCTGCAAGACCATCATCGGCAAGGGTTCTCCCAACAAGGAGGGTACCCACGACGTGCACGGCGCCGCCCTGGGCGCCGCCGAGATCGAGGCCACCCGCAAGAACCTGGGCTGGGAGCACCCGGCTTTCGAGATTCCCCAGGACATCTACGACGGCTGGAACGCCAAGACCAAGGGTGAAGGGCTGGAGAAACTCTGGAACAACAAGTTCGCCGAGTATGCCGCCCAGTTCCCCGAGTTGGCCGCGGAGTTCACCCGCCGCATGGCCGGCGATCTGCCCGCCGACTGGAATGGCCGCGTGCAAGCCGCCCTGGCCACCACCCTGGAAAAGGCCGAGACCGTCGCCACCCGCAAGGCCAGCCAACTGGCCATCGAGCGCCTGGTCTCCACCCTGCCCGAGCGCGTTGGCGGCTCCGCCGACCTGACCGGCTCCAACCTGACCAACTGGCCCGGCTGCCATACCCTGCACCGCAACCCGGGCGGCAACTACATCTCCTACGGCGTGCGCGAGTTCGGCATGTCCGCGATCATGAACGGCATGGCGCTGCACGGCGGCATCTTCCCGTTCGGCGGCACCTTCCTGATGTTCTCGGAATACGCCCGCAACGCCTTGCGCATGGCCGCGCTGATGAAGCAGCGCGTGGTCTACGTGTTCACCCACGATTCCATCGGCCTGGGCGAGGACGGCCCGACCCACCAGCCGGTGGAGCAGACCGCCACCCTGCGCATGATTCCCAACATGACCGTCTGGCGTCCCTGCGACACCACGGAAACCCTGGTCGCCTGGGCCGCCAGCGTGGAGAAGATGGACGGCCCCAGCTGCCACATCCTGAGTCGCCAGAACCTGCCCTTCATCAAACGTTCCGATGCCCAGGTCGCCGACATCCGCAAGGGCGGCTACGTGTTGTCCGATTGCGACGGCACCCCGGCCGTGGTGCTGATCGCCACCGGTTCCGAAGTGGAGCTGGCGCTGAAGGCGCAGGAAGCCCTGAAGGCCGATGGCATCGCCGCCCGCGTGGTGTCCATGCCCTCGACCAACGAGTTCGACAAGCAGGACAAGGCCTACAAGGACAGCGTGCTGCTGCCCACCGTGCACAAGGTCGCCATCGAAGCGGGCGTCACCGACGGCTGGTGGAAGTACGTCGGCCTGCGCGGCGCCGTGATCGGCCTGGACCGTTTCGGCGAATCCGCCCCGGCCCCCGCCCTGTTCAAGGAGTTCGGCTTCACCACCGAGAACGTGGTGGCCAAGGTCAAGGCCATTCTGTAATACCGGTTGCGTATTCTGTTTTTCATATAAAGGAGCGAAAGCATGACAATCAAAGTTGGCATCAACGGTTTTGGCCGCATCGGCCGCATGGTGTTCCGCGCCGTGACCAAGGACTTCCCGGGTATCGAGATCGTCGCCATCAACGATCTGCTGGAACCTGACTACCTGTCCTACATGCTGAAGTACGACTCCGTGCACGGCCGCTTCAACGGCGACATCGCCGTCGACGGCGCCAACATGGTGGTGAACGGCAAGAAGATCCGCCTGACCGCCGAGAAGGATCCCGCCAACCTGAAGTGGAATGAAGTGGGCGCCGACATCGTCATCGACTGCACCGGCTTCTTCCTGACCACCGAGTCCTGCCAGGCCCACCTCACCGCCGGCGCCAAGAAAGTGGTGCAGTCCGCTCCCTCCAAGGACTCCACCCCCATGTTCGTGTACGGCGTGAACCACACCAAGTACGCCGGCGAGGCCATCGTTTCCGCCGCCTCCTGCACCACCAACTGCCTGGCCCCCGTCGCCAAGGTGTTGAACGACAATTGGGGCATCAAGCGCGGCCTGATGACCACCGTGCACGCCGCCACGGCCACCCAGAAGACCGTTGACGGCCCGTCCAAGAAGGATTGGCGTGGCGGTCGCGGCATCCTGGAGAACATCATCCCGTCCTCCACCGGCGCCGCCAAGGCCGCCGGCGTGGTGCTGCCGGAACTGAAGGGCAAGCTGACCGGCATGGCTTTCCGCGTGCCCACCTCCGACGTTTCCGTGGTCGACCTGACCGTGGAGCTGAACAAGGAAGCCGCTTACGCCGACATCTGCGCCGCCATGAAGGCCGCCTCCGAGGGCGCCATGAAGGGCGTGCTGGGCTACACCGACGAGAAGGTGGTTTCCACCGACTTCGTGGGTAACAGCGCGCCCTCCACCTTCGACGCCGAAGCCGGCATCGCCCTCGACGGCACCTTCGTCAAGGTCGTGGCCTGGTACGACAACGAGTACGGCTATACCTGCAACATGCTGCGTCTGGTCGAGCACGTCGCGAAGTAAGCGCAATGCGTGAAAAGTGAGATGGGACTCGCAACCGCGTGTCTCAAGTGAAACGTGGAATCCTTGGTTGTCCACGTTTCACCCTTCACTTTTCACATTTCACCTCCCCGCTGAGCCGTAAGGTCTGAGCCCACTCAACCCTTACCGCTTAACAGAACAGGAGAAATCAACATGGCCAAATTCCTCCGCATGACCGACCTGGACCTGAAGGGCAAGCGCGTCTTCGTCCGCGCCGACCTGAACGTGCCCGTCAAGGAAGGCAAGGTCACCTCCGATGCCCGCATCACGGCTTCCATGCCCACCATCGAGCACGCCATGAAGGCGGGCGCGAAGGTGATGGTGACCTCCCATCTGGGCCGTCCCAGCGAAGGCGAGTGGACCGAGGAGGTTTCCCTCAAGCCCGTGGCCGACGTCATGGCCGCCAAGCTGGGCAAGCCGGTGCGCTTGATCAAGGACTGGGTCGATGGCGGTTTCGACGTGGCCGAGGGCGAAGTCGTCCTGCTGGAAAACTGCCGCGTCAACAAGGGCGAGAAGAAGAATGTGGAGGAGACCGCGAAGAAATACGCCGCCTTGTGCGACGTCTTCGTCATGGACGCCTTCGGCACCGCCCACCGGGCCGAGGCCTCCACCTACGGCATCGCCCAGTTCGCCCCCGTCGCCTGCGCCGGCAAGCTGGTTTCCGAGGAACTGGAGGCCCTGGACAAGGCTCTGGCCAACCCGGCCCGCCCCATGGTCGCCATCGTCGGCGGCTCCAAGGTTTCCACCAAGCTGACCGTGCTGGAAGCCCTGTCCGAGAAGTGCGAGCAACTGGTGGTGGGTGGCGGCATCGCCAACACCTTCCTGGCCGCCACCGGCAAGAATGTCGGCAAGTCCCTGTGCGAGACCGACCTCATCCCCACCGCCCAGGCCCTGATGGGCAAGATGACCGCCCGCGGCGCCACCATTCCCATCGCCGTGGACGTGGTGTGCGGCAAGCAGTTCGACGCCAACGAGCCCGCCGTGACCAAGGATGCCGGCGCCGTGGCCGACGACGACATGATCTTCGACATCGGACCCAAGTCCGCCCAGGAACTGGTGGACATCATCATGAAGGCCGGCACCGTGGTCTGGAACGGCCCCGTGGGCGTGTTCGAGTTCGACCAGTTCGGTGAAGGCACCAAGGCCATCGCCATGGCCATCGCCAATACCAAGGCTTTCACCCTGGCCGGCGGCGGCGACACCATCGCGGCGATCCAGAAGTACGACATCTACGACAAGGTGTCCTACATCTCCACCGCCGGCGGCGCGTTCCTGGAATATCTCGAGGGCAAGGTATTGCCCGCCGTGGATATCCTGGAAAAGCGGGCGGCCGGCTGAAATCGAGTGAGAAGTGAGAAGAGAGGAGAGAGGGGCGACCCGCCCCCCGCTCTTCCCGCTCACCCCTGACTCCTCACTCCGCGCCAACATATGCTACGTAGAACCAAAATAGTCGCCACTCTGGGCCCCGCCTGTTCCGATCCCAAGGTGCTGGACAAGATGATCGAGGGCGGGGTGGACGTGGTCCGCCTCAACTTCTCCCACGGTACTGCGGAGGAACATCAGCAGCGCTGCGAATTGGTGCGTTCGCTGGCCAAGACCCGCGGCCGCGCCGTCGGCGTCCTGGTGGACCTGCAGGGCCCCAAGATCCGCATCGGCAAATTCAAGGACGGCAAGATCACCCTGAGTCCGGGTGACAAATTCATTCTCGATGCCACCTGCACGCTGGGCGACCAGACCCGGGTCGGCCTGGATTACAAGGAACTGGTCAGAGACGTGGCGCGAGGCGCCACGTTGCTGCTGGACGACGGCCGCATCGAGATGTGGGTCGAGGAGGTCCAGGGCGACGAGGTCCACTGCAAGGTTGTCCAGGGCGGCGTGCTGTCCAACAACAAGGGCATCAACCGCAAGGGTGGCGGGCTTTCCGCCGCCGCGCTGACCGAGAAGGATATCGAGGACATCAAGACCGCCGCCGCGATCAAGGCGGATTACATGGCGGTGTCCTTCCCCCGTTCGGCGGCGGATATCCAGCAGGCGCGGGAAATCCTGCGCGGCGCCGGCGGCAAGGCCTGGATCGTCGCCAAGATCGAACGGGCGGAAGCCATCGAGGCGCTGGAGGAGATCATCGCCGCCTCCGACGCCATCATGGTGGCGCGCGGCGACCTGGGCGTGGAAGTGGGCGACGCCGCCGTGCCGGCCCTGCAGAAGCGCATGATCCGGGCCGCGCGCGAGCAGAACAAGGTGGTGATCACCGCGACCCAGATGATGGAGTCCATGATTTCCAGCCCCATCCCCACCCGCGCCGAAGTCTCCGACGTGGCCAACGCGGTGCTGGACGGCACGGACGCGGTCATGCTGTCCGCCGAGACCGCCGCCGGCCAATACCCGGTGGAGGCCATCTCCGCCATGAACCGGGTCTGCCTGGAAGCGGAGAAGGAATACGAATCCATGGACAGCCACCGGGTGTTCGACCAGGGATTCCTGCGCGTGGACGAGGCCATCGCCATGTCCGCCGCGTTCACCGCCCAGCACTTGAACGTCAAGGCCATCGCGGCCATGACCCAGTCGGGCTCCACCGCCCTGTGGATGTCCCGCATCAGCACCCACGTGCCGATCTACGCCCTGACGCCCGAAGTCGAAACCCGCCGCAAAGTCACGCTGTTCCGCGGTGTTTATCCGGTCAACTTCAAGCCTTCCAGCAACGAACGCGACCAGTTGCTGTCGGAAGCCGAGGACGAATTGCGCCGGCGCGGCGCGGTGCGCAACGGCGACCTGATTCTGCTCACCATCGGCGAGCCCATCGGCAAACCCGGCGGCACCAACACCTTGAAGATCGTTCGCGTGGGCGAACGCAAGAAAGCTTGATCACTATCACTCGAAAGGAGATTTCCAGATGGCTCTGATTTCCCTGCGTCAATTGCTGGACCATGCCGCCGAGCATGGTTACGGCCTGCCCGCTTTCAACGTCAACAACATGGAACAGGTCCAGGCCATCATGCAGGCCGCCGACGCCACCAACAGCCCGGTCATCCTGCAAGGCTCCGCCGGCGCCCGTTCCTATGCCGGCGAGCCCTTCCTGCGCCACCTGATCCTGGCCGCCATCGAGCAATATCCGCACATCCCGGTGTGCATGCACCAGGACCACGGCGCCAGCCCGAGCATCTGCTTCCGCTCCATCCAGTCCGGCTTCTCCTCCGTCATGATGGACGGCTCCCTGGGGACCGACGGCAAGACCCCGTCCACCTATGAATACAACGTGGACACCACCCGCCACGTGGTGGAACTGGCCCATGCCTGCGGTGTCTCCGTGGAAGGCGAACTGGGTTGCCTGGGCTCCCTGGAAACCGGCAAGGCCGGCGAGGAAGACGGCCACGGCGCCGAAGGCGTGCTGGACCATTCCGCCCTGCTGACCGACCCCAACGAGGCCGCCGACTTCGTCAGCAAGACCCATGTGGACGCCCTGGCCATCGCCATCGGCACTTCCCACGGCGCCTACAAGTTCACCCAGAAGCCCACCGGCAAGGTGCTGCGCATCGACCGCGTCAAGGAAATCCACGCCCGCATCCCCAGCGTGCACCTGGTCATGCACGGTTCCTCCTCCGTGCCCGAGGACTGGCTCGCCATCATCAACAGCTACGGCGGCGACATGGGCCAGACCTACGGCGTGCCGGTCAGCGAGATCGTCGAAGGCATCAAGAACGGCGTGCGCAAGGTGAACATCGACACCGACCTGCGCATGGCCTCCACCGGCTCCATCCGCAAGCACCTGGCGGAAAACAAGTCCAACTTCGACCCGCGCAAGTTCCTGAAGGAAGCCACCAAGGCCATGAGCGGCATCTGTTCCGCCCGCTACGAGGCCTTCGGCGCCGCCGGCCAGGCCAGCAAGATCGGCAAGGTCTACAGCCTGGAAGAAATGCAGAAGCGCTACGACAAGCACGAGTTGGATCCCAAGATCAACTGATCCGGATCTGAAACCAAGCCGCGGACCCTGCCTTTCGGCACTCGCGGTAACATTCAAGGGCGGCGTGGGGTGATTCCCCGCCGCCCTTTCCCATTCCGGATCCCATCATGACCGACGCCCTGTTCGAAACCTCCATCAAATCGCTGCCTCTCATCCACAAGGGCAAGGTGCGCGACATCTACGCCATCGACGACGAACGCATGCTGATCGTCACCACCGACCGGCTTTCCGCCTTCGACGTGATCCTGCCCACGCCCATCCCCGGCAAGGGCAAGGTGCTCACCGCGGTGGCGGATTTCTGGTTCGCGAAACTGGCCTCCATCCTGCCCAATCAGCTCACCGGCGTCGCGCCGGAGTCCGTGGTGGCGCCGGAGGAACGCGACCAGGTGGAAGGGCGCGCGGTGGTGGTGAAGCGGCTCAAGGCGCTGCCGGTGGAAGCCATCGTGCGGGGCTACTTGGCGGGTAGCGGCTGGGTGGATTACCAGAAGACCGGCAAGGTTTGCGGTATCGCCCTGCCGGCCGGTCTGCGCCAGGCCGACCGCTTGCCGGAGCCGCTGTTCACCCCGTCCACGAAGGCCGCGGCAGGCGCCCACGACGAAAACATCGATTTCCCCCGCTGCGAGGCGCTGCTGGGCGTGGAGGTCGCCGCGCGGGTCAGGGACGCGGCCATCGCGCTCTACAAGGCGGCCGCCGAGTATGCCCTGACCCGGGGCATCATCATCGCCGACACCAAATTCGAGTTCGGCCTCGACGCATCGGGAACCTTGACCCTGATCGACGAGGTGCTGACACCCGACTCCTCCCGCTTCTGGCCCGCGGACCAGTACAGGGTGGGCGAGAACCCGCCCAGCTATGACAAGCAATACGTGCGGGACTGGCTCACCGCCTCCGGTTGGAACAAAAAGGCGCCCGGCCCGCATCTGCCCGCCGATGTGCTGGCAAAGACCGCCGAAAAGTATCAAGAAGCCTTGCGTCGCCTTACCGCCTGATTCGCAGAATCCGGTTTACCTGCCTCGCTCGGCGATCCAGGGAGGCGGCCCGCCTTGCCGCCGCTCCGTACTTGACGCTCCTGGGACGTTCATTCCATCGGCCTAAAGAAGCCTCGTGGTTTGCCGATATATCGCCGACACCAACCAAGCCATTGCCTTACAGCCGTGGCCTGGAATAACGAACACTTTCGGTGAACCAGCTGAGGAAAGCACAATGCGAGTGAACATGCCGGTGACGGGCGTCGAACGCCAACTGCGGGACGGGGAGACCATCGTTTCCACGACGGATACACGCGGCGTGATAACCCACGTCAATGACACCTTTGTCACCATCAGTGGGTTCAGTCGGGATGAGTTGATCGGCGCGCCCCAGAATATCGTGCGACATCCGGATATGCCCGCCGCCGCCTTCAAGGATCTATGGGACACCATCGAGTCCGGACGGCCGTGGGTCGGCCTGGTCAAGAACCGCTGCAAGAACGGCGACCATTATTGGGTCGAGGCGCACGTCACGCCGATCCGGCAGAGCGGGCAAGTGACGGGTTTTCTGTCGGTGCGGCGCAAGCCGGGCCGGGATCAGATCAGCGCGGCCGAAACGCTCTACCGGGGGTTGAACGACGGCAAGGTCAAGTCGCTGCGTGCGACGGGGCTGGGCGCCCGGTTCAAGCGCCTCACCATCAAATCCCGCCTGACCGGCATCATGGGCATGGTGGTCGCCATGATCCTGATCGGCACGGCCATCGGCATGGGGGGCGTGGCGGTCACCAACAAGGACATGGAAGCCCAGTACAAATCCCGTTTGGAGCCCATCCGCATCATCGGCCAGGTGGTCCGGCTGATGAGTGAAAACCAGACCCAGGTGGCCCTGAGCGTGCAGCACGACCCGTCCAGCCCATTTTCCGCCCAGCACGACCATCCCGTGGACAAGCACGTCAGCGCCGTGGCCGCCAATCGCGACCAGATTTCCGCCCTGTGGAAGGAGTTCACGGCGATCCAGCTGCCGGCCGAGGCGGCCACGGCCGCATCCGCCTTTTCCGAGGCCCGGATACGCTACGTGCAAGAAGGCCTGGAACCGGCCATGCTGGCGCTGAAGGAAGCGAACTACCGGGGGGCCGCCCAAGTCTTGCTTACCAAGGTGAATCCCTTGTACGGCGATGCTCGCGACAAGATGGAGGCCCTGCGCACGATTTTGCAAAACCAGACCAAAGCCGACTACGAGGCGGCCAATTCCCGCTACCACACCCTGCTCGCCGTCGGATTGACCGGCATGGGCCTGGGTATCGTCATCGCCATCTGGTTCGCGTGGCTGCTGATTCGCGACATCGTGCGTCCCCTGGACCGCACCATCGGCATCTTCAACCGCATCGGCGAGGGCAACTATGAGAACGATATCGTCATCGAGCGCCACGACGAAGCCGGCAAGGTGCTGGAGGCCTTGGAATCCATGCAGACCAAACTGGGCTTCGACGTGGCCGAGGCGAACCGCATCGCCAACGAAAATCTGCGCATCAAGATAGCCCTGGACAATGTATCGGCGAACGTGATGGTGGCGGACAACGGTCGCAACATCATCTACATGAACCGAGCGGTGCAAGCCATGTTCCGCAACGCCCAGAGCGACATCCGCAAGCAACTGCCCCAATTCGACGCCGAGCGTCTGCAGGGCAGCAACATCGACGCCTTCCACAAGACCCCCAGCCACCAGTCGCACCTGCTCGCCACCTTCACCAGCACCCACAAGAGCACCATCCACATCGGCGGGCGCACCATGACCGTGGTCGCCAACCCCGTCCTCAACGACAA
>JBGAFI010000025.1:0-43799 GCA_044227325.1 Thiobacillaceae bacterium | reverse complement strand
GAATGAGCAATCCATCCCAACAACCGGGGATATGACCCGCGAAAAACAACTGGACGTCCGACTGAAATCGGCTCGTTCCCTGTTCGTCGTGGTTCCAGATTCTGGATTCATGAAAATCACGGGTTTTTAGAGGTGCCCTTGGGTATGAGTTCCAAGGTCAGGATGAAATGGTGTCCGTTCAGGTGTTCGATCTCGAACAGCCGGTCGGCCTCGATCCGGGTAAACCGGCTCTCGTTGGGATAGTCCATTCCGTCCGGTCCGTGCATGGTCAGAAGCCAGCTTCCGCCGGGCTGGAAGTCGAACCGGTGAATCGTGTTGGTGAAGCCGTCCGGCCCCCACCATCGGGCGACGCGGGCGGGGTCGCTCATCGCGGCGAAGACTTCGGAAGCGCTGGCCGGGAGGAGCTTGGTTCGGATGTCTGAGCGGGTTTCCAGGGATTCCATATGATGATTCTCTGATTCTCGCGATGGGTTGTGGTTGGTGTGGCCTAAACCCTGACATTTTTTGTGACCCTGGTCCCTTTTGGCCCCTACTTTTGGCCCCTATGGTTATTCACATATCTTTAGCACTTCATGGACATTTTCGTTTAGGCACTTTTTGTCTGCATGACGAGGTGCGCCACATTTGGCTTCAAGTTGATTTAGCGCCTCCAAACACTGCGCTTTCCTTTGTTTTCTGATTTTAATGTGGAATTCGCTCGATTCAAGACTTTTTTTGCACTCAGGCGTAAGGACGTTGTTTTCTTGCTGCCATGCACATCCAGCGTCTATTTCCCACGGCTTTGATGGTGACGCCAAGCGCTCTCTTTGTGGCTTATTGGCTCCGAATAATGATTTGGAGGTGACGCCTTGGGAGGGGGCGGAGCTGCTAATATTTTTGTCCTCAGGCATGCGAGTTTGTTTTGTTGAATATATTGAATTGCATGGGTGGTCTTGGTAAATGGTAGAGCCGATGGAGATTCGCACTTATATGTGGCGCAAAACACTGGCTGCGTTTGTTGAATTATCAAAAATAGACATGTCCACTTGGTAAATATTTTCATCTCGGTTCGTTAACGTGCTAGCTGAGGGGACGACGGAGCGGCGAAGCCGCGTAGGGAACCGAGAAGCGCAGCTTCTCGGTGGTCCCTCTCGAGCGGCGGGTTAGACATCTTCGAGCCGCGACATCAGCTTGAAAACGATTTCATCAGTGACACGATTGTCAAGTTCCTGCCCTGCGGCTTCGCCAGGACGGAATGAAATTCCGACGATATCTCTTGGTATCCCCGGAAATGCGGTGTCGTCCAAGTAGATTGGAATTACGGCTGCTTCAGGAACGCGTGGGGCAAAGCACTCGCGCTCAAAAGTGGGCCAGATCTTTTCGAGATGAAACCGGTCGAGTAGGCAGACTACGAATCGAGACTTGTCGCTGAATACTTCCATGAAGCTCTTATGCCAAGCTTTGCCCAGATAGTTGGCTTCAAAAAATTCGTCATAGAATACTGAGCAGTCCAATATTTCCAGTTGGTCCGCAATGGATCTTGCAATAGCGCGGTTCTCGCCAGCAAAAGAAATAGCGAAGTCAAAGTCGAAATCGCGCTCGCCCGCACGAAAGCCGCAAGCCTTGCGCAACTCATCCCAGTTGAGGTGTTTGAGGTAATAAAAAAGCGCAGGGTCCTCAATTGCGAAGTGCTTTGTTTCTGGGTTGTAGTAGAAATAGCGTTCGCATACTGGCTTCGATTCAATCAGGATGGCCAGGCGCTTTTCCTTGATGTTGTTAATACTGCCACGCACTTCTGCATTCGCATTTGCGAGTTCCGTAAGATCAACGATTGAACTGTCTTGCTCACTAACACTTCGTAGCAGTTTCAAGTAGGGGTCATTGGTCGAACGAAAGCGCTTTCCGCGGCAAAACTCCTTGACGGTTTCTTGATAGGAATGTTCGAGCCGTTCAGTCACGCGGCCGCGCAGGGGCGCTACGCCGAAGTGCAGGGTCGGGGAATCCGTTCTTGTTTCGGTAATGTTGTTCATGAGACATATCGACTGACAGACCAGCTGCGTCAACCAATAATCACCTTTTGTCTCGGCGAAAATCTTGTCGTGGTCGGCTATCTTTATGGCCAGCTTAGCCTCTCCTTTGCAAATTAGCTCTGATGTAGTTTCGAGTGACGCTGGTTTGATGCGATGGATTCCACACCGCTTTGCAATGTCGTGGACAAGATGAATTAGCTCGCTGCCAACCTTGTTGATCCCGATAATCACGACTTTGGGATAGGTATTGTCCCCAAACTCTTCCGCAGCCACCTTGACGATATTGGCAATCTTTGCCTGGGTGTCATTTTCCAGTCTGTGGAAATCATCCACGATGAACCGGCCGCCTTCGACACCTTCGGCCAATCGAAGAATCCTTGGGATGTCATTTGCCTTACGCGCGGATAGATACTCAAAGCCAGCGTGCGGAAGACACTCTTCAATGATCTTCCGCACGGTTGTGGTTTTGCCCGTGCCAGACTGTCCCTCAATGACAACCGGCTTTCCGGGGTTCCTGATATCAACCAAAATCTCGTTGAAATTGGGCGGCCGTACAAAGGTGAATTCCGGCACACCTTCGGTCCTAAAGACTTCTTCAACTGGGTAGGTCATAGTGGTTGCGGAGGTAGGTGGATGAGATGCCTAATAGTGGAAATGTCCAATACTGGATATTTTTCCTGGAACCCAGCCTGGACCTGCGTCGAAGGCAGTGAATTCTTCGCTTCGGATGGTCTGGAATCGATGATGGAGATGGAAATGCTGCCGGGCACATCGGCCTCCCTTGTTTTCCCGGCAATCTACGCTCCCCTTGCGCCCATGGGCAAGGGGCGGCGCCGAACAGATTATTGAGAGGGCGGTTCAGCCGTGGAGCCGGGCGACTTCTCGGCAGTTTCCCGAAAACGCCGGAAACCGTGCAGCGAAGCACGCCGAGTGTCAGGCGGGTCCGCGCGGGGTGGGAGCATGCTCCAGCGTGGCGGCGGCAGTGATGTCCGGACCGCCGGCGGGCCGGCGGCGCGGCCCGGGTCGATCAGAACAAACGCCCGGCCCGGCTTACGGCTTCTGTCCCTGCCCCGCCATCTTTTCGTAAAGCTGCCCCAGGCTGAGCTGGGCCTTGGCGTAGCCCTGGTCGGCGGATTTCTGGAACCAGGCCAGGGCTTCGGCTTCGTTCTTGTCCACGCCGAGGCCGTCCCGGTAGAGCACGCCCAGGTTGTGCTGGGCGACCTTGTCGCCGGCTTCGGCGGCCTTGCGGTACCACTTGGCGGCGGCGGCGGGGTCCTTGGCGACGCCCTTGCCCTGTTCGAAGATGACGCCCAGGTTGTTCTCGGCGGCCTTGGAGAGCAGCCAGCCCAGGCGGCTCTGGGCGGCGGGCAGGTTCTTGTCGGCGGCCTTGCGGAACCAGTCCAGGGCTTCGGCTTCGTTCTTATCCGTGCCCTGGCCCTGCTCGGCCATGAGGCCCAGGTTGTACCAGGCCAGGGGTTCGTTCTGGGCGGCGGCCTTGGTGAACCAGTCCCGCGCCTTGGCGAAGTCCACGGGCACGCCCTGGCCTTCCCGGTAGAGCCGGCCCAGGTTGTTCTGGGCGGCGGCATCGCCCGCCTGGGCGGCCTTTTCGTAGAGGGCGAGGGCGCCGGGCAGGTCGGCGCCGCCCAGGGCGCCGGTCTCCTTGAGCCAGCCCAGGTGGGTGGCGGAGGCCGGGTCGCCGGCATCGGCGGCTTTCTGGAACCAGTTCACCGCTTCCTTGATGTTCTTGGGGATGCCCTGGCCCTTCTCGAACATCCAGCCCAGCCGGCTCATGGAGGGCACGTGGCCCTGGCTGCCGGCCAGGGCCATCCAGTTGGCGGCGGCGAGCAGGTCCTGGGGCACGCCGCCCATGCCGTCCCGGTAGATCAGGCCCAGGTTGCCCTGGGCTTCGGCGTTGCCTGCCTCGGCGGCCTTGGTGAACCAGGCCACGGCTTCCTTGTAGTCCTGGGGCACGCCGTTGCCGGTGGCGTACTTGATGGCCAGGTTGTTCTGGGCCGGGATGTCGCCCAGTTCGGCGGCCTTCCTGAGCCAGTGGGCGGCGGCGGCCGGATCCTTGGGCACGCCCAGGCCTTGTTCGTAAAGCACCGCGAGCTGGGATTGGGCGGCGGCCATGTTGAGTTCGGCGGCGCCGGTCATGAGCTTCACCGCCTGGTCCATGTCCTGTGTGACGCCCTGGCCCTTCATGAACATGAGGCCCAGGTTGTACAGGCCCACCGGTTCCTTCTGCTGGGCGGCGCGGCCGTACCACTCGGCGGCCTTGGCCATGTCCTTGGCCACGCCCAGGCCGTTCTCGAACATCCAG
The DNA here is from genome assembly GCA_044227325.1 of Thiobacillaceae bacterium. Classification (GTDB taxonomy): domain Bacteria; phylum Pseudomonadota; class Gammaproteobacteria; order Burkholderiales; family Thiobacillaceae; genus PFJX01. The sequence goes on along the minus strand of JBGAFI010000025.1, from coordinate 39,470 downwards.
CCCATCTTGGTCTGGGCTTCCGGGTCGCCGGCCTGGGCGGCCATCTGGTAGTAGCGCAGGGCCATCTGCATGGCCTGCACCGGGTCGGGCACCGGCAGCGGCATCTGCGCCGCGGCGGGCAGGGCAAGGCAGGAGAGGGCGAGGAGGAGGGCGGGCGCGCGAACTTTCATTGCGTTTCCTTTCTTGAGAGGGGGTTCCCTGGGTTCATTTCTTGGCGTCCTGCAGGCGGTAGACCACGGGCACGTCGATCCAGGCCGTCACCGGCTGGCCGTTCTTGCGCGCCGGGATGAAGCGCCACAGGGTGAGCTGGGACTGGGCATCCCGGTCCAGGATGCCGCTGCCGCTGGATTGCTTGAGCCACATGCGTCCGGGCCGGCCGTCCGCCAGCACTTCCACCCGCACCACGGCCGTGCCCTGGATGCTGCCGATCCAGGCCTGGACCGGGAACACGAAGCTGGGGTTGTCGGGGGCGTAGGCGGGTTGCGTGGTGACATGTTCGTCGGGCTTGGGCGGCCGGTTGTCCGGGAAGCTGTGGCCGGGCAGGGGCAGCGGGCAGTAGGTGGAGGGGGCGAGCACGTCCAGGGGCTTGGCCTGGCTGTCCGGGCGGATCACCTGGGTCTCGGCCAGCTTGACCGCCTGCAGGCGGGTGGGTTCCCGGCCGGTCCCGCCGGCGGGGCCGGCACCGCTGGCGCCGGCGCGCGACATGGCGCCGCCGGCCGGGGTGCCCGCGGGCGCGCCCCCGGGCCGGACGTAGGCGCCGCCGCCTGTCCCGGACGTGGCCAGACCCGTGGCGCCACCGACCTCTCCGGGCTTGCCGCCGCCGGAGGCGACGCTGGCGCCCGGGTAGGCGCCCATGCCCAGGCTGCCGGTCTCGCTGGCGGCCGATTTGCCGCCGCCGCGCCGGCCGCCGTAACCCACGCCCGGCGTGGCCACCAGGGGGCGCATGGCGACCGCCAGGCCGGGGCTGCTGCCGGGCTCGCCCGGCGCCAGGGCCAGGGTCTTGCCGGACTGGGAGGCGCCCGGGCCTTTGCCGGCGGCCTTCACGCCCAGGTTCACGCTCTTGCCGCCGCCGCCCATGCCGAGGGTACCGACGCTGGCGAGCATCGCCTTGCCCGGGCCGGAGGCGTCGCCCTGGCTCGCGGCCCGCTCAGAGGCCGCGCCGCCGGCGGACTTGCCGGTCTGGCGCTGGGGATTCGCCGCCGCCTTGCCGGCGCTGCCCGCGTGGGCCAGCTTGCCGCCGCCCCCGGCCGCGCCCGGCTGACCGGCCTGGCCCAGGGCGCGCTGGGCCACGCTGCCCGCGGGGCCGCCGCCGGCCGGGCGGCCCTTGTCGGCGAGGGGCGTGGCGGAGGCGCCGCCGGCCCGGGACGTGGCCAGCGCCGCGCCGCTGCCCTGGGACTGGCTGGGCGTGGCGCGGCCGCTTTCGCTGGAGACCGGGCCCGCCGCGAGGCCGCCGGCGCCGGCGGGCAGGTTGGCCCGTTCCGAGAGGGTGCTGCTCACGGCGAGCCGCACGCCCTGGGGCTCGCCGCCGCCACTGGTGGCGGCTTCCAGGCTGGAACTGGACTGGGCGCCGTTGCCGGCGGCCAGGTTGCGGCCGGCGCCGGTGCCCTGGCTGGCGGACAGGCTGCCCGGACCCTGGCCCGCGTTGCTGGCGTTGCCGCTGGCGGCCAGGCCGGCGGCGCTGTCGGCGGCCATGGCGCCCGGGGTCTGGCCCGGCGCCATGGCGGCGTTGGGATTCAGGCTGGAACTGGCGGTGAGGGCGATGCCCGGGTCTCCCTCCGGACCGGCGTTGCCGGCGGCGGCCGCGCCCGCGCCGCCGGGTTCGGAGAGGTCGGCGCTGGCCGGGGCTTCCGCCTGGGCCGGGCCGGCGCCGGGGCGGGCGGGTGCCGGCTGGGTGGCGGCAGCGGTGGCGGTGGGAGCGGCCTGGGGTTCCCCCGGCGCCGCGCCGGCCCTTGTCGCGGGCTTGGCCGCCTTCCCCGGCTGGGCGGTCTGGGCCACCGGGACGTCGGGGCCGAACACGCTCGCCTCGGGCAGGGCCACGCTGGGCGCCTGCTTGTCCGGTCTGGCTTCCTTGCGCCAGTCGGCTTCCAGGGTGTGGGGCTCCCGCTTCGCCGGCTTGCGCTTGGCCGCCAGCTTCTTCGCCTTGATCTTGGCCTTGGACTTGCTGGCGGTGGGCTTGGATTTCACCCTGGCCTTCGCCACCTGCTCCGGCTTGGGCGCCTCCAGGGTGATCTCGAAGCTCACCGGCTGGGGTTCCGGCGGCGTTTCCTGGCGCAGGCCGAGAAACACCGCCACGTGCAGGGCCAGGCTGGCGCCCAGGCCGGCCCAATGGCGCCGCTCCACCTGGGCTAGCAGGAGGGAGAGTCTTTCCTTGCGGCTCACCGGCTCTTGCTCTTGGCCGGGGCGTTGGCGGTGATGAAGGTGAGCTTGACCACGCCGGCGCGGCTCACCGAGGCCATGACCTCGGTGATGCGGCCGTAGGGCACGCCGGCGTCGGCGCGCAGTTGCACGGTGAGTTCCGGCGCCTTCTCCAGCTCCGCCTTGAGACGGGATTCCAGGACCGGCAGCTCGATGGCGTCGCGCCCCAGGAAGGCCTTGCCGTCCGGCTGCACGCTCACCACCAGGGCCTTGTCCGGCTTCATCGCCGCCACCTGGGAGGTTTCCGGCAGCTTGACCTTGACCGACTGGAGCAGGAAGGGCGCGGTGATCATGAAGATGGTGAGCAGCACCAGCATCACGTCCACCAGCGGCGTGACGTTGATCTCGCTCATGGTCTGGAAGTCGGTTTCCCCGGAGACCAGCGGGGAGCGGTTGCGCAGGGCCATGTCAGTCCCGCTTGTCGTCGGCGCAGCAGGCCAGGTTCATGAAGTCGTGGGCGAAGCGTTCCATCTCCGCCACCGCCAGGCGGGTGACGCGCACGCCGTAGTTGTAGGCCAGCACCGCCGGCACCGCCGCGGCGATGCCGATGGCGGTGGCGAGCAGGGCCTCGCCCACCGGGCCGGCCACCACTTCGAGGCCGGCGGAGCTGGAGCGGGCGATGCTCTCCATGGCGTTCATGATGCCCCACACGGTGCCGAACAGGCCGACGAAGGGGGCGGTGCTGCCGATGCTGGCCAGCAGCATGAGGCCGGATTCCAGCTTGTGCTGTTCCTGGCGCACCTGCTGGGACAGGCTGCGTTCCATCACCGCCTGGCGGTCGCCGGCGTTGGCCAGGGTCTTGTGCTCGCCCATCTGGCGCAGGGTGTCGAAGCCGCGCTTGGCGAGCCGGGCCAGGGCGCCTGGCGCCTGGGAGGCGACGTGCTCGGCGGCGGCCAGGTCGGCGGCTTGCCAGAAACGCTTGGTGAAGCCCGCGTTCTCCTGGCGGATGCGCCATTGCAGCCAGCCCTTGGCGAAGATCAGGGTCCAGGTGACCAGGGAGAACAGGACGAGGACGGTGAGCGCCAGATTGACGGCGGTGGAAGCGGAGTAGTGGATCATGGCGGGTCCGTGGATAAAAAAGCCCGGGCATTATAAGGGCTGGCTAATTTTCCACGCGGCGATGGCGTGGTTATCGCGGCCGCGGTTCCGGGACTGTTGCGATGGCACTTTTTCCACGAGGGGAATGGCGGCATGAGTCGCGCCGGGAATATCAGTTCCCGGTAATATGCCGACCCGGCGCGTCCCGGGCCGCTGGGCGGCAGGCAAGCGCGCCAATCGTTGGCATAATCATCAGAACCTCCAGGTTGGTTCACTTACGTCGGGCCGTCACCATGACCAGCACAACTTTCACATACGAGAGCACCGGCGCCACCCACAAGGGCATGCGCCGGGAACACAACGAAGACAGCCACCTGGTCGACCAGGATCTCGGCCTCTACATCGTCGCCGACGGCATGGGCGGCCATCAGGCCGGCGACGTGGCGAGCCGGCTGTGCGTGGACGCGATCCAGAAGCGTCTGGCGGAGACCCTGGCCAACGCCAAGGACGACCCCGAAGCCTTGGGCAACACGGTGCTGGATGCCCTCAGCCACGCGAACCAGACCATCCGCCGCAGCCCCCTGTTCGACCGGCAGCAGGCCAACATGGGCACCACCGTGGCCCTGGTGCTGACCCGGGGCGACCAGGCCATCGTCGCCCACGTGGGCGACTCCCGCGTGTACCGGCTGCGCGGCGGCAAGATGATCGCCCTGACGCGCGACCACTCCTTCCTGCAGGCCCAGGTGGGCGCGGGTTTCGTCTCCAAGGAGGAGGCGCGCCTGTCCCACAACCGCAATCTGGTGACGCGCGCCCTGGGCATGGAGGCGACGGTGTCCGCCGACGTGGGCCATAGCCGGGTGGCGCCGGGGGACGTGTTCCTGATCTGTTCGGACGGCCTAAACACCATGGTGTCGGACAACGACATCGAAATCGCCATCAACGAATTGCAAGAGAACCTGGATCTGACCGGGCAGGTGCTGGTGCAGGTGGCCAACGACCACGGCGGCCACGACAACATCACCCTGGTGCTGCTGAAGGCGCTGAGCGCGGTGAATACCCAGCGGCAGCCCGTGGCGCCCGCGCCCGTCGGCCTCTGGCAGCGGCTGTTCGGCTGGCTGTTCAACAAGTAGGAGGAAACAGACATGGCTAAGCTTCTGGTCACCAAGGACGGCGCCAACCCGACCTACCGCGATATCGATGTCGACCGGCTGATCGTCGGGCGCGACGTGGAATGCCACCTCCGCCTCGACGATCCCAACGTCAGCAAGCGCCACGCGGCGATCTACACCCTGGGCAACGACGACATCGTCGAAGATCTGGGCAGCACCAACGGCACCATGCTCAACGGCGAGGTCATCAAGCGCCATATCCTGCAGGACCACGATGTGGTGGAGATCGGCGGTTACCGGCTGGAATACCTGAACCAGCGCGCGCAGAAGGAAATGGACTTCGACAAGACCATGATGGCGGGCCAGGACATGCTGTCCGCCGCCCTGGTGGGTAGCTACGCCTCCCGGAAAGACGCGCCGCGGGTCAACACCACACGGGATACCGGCATCACCTGCCAGGAAGGCGCCCTGTTGGGCATGGAAGGCTCCCAGGCCGGCTGGCATATCGCCCTCGACAAGATCGTCACCCCCCTGGCCCGCGCCAACGGCGTCACCCCGGCCGCGATCCTGAAACGGCCAGACGGCTACATGGTGATGCGCGTCGCCAAGCAGAGCGAGGTCCGGGTGAACGGCGAGAATATCGGCGAGGCCTGGAAGATGCTGGAAAACGAGGATGTCATCGATCTCGGCAAGGACCGCTACAGCTTCTATCTGAAGTAGGGCCTCAAGGCGGATCTCAAGGCGGGTCTCAAGTCGGGCCTCAAGGCCGCGCGCCGGCGGCTTCCAGTCGCGCCAACTCGCCCCGGGCCGCCGCCTCCTCCACGGGCGCGCCGGCCCGAGCGTAATCCCGCGCCGCCTGTTCCAGTTGCGCCGCGGCCTCGCCGATCCGGCCCCGGTCCCGGGCGAGCCAACCCGCCAGCCGGTGGGAGACGGCGATCCAGAAGCGGTCGTCGGCCTTTGCCACCAGGACCGCGCCTTCCTTGAGCAAGGCGTCCGCTTCGTCGAAACGGCCCTGGCTCCGATACAGGTTGCCCAGGTTCATCAGGTGCTTGCCCAGGTGGTGGAAATGCCCTTCCCGGCGATTCAAGGCGATGGCGGCCTCGATGAGTTGGGCGGCCAGGACCGGGTTGCCCCGGTCCGCTTCGATCAAACCCATGTTGTTGAGGGAGGCGGAGCGCTCCGCCGCGTCCGGATTGATGGCCAGGGATTCCCGATAAGCCGCCAGGGCGGCGTCGGGCCGGCCCGCGTCGGTGAGCAGCAGAGCGGTGTTGTGCAGGGCGGTGGCCAGACCGCCTTGATCCCGGATTTGCCGGGCCAGGGCGAGGGCGGCCTGGAGCCGCTCCCAGGCTTCCGCGCGGCGGCCGAGACGGCGCAGGGTGACGCCGTACCAGTTGTCGGCCAGCACCCGGGTGCCGGCATCCATGGGCAAGGCATCGGTACGTTGCAGGGAGAGCAGGGCCGGTGCGAACTGGCCGGTTTCGTATTGGCCGCGGGCGAGGCAGATCCAGGCGGCGGCATCGCCCTCGTCCCGCGCCAGCCTTGCCTGGGCGATGTTCCGGGCCGCCGGGTAATCGAAACGGTGGAGCGCCTCCGCGCAGGTATCGGCTGCCGCCGGGATGGTCGCCAGGCAGGCCAGCAAGCAAAGAATCCGGTCGAGGTGGGTGGACATGTGGCGACTCCAGAAGGATTTGTGGCGGCGATCGCGCGCGGCAGTCCCGCCTTGGCGGACGCTAGGCTAAACTACCTTCTTTTCGGCGATTTCCGGAGTTTCTATCATGTCCATGGCCGACCGCGACGGTCTCATCTGGTACGACGGCAAAATGGTTCCCTGGCGGGAAGCCACCACCCACGTTCTCACCCATACCCTCCACTACGGCATGGGCGTCTTCGAAGGGGTGCGCGCCTACGAGACGCCGAGCGGCACGTCCATCTTCCGGCTCCAGGAACATACCGACCGGCTGTTCCGCTCGGCCCACATCCTGGGCATGAAGATGCCCTGGGACAAGGACACCCTCAACGCGGCCCAGAAGGCGGTGGTGCGCGAGAACAACCTCAAGTCCGGCTATCTGCGCCCGATGGCTTTCTACGGCGCCGAGGCCATGGGCATCTCCGCGAAGACCCTGTCCACCCACGTGATCGTCGCCGCCTGGCCCTGGGGCGCCTATCTCGGCAAGGAGGCGCTGGAACACGGCATCCGCGTGAAGACCTCGTCCTTCGCCCGCCACCACGTCAACATCACCATGTGCAAGGCGAAGGCCAACGGCAACTACATGAATTCCATCATGGCGCACCGGGAAGCGGAGATGGACGGCTACCAGGAGGCCCTGTTGCTGGACGTGGACGGCTTCGTCGCCGAGGGTTCCGGCGAGAACGTGTTCATCGTGCGCAAGGGCAAGTTGTATACGCCCGACCTGACTTCCGCCCTGGAAGGCATCACCCGCGACACCATCATCCAGCTCGCCGGCGAACTGGGCATCCAGGTCATCGAGAAGCGCATCACCCGGGACGAGGTGTATTCCGCCGACGAGGCCTTCTTCACCGGCACCGCCGCCGAGGTGACGCCGATCCGCGAACTGGACAACCGGGCCATCGGCGCCGGCACGCGCGGCCCCGTCACCGAGAAGCTGCAATCCCTGTATTTCGATTGCGTGCAGGGCCGCTCCGAAGCCCACGCGGGCTGGCTGGCCCATGTCTGAGGGGGCGCTCATGACGAATGCCCAGCGTGTGGTGGAGGTCTCGCAGGCCGATCTGCCCCTGCATTGCCCCATGTCCGGCGACGCCGCCTGGTGTTCCCATCCGCGCGTGTTCCTGGCGGTGGAGGAGAAAGGCGAGTCGCTCTGCCCATATTGCGGCACGCTGTACAAACTCAAAGACTGGACCGGCAAGTCCGGCCATGGACATTGAAAGAGACACGATGAAAAAACTCGCATTCGCCCTGCTGTTGTCCGTCGGTTTCGCCGCCCATGCTCAGATGCCCGCCGCGCCCACGCCCGAGCAGGCCAGGCAGATGCGCGAGGCCATGGCGCGCCAGATGCAGATGATGTCGGTCATGTTCGATCTGCGGAAATCCCGGCTGGGTTTCGACGAGACCGTCAACGCGATCCGCGCCGGCGCCCAGAAACGCGGCTGGCAACTGGCGGATACCCAGGACTTGGGCGCGGCCATGAAGGAAACCGGGGCGAAGGAGGCGAGGCGAATGAAGGTGGTGCCCCTGTGCCCGGCCGGCGCGAGCGAGAAGGTGGCCAAGGCGGGCGGCGGCAAGACGCCGCCGCTGCCCTGCCGCGCCACCGTGTTCGACGGCAAGGATGGCAAGGTCTACGTCATGCGCATGAATCTGGCCAACCTGGCGAAAGCCATGCAGGGCGATCTGGCCAAGGCGATGGCCGAGGTGGCGGCGGAAGAGGACGCGCTTTACAAGGACATCCTCGAGTAAGACGGCCTTCCGTCGCGAAAAAAACGCCGGTCGAGCCGGCGTTTTTTTTATGCGGTGCGGGAGTAGCGCGGCTGATCGCTGGACGCCTGCTTGAGATAGGCGTCGAAGCTCATGGCGATGTTGCGCAGGAACAGACGGCCCCGGTCGGTGACCACGATGCGGCCCGGCTCCAGGGTGATCAGTCCGTCCGCCGCCAAAGGCGGCAATTCCGCGAGCCCCTCCGCGAAGTAGGCGTCGAAGTCGATGCCGAATTCCGCGCCGAAGGCGGCCGTGTCCATTTCCAGGTCGCACATGACGCGGGTGATGGCTTCGCGCCGGACGATATCGTCCCGGGTCAGCCGCAGGCCCCGCTCCACCGGCAGGTGACCGGAGGCGACGATCTCCTGATACTGCTTCAGGTTCTTTTCGTTCTGCATGTAGACCTCCGGCGTCTGGCTGATGCTGGAGGCGCCGAAGGCGTAGATGTCGCATTCCTTGTGGGTGGTGTAGCCCTGGAAGTTGCGCCACAGGGTCTTGCTGCGCTGGGCTCTGACCAGTTCGTCGTCGGGTTTGGCGTAGTGGTCCATGCCGATGTTCAGGTAGCCGGCGGCGCCCAGGCGTTCGTGGATGAGCTGCTGCAGGTCCAGGCGGGTGGCGAAGGCGGGCAGGTCGGCCTCGTTGATGAGCTTCTGGTGCTTCTTCATCCAGGGCACGTGGGCGTAGGCGAAGATGGCGAAGCGGTCCGGCGCCCACGCCAAAGTCTTGTCCAGCGTGCCGGCGAAGCTGGCGGTGTTCTGGTGCGGCAGGCCGACGATGAGGTCCATGTTGATGCTCTGGAACCCCAGCTCCCGCGCCCAGCCGTAGACCTGGCCGATCATGGCCTCCGGCTGCACCCGGTTCACCGCTTTCTGCACCTCGTCGTCCAGGTCCTGCACGCCCAGGGAAAGCCGGTTGAAGCCGGACTCGCGCAGCGCCACCAGATGCTCGCGCGTCAGTTCACGCGGATCCGCCTCGCACCCCATTTCCGCGTCCGGCGCGAGGGTGAAGCGGGCGCGGATCATGTCCATGAGCCGGCGGATGTCGTCCGGCTTGAGGTAGGTGGGGGTGCCGCCGCCCCAGTGCAGTTGTTTGACCTGGCGGCCTGGATGGGTCAACGCGGCGACGCGGGACAGTTCCTGTTCCAGATAGCCCAGGTAGCTGGTCGCCTTGCCGTAGTCCCCCGTCGCCACCATGTTGCAGCCGCAGTAGTAGCAGAGCGTGTCGCAGAAGGGGATGTGGACATACAGCGACAGGCCCCGGGTGGGATCCTGGGAAGCTTGCAGTTCCTGGAGCCAGTCGGCTTCCTTGAAACCGGTATGGAAGTAGGGCGCGGTGGGGTAGGAGGTGTAGCGCGGACCCGGCTTGCTGTACTTCTCCAGTAGGGCGGTGAATTCGGACATGGGTGTGGGTCTCGGACGGGACATCCATTGTAGGCGGCGCGCGAAAAGCGGGGCAAGGACGCGAACTGACCAGGATCAAGCGTGGCGGGGATCTTCGCGAATCGTTGTTTTCCCGGCGCGCGGGAACGATGCGGATACGCATCGATACCCCTTGAATTCCGAGTGGTTCACTCGGAATTCAACAAAAGGGATGAAATTTTGTCGAAGTTGATATATCTTTAGTCATAGTGATCGACCGATACCGCGCCAATGCTGGTGTTTGACCGCACAAAAATGTGGCACACGGATTGCAAGTATCGGTCAGGCAGGGGTGAAGACTCAGGGATTCGCCTCTCAACCCAACCTCCCTGACCGCCGCAATGGCGGTTTTTCAAGCGGCATCGGTTTCCGATGCCGCTCTTTTTTTGTGGGTCGGAAACACGCGCGGCCCCGCCCCCATCGTCGCTTGCGCCGGGAAATCAAAGATAATCCGCCCATCTTGGGAGCGACCATGACGGATTTGCCCGCGGAAATATTCAAGGCCTACGACATACGCGGTGTCGTGGGCGAAAGCCTTACCACCGGAATCGTCGAACGCATCGGTCGCTCCATCGGTTCCGAAGCCCTCGCCCGAGACCAGTCCGATATCGTCGTCGGCCGCGATGGCCGGCTCACCAGTCCGGAATTGGCCTCGGCCCTGGCGGCGGGCATCCGCGCCAGCGGCATGAACGTCATCGACATCGGCCTGGTGACCACGCCCATGGCCTATTTCGCCGCGCAGCACCTCCAGGTCCACAACGCGGTGATGGTGACCGGCTCCCACAATCCGCCCGATTACAACGGCCTGAAGGTGGTGCTGGCGGGGGCGGCGTTATACGGAGACGGCATCCAGGCGTTGCGCCGCCGAATCGAGACCAGCGAGCTATGCCGGGGAGGAGGGGAATATCGCTGCCATGACGTGGCCGACGCTTATGTCGCGCGCGTCGTCGGCGATATCCGCTTGGCCCGTCCCATGAAAATCCTCATCGATGCCGGCAACGGCGTGGCCGGCGCTTACGCGCCCGCGCTGTTCCGCGCGCTGGGCTGCGAAGTGGTGGAAATGTTCTGCGAAGTGGACGGCCGTTTCCCCAATCACCACCCCGACCCCTCGGTTCCCGACAACATGGCGGCGCTGGTCGGGATGTTGGAGACAAGCGACGCGGAGATCGGCCTGGCCTTCGATGGAGACGGGGATCGCCTGGGCGTGGTGGCGAAGAGCGGGCGGATCATCTACCCGGATCGCCTGCTCATGTTGTTCGCCGACGATGTGCTTTCGAGAAACCCGGGCGCCCTGGTCATCTTCGATGTGAAGTCCAGCCGGAATCTCGACAAGTGGATAAGCGACCGGGGCGGCAAGGCCATGTTGTGGAAAACCGGCCATTCCGTCATCAAGGCCAGGATGAAGGAAACCGGCGCGCTGCTGGCGGGGGAGATGAGCGGCCATATATTCTTCGAGGAGCGCTGGTATGGGTTTGACGATGGTCTCTATGCCGGCGCGCGTCTGCTGGAATATCTTTCCAGACAGCGGGATGTGGACGCGACGCTGGATGCCTTGCCCGATTCGGCCAGTACGCCCGAGCTGCATATCCCGGTTCGCGCCGACGAATTGCACCAATTGATGGCAAAACTGCATGAGTCCGCCCACTTCGAGGGCGCGATCCGGGTGATCGACATCGATGGACTGCGGGTGGAGTTCGAGGATGGCTTCGGCCTGGTCCGCGCATCGAACACCACGCCCGCCATCGTGCTCAGGTTCGAGGCGGAAACGGCACCGGCGCTGGCGCGCATTCAAAGCAAAATAGAAATTGAAATTCAACGGCTTGCGCCCTGGATGCGGTTCCCGCGCTGATGCATTTATGAGCAGGTATATGATCGCGCATGTCGGGTTTCTTTACAGAATCATGACGAGATGCCAAGATGGCTGACGAAGAATCAACAGCTTACTGTTGGTGGCATGGACGTTGCTTATAGATAGCTAGTGTGCAACGTTCCCACACTCCAATTTTTGTTTAGGAGGTTCCAATGTTTAAAACTACTCGTCTTGTCGCCGCACTAATCTTGGCCGGTGCTGCCTTGAGCGCGAATGCAACGGAAAAGGCTGTGGGGGCGGTGGCTCCTGGCGTGCCCGCCGCGTTCAACGGTGTGGTAATCGGTGCAGGATTGTTCAGTGACGTTTTTACTTTCACCCTGCCTTCGAATGGTGGGTCTGGTTACAGCGTGATCAATTTCCCGTTGGATCTTGGTGCTGCGGGCAGCTTCAATACCATCTTTAGTTCCTTGTCGCTCTATTCGAACCCGGACGGCATTCTGTTCAACGACGATGACGCACTGCTGACTTCTGTTGCTGGTGCGGGTCCGTTGGGCCTGACGTGGGGTCCGAGTGCAGGTGGTAGCATGTACCTGACCGTCATGGGTGTTGCCACTGGTACTACTGGCGGCCTATACAGCGGCGCCATCTCCGTCTCCCCCGTCCCCGAAGCCGAAACCTGGGCCATGATGGGTCTGGGTCTGGGCTTGGTCGGTCTGCAATTGCGTCGCCGCAAGTCCGCCGATACCTGATCGATATCGTTCCAGCGGCGCCATCTCCGTCTCCCCCGTCCCCGAAGCCGAAACCTGGGCCATGATGGGTCTGGGTCTGGGCTTGGTCGGTCTGCAATTGCGTCGCCGCAAGTCCGCCGAGCGTATCGCCTGATCGATATCGTTCCGCGCAAGAACGCCGGCCCAGGCCGGCGTTCTTTTTTTGTGGTCCCGGCAAACGTATTATTCGGCGCTGTCTCTTTTCTCGGGTTCGGTCATGGATAACCCCCTGGTAGGTCTGGTCATGGGCAGCGTCAGCGATTGGGAGACCATGCAGCACGCCGCCGCGATCCTCGTCCAGTTCGGCATTCCCTATGAAAAACGGGTCGTGTCGGCCCACCGCACGCCGGATTTGCTGTTCGACTATGCCGGCGCGGCCGCGGATCGCGGTTTGCGCTGCATCATCGCCGGAGCCGGCGGCGCGGCGCATCTGCCGGGCATGGTCGCGGCGAAGACCCACCTGCCGGTCTTGGGCGTGCCGGTGATGTCGAAATTTCTTACAGGTCTGGACTCCCTCCTTTCCATCGCCCAGATGCCCAAGGGCATTCCCGTGGCCACCTTCGCGGTCGGGCCGGCCGGCGCGGCCAACGCGGCGCTGTTCGCGGTGGCCTTGCTGGCGAACGAATCCACCGAAATCCGCGACCGTCTGATCGAGTTTCGCCGCGCCCAGACCGAATCCGTGCTGGCCATGTCCCTGCCCGAGCAGCCATGAGCGCTGGCGCGAATCCGGGCATGCCCTTGCTGCCGGGCGCCACCCTCGGAGTACTGGGCGGCGGCCAGTTGGGGCGCATGTTCACCCTGGCCGCCAAGATCATGGGCTATCGGGTGGTGGTGCTCGATCCGGACCCGGCCAGCCCGGCGGGCCAGTTGGCGGATGCACACCTCAAGGCGGATTATCGGGATGCGGTGGCCCTTTTGCGCATGGGCAGTCTCTGCCAGGCGGTCACCACGGAATTCGAGAATGTGCCGGCGGAAAGCCTGGATATCCTGGCCAAGCACTGCCGTGTCGCGCCATTCGCGGCGGCCCTCGCGGTGGCCCAGGACCGGCTCGTGGAAAAGACCCGGGCGCGGGAATTCGGGTGCGATACCGCGCCCTTCGCCAATATCGAGCAGGAAGGCGATCTGGCCCATGCCTGGAGCCAGGTGGGCGCGCCGGCTCTGCTGAAGACCCGGCGCATGGGCTACGACGGCAAGGGCCAGGTCCGGGTGGACAGCCTGGACGATCTGGCGGCCGCGTTCGCTGGCCTGGGCCGGGTGCCGTGTCTACTCGAGGGTTTTCTTCCCCTCGAACGCGAGGTGTCCGTGGTCCTCGCGCGGAATCCCCAGGACGAGGTGGCCTTCTTTCCCATCGCCGAGAATCGGCATCGCGATGGCATCCTGGATATCAGCATCGTGCCCGCCGAGGTGCCGGAATCCATCGCCGAAGCCGCCCGGCGCATGGCGGCGGGCATCGCCCGGGGGCTGGACTATGTGGGCGTGATGGCGGTGGAGTTCTTCGTGCTGGGCGACGGCCGGATCGTCTTCAACGAGATGGCGCCGCGTCCCCACAACAGCGGCCACTACACCCTGGACGCTTGCGCCACCGACCAGTTCCAGCAACAGGTTCGCGCCCTCTGCGGCCTGCCCTTGGGCGATCCGCGCCTGCTGACGCCGGTGGTCATGGTGAACCTGCTGGGGGATGTCTGGCGGCCGGACCCGGACTGGGGCGCGCTCCTGAAACACGCCGGGGTGCAACTGCATCTCTACGGCAAGGCGGAAGCCCGCCCGGGGCGCAAGATGGGGCACTACAACTGCCTCGCGCCCACCCGGGAAGCCGCGTTGGAACTGGCTTTGGAAACCCGCGCCGCGCTGGGGATCGGCGCCTAGTCGAGCCGCTCCAGCGTGAGCAGGATGGTCTTTCCCTTCTGATCCAAGGTGCGGATGCGCACCGGCAGCCAGTGGCGCGCGGGCGCGAGCCAGACGTCCAGGCTGCCCTCGCCGGCGCGCTCGCCATGCAGGTGCAAGGTATCGAAGCGCGTTTCCCCCACTTGCACCGGTTCGTGCCCCACCGGGTGAAACCCGTACTCCCGCAGCTTTCTGCCATTCGTGACCGGCAGGCGTCTTTCCTCGCCGTCGTCGCGCAATGTCATCGCCAGATGGAAGGGAAAGCTCAGCAGATCCTGGGTCTGCTCGGGCAACTCCAGCCCGCCGCCGGGCAGAGCCAGTTGCTTTCTGGCCCAGTCGAACTGGATTGGCGGGAGGCGCCGGTCGCCCTTGACCATCCAGAACTGCTTCGGTTGCAGGCCATAGGGCGTGATCTCCCCCTCGCTGGTCTGGATGATCTTGCCGCTGATGAACAGGGAGGCGATGCCCTTGGCTTCGGCGATGCTGACCAGGCTGTAGTTGCCGTCCCGGACAACCCAGGCGTAGGTCGCCTGGCCCACCGTGAAGCCGCCTTCCCCCGTTTGCACGGCAAAGCGCAGGGTCAGGCGCGCGGGCAGTTCGCGTTGGGCAAGCGGCTGTGGCTTGGCCGGCGGCGCTTGTGGCGACGGCGGTTCGGCCACGGGTTCGGCGGCGGGCTGGGGAGCGGGCTCGGCGGGCGCGGGTTCCTGTGCCGGCGGCGCGGAGGACACGGCGACTGGTGGCGGTTCAGGCACGGGGTTGGCGGGCGGCACCGGAACTTCCGGCGCGGGTGGCGGTTCCGGGGGGGCGGGGAGGGCTGGTTTGGCTTTGGGAGCCGCCAGTCTTGGCTTGGCGACGGGAGGCGGGACGCTCGCCGGCGGTGCCGCGTCCATCAGGTGCGCCTCGATGGCGAAAGGGATTTCCGGCGCCGGCAGGGTCCACCAGTGCGCCGCGTGGCTGGCCAGGAGCAGGTGCGCGCCCAGGGAAAGCAGCAGGGCCGTGACGAGGACGCGCCGCCCGCCTTTCATGGGCTCTCAGTCCGCGGGCGGGGAAACCAGCGCTTCGTTGTCGGCGCCGTTACGGTGGCTGGCGATGCCGACGGTGCCATCTTCCCGCCGCGACACGCGCCCCTGGGCCAGCCAGCGCAGGGCCATGGGGTATAGGCGGTGCTCCTGGCGCAGCACCCGGGCCGCCAGGGTCGCCGGGGTATCGTCCGCGAGGACGGGCACGGCGGCCTGGGCGATGATGGGGCCGGAATCCACTTCGGGCGTGACGAAGTGCACCGTGCAGCCGTGCAGTTTGACCCCCGCGGCGAGGGCGCGCGCGTGGGTGTTGAGGCCGGGAAAGGCGGGCAGCAGGGCCGGATGGATGTTGATCATCCGATTTTCGTAGCGGCGCACGAAGGCGTCCGTGAGCACCCGCATGAACCCGGCCAGGACCACCAGGTCCGGGCGGTGGCGGTCGATCTCTTCGGCCAGCGCGGCATCGAATCCGGCCCGGTCCGGATGCAGCCGGTGATCGATGACCGTGGTGGGGACGCCATGCCCGGCGGCGACACGCAAACCCGCCGCATCAGGCTTGTTGCTGATGACGCAGGCGAATTCCACCGGCAGATCGGCTTCCAGCAGGGCCTGCATGTTGCTGCCCCGGCCGGAGATGAGCACGACGACCTTCATGGCTGTCCAAGGGGCCTCGACGGTGCGCCAGGCGCCGCTTCCCCGCCGACGGGAAAGGGGTTGGGAACGGGCTGAGGCCTTGCGTTCACGATCCGGGAAAGGTGGCTCATGCCCGTCAAACGATGACGGTCTGTTCCTGGCCCGCTGCCCGCGCCCGGATCTCGCCAAGACGGTAGACGCGCTCGCCCCGCGCCGTAAGGAAGGCCATGGCGGCTTCCGCATCGCGCTTGTCCAGCACCAGCACCATGCCGATGCCGCAGTTGAAGGTGCGGTGCATCTCGGGCAGGGCCACGTTGCCCTGTTCCCGCAGCCACTGGAAGGCGGCGGGCCAGACCCAGGAACCGGCCTCGATGACGGCGCAGACGTTCTCCGGCAGCACGCGCGGCACGTTGCCGGTGATGCCGCCGCCGGTGATGTGGGCCAGGCCCTTGACCCGGATTTCCTTCATCAGGGCCAGCAGGGGCTTCACGTAGATGCGGGTGGGTTCGAGCAGGGTTTCACCCAGGGTGCGGCCGGCGAATGGCGCGGCGAGGTCGGCGCCGGAAACCTCGACGATCTTGCGCACCAGGGAATAGCCGTTGGAATGGGGGCCGCTGGAGGCCAGGCCGAGGACGGCATCGCCGGGACGGATGTCGTGGCCGGTGATGACCTTGGACTTCTCCGCCACGCCCACCGCGAAACCGGCCAGGTCGTATTCGCCGGCGGGATACATGCCCGGCATCTCGGCGGTCTCGCCGCCGATCAGGGCGCAGCCGGACAGTTCGCAGCCCTTGGCGATGCCCGCCACCACCTGTTCCGCCACGTCCACGTCCAGGTGGCCGCAGGCGAAGTAGTCCAGAAAGAACAGGGGCTCGGCGCCCTGCACCAGGATGTCGTTGACGCTCATGGCCACCAGATCCTGGCCGATGGTGTCGTGCTTGTTCATCTGGAACGCCAGCTTCAGCTTGGTGCCGACGCCGTCGGTACCGGAAATGAGCACCGGCTCCTGGTAATTCTTGGGCAGTTCCATGAGGGCGCCGAAGCCGCCGATGCCGGCCAGCACCTCGGGGCGCATGGTGCGCTTGGCCAGGGGCTTGATGCGCTCCACCAGGGAGTCGCCGGCATCGATGTCGACACCGGCGTCGCGGTAGGAAAGTGAGGGAGTGGCGGGGGTGGGAGAAGTCACGGAAGTGCCGTCGGGAAGGGAAAAAAACGGTGCTATTCTAGCCCACATGCCTACCGATCCCGCTGCCGAGAATCCCACCGCGCGCTGGCTGACCTATGCCGTCGTCGCCGCCGCCTTCGCCTACCTGCTCTACCTGCTGTCGCCCATCCTGTCGCCTTTTCTGCTGGCGGCGGCCCTGGCCTATCTGTGCGATCCCCTGGTGGACCGGCTGGAGAAAAAAAGACTGAACCGCGCGCTGAGCACGGTCACGGTCCTGCTCGGCCTGGTCCTGGTATTCGTGCTGCTGGCCTTGATCCTGACGCCGCTGGTGCAGGCGCAGATACGCCTGCTCATGTTGCAGGTGCCGCGGGTGGCGGAGTGGGTCAGCCAGTCCCTGCTGCCCTGGTTTTCCAGCACTTTCGGCGTCGATCTCGTGCAGGACCACGCGGAGATGATCGCGTGGCTGAAGGCCCACGTGTCCGAGCTGTCCCGCTTCTCCCATTTCCTGCCCAAGATCGCCGACAGCGGCTTGGCCGTCATCGGCTTCCTGGCGAATCTGCTGCTGGTGCCGGTGGTGCTGTTCTATCTGCTGCGGGATTGGGATCGGATCATGCTCCATCTCGCGGACTGGATTCCCGATCCCCTGCGCCCGAAGACGGTCGCCATCGCGCGGGAGGTCGATATGGTCCTGTCCGAATTCGTGCGCGGCCAGGTCATGGTCATCCTGGTCATGAGCCTGTTCTACAGCGTCGCCCTGTGGATCGCCGGCCTGGACTACGCCCTGGCGGTGGGCCTCATTTCCGGCATCCTGGTGTTCGTGCCCTACCTGGGCGTGGTGGTGGGCGTGCTGCTGGGCACGCTGGCCGGCTGGGCCCAGTTCGGCGAGCTTTCCGGCATGTTGCCGATCTGGGGCGTGTTCGCCGCCGGCCAATTGCTGGAAGGCATGGCGGTGACGCCCTGGCTGGTGGGCGAGCGGGTCGGCCTGCATCCGGTGGCGGTGATCTTCGCCCTCATGGCCTTCGGCCAGTTGTTCGGTTTCGTCGGCCTGCTGGTGGCCATCCCGGCCGCCGCCGCGACTCTGGTGGCGATGCGCCACCTCAAACGGCAACTGGATTGAACGCGCTGCCGGCCGCCCCGGATTACGGGCTCAGGGACGATCCCTCGTGGAGGATATGCGTTCCACGGACTCGTCCTCGCGCCGGTACTCGCCTTCGATGACGCCGTCGTCCCCGGCCGCCGGGCGCGCGGGAGGGAGTTTGGGGCTGGGCCAGACCAGCAGCATCAAGGCGATCAGGTCGCTGATGGCGCCGGGAAAAATCAGCAGGGCGCCGGCCAGGAAGCGCCGGCCCGTGACCCAGAGCACGCCGAAAGGCGCATGCCCGCGTTCCAGGGAGGCGGCGAGATCCGGCAGAAACCCGGCGCCGGCCCGGCGAATCACCCAGCCTCCCGCGAAAAAAGACGCGAACAACCAGAGCAGCGTCAGGGGCAGGCCGATCTCTTGCGCGATCAAGTACATCCCCACTATTTCCAGGCCCAGAAAGGCCACGGCTATAATCCCGAAAAATCCCAATCTCATGCGCGCTCTCCGTGCCTTCCATCCGCCTCGTTCTGACCACCTTGCCCACTGCCGAAATCGCCGATGCGCTGGCCAGAAGCCTGGTGGAATCGGGGCTCGCGGCCTGCGTGAACATCCTGGCGCCGTGCCGATCGGTCTATCGTTGGCAAGGCATTGTCCAGGAAGATGGGGAGATTCCCTTGTTCATCAAGACCACGGCGGAACTTTATCCCGCCCTGGAGACCTATCTGCGCAAGCAGCATCCCTACGAACTGCCGGAGATCGTGGCGTTGGACGTGAGCGCCGGTCTGCCTGACTATCTCCAGTGGGTTGTCCAATCCACTTCCATGCGGCCGTCCGGTAGCGTGTCCCGGGACACATCGGCGAATCCATCCTGAACGGAGTTTTTCATGCGTTTTTTCCTCGCCATCCTGCTTCTGTTCACCGCTTTCGCCCACGCGGATGATGAGCTTCTGGAGCCCGAACAGGCGTTCCGGTACTCGGCCCGCATGCTGGACCCGGCCACGGCGGAGGCCCGCTTCCAGATCGCCAAGGGCTATTACCTGTACCGCGGCAAGATCAAGTTCTCGGCGGACGACGGCGTCAAGCTGGGCGCGCCCGCCCTGCCGGCCGGCAAGGTCAAGAACGACGAATATTTCGGCAAGGTCGAGACCTATCGCGGCGACATCCGCGTCCGTATTCCGGTGAGCTATGCCGGCGGCTCTCCCAAGCCGTTCAACCTCAAGGCGAACTACCAGGGCTGCGCCGACCTGGGCGTGTGCTACCAGCCCCAGGACGGCGTCGCGCTGATCAAGGCGGGCAGCGCGCCCGCCACGCAGGCCGCCGAGCCTTTGCAGCAACAGAGTCCGGAAGTACTGGAACGCCTGAAGTCCCTTGCCGGCGCCTTCTCCAGCCCGGCCGAGCCGGAATTCCTGCCGCCCGAGGAGGCCTTCAAGCTCGCCGTGGCGCCGGGCGCGAACGGGAACCTGGATGCCCGTTTCCGCGTGACCAAGGACTATTACCTGTATCGCGACAAGATCAAGTTCACCGTCACCGCGCCGGCCGGCGCGCGCGTCGCCAGCCTGGACATGCCCAAGGCCGACCAGAAGAACGACCCCAATTTCGGCAAGATGTTCGTCTACCACAAGGATTTCAACGTCACCATCCATCTCGCCGACGTGCCGGCCGGCACCACGCGGGTCAAGCTCGACGCGACCTATCAGGGGTGTAGCGAAAAGGGCATCTGCTATCCGCCCCAGGACCAGACGTTCGAAGTGGACCTGGGCGCGCCCGCCGCTGTGGCGGCCGTGCCGGCGGCAGACCCGGTGACAGCCCCCAGCGAGCCCGCCGCCGCGGAAACCGCCCCGGCCGCGGCCAAGCCTGCTCCCGCCGCCGCTCAGGAAGACACTTCCGATACGGGCAATGTCACCGCCATCCTGCAGGGCGGCAATTACTGGCTGGTCGTGGTCAGCTTCTTCGGCTTCGGCCTGTTGCTGTCCCTCACCCCCTGCGTGTTCCCCATGATTCCCATCCTGTCCGGCATCATCGTCGGCCAGGGCCAGCAGATCACCAAGCGCAAGGGCTTCCTGCTTTCCCTGGCCTATGTGCTGGGCATGGCGGTCACCTACGCCCTGGCCGGCGTCGCCGCGGGCCTGTCCGGCACCCTGATCTCCAACGCCCTGCAGAACCCCTGGGCGCTGGGCACCGGCGCGGCCATCTTCGTGGCCCTGGCCATGTCCATGTTCGGCTTCTTTGAACTGCAGATGCCCAGCTTCCTGCAAAGCCGCTTCACCGAGGCCAGCAACCGCATCCAGGGCGGCCGCTTCTTCAGCGTGTTCGTCATGGGCGCGATTTCCGCCCTCATAGTCGGTCCCTGCGTCGCCGCGCCCCTGGCCGGCGCGCTGCTCTACATCAGCCAGACCGGCGACGTGGTGCTGGGCGGCGTGTCCCTGTTCTCCCTGGCCCTGGGCATGGGCGTGCCGCTGCTGCTGGTCGGCCTCTCCGCCGGCGCCCTGCTGCCCCGCGCCGGCGCCTGGATGGACGCGGTCAAGCGCTTCTTCGGCGTCGCCCTGCTGGCGGTGGCGATCTGGCTGATCTCGCCGCTCTTGTCGGAGATCGCCCAGATGTTCATGTGGGCCGCCCTGCTCATTATTTCCGCCATGTATCTGCACGCCCTGGAGCCCCTGGCGGTGAACGCGCGCGGCTTCACCCGCTTCTGGAAGGGGATCGGGCTCATCGCCCTGGTGGCCGGGGTCGCGCTGCTGCTGGGCGCCCTGGGCGGCAGCCGCGATCTGTTGCAGCCCTTGTCCGTCTACAAGGGCGGCGTCGCCAACGCGGCGACGGAAGCGGCGCATCTGAAATTCCAGCGCGTGAAGAACCTCGCCGAACTGGAGGCCGCCGTGCAGGGCGCCGCCGGCCGGCCGGTCATGCTGGATTTCTACGCGGACTGGTGCGTCTCGTGCAAGGAGATGGAACGCTTCACCTTCACCGACGCCAAGGTCCAGGCCCATCTCAAGGACGCCTTGCTGCTCCAGGCCGACGTCACCGCCAACAGCGCGGACGACAAGGCCCTGCTGGCCCGCTTCAAGCTGTTCGGCCCGCCCGGCATCATCTTCTTCGACAAGACCGGCGCCGAGGTGGCGTACCGGGTGGTGGGCTACGAGGCGCCGGAGAAATTCCTCGCCAGCCTGGGCAAGGCCATCCCCTGACCGGCGTCGCCGCGTGAAGTCGCCCAAGACCAAGCTGTTCGTGGTGGCGCTGGCCTTCGGCATCGCCGGCATCGTCGCCCAGCGTTTCGTCACCCCGGCCGAACCCGTGCTGGGGGCGCCGGGGGAAGTGAGCGTGGCGGAAGTCTGGAATGGACGCCTGCCCGATCTCACCGGCAAGACCCAGGATATGAAGCAATGGCGCGGCAAGGTGCTGGTGCTCAACTTCTGGGCGCCCTGGTGCCCGCCCTGCCGCAAGGAGATTCCCGATTTCATCCGGCTCCAGGAGCGCCACGGCCAGGCCGGTCTGCAATTCGTCGGCGTCGCTCTGGATGAGCCGGACAAGGTCGGCGCCTTCGTCGACGAAACCGGCATCAACTACCCCATCCTGCTGGGCGCCGAGCAGGCCGCCGCCCTTTCCGCCGCCGCCGGCAACCGGCTCGGCGGATTGCCGTTCACCGTGGTGTTCGACCAGCGCGGCAACCCGGTGGCGACCCTCACCGGCGGGGTGACGGAAGCCCGGCTGGAAGCCCTGGTCAAGCCGCTGCTATGAGCGAGGGCGATGTGGTGGTCGGCGAAGCCGCGCCCGCCCAGGTGGTAACCCCTTCCCGCTCCCTGGTCGGCGCCGCCGGCCGCGCCATCGGCGACTACGCGATGATCCGGGACGGCGACCGCATCCTGCTGGGTCTGTCCGGCGGCAAGGACAGCCTTTCCCTCCTGCATGTGCTGTTGCATCTGCAACGGCGAGCGCCGGTCAAATTCCAGCTTGCCGCCTGCACCGTGGACCCCCAGTCGCCGGAATACGATCCCAGCCCGCTGAAAGCCTACCTGGCCGATCTGGGCGTGCCCTACTTCTACGAATCCCAGCCCATCGTCGCGTCCGCCGCCGAGCACATGAAGGGAGATTCCTTCTGCGCCTATTGTTCGCGCATGCGGCGTGGCATCCTGTACCGGGTGGCGCGCGAGAATGGCTTCAATGTGCTCGCGCTGGCCCAGCACCTGGACGATCTGGCGGAGAGTTTCCTGATGAGCGCCTTCTTCGGCGGCAAACTGCGCACCATGCAGGCCCACTACCTGAACGACGCCGGCGACGTGCGCGTGATCCGGCCCCTGGTCTACGCCCGCGAGCGGCAGACCCGGGACTTCGCAACGCATGCGGGGCTGCCGGTGATCTTCGAGAATTGCCCGGCCTGCTTCTCCTTGCCCATGCAACGCTACCAGATGAAGAATCTGCTGGCCGAACAGGAGAAGCTGCATAACAGCTTGTTCGCCAACCTGCTCACCGCCATGAAGCCGCTGATGGCCTTGCAGACGGACGCCCCCCGCCCGGAGGGAGAGGGAGTGGAAACATGAGCACCTACGTCATCGGCGACATACAGGGCTGCCACGGCGCCTTCCTGGAACTGCTGGCCGCGCTGGACTTCGATCCGGCGCAGGACCGAATATGGATCACCGGCGATCTGGTGAACCGGGGCGAGGATTCCCTCGCGGTATTGCGCTGGGGCAGGGAACACGACGATTGCGTGGTCGCCGTGCTGGGCAACCATGACCTGCATCTGCTGGCGGTGGCGGAGGGCTTCGTGCCGCCCCATCGCAAGGACACCCTGGACATGATCCTGGCCGCGCCGGACCGGGACGAGTTGCTCGACTGGTTGCGCCACCGGCCCATGTTGCATCGGCAAGGCCCATGGATGATGGTTCACGCCGGTCTGCCGCCCGCGTGGACGGCCGCGGAAGCCGAGGTCCGCGCGGGCGAGCTGGAGGCCGCCCTGCGCGGTCCGGACTGGCGCGATTTTCTCAGGCAGATGTACGGCAACGAGCCGCGCGCCTGGGATGCCTCGTTGACCGGCCAGGCGCGTTTGCGCTACATCGCCAACGTGCTGACCCGGTCCCGCTACCTGTACCCGGACGGCAGCCTGGAACTGCAACACAAACTGGGCCCGGAAACCGCGCCGCCGGACTTGACGCCCTGGTTCGACTTCCCCGGCCGCCGCGCCACCGACGCGCGCATCCTGTTCGGCCACTGGTCCACCCTCGGCCTGTTGCTGCGGGAAGACGTGATCGCCCTGGATACCGGCTGCCTGTGGGGCGGCGCCCTGACCGCCTTCCGGCTGGACGACGAGCAGTGTTTTCAGGTGCGCTGCCAGGCGACGCACTCGCCCCACTAGTCTCCCGGCGTAAAGTCTTCCCTGATCGCCGCTTCCGCCGCGGCCGCCAGTTCGCGCCGGCGCAGGCCTTGGCTGGGAATCGGCGGCAGAAAATGGACTTCCGCGCGGATCGCCTTGCAACGGGCGATGTTGAGCAGGGATTCGCCCAGGCTCATGCCACCAAAATAGGCCGCGTCGAGACAATGTTTCCCCTCCGGCGTGAGGTAGTGGATGCGCACCGGCCAGACCGGCGCCGCAGCGTCCACCGCGGGCTGGAACAGGGAGGGATAGAAGGGCAGCAGCGCGCGGCCGTCGCTGGTGGTGCCCTCGGGGAACAGGGTCAGGCAGTCGCCCTCGCGCAGATGGTTCGCCATCATCAGATTGAGGCGCATGGCGTCCGACTTCCTCTCCCGGGTCAGGAACAGAGTGCCGGCCGCCTCGGCGAGCCAGCCGATGACCGGCCAGCCGCGCACCTCGGCCTTGGAGATGAAGCGGGTGCGCGCAACGCTGAAGATCACGTAGATATCCATCCAGGACACGTGGTTCGCCACCAGCAGGGCGCCGGCCCGATGGGCCGCGTCCGGATCGCCTTTGACCACCACCTCGACGCGCAGGATGGCCAGCAGCTTCGCCGCCCACAGCCCGACCCGGCGCGAGCGCCCCGGAGCGTCGAGACGGGGAAACCGGGTCAGGACCGTGAGCGATCCGGCCAGGATATGGACGGCGACGCGCAAGACTTTGACGGGAGCGAAATTCAAAAGCGGCATCCAGGGCAGGGCGAACCCCCGGATTATCCACGCAGCGGCGCGCCCCGGGAGTGCGGCCGCGCGGGCGGGCATCAGGCCTGCTTCAGGAAATGCCGGGCGTAGGCCGGATTCAGGTTCTTCAGGGGCAGCAGGATGGGGAGGTCGGCGGTGTTGAAATCCGGATCCCAGGCGGGTTCGCCGCACACGTAGGAGCCGGCGCGCAGATAGCCTTTGACCAGGGGCGGCAGCATGGGGGCGGCGGTGGAATCCAGGGATTCCAGGGGCAGCGGGCAGCGCGGGAAGACGCGCCACTCGATGGGGGCCAGGTGCTTCTCCTTGGTCGCGTGCCAGATGCCGGCCGCGTTGTGGCCGCCGTCGGCCATGCCGATGCTGGCGCAGCCGATCAGGTAGTCGTGGTTGCCCTTGATCATGTATTCGGCGAGGCCGGCCCAGAGCAGGGTGATGACGCCGCCGCTGCGGTAGTCGGCGTGCACGCAGGAGCGGCCCAGTTCCACCATGCGGCCGCGCAGGTGTTGCAGGCGGGTCAGGTCGAACTCGCTTTCCGAGTAGTAGCTGCCCAGGCGCTTGGCGGCGGAGGGACTGAGGATGCGGTAGGTGCCCACCACCTCGCCGGTGTCCTCATCGCGCACCAGCAGATGGTCGCAATGGACGTCGTACATGTCGATATCCAGGCCCTGCTCGGGGGTGGAGAGGCGCGCGCCCATCTCTTCGGCGAACACCTTCCAGCGCAGGCGCTGGGCTTCGCGCACCTCGTCCTGATGGCGCGCCATGGCGATGCGGAAATTCTTCTTGGCCCGGCCTTCCCGCTCGATGCGTTCCTGAAGCATGGGATTTCCTTTCCTTTGCGTTGATGTGGCAAAGGTAAGGAGGGGGTATTACGTGGGGGTTACGAGGGAATGAAGAAATGGTTAAAGCGGACGGGGTGATGCAAGCGTGAAACGGCGGGCGGCGAGCCGCGCGGGGCGGCCCGCCGCGTGTGACAAAATCAGTGGGTCACCCGCGCCTGTCCGCCGGATTCGAGCACCCGCACCCGCTCGCCGACGGCGAACTGCTCGCCGGTGTCTTCCTGCACCACGGCGATCATGCGGCCGGAATCCAGACGCACGGTGATTTCCTGACCGGGTTTGCGGGTCGTGGCTTCTTCCGCGGCGGCGCCGGCGAGGCCGCCGACCACCGCGCCCAGCACGCCGGTCACCACCTTGCCCTTGCCGCCGCCCGCTCCGCTGCCGGCGACGCCGCCGATGACGCCGCCCGCGGCGGTGCCGACGCCGGAGGCGGTGCCTTCCAGTTTGACGCTGCGCACGTGCTCCACCACGCCCATCTTCACTTCGTAGACGCGGCGCGCCTCGGACCTTTCATAGTCGTCGCTGCCGCGCCCGCTGGCGCATCCCGCCAGGACGACGGGAAGCAGCAGGGGGATCAGTACCGCATGGATCGTTTTCATGATGACTCCTTAAATTGCGTAGCCGTATTCCGTCTTGAAGCGCTCGGCGATCTCGTCCCAGCCGAAGCGGTGGTTCTGTCCGCCCCGGTGGCCGATCTTGATGGCGCCCATCAGCCCGGCCAGGCGCCCGCAGGTGGGCCAGTCCAGCCCCTTCTGCATGCCGGTCATCAGGCCGGCCCGGTAGGCGTCGCCGCAACCGGTGGGGTCCAGGATGGCCTGGGGTTTCGCGGCCGGAATGTCGTACTCCTCGCCGTTGCTGTAGATGCGCGAACCCTTGGCGCCCAGGGTGACGATCAGGGCCTTCACTTCCTTCGCCAGGACCTCCAGCTTGTGGCCGGTGCGTTCCTGCAGCAACTTCGCCTCATAGTCGTTGACCGCCACATAGTCGGCGAGTTCGACGAAGCGCTGCAATTCCACGCCACTGAACATGGGCAGGCCCTGGCCCGGATCGAAGATGAAGGGAATGCCGGCCTCGTTGAACTGGCGCGCGTGGTCCAGCATGCCCTGGCGGCCGTCCGGGGCGACGATGCCCAGGGTGACCTCGCTGGCGTCGCTCACCTTGTTCTCGTGGGCGTGGTTCATGGCGCCCGGATGGAAGGCGGTGATCTGGTTGTCCGCCAGATCGGTGGTGATGAAGGCCTGGGCGGTGAAGGTCTGGGGAATCACGCGGATGTGGCTCTGGTCCATGCCGAACTGGTTCAGGCGGTCGCGATAGGCGGGGAAATCGTCGCCCACCGTGGCCATGATCACCGGCTCGCCGCCCAGCAGCTTCATGGTGTAGGCGATGTTGCCGGCGCAGCCGCCGTATTCCCGGCGCATGTCCGGCACCAGGAAGGCGACGTTGAGGATGTGGATCTGGTCGGGAAGGATGTGGTTCTTGAAGTGGTCGTGGAACACCATGATGGTGTCGTAGGCCATGGAGCCGCAGATCAGGGTACGCATGGGAAGCTCTTCTTGGTAATGGACAAGTCCTGGGGTTGAGGAAGGGTGCGTCGGGAATCTAGCCGGTAACTGGGGGGGATGCCACCGGCTTCAAGGGGTTTTCATGCGCGCCTTGGCAAGTTTTGCCCTCAGGTCGGGCAACAGCGCCGTGGCGGCCCTTTCCCCCATCAGGATGGCGGCATGGCGGCCTTCGAAATCCGTGGAATCCACGTCCGGCGAGGCGGGGCGGATCACCACGTCGGCGTCCTCCATCTCCAGCCGGCCGATGCTGTTGCCCATGATGGTGAAGGTGCGCAGCATCACGTCCAGGGTGCTGTCGGTCTTGCCCCATTGCGGTTTGTTGCCCACGTCCACGGCGATGATGAAGTCCGCGCCCATGGCGCGCAGCGCCCGCACCGGCACCGGCGAGGTGAGGCCGCCGTCCACGTATTCCCGGTCGCGGATCAGCACCGGCCTGAACACGCCGGGCACGGAGCTGGAGGCGCGCACCGCCATGCCGGTGTTGCCGGTGCGGAAGGCCACCATCTCGCCGCTCTTCAGGTCCGTCGCCACCGCCGCGAAGGGTTTGCCCAGCCGCTCCAGGGGGCGCTGCTTGACCGCGCGGTTGACGAAATCCTGCAAGGCCTCGCCTTTCAGGATGCCCCGGCTGGGGAAGGACCAATCCGCCAGCGTGCTCTCGTCCAGCTCCATGCCCACCTTTTGCAGATCGAAACCGTTCAGGCCGGACGCGTAGAGCGCGCCCACCACCGAGCCGGCGCTGGTGCCGGCGATCAGGTCCGGAACGATGCCCTGGGCTTCCAGCACCTTGATGACGCCGATATGGGCGAAGCCCCGCGCCGCGCCGCCGCCCAGGGCCAGGCCGATGCGCAGGGGCTTGGGCGCGGCCGCGACCGGCGGCACGGTGCTGGGCTGTTCGGCTGGGGGCACGGCGGGCTGGATCGCGCAGCCGGAGAGCAGGAGCAGGAAAAAGGCGAGGAGGGCGGTGTATCGCATGGGAACCGGGTCGATGGGTTGGGTGTGGCGATGGGGAGGGAAGCCGATGGCGTCAAGTTCGGATTGTCCGCCTTTCCGGCCCGGGCCCGGCATAGGCGGCCGGGGCGCGGCGCGGCAAGGGAGAGGGGATGGAGGGCAAAGCCCCGCGCGAGTTCATTCCGCCGCGCGCAAGCGCCGCGCGGCTTCCTCGGCGCGGGCGTCGTCGATTTCCCGCAGCACGCTGGGCAGGTCCACCGGTTTTTTGCTTTCGGCGAAACGGCCGGTGAGCGGCGTGTCGGGGTGCAGGTCGCCATGTTCGTAGAGGGACCAGATTTCCTTGCCGTAGGCGCTGGACGGCAATTCCGGCGCGAAACGCCCGAAGTAGTCGGTCAGATTGGCCACATCCCGCTCCAGCATGGCTTTCGCGTGGTTGTTGCCGGCCGCGTCCACCGCCTGGGGCAGGTCGATGATGACCGGCCCCTCGGCGCCGACCAGGATGTTGTATTCCGACAGATCGCCGTGGATGACCCCGGCGCACAGCATCAAAACCACCTGGCGCAACAGGGTCTGGAAATGCGCCCGCGCCAGTTCCGGCGTGAAGGCCAGATCGTTCAGGCGCGGCGCCGCGTTGCCGTGCTCGTCGGTCACCAGTTCCATCAGCAGCACGCCGGCATGGAAGTTGTGGGGCTTCGGCACCCGCACGCCGGCCCGCGCCAGGCGATACAGGGCGTCCACCTCCGCGCTCTGCCAGGCCTCCTCCTGGGCCTCGCGCCCGTAGCGGGTGCCCTTCGCCATGGCGCGCGCCTGGCGGCTGTTCTTCACCTTGCGGTTTTCCGTGTAATCGACGCTCTGGCGGAAGGCGCGCTTGTTCGCTTCCTTGTACACCTTGGCGCAACGCACCTCGTCACCGCAGCGGACCACGTAGACCATCGCCTCCTTGCCGCTCATGAGCTGGCGGACCACATCGTCGATCAGCCCGTCTTCGAGCAGGGGCTGGAGTCTTTTCGGGATTTTCATGGTTGGGTTTCGTGTGGGAAGAGGCTGTTGCTCAGCGTGTGGACGGACGGAAAGGGTGGCGCCGAAACGGGGTTTCTCGGGCATTCTGGCTCCCCTTCGCGGCAACTTTGCCGGACCCCGTTCGCCCATGCGGTCCCGTCGTCGCGTTCCTTTGGGTGCCCATCCTCCTCAAAATTCCCGCTCACCGCAAATCTTGATGCCGCTCAAAGCCTTTGCCATGGGCGTTTGATAAACAGGGCACCTTATCCATGGAGTGTGAGGGGACAACAATGGAACGCCGCGATTTTCTTTTCATGAGCGTCGCCGCCTTGCTGGCCGGCTGCGCCAGCCAGGGCAAGACGACCAGCGCCGAGCCGTCCGGGATGAAGTTCTCCGAGTTCGAGCGCAAGGCCATCGAGTCGTATTACAGCGCCTTGCGCCGCGGCCCCGCATCCATGCCCGCCCAGCGGGCCAAACCCGGCGACATTCTGGATACCGGCCTGCGGCCCAACAAATTGCCCGGCGATCTGCTGGGCCGCCTGCCCGATCTGCCCGCGCCCTATACCCGGCTGGTTCTCGGCGCCGATGTGATTCTGGTGAATCGGGATACCCACATGATCGCGGACGTGATTCCCCAGGTCGCTTACTGAGCTCACGCCGCGCCGCCATCCTTCCGGAACCGGCGCTGTCCCCAGGCCTTGAGGAGGGACGCCGGGGCGTTTCCGTGGCGGGCGCATCCAGGCGTCAAGATGTGGCGTGGGCGATCCGCCGGAGAGGCGTCGATTCATGCCGCCGCCAGGGGGAACACGTCCGCCAGCACCGCGTTCCCGCCCCGTTTCCTGTGTGCCGAGGGCGCGTCATATACCACCAGCAAGGCGGTTTCGGCGCCCGCCGTCGGGCCGAGCAGGGTCATGCCTTCCGCGTGGTCCTCTCGCCTGCCGTAGGGAATGTCCAGGACAGGTTCCAGGCGGTCCGCGGGGAGTGTCTCCCCGGCTTTGTGGCGAGTGGCGCCACCGCGCCACAGCAGCACGCGGACCGGGCCGTCCAGGTCCATGGTGGGGCCGGCCAGGATGAGCAGGTCGTCGCCCCGACGGCAAAGATCGCGCACGCCCAGCCCGCCCAGTTGCAGGAAGTGCTTGAGATAGGGGCGGCGCTCGCGGGGAAAGGGTCGCAGGCCCAGATACCCGAGGGAGTCGGCCTCGGGTTCCAATTCCAGGATGACCGCCCATCCGCGCAGGACCGGGCCGCGCAGCCCAAGCATCAGGCGGTCGTCGATCACGGCCAGGCCTTCGATGTCGAAGCCGTTGTCCTTGCCCGGAATGGCCAGGAAGGGTGACAGATGTTCGTCGTCGGCCAAGCCGCAGGTCAGGGCGTCGCCGTTCCGGTCGCCTACCAGCCGCGCGGCGCGGCGTTCGCGATCCTGCTTGGTGGGGCGCCACGTGCCGCGATCCGGCACGATGGGGATGCGCGCCAGCAGGTAGCGGTTGCCGTCGCAGCCGATATGCGCCAATTGGCGGGCGGCTTGCTTTCCCGTGTCCTTCGCTTTCGGGGTCTTGCGTTTCAGGCTGTGGGAACCCACCAGCCAGAGGTAGCCTTGCGCGAAGGCCAGGCCCTCCAGATCCGCTTCTTCCCGGGTTTCCGGGTCGGCGCGGGACGCCGTGGGCGGATCGAGATATTCGTCGAGGGCGAAGCTGGCATGTCCGGCGCAACGCGCCGGCGCGCTTCCGTCCGTGTCGGGCATCGGACCGAGCCGCTCGATGCTGCGGGTTTCGTCGTTGGCGATCCACAGGCTGTCGCCGATCCGTTCCACGGCGGATAAACCGTCGCGGAGCAGTTTGCCTTGGCCGACGGCGTCAAGGGCAGGGTCGAATTCGAGGAGGATTTGCCTGGCGGGGGGCATGGGCTCCCTAACGGGACCGGCGTGAAAAGGCCCGCGCGGAGCGGGCCTGATCCGTTGCCGGCATGGGACGGTCAGGGCTTCACTTTGTCGATGGTGAGCTTCACGTCCTTGGCGCCCACCTTGACTTTGGAGAGGGAGCCTTCCAGGTCGCCGGCGGCCCCCATGGGGTCGCCGGATTTGGAGACGCGCACGGTCAGGCTCACCTCCTTAAATGTGGAGAGTTTGTTGTCCGGGTTCATGGCCATGCTGTCGTTTAGCTCGAAGTCCATGGGAAACTTGGTCGCGGTGGAGCGGATCGCCGCCACCGGCGCTCCGCCGGCGGCGGAACGGGCGAACAGGAACACCACGTCCTTGTCGCTCAGTTTGGCCTTGAGCGCCGGCGCGATGTCCACTTTGCCCTGGATGGTGGCGCCCTGGGACGTGGCGGCGGTGTCCTTGCCGTTTCCCTGCTCGGCGAGGTTGTCCAACCCCGTGGAGGCCGCGCGGGAAAGGCGCGTGGCTTCCTTCTGGGCTTCCTGGATGTCCTGGGCGTAGGGAGAATCGGGCGGCAGCAGCCGGTAAAGGTGCTTGAAGTAGTACGCGGCCTGGGCGTAATTCCTTTCCTGGAAATTGTGGATGGCGGCCAGTTCCAGCCCTTTCATGTCGTCGGGCTCTTTCTCCAGGGCCTTCAGGACCAGATCCATCGGCTTGCCTTTGAGGGTGCGGTTGTTGGTGATGGCCAGGGCCTCCGCGTAGCCGGTCATGACGGCGGGCACGTCGGGCCTGAGCTTCATGGCTTTCTCGTAGGCGCCCAGGGCCTCCGGCCAATGGCCGACCACGGCGTAGGTCTTGGCCAGCATGGTCCAGGCTTCGCCGTCTTCCGGGTTGTTCTTGGTCTTCTCCTCCACCTGCTGGATCATCTTCATGATGTCGTGCCCGCCCTGGGCGGCACTGGCGGCGGCCGGATTGGCCTGGGCTTCGGCGATGGCGATCAGGGACATGGGGTTGCCCAGCAGGAAATACAGGCCGAACGCGGCGACGGGCAAGACGCCGGCCAGGGTGAAACCGAGCCGGCGACTGGCCACCGGCGCCTGGGCGCTGTCAGGCTGGGATAGGGCGTCCTCGGCCAGGCGAGTTTCCAGTTCGATCTTGGCGACCTGGAACTGATCCTCGGACAGCAGGCCGTTGGTCCGGTCGTTTTCCATCTCCTTCATCTGGTCCCGGTAGACGGCGATATTGATGTCCTTGCGCGC
Source organism: Thiobacillaceae bacterium (assembly GCA_044227325.1). Lineage (GTDB taxonomy): Bacteria > Pseudomonadota > Gammaproteobacteria > Burkholderiales > Thiobacillaceae > PFJX01. The sequence goes on along the minus strand of JBGAFI010000025.1, from coordinate 8,101 downwards.
GGCCTTCGCGGCGGCCGCCTTGCGCCGCAGCAGGGGCGGCAGGACAAAGGCGAGGGCGACGACGATGCAGACGGCGGTGGCGGTCCAGAACAGCGTGACGGTCCAGAATGGATTCATTTGTTGTCTTCCAAGAGTTGGGCGGCGGCGGCGAGCTGTTTTTCGTCCACCGGGGTGTCCTTGAGGGCGCGGCGCTTCTTCAGGGTGAGATACCAGACCGAGCCGCCGATGCCCAGAAACAGCAGCGGACCGAGCCAGAGCAGGTAGGTGACGGGTTTGAACGGCGGCCGGTACAACACGAAGTCGCCGTAGCGGTCGGTGAGGTATTCGATGACTTCCTTGTCGTTCTTGCCGGCCTTCATCTGGGCGCGGATTTCCTTGCGCAGGTCTTCCGCCAGCTCGGCGTGGGAACCCGCCAGGGATTCGTTCTGACAGACCAGACAGCGCAGGTCGGTGGCCAGTTTCACCATGCGTTGCTCAATGGCGGGATCCTCTCCCACCGGGACGGCTTCGTCCGCGAACGTGGACGAAGCGGCCGCCAGCAGGAGGCAGAACAGTAAGGGTTTCATGCGCCCAGCTCCTTCAGTTTCGGCTCGAACTTGTTCTTCCACGCATCGGTGTCGATGGGGCCGATGTGCTTCATGCGGATGATCCCGGCCTTGTCGATGAGGTAGGTCTCCGGCGTGCCGGTGACGCCGTAGTCGATGCCGACCTTGCCGGAGAGGTCGTCGGGCACCGCGACGTAAGGGCTGCCCTGCTGGGCGAGGAGCTGCGCGGCCTCCCTATCCTTGTCCTTCCAGTTGAGGCCGACGATGGGCACCGGCTGGTTCTGGGCCAGATCCATCAGGATGGGATGCTCCTGGCGACAGGACACGCACCAGGGCGCCCAGACGTTGAGCAGCCAGACCTTGCCTTTCATGTCTTCGGGACTGAAGCTCGCGCCGGCATTGCCCACCACGGGCAGTTTGAACGCGGGAGCCGCCTTGCCGATGAAGGGGGACGGCACCTCGCGCGGGTTCAGGAACAGGCCCTTGGCGAAGAAGCCGACCAGAACGGCGAAAATGACGAGGGGTAGCCAGCGTTTCATGCCCGAGCTCCCTGCGCCATGGCGCCGGCCGGCGCGGCGGACTTGACGGCGATGCGGTAGCGCCGGTCGGCGGCGGCCAGGAAGCCGCCGATCACCATGAACAGGGCGCCGATCCAGAGCCAGTTGATGAACGGCTTGTGGAAAATGCGCACGACCCAGGTCTTCGCGTTGTCGTCCAGGGGCTCGCCCAGGGCGACGTAAACGTCGCGGAAGAAGTTGTAATTGATGGCGGCTTCCGTCATGGGCATGCCGGAGGCGTTGTAGACCCGCTTTTCCGGATGCAGCACGAACAGTTTCCTACCGTCCCTGGCAACTTCCACCGTGCCCCGGGCGGCCTGGTAGTTGGGGCCGGGATGTTCCGTGGTGCCTTGGAAAGTGAAGGTGTAGCCGGCCAGTTCCGTGTGGTCGCCCACGTTCATGCGCACGTCCCGTTCCACTTGATAGTTGGCCACCAGGGTGATGCCGGCGACGCCCCAGGCCAGACCCAGGTGGGCCAACTGCATGCCCCAGAATGCGCGCGGCAGGCTGGCCAGCCGGGCGCCGGTCTTCAAGCGTTCGCGGAAGCCGATCAGCACGGTGAGGACGATCCAGGTCGCCAGGGCGAAGCCCAGGGAAGCCCAGGGATTGAACCCTTTCAGGGTCAGCGGCAACAGGAAGCCGGTGGCGACGGAGACGGCCAGAGCCCATTTCAGTCGCGCCGCCATGTCCGGCAGGCTGGCTTCCTTCCAGCGGGCCAGGGGGCCGACACCCATGAGGAACAGGGCGGGCGCCATGGCCGGCACGAACACCGCGTTGAAGTAGGGCGGGCCGACGGAGATCTTGCCCATGCCCAGTGCATCCATGAGCAGCGGGTAGAGGGTGCCCAGCAGCACGGAACCCATGGCCGCGAGCAGAACCACGTTGTTGGCCAGCAGCAGGGCTTCCCGGGAGAACCAGGTGAAGCGTCCGCCGGTGAGCATCTTCGGCGCGCGCCAGGCGAACAGGACGAGTGAACCGCCGATCACCACGGCCAGGAAGCCGAGGATGAACGCGCCGCGGGCGGGGTCGGTGGCGAAGGCGTGCACCGAGGACAGCACGCCGGAACGGACCAGGAAGGTGCCCAGCAGGGACAGGGAGAAGGCGACCAGGGCCAGCAACACCGTCCAGGCCTTGAAGGCGCCGCGCTTCTCGGTGACGGACAGGGAGTGGATCAGGGCGGTGCCGGCGAGCCAGGGCATGAAGGAGGCGTTTTCCGTGGGATCCCAGAACCACCAGCCGCCCCAGCCCAGTTCGTTATAAGCCCACCAGCTGCCCAGGGCGATGCCGAAGGTCAGGAAGGCCCAGGCCACCGTGGTCCAGGGCCGCGACCAGCGCGCCCAGGCGGCGTCCAGACGGCCCGACAGCAGGGCGGCGATGGCGAAGGCGAAGGCGACGGAAAAGCCCACATAGCCCATGTACAACATGGGCGGGTGGATCACCATGCCGGGATCCTGCAGCAGGGGGTTCATGTCGCGCCCGTCGGCGGCGGCGGGGAGCAGGCGCAGGAAGGGGTTGGAGGTGGTGAGCAGGAAGGCCAGGAAGCCGGTGGAGATCAAGCCCATGATGCCGATCACCCGGGCCACCATGTCGTCCGGCAGATGGCGCGAGAACACCGACACCGCCGTGGTCCAGAACGCCAGGATCAGGGCCCATAGCAGCATGGAGCCCTCATGGGAGCCCCAGGTGGCGGTGAAACGGTAGATTTCCGGCAACTGGGAGAAGGAGTTGCGCGCCACGTTCTCCACCGAGAAATCGTTGGTCAGGAAGGAGTAGGCTAGGCAGCCGAAGGCCAGGGCGACGAACACGAACTGCCCCTGGGCCGCGGGCCGCGCCACCGCCATCAGTGTGAGATTGCCTCTTTGCGCGCCGATCAGCGGCAGGATGGCTTGGGTGAGCGCCAGGAGCAGCGCGACGATAAGGGCGAAATGGCCGAGTTCTGGGATCATGCTGTCTCCTTGAGGGAAGCGGCGTGCCGGCATCGCGTGCCGGACGCCGGCGCCCGGGTGTTATTTCACTACGGTTTCCTGGGCCTTCTTGGCCTGCTCCAGGGCGTGGGCCGCTTCCGGAGGCATGTAGTTCTCGTCGTGTTTGGCGAGCACCTGGGTGGCGGTGAACACGCCGTCCGCGCCGAGCTTGCCTTCCGCGACCACGCCTTTGCCTTCCTTGAACAGGTCGGGAAGGATGCCCGTGTAGGACACATTCATGGATTTCGCGGTGTCGGTGACGACGAAATGCACGGTGAGTCCGCTCGGCTCCCGCTTGAGACTGCCGGATTCCACCAGGCCGCCGATGCGGAAGGCGCGGTCGGTGGGCGCCTCGCCCCGGGCCACCTGGGTGGGGGAGAAGAAGAACACCAGATTGCTGTTGAACGCGTTGAGAATCAGGGCGGTGGCGATGCCGATGCCGGCCAGCCCCAGGACGATGACCATCAGTTTCTTGTGACGCGACTTCATTGCTCTTCCCACTGTTGCATGCGTTTCAGGCGGCGGCGAGTGTCAACCGCGGCGCGTTTGAGCAACATGATTTCCATCAAGATGCAGAGGACGGTGACGCCATACGAACCCCAGACATAGAAGCCGTAGCCGCCCATGCGCCAGAATTCGGACCAGCTTGCCCATTCCATATCAGACCTCCCGTCGGGCTGGAGACGAACGAAATAATAAGGAGAACGACGGTCTCATGCCTCGCGCTCCAGGATCGCCTTGACCCATTCGGCGTGCCGTTCCCGCTCCAGGATGACGTCGCGCACCCGGACCAGCGCGACGGCGATGGTGTAGAACCAGGCGGCGATGGCCATGACCAGCATGCCGATGAGCATGATCCTGGCCATGCTGGGCGCCTTCATCAGATTGATGGAGGCGCCCTGGTGCAAGGTGTTCCACCATTTCACCGAGAAATAGATGATGGGCACGTTGATGGCGCCGATCAGGGTCAGCAGGGAGCCGGCCCGGTCGCCGCGCTTGATGTCGTCGATGGCGGCCCACAGCGCAATGATGCCGACATACAGGAAGAGCAGAATCAGCTCGGAGGTCAGGCGCGCGTCCCACACCCACCAGGCGCCCCACATGGGTTTGCCCCACCAGGCGCCGGTCCACAGGGCGATGAAGGTGAACAGGGCGCCGGTGGGCGCCAGGGCGCGCGCCATCATGAATGACAGACGGGTGTTGAAGGCCAGGCCGATGGCGCCCCAGAAGGCCATGACCAGATAGATGAACATGGACATCCAGGCCGCCGGCACGTGGATGAAGATGATGCGGTAGGCCTCGCTCTGCTGGAAATCCGTGGGGGCGAGGAAGAAGCTGATATACAGCCCCGCCACCGTGAGCAGAACCGCGCCCCAGGTGAACCAGGGGATCAGCTTGCCGGAGAGGTGATAGAAATTGACGGGGGAGGCGAAGGTATAAAGGTTCATTCCAATGAGACTCGTAGCGCCGCTGCGGCAATCCAGGGGGCGATCATAAGCGAGAGAACCATGAAAGCGCCCAACAGAGACAGGTGAGCTTGCGCTCCGGTTCCCGCCATCACGCCATCCACCGCGCCCGCGCCGAAAATCAGCGCGGGCACGTAGAGGGGCAGGATGAGCAGGGTCAACAGCACACCGCCGCCGCGCAGGCCCAGGGTCAACGCGGCGCCGACGCCGCCCAGCAGGGACAGGATCGGGGTGCCCAGCAGCAAGGAAAACTCCAGGACCATTATCGCCTCCCAGCTTAAATTGAACTGAATGCCGAGCACCGGCGCGATCAGCAGCAGAGGCACGCAATAGATCAGCCAGTGGGCCAGGGATTTCCCCAGCACCAGCAGGACGGTGGGCTCCGGCGACAACACCATGTGCTCCAGGCTGCCGTCGTGGTGGTCGTCGGCGAACAGCCGGGACAGGGACAGCAGGGAGGCGAGGGTGGCCGCGACCCACAGCACGCCGGGACCGATGCGCGCCAGCATCGCGGGTTCCGGTCCCACGCCCAGGGGAAACAGGCTGGCCACCATGACGAAAAAGAACTGGGCGATCAGCCAATCGCCCCGGCGGCGCGCGGCCAGGGTCAGGTCGCGGCGCAGGACGGCGAGGAGGAAGCGCGGCATCATGCCAACTCCGGGATCGCCACGTTGCCCACCAGCAGCCGTTGCACGTCGATGCCTTCCAGGTTCAAGGCCTGATGGGTGGTGGCGACCACCAGGCCGCCCGCCGTCAGGTGGTCCCGGATCAGGCCTTCCATCAGCGCGACCGCGTGCACGTCCAGACCGGTGAGGGGCTCGTCGAGTATCCAGAGCTTGGCGTCCGCCAGCAACAGGGCGGAAAGCGCCACGCGGCGGCGCTGGCCGAAGGACAGCACGCGGCAGGGCAGATCCAGGCAACGGCCCAGGCCCAGGCGCTCCAGGGTGGCGACGGCCAGGGGTTCATCGAACGGCTGTCCCTGCAGGCCGGCGGCGAAGCGCAGATTCTCGACGGGGTCGAGATCGTCCTTGATGCCGTTCTGGTGGCCGAGATAAACCATGTGCCGGTGAAAGTCCTCGCGCACGCCGGATATGGGCTGGCCGTTCCAGCGCACCTCGCCGTGCTCGGGCCTAGCCAGACCGGTGAGCAGGCGCAGCAGGCTGGTTTTTCCCTGCCCGTTGCCGCCCTGGACCAGCAGCAGCGTGCCCGCCGACACGCTGAAATTCATGTCCCGGAACAGCAGGCGCTCCCCGCGCGCGCAGGCAAGATTGTGGACACTGAGTTCGGATCTGGGTTGGGAGGGGGTCACAGTCATTGGGAGGCCGGAAAAAGCCTCGGGAGCATAGCCAGATCAAGGGCTAAAACCAAGGGGGTTGGATCAAGGCTATTCATCATTCGTTTTCGCGCTGGGCACGGACGGGTTGGTTCGAGCGGACCATGCCCACAGCGAAAAAAAGAGCCGGCCGATCGGCCGGCTCTTAAGGACGGTTATCGACTCACTTCGCGGCGACCGCCTTTCCTTTCAGCTTGGCGATCTCTTCCTTCAGGAACTTGATGCCGTCCTGGGAAGCGTCGATGGAGCGGGTCAGGGACTCGCGGGCATTGTCCGGGTTATGGAAGCCGTCGGAGTTCTCGGCGGTCCACCATTCCCAGTAGAGGTTGCCGTCGTACTGGTAGTCGTAGGCCTTTTCCAGTACCTCCGGCGAGACGCCGGCTTCCTTGGCCTGCACGATCCAGTCGACCAGATTGGCCAGCCAGAATTCAGCCTTGGTCATCTTGCCGCGGATGTAGCCCTGGATGGCTTCCATCTGGTACTTGGCCTCATCCTCCGACCATTCCTTGTGGCAGGACAGGCAGGCGGCCTTGATGTTGTAGCGAGGCGACATCTGCTGGTGGTTGGTGGTGGTCTTGCCGTTCGCGGCCTTCTTCTTCGTCATGTGGCAGTCCTTGCACTCGACGCCGGCACGCTCGTGCTTGGAACCCCAGTAGGTTTCCATTTCCGGGTGCTGGATCTTGGGCAGAAGGGCGCCGGTGGACGCATGCTTGAAGTCCTTGAACTTGTACTGCCCCACCATCTTCTCCTTGTAGCCGAACACGTTCACCCAGGTGAACAGGTTGGTACGCGGATCGGACATCTTGACGTAGTAGGGCTTGGCCGGGTCGGAGCAGTCGAAGCCGGGGCCGCAGTTGTATTCCACGTGGCACTGGGCGCACATCAGGTTGGAGTCGGCCCGGTTGAGCAGGCCGATGGCGCGGAAGTCCTTGCCGCCCCGCTGGAAGACGACCTTGGTCATGGTGGTCTGCTTGCTCTTGACCGGATCCATGGGGTAGGTGCCCTCGCCCCGGTCCACGACAGCCTGGATCAGCGCGTCACGCACCACGCGAGGTTTCGCGGAGTGCGGGTCGTGACAGGAGTAGCAGTTCAGGGGGTGCTTCATGGCCTTGACGAAGTCCACCGGGTTGGAGGTGCGGGCCCACTTGGCGTTGGGATCCTCGTCGCCCATGTACTTCCAGTCCAGGATGTGGTCCTGCGTTTTGCAGTTGACGCACACCGGGTTCACCGCGGAGACGCTCTGGCGCAGGAACTTCTTCTTGTTGTCGTTGGTGGCGGGATCGCGGTCTTCCAGCAGGTCCCAGCTGTTGTTCGCAGCCATTTCCGCCTTGTTCACGTAGGTCCAGTCCTTGAACTTGAAGCGGCCGCTGAAACCCCGGTCCACCACCCACTGGTCCACCAGCATGAAAGCATGGGAACGGGGTTCGTCATGCTCCTTGGTGAAGCCATAGCCTTCCATGAGCTTGTCGAACAGCGGGGAACGGCTCTTGAAGCTGGCCTTCTCCACCTTGGCCTTGGACTCGTAGTTGGTCTGGACGAAGGTGTTGTACTGCTCCACGTGACAAGTAGCGCAGGCGCGGTGGTCGGTGTTGGTCACCGGGCGCGCGCCCATGTCCTTGTTCTTCGCGGTCTTCAGGTGCTCCGTCGCCTCGTGGCAATGAGCGCAGTTGACCGTCGCGTGGCGGCCTTCGGTATGCCATTCCTCGATATTGTCATGGCAGGAATAGCATTTCTTCTCGTCCACCGGCTTGATCGGCGGGGCCTTGGGTGCCGCCGCGGGCGGCTCATAAGCCGCCTGGGCGCCGCAGGCAAAGAGCGCGAATGCAGCGCCCATTACCAGACGGCTTAAGGTTTGAGTCAGCCTCATGAGTGTTCCTCCTGAAAAAACTTGGATCCCGGGGCCGTCGCCAGCCCCGGCGGTTCAATAAATGCGCTTACCTGCTTCAGTCATTTTCTCTACGTTCCCCCTTTCTCCCTGGACTCGCGTCCGGGTCAATCAGCGGTACGGATACGGTGCCTGTTACATGAACGCGTCGGCCAAGACGTTTCTGAGCCAGCCGTCGGCGTATTCGGCCTCGAGCTTGCGGTAGATCGCCGGGACGGGGGACTTGTCGGGCATGGCCATGGGGGAGACGCCGCTGCCTTCCTTGATGTACTTGAAGGTGCCGTTCTCCACCCGGTACAGGTGGGCCACCGAGAAGCCGTAGTCGTCGCCGACGATGCTGTAGCAGGTGTT
>JBGAFI010000024.1:0-44238 GCA_044227325.1 Thiobacillaceae bacterium | reverse complement strand
CTTATCACTCTTCAGAATCTTCTGACTAGTGCAAGCATCAGGTTTTTCTTTCGCTTCCCCATCCAGGGCCCACACCCCAAATGGCTCCACTCAGCCCAATGCCCACACCTTAAGGCTGTAAGTAAACTGTTAAAGAACTGTTTTTACTACGTTTTTTGCTTCCCCGCCGCGTTCGTTGCAGCAGCGGGAGACCGGCATTATAGGGAGCTGAATTTTCCGGTCAAGCGTTTGTTGCAGGTTTTTTTCAGCCGTTTGGCAAAATCCTTACGCGTCAGTCAGTTAGTCAGCGCAGGGAAACCCGGGCAAAACGGCGTTTACCCACTTGGATGACGACATTCGCGCCTTTTTCGACCAATAAGGCCTTGTCGGCGATCTTCTCGCCATCCAATTTGACGCCGCCGCCCGCGATGCTGCGCATGGCCTCGGAGGTGCTGGGCACGAGACCGGCCAACTTGAGCAGCTGCGTGATGGGCAAACCTTCAGGCGGCGCATCGAAACTGAATTCGGGAAGGTCGTCCGGAATGCCGCCCTGGCGGAACCTGGCCTCGAAATCCGCCAGGGCGGCCTCGGCGGCCGCCCTGTCATGGAAGCGGGCGATGATTTCCTGGGCGAACATGACCTTGATGTCGCGTGGATTGCGGCCGTCTTCCACTTCCCGCCGCCACTGCCGAATCACCGCGAGAGACTCGAAGGACAGCAACTCGATGTAACGCCACATCAACGGGTCGGAAACGGACATGAGCTTGCCGAACTGTTCGCTGGGCGAGTCAGTGATGCCCACGTAATTCCCCAGCGACTTGGACATCTTGTTCACCCCGTCCAGACCTTCGAGCAGTGGCATGGTGAGGATGCATTGCGGCTTCTGGCCGAAGTGCTTCTGCAGCTCCCGCCCCATGAGCAAGTTGAACTTCTGGTCGGTACCGCCCAGTTCCAGGTCGGCCTCCAGTACCACGGAGTCATAGCCCTGGATCAGGGGGTAGAGAAACTCGTGAATGGCGATGGGCTGATTGCCGGCGTAGCGTTTGCTGAAATCGTCCCGTTCCAGCATGCGCGCGACGGTATGAGTGGCCGCGAGCTTGATCATGTCGGCGGCGCTCATGCCGCCCATCCAGCGGGAGTTGAACTCCACCTCGGTCTTGGCAGGGTCCAGAATCTTGAACACCTGGGTCTGATAGGTCCGCGCATTCATTTCCACCTGTTCGGTGGAAAGCGGTGGACGAGTGGCATTCTTGCCGGTGGGATCGCCGATCATGCCGGTGAAGTCGCCGATCAGGAACACGGCCTGATGGCCCAGATCCTGAAGTTGCCGCATCTTATTGAGAAGCACGGTGTGACCGAGATGGAGGTCGGGGGCGGTCGGATCGAATCCGGCTTTGACCCGCAGGGGTTTGCCGCTTTTCAGTTTCTCGATCAATTCGGCTTCGACAAGAAGCTCGTCGCAGCCGCGCTTGATGATTTCAAGGGCGTCTTCGATGGAAGGCATGGGATATTCCGGAGAAGGTAGGATGGAGCGGGTGAAGGGAATCGAACCCTCGTATGCAGCTTGGGAAGCTGCCGTTCTACCATTGAACTACACCCGCGATGTAAACTCGCGGACCCGAATGCTACTTGAATTCAAGGGCGCCACAAAGTGATCACCCTCAGCATCAACGGCCAGCAACGCCAGTTTCCGGCCCCCCTTTCCATCGCCGATTTGATGGTGGAACTCGACCTCGTGGGCAAGCGCATCGCCGTGGAAAAAAACGGTGAAATCATCCCGCGCAGCCAACATGGCGACGCCCGCGTCGTGGACGGCGACCAGTTGGAAATCGTCGTCGCGGTCGGCGGCGGCTGATTCCCAACTTCCGCATTTACAGGCTCAACACACCCATGGATTCTCTCGTCATCGCCGGCAAGACCTACTCCTCCCGCCTGCTGGTGGGCACTGGCAAATACAAGGATTTCGCCGAGACCCGCGCGGCCATCGATACCTCGGGCGCCCAGATCGTCACCGTCGCCATCCGCCGCACCAACATCGGCCAGGATCCCAGCCAACCCAGCCTGCTGGACGCCGTGCCGCCCAGCCAGTTCACCTACCTGCCCAATACCGCGGGTTGCTACACGGCGGAAGACGCCATCCGCACCCTGCGCCTGGCCCGGGAACTGCTGGACGGGCACGATCTGGTCAAGCTGGAAGTGCTGGGCGACCCGCAGAGCCTGTACCCGAACGTGGTTGAGACCCTGAAAGCCGCCGAGGTGCTGGTCAAGGACGGCTTCAAGGTCATGGTCTACACCAGCGACGATCCCATCATCGCCAAACAACTGGAAGACCTCGGTTGCGTCGCCGTCATGCCCCTGGCCTCGCTGATCGGCTCCGGCATGGGCATCCTCAATCCCTGGAATCTGCAGATCATCATCGACCGCCTTTCGGTACCCGTGGTCGTCGACGCCGGCGTGGGCACCGCGTCCGACGCCGCCATCGCCATGGAACTCGGCTGCGACGCGGTGTTGATGAACACCGCCATCGCCGGCGCGAAGAACCCGGTGCTCATGGCTTCCGCCATGAAGAAGGCCGTGGAAGCGGGACGCGAAGCCTATCTGGCGGGGCGCGTGCCGAAAAAGGTCTACCAGGCGACCCCCTCTTCCCCCACCTCGGGCCTGATCGGCTCCTGATCCCTGGCCGGCCGGGCGCTTGGCGTCCGGCGGAAACCCGCCATGTCCACAGAAGCATCTCATCGCGCCATCCGTTCCTTCGTCCTGCGCGCGGGTCGCATGGGATCGGGCCAGACCAAGGCGCTGGAGGAACTGGGCCCCCGCTTCGTCCTGCCCTTCGCCCATGACCCGCTGGATTGGCGCGCCGCGTTCGGCCGGGAAGCCCCCCGCATCGTCGAAATCGGCTTCGGCATGGGCGGCGCCACCGCGGAAATCGCCCGCGACCAGCCGGAGCAGGATTTTCTCGGCGTGGAGGTCCATACCCCAGGCGTTGGCGCCCTGCTCAAACTGATCGGCGAACGGGACCTGTCCAACCTGCGCATCGTCCAGCAAGACGCGGTGGAGGTGCTGCGCCACATGATCGGCGAGGGAAGTCTGGACGGCATCCACATCTTCTTTCCCGACCCCTGGCACAAGAAACGCCATCACAAGCGCCGCCTGATCCAGCCGGCCTTCGTCGAATTGCTGGCCAGCCGGCTCAAGCCCGGCGGCTACCTGCACTTGGCCACGGATTGGGAGGATTACGGCCGGCAGATGCTCGAGGTGCTGTCCGCCAATTCCCATCTGCGCAATACCGCCGCGGACTTCGCGCCCCGCCCCGACTATCGCCCGCTGACCAAGTTCGAGCAGCGCGGCCTGCGCCTGGGGCACGGGGTTTGGGATCTGGTCTTCCGACGCCGCTGACCCGCCCCGCATTGCCGACACCCTGGCGGAAACGTCGGTCCCTCGACACGGCAAGTGGAGAAAGCGCCCCTTTTGCCGGGCTTTCCGGCCAAATGGAACTGGCATGGCGCATGCGGGTAATCGTTACCACCATTCCTGGAGCCCGCCATGTACGCCTGGCTCATCGAAGGCAAGGGACATCGACCGATGCTGCGTTTCGAGGATGGCCGCACCGGCATTCCCATCAACCTGCATCTCGTCACCCGGCAACAGTTTCTGAGGCGCCTCGGCCGACGCGTCGAAGTCCGCGCGCAGTTCTCTCCCGATCACTACTCGGCGCGCTTCCCGAACCCGCTAGACCGCCTGCCGATCTGACGGGAAACCCCGCCCGGAACACGCGAAATCCATCTCGTCGCGCGTCCCGAAATATCCGGCCGCATCCTCCCAAGGGCCAGGATTCGCCGCTACAATCCGGCAACCCATTCATTCTTAAGCACAAGCCATGAAGAGCAGCGAAATCCGCCGGCAGTTTCTCGACTATTTCGCAAGCAAGGGGCATACCCCGGTTGCCTCCAGCCCCCTGATCCCGGGCAACGATCCGACGCTGCTGTTCACCAATGCCGGCATGGTGCAATTCAAGGATGTCTTCCTGGGCCGGGAATCGCGTCCCTATGTGCGCGCCGCGTCCAGCCAGCGCTGCGTGCGCGCCGGCGGCAAGCATAACGACCTGGAGAACGTGGGCTATACCGCCAGGCATCACACTTTCTTCGAGATGCTGGGCAATTTCAGCTTCGGCGACTACTTCAAGCACGACGCCATCCGTTTCGCCTGGGAGTTCCTGACGGTCGTCATGAGCATCCCCAAGGAAAAGCTCTGGGTCACGGTGTATCGCGACGACGACGAAGCCTATGCGATCTGGGCCGACGAGATCGGCGTGCCCAGGGACCGCATCACCCGCATCGGCGACAAGGCCGGGCAGAAATACCACTCGGACAACTTCTGGCAGATGGGCGACACCGGTCCCTGCGGCCCCTGCACGGAAATCTTTTACGATCACGGCCCGGAAGTCGCCGGCGGCCCGCCCGGCACCCCCGAGGAGGACGGTGACCGCTACATCGAGATCTGGAACCTGGTGTTCATGCAGTACAACCGGGACGAGGCCGGCGTCATGCACCCGCTGCCCAAGCCCTCGGTGGACACCGGCATGGGCCTGGAGCGCATCTCCGCGGTCATGCAGCATGTCCACTCCAACTATGAAATCGACCTGTTCCAGACCCTGATCCAGGCCGCCATGCGGGAGACCGGGGCAAAGGATGCGAGCAACAATTCCCTCAAGGTCATCGCCGACCACATCCGTGCCTGCGCCTTCCTCATCGCCGATGGCGTCATCCCCGGCAACGAGGGGCGCGGCTACGTGCTGCGCCGGGTCATCCGCCGAGCCATCCGCCACGGCTACAAGCTGGGCTGCAAAACCCCCTTCTTCCACAAGCTGGTCGCCGATCTGGCCGCCGTCATGGGCGAGGCCTACCCGGAACTGGTGGCCGCCCGGGAGCGCGTCACCGCCGTGCTGAAGCAGGAAGAGGAACGCTTCGCCGAGACCCTGGAAAACGGCATGGGCGTGCTGGAAACCGCCATGGCCTCGGAAGACAAGATGCTGGACGGTGAAACCGTGTTCAAGCTGTACGACACCTTCGGCTTCCCCCTCGATCTGACCGCAGACATCGCCCGCGAGCGCGGCATCACCGTCGACTTCGCCGGCTTCGAACACGCGATGGAACAACAGCGCGAGCGCGCCCGCGCCGCCAGCAAGTTCACCATGGGCAAAGGCCTGGAGTTCTCCGGCGAGAAAACCGAGTTCGTCGGCTACGACGCCTTGGAACAGGAAGGCCGCATCGTCGCCCTCTACAAGGATGGCAGTCAGGTCGCGGAGATCAACACCGGCGACGAAGCCGTCATCGTGCTCGACCGGACACCGTTCTACGCGGAATCCGGCGGCCAGGTGGGCGATGTGGGCGAGATCGCTTCCGGCAATGGCAGCTTCGTCGTGGAGGACACCCAGAAGATCCAGGCCGAGGTGTTCGCCCATAAGGGCCGGCTCAACGCCGGCAAGCTGGCGGTGGGCGATTCGGTCGACGCCAGGGTGGATGGCGAAGCGCGCCAGCGGGCCGCCTACAACCACTCGGCCACCCACTTGATGCACGCCGCGCTGCGCGACGTGCTGGGCACCCATGTCATGCAGAAGGGTTCCCTGGTGAATCCGGAGCGCACCCGCTTCGACTTCGCCCACTCCCAACCGGTAAGCGCCGAGGAAATTCGCCGCATCGAGGATTTGGTGAACGCGGAGATTCGCCGCAACAACCGGGTCGAGACCCGACTGATGAAACACGAGGACGCGATCAAGGCCGGCGCCATGGCCCTGTTTGGCGAGAAATACGGTGACGAGGTGCGCGTGGTCGGCATGGGCGAGTTCTCCACCGAACTGTGCGGCGGCACCCACGTCAAACGCACCGGCGACATCGGCCTGTTCAAGGTAGTGGCCGAAGGCGGCGTGGCCGCCGGCATCCGCCGCATCGAAGCGGTGACCGGTCCCGGCGCCGTCATGGTTGTCCAGGAGCAGGAAGACGCCTTGCGCGAAGTGGCGGAGCGGCTCAAGGCCCAACCCGGGGAAATCGCGACCCGCATCCAACAGATGCAGGATCACGCGCGGGCACTGGAAAAGGAACTGGCGCGCTACAAATCCAAACTGGCCGGAAGCCAAAGCGACGACCTCCTCGCCCAGGCCGTCGAAATTAGTGGAATCAAGGTGTTGGCGGCGAGTATTGAAGGGGCGGATGCTAAAGCTTTACGCGAATTGGCCGATAAACTGCGGGATAGGCTTAAGTCCTGCGCATTGCTTCTGGGCAGCGCGGTGGACGGCAAAGTGGCCCTGATCGCGGCGGTCACCAGCGATCTCACCAGCAAGGTCAAGGCCGGCGAGTTGGTGAATTTCGTGGCCGGCCAGGTGGGCGGCAAGGGCGGCGGCAAGCCCGACATGGCCCAGGCCGGCGGCACGGAACCGGAAAAACTACCGAGCGCACTGAGCTCCGTGGCAGACTGGGTCCGCGGCAAACTTAACTGATTGAGGACAGACACCTATGTTCGGGTTCTTCAAACGCAAGAAGAGCGGCGAAGAGGATCCCCTAAGCGATCTGAAAACCGTCTCGCGCTGGATGCAGGAACTTCCAGCGGGGGACATCTACACCGCCCAGGAACAGGTGGTGCAAAGCCTGATCCAGTTCAACCACGCCGGTCTGGCCATGTCCAAGGACCGCCTGCAGGTGCTCATGCACCTGGACGACCAGGCGCGCGACATGCAGTACTCGTTGTGCGTGCAATACCTGCGCAACCCGCGCATGTCCAAGGTCATCGAATCCCGGTTGTGGACCGCGATCCACGCCTTCTACTGGGAAATCACCCGGGGCTACCACGCCTTCCTGATGGATTTCGTCGCGAATCCCGGCGGCAGCAAGATCCAGCCGGCGATTCCGCTCATCACCGCGCGCGCATTGCGCGGCTTCGCCGATATATTCAAGTGGCGCTATTTCCGTTACGAGAAAGTCGAGGAAAAACTCTGGCAGCGCTTCCATAACCTCTATCGCATTTCGGAGTTCGACGGTTTCCAGGGCAACCGCTTCAAGCTCTACCCCAGCGACGTCCACGCATCCAGTTGCATGGAGGAGTATGTGCAGGCGTTGCTGTTGTCTCCCCTGGGCGCGGGCAGCCTGATGCCCAAGCAGATCGAAATGGTCGATCACTGGCTGGACAACTGGTCCGAATTGAGCAGCCTGGAAAACCGTTACGAAGCCTCGCGCCATTTCTTTTATGTCGACGCGGCCAAGGGCCAGCCCCTGAAGCGCATTCGCGACGACATCGCGACGGAGGCCAGTTTCCGTTTCATCAACGCCGAACGCCTGATGGAACATCTCGCCTCGACGGAGCGGCAATTGAAGGCGGGCGTGTTGCCCGCCACCCTGGGTCTGGGCGAGGACTTCCGCCTGCCCGACGGTTACGACCTGCTCAGCTATGTCACCAACGAGTGGTCCCCGGTCAACGAAAGGGAGCGGCGCGTCGCGCCGCGCGAGTCCGTGGACGGGCGCTGCGAGGTCGTGCGCGATCTGTCCAACATCTGCAACCGCATCAAAACCGAGCTGGAAATCATCAGCGGCACGAGCCCGAACCAGACCCTCAGTCCCGAGGAAATCCTCGACATCAAGCTCTACGGCTTCGTCACGGAACGCACCAAATCCACCATCAATCAGCGCCTGCAGGGCAGCCGGGATCTGAGCGTCGAGCAATGGCCCCTGCATGACCGCAGCGAAACCGGTGTCGGCATCATGCTCAAGGGCGAGGACAGCGAGTGGGTCAAGGTCGGCAAGCTCCTCGCATTACGGCTCGACCCCACCCAGTCCTGGCTGATCGGCGTCGTGCGCCGGATCACGCGCCTGCAGGACGACATCCGCAAGATCGGCGTGCAGACGCTGGACACCGCGCCGGTCCTGGTGCAACTCGAAACCTACGAAAGCGCGCCGACCCTGAGTTACTCGGTGGACGACGCGAACTACGAGAATCAGGCCCCCAGCCAGGCGTTGATCTTTCCCAAATTGAAGGACGGCAATCTGATCATTCTTGAAAGCGCCCGATATGCCCATGGCCGCCAATACAAGCTGCGCGACGGCAGGGGTATCCGCCTGATCCGCCTGGAAGCCGTGCGTGACAAAGGCGACGGCTGGCTGATGACGACTTACAGCCAGATCGCCTGATCGACAGAAAGGGCGGAGCGGGCACCCGCGCGCGGGACGCGCCCGAGGAACCATGCCCAATTCCCGCCACGCGGGCCCGGCCGAAGAATGACCAGGCCGAAAGATGGAGACACGAGTGAACGCCGAGACCAAACCTTCCCTGCTGATCGTCGATGACGACCCGCTGATCACCGACACCCTGCATTTCGTGCTTTCCAGCGATTTCGAGGTGTTCGTCGCCGAAAGCCGCCAACAGGTGAAAAGCCTGCTCACCCAGCTCCAGGAAGCGCCGCCGCTCGCGCTGGTGGACTTGGGCTTGCCGCCTTCCCAGCACAAACCGGACGAAGGCTTCGCCCTCATCACGGATCTGCTCAACCACTCCAAGAAGATCCGCATCCTGGTGTTGTCCGGGCAGAATGACGAGGCCAATGCCCGCCACGCCCGCGCCCTGGGCGCCATCGATTTCATCGCCAAGCCCGCCGAGCCCGAGCAGATCAAGCAGGCCCTGCTCTCCGCGCTACGTTTCGACCAGGATGCCGCCCCGGCGCCGAAACCCGAGACCAGCATGGAATCCAGCGGCATCGTCGGTTCCAGTTTCACCATCGACCGGCTGCGCAACCAGATCAAGCTGTATGCCGACGCGCCCTTCCCCGTGCTGATCGAGGGCGAGTCGGGCAGCGGCAAGGAACTGGTGGCGAAAAGCCTGCACCAGTGGTCCAAGCGCAGCGGCAAGCCCTATCTGGCGCTGAACTGCGCCGCCATCTCGCCCACCCTGGTGGAGCCCACTCTGTTCGGCTACGCGAAGGGCGCCTTCACCGGCGCCAACCAGGCCCATTCCGGCTATTTCGAGGATGCGCGGGAAGGCACCTTGTTCCTCGACGAAATCGGCGAACTGCCTCTAGAACTGCAAGCCAAGCTCTTGCGCGTCCTGGAAAATGGAGAGTTCCAGCGCGTGGGCGAGACCGGCAGCCGCTTCTCCAACGCCCGCATCGTTGCCGCCACCAACCGGGATCTGCGCAAGGAAGTCCGGGAAGGACGCTTCCGCGGCGATCTCTATCACCGTCTTTCCGTGTTTTCCGTGCATGTGCCGCCATTGCGGGAACTGAGCGAGGACAAGCAGGCTTTGCTGGAGCACTTCCGCAGCCACTTCGCGCGGGAAGTGGGCGCCGCGCCCTTCACCTTCTCGGCCGACGCCTTGCGCCTCTGGGAGGATTATCACTTTCCGGGCAACGTGCGCGAGCTGCGCAACATCGTCATCCGGCTGACCACCAAGTACGCGGGTCGTACGGTCAACGCGCGGGAACTGGAGGACGAGTTCGACCTGGACGTGGTGAATCCCTCCAGCATCCCCATGCCCACCGACGCCAATGCCCTGCAGGACTACGCCAAATCCCATCTGCGCGGCATGCACAACTTCAACCTGGACCAGGTCATGAAGCAATGGGAAAAAAGCTATGTGGAAGCCGCCTTGGGCATGACCCACGGCAACCTGTCCCAGGCGGCGAAAATCCTGGGCGTCAACCGCACGACGCTGTACAGCCGCATGCAGACCTATCAGAACGATTGAGCGGTTTCCCATGCGTGGCGACCACTGAACGAGACGCGACGGGCAGCGCACCGCGTCCATCGATATGGCCCATTTTTCCGAACCTCCGAAACTTGGCGAGTGGCTCGCGGCCAAGGGTCTGATCAGCCACGACCAGTTGCGCATCGCGCTCATGGAGCAGGCCGCGAGCGGTCAACCCCTGGGGCGGCAACTGATCGAGCTGGGTTTCATCACCGACACCGTGCTGCGCGACGTGCTGGCCCAGAACGCGGGGGAAACCAGCATCGATCTCACCCAGGTGGTGGCCGATCCGGAGGCCATCGCCCTGGCCCCGGAACATCTCGCCCGACGCCACCATATCCTGCCCCTGGCGGTGGACGAGGATGGACGCACGCTGACCGTCGCC
This sequence comes from Thiobacillaceae bacterium, assembly GCA_044227325.1. Classification (GTDB taxonomy): domain Bacteria; phylum Pseudomonadota; class Gammaproteobacteria; order Burkholderiales; family Thiobacillaceae; genus PFJX01. The sequence continues at coordinate 34,154 of JBGAFI010000024.1, read as the reverse complement.
GTGCCCGACCTGTTCAACCTGGTCGCCCTGGACCAATTGCGCGCCCATCTCGAAGGCCGCTACGACATCCGGCCGATGCTGGCCGCCGAAGCCCAGATACTGGAACATCTGGACAAGTTCTACGGCTTCGACCTCTCGGTGGACGGCATCCTCAAGGAAATCGAGACCGGCGAGGTGGACTGGAGCACGCTCCAGATGGGCACCGAATACACCCAGCCGGTGGTGAGACTGGTCAACGCCCTGCTCGCCGAGGCGGTCAAGCGCGGCGCATCCGACGTGCACTTCGAGCCGGAAGCCGCCTTCTTGCGCGTGCGCTACCGCATCGACGGCGTGCTGGAGCCCATCCGCAGCCTGCACCGCAAATACTGGCCGGCGATATCGGTGCGACTCAAGGTCATCTCCGGGTTGAACATCGCGGAATCGCGCGCCCCGCAGGACGGCCGCCTCTCCCTGATGCTGTACGGCCGCAGCATCGACTTCCGGGTCTCCAGCCTGCCCACCCTGCATGGCGAGAACATCGTGCTGCGGGTGCTGGACCGGGAAAAGTCCATCATTCCCCTGGACCGCATGGGTCTGTCCCAGGACACCCTGGAGCGGCTCCTGTCAGCCATCGCCCGCCCGGAAGGCCTGGTCATCGTCACCGGACCCACCGGTTCCGGCAAGACCACCACCCTGTATTCCCTGCTGGCGCATCTGAACCGGGAAGAAGTCAACATCATGACCCTGGAGGATCCGGTGGAGTACCCCCATCCGCTGATCCGCCAGACCTCCCTCACCGAGTTGTCCAAGGTGGATTTCGCCGGCGGCGTGCGGGCCATCATGCGCCAGGATCCGGACATCGTCCTGGTGGGGGAGATCCGCGATCGGGAGGCCGCCGAGATGGCCTTCCGCGCCGCCATGACCGGGCACCTGGTGTTCACCACCCTGCACACCCATTCCGCGCTGGGCGTGTTTCCGCGCCTGATCGACATGGGTATCCGCCCCTCCATCCTGGCCGGCAACGTGGTCGCGGTGGTCGCCCAAAGGCTGGTGCGGCGCCTGTGTCCCCATTGCAAACGCGCCTACAGTCCGAAGGAAGAGGAACTGGCCCTGCTCAATGGGCAGGCGCCGGCCAAGATCCACAAGGCACGCGGCTGCATCCACTGCGCCTACAAAGGCTATCGCGGGCGCCTGCCCCTGATGGAGCTGCTGCTCATGGACGAGGACCTGGACGAGGCCATCCTGCGCGGCGCGACGCCGCGGGAACTGGCCGACCTGGCCTCGGCGCGGGGCTGGAAGAAATTGGTCGAGGATGCGCTCGACCGCGTGCGGAGCGGGGATACGTCCCTCGCGGAGATCAAGCGCGTGGTGGATCTGGCGAGGCGCTGATGCCCCGTTTCCGCTACCGCGCCGCCGATGCCCAGGGCAACCGGATCCAGGGCGAGCTCTCCGCCATCAACGATATCGATCTGGATCTGCGCCTGCGCCGTATGGGCATCACCCTGATCCGGGCGCGCCAGGCGTCTCGGGAAGGTTTCTTCCATCGCTGGAAAGCCAGCCGGCGCGACCTGATCGGTTTCTGCTTCCATATGCAGCAGATCGCCCGGGCCAACGCGCCGCTGCTGGACGGCTTGAAGGATCTCATCAACAGCACGGAAAACTCCCGTTTCCGCGACCTGCTCACCCTGGTGGCCGACGACCTGGAAGGCGGCAAGCTCTTGTCGGAAGCCCTGGCGACCCATCCCAAGGTCTTCGACCGGGTGTTCATCGCCCTGGTGCGCGCGGCGGAAAAGAGCGATCAGATGGAAACCGTGTTCGCCCGCCTGGAGACCCGCCTCAAACAGCAGGACGAACTGCACGCCGAATTCACCCGCCTGCTCATCTATCCCAGTCTCGCCGCCGTGGCGGTGCTGGCGGCGGCGGCGGTGCTGCTGTTCTACCTCACGCCCAAACTGGCGCTCCTGGTAAGCAGCCTGAATCTGCCCATGCCGGTCACCACCCGCGCCCTGGTCAGCGTGTCCGAACTGATCCGCGCCCATCTGGTCTGGCTTCTGCCGGCGCTGGCCGCAGGCGGCCTGGGAATCGCCATCCTGCTGCGCCAATCCGCCAATTTCGCGGAGCGCCTGGATGATCTGCTGCTGCGCTTGCCCATCGTCGGCGCGACGCTGAGAAAGCGCATCCTGGCCCGCGTCACCGGTCTGCTCGCCTTGCTGCTGCAATCCGGCGTCGGCCTGCTCGACGCCCTGCAGGCCTGCGCCGAAAGCGCCAACAACCGGGTCATCCGGCGCAAGCTGCAAGCGGCCACCCTGCTCATCGCCAGCGGCGGCGGCGTGGGCGACAGCCTGGCGAAACAAGCCTTGTTTCCCCCCCTCGTGTTGCGCATGGTGCATACCGGCGAAACCAACGGCGTCCTGGCCGAGGCCCTGGAAAACGTCGCCTGGTTCTTCGAGCGGGATTCCAAGGAAACCATCACCCGCTCCCTCAAGCTGCTGGAGCCTGGCTTGGCCGCCGTCCTCGGGCTGCTGCTCGCCTTCCTGCTGCTCTCCGTTTTCCTGCCCGTCTATCAGATCATCGGGGAGCTGCCGCTGTGAAGCTCAACCCGCTCAGCCTGAACCCCCGTCTGTTGCTGTATCTCTCGGCGGCGGGCGCCAGTTGCGCGGTGTATCGGCGCGGCAACATCGAGGCGGTGCGCAATCTTCCGGCGGACGAGGAGGGCTGGGAGCAGTTCAACGATCTGCTGCTCGAACATCCGCGCATGCCCATCGCCATCGCCGTGGATACCGTGGACGAGCTCTACCGGCACGACGTGCTGCCCTCCGTGCGCGGCCCGGACCGGCGCGAGATGACCGAGCGGCGCCTGCGCCAACTGATCCATCACTCGCCCTACCGCGCGGCCTTGCGCCAAGCTCCCTTGCGGGATGGAACCCGGCGCGACCGCTACCTGATGATGGGGCTCACCAATCCGGAGATCATCCGGCCCTGGCTCGACATCGCCCACGTGCGCGGCCGGCATCTGGCCGGCATCTGGCTGTTGCCCGCCCTGTCCATTCCCCTGGCAAGGCAATTCCGGCTGAACAAGACCCGGCTGCTCCTGGTTTCCGAACAGACCGGCGGCCTGCGCCTCACCTACCTGGAAGACGGCGAGTTGCGTTTCTCCCGGCTGGCGCCGGTGGACGGCAGCCAGTACGAAGACCCGCTGGAAAGCTACGCGGAGGAAATCGAACGCACACGCCAGGCCCTGGTGGGCCAGCGCCTGCTCGCCCGCGGCGAACACTTGCGCACCGTGTTGATCGACCCGCTCAACACCTTGTCCGGCCTGCACCTCTTTCTGCCCGCTTCCGCCGGCTTCCTGTGCGAAACCATCCATCGCGCCCAGTTGATCGATGGGCTGGACCTGCCCCCTTCCCTGCTCGCGGAATCCGCCGACGCCCTCTATCTGCGCCTGTTGGGCAGCGCCCCCATCAGCGCGAACCTGATGACCCGGGAACAGCGGGAGGAAACCCGCATCCGCTGGTGGAGGCATGGTCTGCGTTTCGTCGCGGCCGCCTGGGTCGGGCTCTCACTGCTCGCTAGCCTGGGCTTGTGGGCGGATGCCTGGCGCCTGCAAAACCAGTCCCGCCTCCTGCGCCAAGCCACACGCGACCACCTCAGCCAGGAAGCCGGCATCCTGGCCGACGCTGGCGGAGTGGAGGCCATCCGCCAGCGACTGGGCGCTGTCCGGGCCTGGCGCGCGGTGGAAACCCAGGACCGGTCCCCCATCGCCCCGTTCACGGTTCTGTTCGATGCCGCATCCCAGACCGGCCACATCCTGCCGCGCCGGCTGGAGTGGAAGGCCCAGGATGTGGCGGGAAGAGCCGCCCTGGTAATGGAAGGCGAAATCGCCCACTTCGATGGCGACTACAGCGCCGCGCACCAGCGTATCGGCGATCTGAACGCGCGCGTCCGCGACACCCTCCCCGGGGAGGGCCAGGTCAACGTCACGCTGTGGCCTCTGGAAGCCGCTTCCGGCCTGAGCATCGAAGGCGAGTTCGGACACAGCCGCCTCAATGCGCGTTTCCGCATCGAAGCCAGACGCCAGGCAAAGCCATGAGATTTCCCCTGCTCACCCCTCAACTGCGAACGCCCACCCTTTTGCTGGCGGGCGCGCTGATTCTGGGGATCGGCTTCCTGCTCTGGGGGCTGAGTTATCACTCGGCCAGCGAAACCGATCTGACAAGGGACGCGGCGCGGGAATCCGAAGCCGCGCTGGCCGCCCGGGAGGCGCCCGACAAACTAAGGCGCAGCCGGGAAGAAGCCGGCCTGTACGAACAGCTCCGCCACAACGGTTTCTTTGGCCCGGAGCAGAGGACAGCTTGGATCACCACGCTGGGTCAAGTACAGGCAAGCTTGAAACTGGACAGCCTGTCCTGGCGGCTGGCTCCCCTCGTTGCGAGCCCGCTCGCGCCCGGCTTGCGCGTATCGGCCATGGATATCTCGGCCAGCAACGTCGATGCCGCCGGCTTGGATGCCTTGCTGAAGGCACTGCGCAAAAACGCGCCGGGCTTTTTCACCGTGGAAGCCTGCACGCTCGTCTTGAATCCGGATGGCGTCTCGGGCCAGGCCGAGTGCCGCCTCAACTGGTGGACCTGGGAAGATGCCGCGGCGCGCCGCTAGCTCTCTGCCGGCGGGCCACCGGCCCGACAACGGCTTCACCCTCATCGAACTGGCCATCGTCCTGTTTGTGGTGACCTTGCTGTTGGGCGGCGTGCTCACGCCTCTGGGCCAGCAGATTGCCGAACGCCAGAACGGCGAAACCCGGCGCGCGTTGGAGGCAGCGCGCACCGCCTTGGTGGGGTACGCCATCGGCCATCCCGGGACTTCTGGCATCGGCCGCCTGCCCTGCCCCGACGCGCGCGCGGGCCAGGGCGCCGTCGTGCCCAACGACGGACAGGAAGACCGTGACCGCGATGGCCATTGCGCGGTCAAGGAAGGCAATCTGCCCTGGCTCACGCTGGGACTGGCGGAGAGCGACGCCTGGGGCAACCGGCTCGGTTACGCGGTCGCCGCCGACTGGAGCGATCCCGGCACGCCCGCCACCAGCCTGCTCCAAGTCTGCGAGGATTTACGCTGCGAACATCCCATGGCCGCCGCCGCCGTCCTGATTTCCCATGGGCGAAACGGCTTCGGCGCGCTCAACGCGGGAGGTGGCGTGAATCTCGCGCCCACCCATGTGGAGGAATTGGAAAACGTCGACACGGACAACCGTTTCATCATGCATCCGCCGCGCGCGCTGGATCGCCCTGGCGGCGAATTCGACGATATGGTCGTGTCGATCTCCGCCGATTGGCTGCGCGGGCGCCTATGCGACCCCGCCTCGCTCTGCCAAGGCGGCGCGAATCCTTGAAGGCTTACGGAATCAGGGTGTTCCCGGCGAGCAGACGGCGGGCTGCAGGCCCTGCGGCCAATCCTTGAGCAAGGATTCCGCCGACAATTGCGGCCCCTTGCCGGACAACACCAGGCGCACTTCACCGGCCTCCGGCCTCGGCCCCAGCCTCACCCCCTTGATGCCTTTGCCCGCCAGGGTGGCGGCATGGCTCCGGGCACCCTCCAACGTCGCGAAGGCCCCCAGGGACAAGGCATTGGCCATCTTCCCGCCCCGTACCGGCGCCATATCGGTGACGCCTTTCCCACGCGCATCCTCCATCGCCGCGCGCACCGCGTCCGTATCCGCGAACGGCGGTAGAAACACCCACCAGCCCAAATGCTTGCTCAGTTGTATGTCATAGCTCCCGGGCGCCATGCCGGCCTGTTTCAAGCGCGACTCGACGGCCATCAGACCGTCCGCGTCCAGACTACGCCAACTGAGGCAGGCCGGTGCCGCGGGTTTTCGGTCGGCGACCTCCGGCGCTTGCCCCGGCTGCGCCGCAACGAAAGCGGCGGCCTTGTCGTTGTTGGCGGTCGCGCTCCCCGCAAGCCCATTGGTTGGCCCATTCGTTACCCCATTTCCCTCGGGCTCGCGTTGGAATTTCACTTTGTCGCCATTGAATTCCAGGGTGGTCACGGGTTGCGACGGCCAATAGGAAATGCCCAGGCCGGCGGCCAGCACGCCCAGGTTCAATAGCAAAAGCAATCCGGTTAACCGGCGAATCCCAGATCCCGCGCGATCCATGCCAATCCTTCCAACACCAGTTCATCCACCTCGACGACCTCGCCTTGCAGCAGCGGCCGCAGCCAATGCCGCGCGCCCCCGCCAAGCACGACGGCGGGAAGAGGCCCACCGGATGCGCCAGCGCGCAAACCCGCCAAGCGTTCCCGCATGCCTTGCGCCACACCCAACAGGGCCAGCGCGATACCCGAGTCCACCGCCGCGCCGGTATCCCGGGGGAATGCCTGCCACCCCCCGGACGACGGCGTGATGCCGGCCGTGCCCGCGAGCAAGGACTCCCGCATCAGATCCGGCCCCGGCGCGATGCACCCGCCGAGGAATTGGCCGTCGCTGGTCAACATGTCCGCCGTCAGCGCGGTACCGATGCTCACCACCACACAATCCCGATGGAAGTGGCGGGCGGTGCCGACCAGCGCCGCATAGCGATCCGTGCCGAGACTTTCCGGCGGCTCGTAGCGGTTCAGCAGACCATGGCCGGAATGCGCGGAGCGGAGCCAATGCGTTTGAACGCCAGCCCCGGCCAACATCTCCGCCAAGGGCAGACGAACCGACTCTCCGGCGACACAGGAGACCACCGCGCGACCCTTGTCCGCGAATCCGCACAGGCGCCCCAATGCGGACACATCGGCGCTCGCGCAGGCGCCGCCCGACTGCACGACATCGCCGGAAAGATACGCCCATTTGATCCGGGTATTGCCCACATCCAACAGGAGGCTCAAGGCTCCACCGTCCGCAAGCTGATTTCTCCCGAATGGAAACGCCGCAGGCCCGCCCCGGTTTCCAGCAACAGTGCCCCGTGTTCATCCACCCCGCGGGCGCGCCCGACGATGGCGTCGCCCTGCCCCGGCAGGATCGCCACTTCCCGATCCTGGTGGGCATGGCAGGCCTGCCATGCCGCTTGAAACGCGGCAAACCCCTGTTCCTCGAAACGGGCCAAGCCCGCGTCCAGCCCGAGGACCAGGGTCTGTAGCAGTCGATTGCGATCGACGATGCCGATATGCTGGCGCAGGTCCGTGATCGGCTGCCCCACCTGGGCGGCCAAATCCTTGCCGCCGTCGACATTGATGCCGACGCCGATGATCGCGCTGCTGGGCCCCAGCATGTCGCCAGCCAGTTCGATCAGAATCCCCGCCAGCTTGGCGCCGTCCACCAGGATATCGTTCGGCCATTTGACACGGGCGCCGTCCAAGCCGAGCTCTTGCAGGGTCTCGACCAACATCGCGCCCACCGCCAGGGACAGGCCGGAGAGTTCCGCGGCGGGCCGGCCGGACCGCCAAAGCATGGAAAACATCAGGCCGCGCCCCAGTCCCGCGTGCCAGGCGCGCCCTCTGCGGCCACGTCCCTGGCTTTGCCACTCCGCGGTCACCACGGCCCGATGCGGCGCGCCGGATTGCGCCCAAGCCATCAGATCGGCATTGGTGGATGCGACCTGATCGTGGCAGCGCAAGGCCACCCCGGATCTCGACAACGCCTCGGATAGGCTTTCACAAGAGAGCCAGGTCAGCGGACTGGCCAGCCGATAGCCTCGTCCATGCACCGCGTGGATGGGAACCCCCCCCTCTATCGCCTCGCGGATCGCGTTATTGACGGTGGCTCGGGAACAGACCAAGCGCTTGGCGATCGCCTCGCCGGAAAGAAAAGTCTCGGGGGAAAGCTGGCGCAACACACCCAGCAAATGCGGCGACATCATTCAGCCAGGCATGGGCTGGCGCTATTTCGGCCAGCAATCGGCAAGCTTCGCATCCGGCCCGAGCACGCCCATGCGCCCCGCCTGATCGAGCAGGTAGGTCCCGCAGGCATCCTCATCCACCGGCACGGCCTGCAACGTAAACGACTGGTCCGAGGAAGCGGGGAAAACCAACTTGGGATCGCTCGCGGCAATCGTGGTCTTCGCCAGACTGATCCGGTAGATCACATCCCCCTCCCGGGGAGACTGGGTAATGGGCAATATCGCGCCCGCGTAGGTGCCGGACCGGGCAAATTGGAAACGCAGTCCCTCGGCCACTTCGATCAGAGCGGAGCGCGCCTGGGAGCGCGCCTTGCGGGTCATGTGGTCCTGAAATGAAGCCACCGCCACAGCCACGAGCAAGCAGACGATGGTGATCGCCACCACGAGTTCGATGACGGTGAAACCATTGCGCGCTCTATTCATTCGACATCCCGACATGATTTATGTTGTCCCTCGAACCTCGAACTGTCGGGGTCCGGCCCACTATTCTTAGGCGCCAATGAAACAGGATTAAAGCGCGACATTCAAGCCCACAAACCCGCACTCAGTCCTCACTGGGCAAACCATCGGCAATATAGGCAGCCGGTGGAATGGGAGGTGGCTCGGATAGCACCAGACTGGTCAGCAATTTCGCGGACCCGGGCGCCATCGTAACCCCATAGCGGAAATGTCCACTGTTCAGAAACAGATTCTCATAAACCGGATGCCGTCCGATCACGGGTAGATTGTCGGGTGAGCCCGGACGCAGCCCGCTCCAATGGCTGACCAGTTCGGTATGCGCCAACGCGGGCAGCATGCTCACCGCGAAATCCAGTATCTCCCTGCGCGCGATATCGGTGGTCGATTTATTGAAACCAACATATTCCAGTGTGCTGCCCACCAGAATATGGCCATCGGCGCGGGGCACCATGTAATGGCCGTTGCTATATATCACCGTGGAAAGGCAGCCCGTTGCCTGCTTGAACAGCAGTATCTGGCCGCGAACCGGGTAGATACGCTGGGAGAAGCCTTCCAAACCGGGGATATCGCCGCTCCATGCGCCCGCCGCGACCACGAAGGCATCCGCCGAGAAGCGCTCATTCCTGGCCAGGACTTGTCGAACACGACCGCCTCGTGACTCCAAGCCGGAGACTTGGACATTCTCACGCAGTTCAACCCCCATCGCCGCCGCCGCGCCGCGCAGGGCCTTCGCCAACCTGGGATTCCTGGCTTGAGCCACATCCGGCAACCAGAGCGCATCATCCATCGCCCCCACCGGAAGAAAATCCTTGCTGTTCCTACGCGCGTGGCGCCAACCATGCCGCCTGCACCAGTCTTCCGCCCGGGTGAGGTCGAATGGCGGCATGACTAGCATGCCGGTTTCCCGGAACTCCGGATCGATCGCCGAAAGCGCCTGCAAGGAATCGCACCACGCCGGAAACAAGCTGCGGGAATATTCGGACAGCGCGTTGACTGCATCCCCATAATCCCAAGGCAACAAAGGAGACAATATGCCCGCACCCGCCCATGTGGACTCACGTCCGGCGCTGCCCCGTTCCAACACGACCACTTTGGCGCCGCGCGCCGCCAGTTCCAAGGCCGTGCTCAAGCCAGCCACGCCGGCACCGATGATCAGGAAGTCAGAAAACAAGGTCGCGGACAAGAGCGAAGGTACGCTTATTCTATCAAAGCGACCGCTCATCCCCCGTGGTGCTCATGAGGTAGCGCAAACGGCTAAGCTGGGGTCAGGACAAAATAACGGCAGGTCCGTGGACATGAATCACCGCAAGCCAAGCACTTTTTTCGAGGAGCCCAAGCCCGGCGGGATCGCCCGCCGACCAGAAGGGTTCACCTTCATCGAGCTCCTGGTCACCATATCCATCGCCGCCATCCTGATGACCATTGCCGTCCCGAGCTTCCAGACGTTTTTCCATAACACCCGCATGGCGACGGTGAGCAACGAACTGCTTGCCTCCTTCAGTCTGGCACGTAGCGAGGCGATCCGGCGCGGACAACATGTCAGCGTCTGCCGGAGCAGTACCGGCACATCCTGCGCCGCCGCCGGCAACGGCTGGGATGCGGGCTGGATCGTGTTCCTGAATTTGGACAACGATTCGCCCGCCGCTGTGGACGCCGCCAACGGCGAAACCGTACTGCGGGTCTCCCCCCCCGTGCCCAGCGACACCACCTTGCGGCCAAACAACAATTTCACGAATTTCATCACTTACGACCAAGCTGGCCGCGCAAATACTACTGGCCGCTTCGTGATATGCGATTCGAGCGGCTTGAACGGCTCCCGCGCGTTGTTCGTCACCACCGCTGGCCGGGTGCGAATCGCCCGTGACGCCAACGGCAACGGCATCCCGGAAGACGAGGCCGGGGTGGACATCACCTCATGCACGCCATGAAATATCGCGCCCCCCCCTTATTCCCCACGCGTCGTGGCCCATCTTTCCGCACCGCAGAAAGAGGGCAAGACGGATTCACCCTGCTGGAAGTCCTGGTCGCCATCATGGTCCTCTCCCTTGGCCTCCTCGGCCTGGCGGGCCTGCAAGCCACCAGTCTGCAAGCCAACCACAGCGCCTATTTGCGTACCCAGGCCAGCGTGCTGTCCTACGACATCATCGATGCGATGCGCGCCAACCGGGAAGCCGCCCGCGCGGGCCAATACAATGTGACCCTGGCGGCCGCATCGCCCGCCGGCGCCACCATCCCCGCCCAGGACATAAGAACCTGGCGCGCCAACATCGCCACCGCCTTGCCCAATGGTCAAGGCGCGATCGCGACCGTGGTCGGCGCCGATGCTGGCGTCACCCTGACCATCACCGTGCAATGGGACGATAGTCGCGCGGGGGGTAGCACCACCCAACAGATGATCACCAATAGCCAACTATGAATATTCGATCATTCCTCTCCCGCCCAAAGCGCCAGCAAGGCATGACCCTGCTGGAAATCCTCATCGCCCTGACCATCGGCCTATTCATCCTGGGCGGCATCCTGGTGGTCTACGTCCAATCCAACCAAAGCTATCGGGTGGCGGAATCCACCTCCCGCCTTCAGGAATCCGCCCGCTTCGCATTCACCCTATTGAGCCGGGAAATCCGCATGGCGGGCTACATGGGTTGCTTCAGCCAGGTCGCTTCGGTCAATGTCATCGCCACGGGCGCGCCCGCCTTCGGCGCGGGCACGGTATTGCGGGGCTACGAAGCCTCGGTGCCGGCCGGTATCGCAGGTGCGGTCGCCGATACAGACAGCATCATGGTAATGAAGGCGTCCGCCTCCGACAGCCTCTACCTCACCGGCAACATGACCGCTGTCAATGCCAACATCCAGATCAGCGACAATCCCTTCGGCATCGAGGCGGGCGACATCCTGTTCATTTCCGATTGCTCCAACGCGGATATTTTTTGCGCCAACAGCGTTTCCGAGGGGAACATCACCATCACCCATGCCGCCGCCTGCAACTCCAGTGTCAACCTCAGCAAGGCGTACGGCGCGGACGCCATGGTCATGGCCTTCGAGCAAAGCACCTTTTTCATCATGAACAATCCTTCCGACCAGCCTGCGTTGTATATGCGTCCCTGGAATGGCGGAGTAGTCGGCAGCGCGGAAGAACAAGTGGAAGGCGTGGAGGACATGCAACTGTGCTATGGCGAGGACACCGACAACAACCAGTCCGCCGACGTCTACCGTACCGCGGCAACGGTGACCGCCTCCGGCAACTGGGGCAATGTGGTCAGCGTGCGCGTCGCGCTCTTGATGCGCACCACCGACGATGGCCTGGCCAACCCCCAGCCCTATTCCCTGGATAAGAACTGCGACGGCGACACGACGGATGCCGGCGAAACCGTCGCGCCCGCCGACCGGCGCATCCGCCGGGTCTTCAACAGCACCATCGGTATTCGCAATCGTTTGCCATGATGGCGAGGAAGCGGAACATGCATCGAGACAAGCGGCCCCTAACGCCTTATCGGCCGGGCTCCAAGGAATCCGGCGCGGCCCTGGTCATGGGCCTGATCATTCTTGTCCTGGTGACCCTGCTGGGCGTCACGGCCATACGCACCACCAGCCTGGAAGAGCGCATGGCAGGGCAGAACCGGGACGCCGGCCTCGCGCTGCAAGCGGCGGAAGCGGCGCTGCGTCAGGCGGAGCGGTACCTGAACGGCGCGGTCATCGGACCGTTCACCAACAAGATGCCGAGTCCGACCGGCCTTTATTCGCCCAGGATTCCCGGTGACGCGGGTTTCACCGACCCCTATGCGGACGACGACACGAACGATAGTTGCACGACCGCCAATGCCGTATGCAAACCCTGGTGGGAAGTCCTGAAGTGGACCATTGCGGACTCTCTCGTCTATACCGGCACGGTAGCCGGCGTGGACGAGGCACCCCGCTACATCATCGAGAACGTCTCGGGCAAGGTGGTTTGTGAGAAGGGGTCCTGCACCTACAACTACACCCCGGTCGGTGGCAGCCTCAAGTTCGGCACCGTGACCGAGTCCGGCATTTACCGGATCACGGCCCGCGGCGTCGGTGGACAAACCGACGACGCCGGGAACCCGGTTACGGTGGTCATGCTGCAAAGCTATTACCGGCGTTGACAACGGAACCGGGTCACCACATGGAATACCCGATGAAAAATTGCCGGACGAACAGTCAAATGGTCACGGCTTGCGCAAACACGCGACATGGCCCCATGGAGGTCGAAGATGAAACCTAAGCTCTTGCTGGCATTCTTATCGATTCTGGCGCTGCCACTCGATGCTTGGGCCGTGCAGCCGGCCCAATCGCCCTTGTTCATCACCAGTCCGGTGGAACCCCGCGTCATGTTGCTCATGTCGCGCGATCATGAGCTGTCGAAAAAAGCCTACACGGACTACTCGGATCTCGATGGCGATGGTGTTTTGGACACAACCTACAAGGACAGCATCAATTACTACGGCTATTTCGATCCGGACAAGTGCTACACCTATTCAAGTGACATTTTTTCACCGTCAGCCGCTGTCACTACGGGAACGCATCAATGCAACGGCAGTACATGGAGCGGCAACTTTCTGAATTGGGCCAGCATGACACGCATGGATGTTGTGCGAAAAACCTATTATGGCGGCTATCGTTCCACTGACAGCACCACATCAACCATATTGGAACGCCATTTTCTACCCAACGACGTGCATGCTTTCGTCAAGGTCTACAACCCTGGCAGTGCCACCACGCTCGGCCTGTACATACCCACAACACTTGTAAACGGCAATACATCAATTTCGCTTTGCAACGTCACTGACAGCACTGAAAGCACATTGACCGGCAAAATGGCGTTCCCCCTTCCCACGCCGTTAATCAAAGTCGCGGCGGGCCCTTGGCCCCAGTGGGACGCGTCGGATGGAACCCAGTGCACGACAGGAAGCGGCACCCGGCCATCGAGCACGATCGGGACATACAATGCGCGCGTGAAAGTCTGCGATTCGACGGCGGGTTTGGAGTCCAACTGCAAGACCTACGGGACAAGCAACAAACCCATCGGGCTCATTCAGGAATACGGAGATGTGGACGCTTCTCCGCGCACCCGCTTCGGCCTCATGACCGGCAGTTACAAGGCCAACAAATCCGGCGGCGTATTGCGCAAGAACATCGGCCACATTTCTGACAACAACAACGACGGCGTTTGCGGCAACCACAATAGCAACGACGAAATCGATGTCTGCACCGGGCAGTTTATCAACCAGGACGCCAACAAGGCAGGCATCATCAATACACTCAATCGATTGCATATCGCTGGGTGGAGATACGAAGATAACAAGTACCAATACCAATGCGATAGCCCAGGCAAACTCACCTTCAACAATGGCGATTGCGTCGACTGGGGCAATCCCTTGAGCGAGATGTATCTGGAAACCCTGCGCTATTTCGCCAAAGCGGGGGCCACGACCGCATTCGACCAGAGCGACTCGGATATCCTGTCCTCGATCCCGACGGTCACCTGGAGCGACCCTTTGCCCGCCACGGAGTGGTGCGCCTTGTCCAGCATCGTGGTCATGTCCACGGGGCTGAACTCCTTTGACACCGACGAGTTGACCAGTTTCACACCCACTGGCGGTACAGCCATCGAGGCGGCCACACTCACAAAAGCGGTGGGGGATGCCGCCCACGAAAATATCAATGGCGGCACCTATATGGTGGGAGATAACGGAGGTAGCACGGGTCTCGGCCAGTGTACGGCAAAGGTAGTCAGCGATCTGGCGACCGCGAAGGGTATTTGCCCACAGATGCCCAACACCCAGGGCGGTTATGGGATCGCCGGCTTGGCCTACGCGCCCAAGACCATCGACCTGCGCCCCAGCTATGCATCTAAGCGCAATACCCGCTGGGGCAGCGTCAAGAAAGACTGGGCATTGCGCCAGCCGCTGACCACCTACGCTGTGCAATTGGCCGAGTCGCTGCCCAGTTTCAGTCCCGCCACCGGCATGACGCTGCTACCTGCTTGCCAAGCCAATAGCGATGGCAATCCCGGCGCTTGGACAAGCAATTCATCTGACTGGCGTAACTGCTCGATGACCAATCTAGTCGTTGACACCAATGTGGCTTCAGGCGAAGTGGGGACCGACACCTCTGCAAAGACCAAGACATGTAGCGGGAACGGCACCACCTCCGGTTGTTTCACCATTACTTGGGAGGACTCCTCCTGGGGCAACGACTACGACACTGATGGCATCCAGCGTTTGGGCTATTGCGTCGGCGCGGCATGCAGTAGCTTCAAAATGCTGTGCCCCACCAATGCCTCGGCAAACGCTACTGTCGGTCCCTGGTTTGCGGCATCCGATCAAGTCATCATCGCGACATGCGTCACCCAAGCCAATGCGGGGCATACCCTCACTTTCGGCTACACCACTGCGGGAACCTCCGTGTTAGGCTCCTCCACCGACGGGGTTCACTTTCCGATTTATCGCAAGGGTGGCTCCGACTTCAGCGTCGGCAGTACTTTGCCATCCGCCCCTCCTGACATCACCGCGCCGACCGCCGCCACCTACACGATCAGTCCTTCGTCAGCGCAACTGCTCAAGAATCCGCTCTGGTACGCCGCGAAATATGGCGGATTCACCGAGTCCACCCCGGAAACCGGAACGCCAAGTCCCAACCTCGCATCCGAATGGGATACCACCAACAACAGCACTGGCGCGCTTGGCGCCGATGGGATACCCGACAACTACTTCGATGTCCGCAACCCAGCCCAGCTATACGACCGTTTGGCGGATGTCTTCGAACGCGCGGCGGTCAAAGAATCCTCGTCCTCCTCGGTCGCAACCAACTCCACACGCCTGGATACCCAATCCGTGGTGTACCAGGCCAAGTTCAGCAGCGAGGATTGGAGTGGGCAACTGGTCGCCTACGAGCTGAACACGGACGGCACCCTAGGCGACGAGAAATGGAACACCGATAGCGCGGGAAAAATACCGGCAGCCGCCAGCCGCAACATCAAGACCTACGACGGCACCCAGGCCGTCGGCGCAAGAGGCGTGGTTTTCGCCTGGGGCAACCTTTCCTGCACCCAGAAAGCCTACTTGAACAAGGCGGATCCGACGGCCTGCCCCGGCAACGACAATTCCGGTGGAGATGGGCAGGGGTCTAATCGGCTAAATTGGCTGAGAGGCGAGAACGTCACCGGTATGCGGGCAAGGACCAAGCTGCTGGGAGATATCGTCAATTCCGACCCGATCTTCGTCAAAACCGAGAACTTCGGCCACATCGGCTATACCACCTCCACCACGATCGACGACCAGACCACCTACGTGGACACCTATCTCGAATACCTGGAGACGAAGAAAACCCGCACGCCGATGATCTACATCGGCGCCAACGACGGCATGCTGCACGCCTTCAACGCGGATACCGGTGTCGAAACCTTCGCCTACGTCCCCAACGCGGTTTTCGAGAATCTCTACAAGCTGACCGATCCCGCGTATTCGCACCAGTACTATGTCGACGGTACTTTCGGCCTGGGCGACGCCTATTTCGACGCGGGAGACGGCGTGAAATGGCACACCATCCTCGTGGGCACCCTCGGCGCGGGTGGTCGCGCGGTCTTCGCGCTGGATGTGACAAATCCCGAGAACATCAAGGTGCTATGGGAAAGAGACGATAAGTCCATCGACGCGGGCGTGCCGGGTGGCTGGGCGAATCTCGGCTATGTCATTGGCGCGCCGGCTGTCACCTCGGTGCTCAACAACTATTTCGCGAGCCATGGAGGTACCGGGTTGAATCCTTGGACCGCGGTTTTCGGCAACGGCTACGACAGTAGCGCCCAGAAAGCCATGCTGTTCATCGTGGATCTGCCCAGCGGCGCGATAGGCGATCTGGTCGATACCGGCTCGGGCGACGCCAGCAGCCAGAACGGCCTGTCCAGTCCCGCGCTTTACATCGCCCCCGTCACCCGTCAGTTCAAGCTGCTGGGTTCGATACCCGCCAGCGATGCGATCTATGCGGGCGACCTGTTGGGGAACCTGTGGAAGTTCAAGGCACCCGCCTCGTTTGGCGTCAGTTCACACATCCAGGTCGCCTACTCGAGTGCCGGCAACCCCGCGCCTTTGTTCATTGCGACGGATGGAACGAACCGACAACCGATCACGGCGCCCCTGGAAATCGGCGAGACACCAAGCGGGAAAACCGGCGTCATGCTTTATTTCGGGACTGGGCGCTATTTCGCGTCGGGCGACCAGGCTGGCAAGAGTTTGCAAAGTCTATATGGCATTTGGGATAGCGGAGCAGCCATCGGCACCGCCAGCAACCGCGCGCAACTTGTCCAGCAAACCATCACCAACCAATTTGCTGTCGATACCCGAGAGGTCCGGGTCGTGAGCAAGAACGGCGTGTCGCTCACCGATACAGGAGGTAGCAGGGTATATGGGTGGTATATGAACCTGATTCCGCCTTCTCCCGCAACCGCCGAAGGGGAAAAGGTCATCAGCGCGCCCCTGCTCCGCCATGGCCGCGTCATTTTCACCACGCTGGTTCCTTCCACGGAGGCCTGCTCCTATGGCGGCAACAGCTGGTTGATGGAACTGGACGCGCAAACTGGCGGCCGCCTGAGCTACTCGGTATTCGATTTGAACAACGATCAGCTCTTCAACGAACTGGATTTCGTGGATCACGACAACGATCCAAACACAGCGAAAGTCCCGGTTTCGGGCCTTCGCCTGGATACCGGCATTTCCAAGACCCCAGCTGTCATCTCCGCCGGCGAGACGGAATACAAAGTCACCAGCGGAACCTCCGGCGAAATACTCATTACCAAAGAAAAAGGCATGACCAGCCACCCCAGGGCGTCCTGGCGGGAAATCCGGGAGGAATGACGGCATGGAACCACGCGCCTTATATAAAATGCCCCGCCGACCCCGATTGCCGCATCCTGGCGGTCGGCATGCCGGCCCTCCCCTCGCTCACGCCAATCGTGATGGTTTTTTACCGGAGATAACGACCATGCAAGCCCGGAATTACCGAGGTGTCACACTGATCGAGCTGCTCATTACGGTCGCCGTACTAGGCATATTGGCCGCTATCGCGGTTCCTTCCTATCAAAACTACCTGAACCAGGCGCGGCGGGCAGATGCGAAGGCGGTACTGATGGAGGCCGCGCAAATATTGGAGCGAACCTATACAACCAACAATTGTTACAACTGGGATGGCGACTCCTGCGATGCCAATGCCGCGACAGCGACCGGATTGCTGGGTGCGTTGCAGCGTTCACCGAAAAACTCCGCCGCCGGCGCCCAGTTTTACGACATTTCCCTCTCCGCCATCGCGCGCAGCACGTTCACGCTGCAAGCCGCCCCCACAGCCGGCAATGCGATGGCAGGCGATACCTGCGGCACTTTCACCATCACGAATGCCGGCGTGCAGGGCGCGGGCGGATCAGTCGCGGAATGCTGGCAACGCTGAAACACATGCGCCGCTGATCCACTAAAGTTCGTGCATTTGTCCTTGTGTCAGCGATTAACCAAGTGCGTGGAAGAGTTGACAGCACTAGACTCGAATTCACGCATTTGACCTCACCGGCTTGTCGGTTTTATTTACACCACCCAAAAAATAAGCCCAAAAACCGACGCTATCTACCTGATTTATTGTGGACATATCATATGGCATGACTATTGCTTAATACCTGCCACATATCACTTGATGGCTAAGGAGAAATAAATGTCCCCCATGAAAGTCGGCCTATTTGCCTGTTTGATGACAGCGATGAGCGCCCAGGCAAGCGTCATTCCCTTACCTACGGCAACCGGGGGGTCGATTGCGGACGCCTCCACGTCCACATTCAGCTTCAACATTGCGGCAGACTACAAAATCTCCGACCTGAACATTCAGCTGGCCTTGTCCCACTCATGGGTAGGCGACCTGACCATCATTTTGACCGGGCCCGACGGCATCACCAGCGTCACCCTCTTGGACCAACCCGGGGCGCCTTCCCCCTCCGCATTTGGCTACAATGCCAACCTCTCCGCGGACACCCCCATCGTTTTTGACGACGAAGGCACCGTCGCCGCGGAAACGATGGGCTCCCAGTGCGGGTCCACCGATTTGGTCATCGGGGTGGACTGCAATGCGGGAGAGTCCTTCATCCCTACCGAGTTGCTCTCGCTGTTTGATGGCATGAGCACCAAAGGCGAGTGGATCCTGTCCATTACTGATGCAGCCACGGGCGATACAGGAAGTCTGCGCAGTTTTAACTTCATTGTGAGCACGGATGATGTGGTGACCGTACCTGAGCCGGCTTCCCTGGCTTTGCTTGGTCTGGGTTTGGTCGGTTTGCTGGCTACTCGCCGCAAACCTTCTGTGTAAGACAACATGCATCTCTCCACGGCGACCATAGGTCGCCGTTTTTTTTCCATCTGCGTATACCGCCAGCAATGGTTAGACGTGGTTTAAGCTGCAATCTAGAATAACGCTGACTTCCTGAAATCAAGAAAATCATGGAAAAGACCCGTATTTTTCCAGCATCGCGTGAGGACATCTCCGACCGCCTACGTCTGCATGGCATCGCGCCGACCCATCAGCGCATCGAGATTGCTCATGCCTTGTTTTCCCGTTGCGAACATATGTCTGCGGACCAGATCATGTCTGTTGTGAATACCCGTCACAGCGAGACATCCAAAGCCACGGTCTACAACACGCTTCGCTTGTTCCTGGAGAAGAACATGATCCGGGAAGTCATCGTCGATCCCAGCAAGGTCTTCTACGATCCCAACACATCGCCACACCATCACTTTTACAACATGGCAAGCGGCGAGCTCACCGACATACCCGCCGACAATCTGGTCATCGCGGGCTTGCCCACACCGCCTGAGGGCATGCTGACAGACAGTATCGACGTGATCGTGCGCATCCGTCCCCGCGACGCCGCGGCCGCCTGACCATCCCCATCCACATCGAGAGATAGCGTATGCAGCGACGCGCATTCTTGAAAAGCGCCGGTGCGGGACTCGGTCTGGCCGCCACTTCCCTCGCATCCAACACTTTTGCCGATGGCCCCGCGATCAAGTGGCGCCTGGCCTCCAGCTATCCGAAAAGCCTGGACACGATTTACGGCGCCTCCGAGCGCCTCTCGCAACGGCTGAACAAAATCACCAACGGCAAATTCCAGATTCGTGTCTTCGCCGGTGGCGATCTGATTCCAGGCCTGCAAGTGCTGGATGCGGTCCAGAACGGCACGGTGGAATGCGGCCATTCGGCCAGCTACTACTACGTCGGCAAGGATATGGCTTTCGCCTTCGACTGCGCCGTGCCCTTCGGGCTTACCGCGCGCCAACAGAACGCCTGGATGTATTTCGGCGGTGGCATGAAGCTCATGCGCGACCTGTTCAAGCAATACAACATCGTGCAGTTCCCCGGCGGCAACACCGGCGTCCAGATGGGCGGCTGGTTCCGCAAGGAAATCCGGTCACTGGGCGATTTGAAGGGTCTGAAGATGCGCATCCCCGGCATCGGCGGCCAGATCATGGCCAAGCTGGGCGCGGTGCCGCAAACCCTGGCCGGCACCGACATCTATCCCTCTCTGGAGCGTGGCGCCCTGGATGCCGCCGAGTGGGTCGGCCCCTACGACGACGAGAAACTCGGCTTCCACAAGATCGCCAAGCACTACTACTACCCGGGCTGGTGGGAGGGTGGGCCCCAACTCACGTTCTATGTGAACCTGGCCAAGTGGAACGAGCTGCCGGAAGCCTATCAAGTCGCGTTCGAGACCGCCTGCGCGGAGGCCAATGTGAACATGCTGGCCGAATACGACTACAAGAATCCCCAATCCCTCATGCGTCTCATGAAACAGGGCGTCAAACTGCACGCCTTCCCCAAGGATGTCATGGATGCGGCCAAGAAAGCCGCGTTCGCCATGTACGACGAGGAAGCGCGAAAAAATCGCAACTTCGCCCGCATCTATGAAGAGTGGAAGAAATTCCGGGCGCAGGAAATCCAGTGGTTCAAGGTCTCGGAAGCCTCCTTCTCAAACTACTTGTACTACTCGAAATAGGATTTAGGAACGGGGCGATGCCGCGTCAGTTCGTCAGCGTCCTGCTTCTCGCTTTGCTTAGCGCATGCGGACAGAAAACTGAAACGGAAAGGCCCGCCGAACCCGCGGCTGGAAATGCCTTCCCAGCGGACGCAGTCACCGCAACCGGCACGTCCGGGATCGATGCGGGCAAACTGAAATACGTGAGCGTCTGCCTGGGTTGCCATGGCCAGGATGGACATGGGCAGGGCCCCTTTCCCAAGCTGGCTGGCCGGCCGGCGGCGGAACTGGGCGCCTTGCTCAGGGAATACCGTGCCGGCAAAACGCGCGGACCGGGAAGCGAGACGATGATGCCCTTCGCCAAGCCGCTTACCAATTCGGAAATCGACGCCCTGGCGGCCTATCTCGCCGCTTTGTAGGCTAGCGCGGCTTGCGCGGCCGCTACCTGGGCTATCCTGTGAACAAGGCCCGGCCTTGGGCCGCATCAAGGGAAGATGGCATGTTCGAATCCGCGGAAATCGGCCACAAGGTCGACAAGAGCACCTATGACCAGGAAGTCCCCGCGCTGCGGGAAGCCTTGCTGGATTCCCAATACGATCTGATCAGCAAGCGCGCTTTCCCGGTCGTCGTCTTGGTCAGCGGCGTGGACGGCGCGGGCCGCAGCGAAACCGTCCAACTCCTCAATGCCTGGCTCGACCCCCGCCACATCGAAACCCATGGCATGGGCGAACCTTCCGACGAAGAACGCGACCGCCCGCCCATGTGGCGGTTTTGGCGCGCCCTGCCGACGAAAGGCAAGATCGGCGTGTTCCAGGGCTCTTGGTACAGCCTCCCCATCCTGAACCGGGTCTACGGCCACAGCGGGAACGCGGCCTTGGAAGAAGCCATGGAGCGCAATGCCCGCTTCGAGCAGATGCTCAGCGACGAAGGCGCGCTCATCCTCAAGTTTTGGTTCCACCTATCGAAAGCCGGCCAGAAAAGGCGCCTGAAAAACCTGGAAAAGGATCCGCGCACCCGCTGGCGCGTCACCGACCGGGACTGGCATCACTTCGGCCTCTACGACACCTTCACCAAGGTGTGCGCCCAGGCTCTGCGCATGACCAGCAGCGCGTGCGCGCCCTGGAACATCGTCGAGGGCGAAGACCCCCGCTACCGCGAACTGGTCTTTGGCCGCACGCTGTTGGAAGCGCTGCGCAAGCGCCTGGAACAACCCGCGGAGGCCGCGCCGAAACCCCAGCTCACGCTCTCTGGAGCCGCCCGGGTGGACAACCTGAACATCCTGAAAGCGCTGGATCTGAGCGCGAACCTGGACAAGAAGGTTTATCAGGAAGAACTGGAAACCTGGCAGGGAAGACTCAACCTGCTCACGCGCGACCAACGCTTCAGCAAGATATCGGTGGTTTGCGTATTCGAGGGCAACGATGCCGCCGGCAAAGGCGGCAGCATCCGCCGCATCACCGGAGCCCTGGATGCGCGCCGCTACCAGGTCATCCCCACCGCCGCGCCCAGCGACGAGGAAAAGGCCCAACCCTACCTCTGGCGCTTCTGGCGCCACATTCCCCGCCGCGGGCGCCTGGCCCTGTTCGACCGTTCCTGGTACGGCCGGGTCCTGGTGGAGCGGGTGGAAGGCTATTGCTCGGAATACGACTGGCAACGCGCGTACAGCGAGATCAATGACTTCGAGGCGCAACTGGCGGAGCACCGCATCGTGGTCGTGAAATTCTGGCTCGCCATCAGCCAGGATGAGCAACTCAAGCGTTTCAAGGAACGGGAGGCGACCGGCTTCAAGCGCTATAAGATCACCGAGGAGGACTGGCGCAACCGGGAAAAATGGCCCGCCTACGAGCAAGCCGTGTGCGACATGGTGGACCGCACCAGCACGGAGATCGCTCCCTGGACCCTGGTGCCGGCCAATGATAAGAACGTGGCCCGCATCCGCATCCTGAAAACCCTGTGCGAGCGCATTGAAGCTGAACTGAAGAAGAAAAAACGGGGCAAGCGGTAAGCCTTCCGCTTGCCCCGCTGGGTGTGCGCAATCAGCGCACCGCGAGCAATTCCACTTCGAACACCAACGTCGCGTTGGGCGGAATCACCCCACCCGCGCCGCGCGCGCCGTAACCCAGATCCGGCGGAATGGTGAGCTTGCGCTTGCCGCCGACCTTCATGCCCGCCACGCCCTCGTCCCAGCCCCGGATCACATAACCCCGGCCCAGAGGGAAATCGAAGGCTTCGTTGCGGTCCACACTGGAATCGAACTTGGCGCCGTCGATCAGCCAACCCGTGTAATGGACGCTGACCGTGCATCCGGCCGTGGCCTCGTCGCCTTCGCCCAGGGTAATTTCTTCGATGACCAGACCGCTGGAAGTGGTAGTGCTAGACATGCTCGCTCCTTGAATGAAAAACGGCGCGGACGGGCCGCGCCGCGATACAAAACCTTGGGTTTTTATTGAATGACCACCAGAACGACACGCCGGTTCTGCTTACGCCCGGCCTTATATCTGTTGTCGGCGACCGGCTCGCTCTCGCCGTAGGAAATGACCGACATGCGATGCAGGGGAATGCCACCCTTCATGTTGAGGTAACGCTTGACTGCCTGAGCCCGGGCTTCGCCCAGTTTCAGGTTCGGCCCCGCCTCGCCGGTGCTGTCCGTGTGGCCTTGGATCTCGATGTACACGTTCTTGTTTTCTTCCTTCAACTTCGCGGCGAACCCGTCCAGGATTTCCTGCGCGTCCTTGCTCAGGGCCGCCTTGTTGGGGCCGAACTTCAACTTGTCGTCGGACAACACCACTTCATAAACCAGCTTGCCCTCGGCCAGCTTGCCGGCGGCGCTGGCGCGCTCGACCGCTTCCTGCGCCGTTTTGGAAAGCTGGGCTATGTCCGCTTCGTTCTTGGCGATGCGGTCGGCATGCAGATTGAGGGTGACCTGGATATCCGAGACTTTCCTGTCCGTGGCTTCCAGCCCGGCCGCATTGGCCTTGATGGCCGCGTCAGAACGCGTTTCCAGCGCCGCGACCTGATTCGATACCGGCTTGAGTTGGCTTTGCACGTATTCGTGCACATATTCCCGCGTGGCACAGCCGGAAAGCATCAATGCAACTGTCGCTACCGAAAAAATCCATTTCATGATGAGCCTTTCTATTTTCCCCAAGTACACAGTTTAGCTTATCGGTTCATGAAGAAAAAACTTTAACCCATTGATTTATCTTAATCCGGCGGTAACAAATATCCAGCACCAACTTCTTCCGTCGGAATTTCCAGGCTTCCAGGTCCGCCTTCCGGGGCAGAGACGCCGACCATTCCGGGAAAGGAAAGCACCAGAACCACCATGACGACCTGGATGACGACAAAGGGAATCGCGCCCCAATAGATGTCGCTGGTGCGCACATCTTTCGGCGCCACGCTACGTAGATAGAACAGTGCGAAGCCGAAAGGCGGGTGCATGAAGGAAGTCTGCATGTTGATGCCCAGCAGGATGCCGAACCAGACCAGGTCGATGCCCAGCTTCTGGGCCACCGGCGCCAGCAGGGGGACGATGATGAAAGCGATCTCGAAGAAATCCAGGAAGAACGCGAGCAGGAAGACCAGCAGGTTCACCACGATCAGGAAGCCCAATACGCCGCCCGGCAAGGCGGCGAGCAGCCCTTCCACCCAGAGGTCACCGTCCATCAAGCGGAACACCAGGGAAAACACGGTGGAACCGATCAGGATGAAGATGACGAAACTGGTCAGTCGGGTGGTGGAATCCATGGCCTGTCGCAACAGATCCCAACTCAGCTTGCGCTTGGCCAGGGCCATGGCCAAAGCGCCACTCGCGCCCATGGCGCCACCTTCGGTAGGGGTGGCGATGCCGGCGAAGATGGTGCCCAGCACCAGGAACACCAGGATCAGGGGCGGCCCCATGGAAAACAGGGCCTGTTTGGCCAAGGCCCGGCCGCGCAATACCCGCGCCTCGGCGGGCATGGCCGGCGCGGCGGCAGGTCGCGCGATGGAAACCAGGAGAACGAAGCCCAGATACAGCCCCATCAACACCAGGCTGGGAACGATGGCGCCGCGATACATGTCGCCCACTCCCACGCCCAATTGGTCCGCCAGGACGATCAAGACGATGGAGGGTGGAATGATCTGGGCAAGGGTGCCGGACGCGGCGATGACCCCGGCGGCGAGGCGCTTGTCGTAGCCATGGCGCAGCATGATGGGCAAGGAAATCAAACCCATGGCGATGACCGAGGCGGCCACCACGCCGGTGGTCGCCGCCAGCAGGGCGCCCACCAGGATCACCGCGTAGGCTAGGCCGCCCCGGATCGCACCGAACAGTTGGCCCAGGTTGTCCAGCAGTTCCTCCGCCATGCCGCTGCGTTCCAGGATCAGGCCCATGAAGGTGAAAAAGGGAATGGCCAGCAGGGTGGCGTTGGACATGATGCCGAATATCCGTTCCGGCAGGGCCTGCAACTGGTCGAAGCCGAAGTAGCCCAGTCCCATGCCCAGCAGGCCGAACAACAGGCCGTTCGCGGCCAGGGAAAACGCCACCGGATAACCCAGCAGCAACAGCAACGCCAAGCCCGCGAACATGAGCGGCGCCATGAATTCGAACATCATGCCGGCGTCCTCACACCATTTCCTCGGCCCGCTCATCCTCCAACTCGAGGCGGCCCATCAGGAAAGCGGCGCGCTTGATGCTTTCGGCCAGCCCTTGCAGGAACAGCAGCGCGAATCCCACCGGAATCGCCAGCTTGATGGGCCAGCGCAGCAGGCCGCCGGAATCCGGCGAGGTTTCGCTCACCGCCCAGGAAGTCTGGAACGCGGCCCAGCCCAGCCAGGCGATCAAACCCGCCATGGGCAGCAGGAACAGCAAGCCGCCGAGCAGATCCACCCAGGCCCTGGTCCGGGGGTTGAAACGCCCATACAGCACGTCGATGCGCACATGGCCGTTGTGGCGGTGGGTGTAGCCCGCCCCCAGCAGGAAGATCAGGGCGAACAGGTACCACTGGAGTTCCAGCCAAGCATTCGAACTCAGATCGAAGCCGTAGCGCATGACCGCGTTGCCGGCTGACACCAGCGTGGCCGCCAGCACCAGCCATTTCACCGCGCGGCCGACAGCCCCATTGAGGGCATCGATCCCCCGCGCCAGGGCCAGCACCCCATCCAACTCAGTCGCCCGCCACGGTCATGCGGTCGATCAGGATCGAACCCACCCGCCGGGAACCCCGGGTTTCCACATCGGTGCCCAGAGCGACGATGCCCATGAACATCTCCTTGAGGTTGCCCGCCACGGTGATCTCCTCCACCGGATAGGCGATCTCCCCGTTCTCCACCCAGAAGCCCGCCGCGCCGCGGGAGTAATCGCCGGTGACCATATTGAGGCCGTGGCCCAGCAGTTCAGTGACCAGCAGGCCGGTATCCATCTTCCTCAGCATCGCGGCGAAGTCCTCGCCGGTGGGCGGCACGATCAGGTTGTGGTTGCCCCCCGCGTTGCCCGTGCTCCTCATGCCCAACTTGCGGGCGCTGTAGCTGCCCAGGAAATAGCCTTGCAGCACGCCGTCCTTGACCACGTCCCGGTCGTGGGTGGCGACCCCCTCCGAATCGAAAGGCGAGGACGACAGCCCTCGGACCAGGAACGGCCGCTCCTGCAACTGGAAGAAGTCGGGAAAGACCTGGGTTCCCAGACTGTCCAGCAGGAAGGAGGACTTGCGGTAGAGGTGCCCGCCGGACACGGCGGAGACAAAACTGGCGATGAGGCCGGTGGCGATGGGCGCCTCGAACAGCACCGGACACTGACGGGTACCGAGTTTGCGGCCGTTGAGGCGCCGCACGGTGCGCTCCCCGGCGCGCCGGCCGACGCTGTCCGCCGCATCCAAATCCGCCGCCGCCCGCGCCGTGGTGTACCAGTAATCCCGCTGCATCGAGCCGTCCGGATTCGTCTCATCCTCGGCGATCACCGCGCAGGACAGGCTCTGCCGGCTGGTGGGATAGCCGCCGGAAAAACCCAGCGAGTTGGCGTAGATGAACTGGGACACCTGGCTGGACAGGGACGCCCCTTCGGAATTGGTGATGCGCGCGTCCACGCCCAGCGCCGCCGCCTCGCACGCGCGGGCCAGATCCATGGCGCCGTCGATGCTCACATCCCAGGGATGGAACAGGTCCAGATCGGGGATGTCCCTGGCCAGCAGATCGGCATCGGCCAGGCCGGCGCAGTCGTCCTCGGCGGTATAGCGGGCGATGGTCAGCGCCTTCTCCACCGTGCGCGCCAGGGCGTCCGGCGCGAAGTCGGAAGTGGAGGCGTGGCCGCGGCGCTGGCCCAGATAGACGGTGACACCGATGCCCTTGTCCCGGTTGTGCTCGATGGTTTCCACCTCGCCGTGGCGCACGCCGAGGGACAGGCCGCTGCCCTCGGACACCTCCGCCTCGGCGGCGCTCGCGCCGCCGGCGCGGGCCAGATCGAGCACTTGGACGGCGAGCCCCTGGAGCGCTTCGCGGGAAAAGCTGAACGGACTATTGGAGGATGAACTGGTGGACACGGTGGAATCCGGGCTGGTCGGCAAAGTCGTTATGATACCAACCCCTTTCCCTGGCCTTCCGCCTCAAGCACATATAACCATCATGGATGAAGATTCGGATTTCGACACCGACGAGCTTGCCGGCGAACCCGTCAGCAAATCCCAGCGCAAGCGGGAAATGACCGCTTTGCAGGACACGGGCACGGCGCTGGTGAAGCTCTCCCGCGGCCGACTGGAAAAATTCGACCTTCCGGACAACCTGATGAGCGCGATCCTGGAAGCCCAGCGCCTCACCAGCCACGGCGCCATCCGGCGCCAGATGCAATACATCGGCAAGTTGATGCGGGATGTGGACATCGAGCCCATCGCCGAACAACTCGCCGCGGTGCGCGGCGAATCCGCCGCCGCGAAAGCGGAGTTTCACGGCATCGAGCGCTGGCGCGCGCGCCTGCTGGAAAACGACCAGGCCCTGACCGAATGGCTCGCCCAGCATCCGGACAGCGATGCCCAGCAGATCCGCCAGCTCATCCGCAACGCGCGCAAGGAGGCGGCGGAGAACAAACCGCCCAAATCCAGCCGCGCCTTGTTCCGGCTACTTCGCGACGCATCCGGCGGTTGAATCCCGTCCGCCTTTTCATGCGCGCGATCGCGGCCGATGCGAGGCAAGCCGCCGCTCCCGATGAGACGAGTCTTGCGACAGGCCTGTCGACCCTTCGTCAACCCGGGTTTTCCACTGTCGGAAAATCTTACACTTGAGGGCGAAAGCCAAGCGCCACGCCGCATAAGAGCAGGCGCTCGGCTCTTTTCCCCCCATGGCACAAGGCTTGCTACTCGTAGCTGCCCTTACATTTGAACGCTTATCCTGAACGTTATGTCGCTCGACCCGTCCGCCCAGCCGCCTCTGGATAAGCTGCCGTTTGCCAGCCATCCCGGCGTGTTGTCGCGTCTGCTGGTCGAACTGGGCGGCGCGGAATGCGTGGGAGAGCAGGCCGCCCGCCTGTTCATGCTCGATCCGGCCCTGGCGCTGGTGGCGCTGGATGCCATCGGTCAGTTGAATCCCGGCGCCCAGCTCGCGGATTTGCGCATCGAGGAGCGCATGGCCGCCCTCGATCCGATCACCATCAAAAGCCTGGTCGTCGCCAGCGCGACAGAGCAACTGGCCTTCCCCGCCTATTCAGGCGAAGGCCTGGAAACCGCCTGGCGCAAGGCCCTGGCCACCGCCCATTTTGCCCGCGCCCTGGCGGAGAAATCCGGCTACCCCGGCCTGGACGAAGCCTGGCTGGCCGGCCTCATGTGCTGGCTACCGCGCTTTGCCCGCAACGCGGGCAGCGATGCCGACACGGCGCGCCATCATGCCCTCGCCACCCTGGAACGGCTGCCCCTGAGAACCTTCCTGCCGGACGTGCTGCGCTACGCGAACGAACCAGCCCAGCGCCTGCAGGATGCCTCGCCCCTGGTGCGCCTGGCCCTGGCCGCCTACCGCCAGACCATGAACTACCCGGCCTGGATTCCCGCCCTGCCCCACCCGGACACCCTCGCCCTGGCCGCGCCCATCGACCGCGACACCATCAGCGAGATGTATCTGGCCATGGGCCGCGCCATCGACACCCTGGCAAGCGAAAGCAGTTTCCGGCAGTCCGGCGAGATCGCCCGGGAGCTCAGCCGCATGGGCCGGCTGGAACTGGTCGCGGGCAGCCACCCGAAGGAACCCAGCGCCGCGGTGGTCACCCTGGCGGATAGCCTGGCCAGCCAGGAAGGTCTGGGACAGGCCATCTATCTGCATCGCAATCCGCGCTCGGGCGCGCTGGAAACCCAATCCCTGGGCGGCCGCCCGGCGCCGCCCATCGCCATCCAACCCGAAGGCAGCACCACGGCGGCGGCCTGGGCGCTGCTCACGCGGACCCCGGTTGTGGTCACCACCGACGCCCCCGCCGACGCGGCCGTGCTCGACCTCCAGCTCATCCGCCAGGCGGGCGCGGAAGGCATGGCCGCGATTCCCATCGGCGCGGGCGAGCCCATCGGCGTGCTGCTCGTGTGCGGCAGCCGCCAAGCCTTGAGCACGATTTCCGCGAACAGCAAACACTACGGCCGCCTGGGCGAGCTCGCCGGCCGCGCCCCCGTGCCCAGCCAGCCCGTTCCGGCGCCGGCCAACAGCAACGACCAACTGGCCACTCGTGTGCGCCGGGCCGCCCACGAGATCAACAATCCCCTGGGCATCGTCAAGAATTATCTGGCCATCATGAAGGCCAAGCTGGGCGACGAAGCCCCCATCGCCGACGAACTGCGCATCATGCACGAGGAACTGGACCGCATCGTGCGCATCATTCGCGGTCTGACCCAGGACGAGGCGCCCATCGGCCCGTCCATCGAACAGGTGGACATCAACGCCCTGATCGACGACCTGGTGAAGGTGACCGCGCCTTCCTGGCAGAACAAGGGTGTCCACATCGCGGTGCGCCTCGAGGCAGGCTTGCCCAAGCTGGCCTGCGACCGGGACAAGCTCAAGCAGATCGTGCTCAACCTGCTGCTCAACGCCTTGGAGGCCACGCCCGCCGACGGCACGGTCCGCCTGGAAACCAGCTCCCTGGTCAACCACCGCCAGGAACGTTTCGTGGAAATCCTGGTGGCGGATTCCGGCCCGGGCATTCCGCCCGAATTGGCGGGACGCATCTTCAACCCCTTGGAGTCCGCGAAGGGCGAAGGCCACGCCGGCATCGGACTTTCCATCGTCAAGGCGTTGACCCAATCCTTGAACGGCAGCATTACATACAAGAGCAACACTACCGGTACAACATTCCAGATATCATTGCCAACTGTTTGATACGGGTTCCACTTACGTACGAACCGATATCAATTTTTCCACCCAGCTCAGGGCCCACCTCACATGCAAGGTGATCCGCTCACAGGTTTGAATCAGCCGCCTTTGCTCAATCTGCTGATTGTGGAGGATGAGCCGCGCTATCTGGAAAGCACCCGGCTGCTGCTTTCTCAATACGTCCACAGCATCGATTCCGCCGTCACCGGCGCGCAAGCCTACGCCCTGCTGGCAAAACGTCCCTACGATCTGGCCCTGCTCGATCTGCGCCTGCCCGACGCCAGCGGCCATGAGATCATGGCCTACATCCGCCAGCAGCACCCCTACTGCCGCGTCATCGTCATGAGCGGCGACAGCCACATCGAATCCGCGATCCAGTCCCTGCGCCTGGGCGCCTACGACTATCTGCGCAAGCCCTACGAACCGGACGAACTGATCAAGACCGTGCGCAACGCCGCGCTCAAGCTCCAGTTGGAGCGGGACAACGCGCGCATGCTCCAGCAGCTTGAACAATCCGAGCAATGGCACCGTCTGCTGGTCAACACCTCCCCGGACGTCATCTACACGCTGGACCCGCGCGGCGCGTTCACCTATGTCAACGACAGCATCGAGCGCACCCTGGGCTACGCCCCGTCGGAGTTGATCGGCAAGGACTACCTGTTGCTGGTGCCGCCAGGCGAACTGGAGAACGCCCGCTACCGCCTCAACGAGCGACGCACCGGCGAACGCGCGACGCGCAACCTCGAGTTGCAGCTCAAGCGCAAGGAAGACCTGCTCTCCAGCCTGTCCGAGCGCACCTCCCAGGATGTGGTGGTGGTGGAACTCTCCTCCATGGGCATGTACCGCAACCTGGACGGAGACCGGAAGGAGTTCCTGGGCAGCTACGGCGTCGCCCGGGACATCAGCGAGCGCAAGCAGGCGGAAGCCACCATCGCCTTCCAGGCCTACCACGACCTGCTCACCGGCCTGCCCAACCGCGCCCTGTTCAAGGACCGTCTCGGTCAGGCCATCGTCCAGGCCAAGCGCCACGGCCAGACGCTGGCCACCCTGTTCCTGGACATGGACCGCTTCAAGGTGGTCAACGATACCCTGGGCCACCTGGTGGGCGACGGCCTGCTCCAGGCGGTGGCCCAGCGCCTGCGCGGCAGCCTGCGCGAAGGCGACACCCTGTCCCGCATCGGCGGCGACGAATTCATGCTGCTGCTGCCCCACATCCGCACCCGCGACAACGCCGCCTACATCGCCCAGAAGATCCTCGCCTCCCTCAAGCAGCCCTTCCACATCGAGGGCCACGAGATCTTCGTCGGCATCAGCATCGGCATCGCCGTGTTCCCGGACGACGGCGACACCATCGAGACCCTGGTGAAGCACGCCGACATCGCCATGTACCACGCCAAGGACAGCGGCCGGAACGACTACAAGTTCTTCACCCACGACCTGCAGAAATCCTTCTCCGGCCGCCTGGCGGTGGAGAACGAGATGCGCCACGCCCTGGAGAAGGGCGAGTTCGAGGTCTACTACCAGCCCCAGGTCTCCATCCAGGACCAGCGCATCCGCGGCATGGAAGCCCTGATCCGCTGGAACCACCCCAGCCGGGGCATCGTCCCGCCCGGCGAATTCATCCCCATCGCCGAGGAATCCGGCCTCATCTCCCCCATCAGCGAATGGGTGCTCAACGCCGCCTGCCGCCAGGCCTGCCTGTGGCGCGCCTCGGAACTGCCGCCCATCACCATGGCCGTGAACCTGTCCGCGCGCCAGATCGAACATCCCCAGTTCGTCGACAAGTTCACCGAGTGCCTGCGCGACCATGCCATGAGCGGCCAGGGACTGGAGATCGAGATCACGGAAAGCACGCTGATGCGGGACATGGACGGCAGCATCGAGAAGCTGCGCAAGCTGGCCGACCTGGGCGTGGAAATCTCCATCGACGACTTCGGCACCGGCTACTCCTCCCTGTCCTACCTGAAGAAGTTGCCCATCCACACCCTCAAGATCGACCGCAGCTTCATCCACGACCTGAACGGCCACATGAACAACGGCACCACCATCGTCGCCGGCATCGCCGCGATGGCGAAAGGGCTCAACCTCAACGTGGTGGCGGAAGGCGTGGAAACCCGCGCCCAGCTCGACTACATCCGCTCCCTGGGCTGCGACGCCTACCAGGGCTATCTGTTCAGCCGGCCCGTCGCTGTGGAAAAAGCCACTGAAATCCTCGCGCGCCAGCGCGCCTGAGCGGCTTTCGTTTCGTCAACCCGGGCCGTCCGTACGGAATCCGCATGTCCCCGGGCTGGGTGGGCGCGGCGTGATGCCTCGGCTGAAGCGGGCCGGCCTTAGAAGAGGCGGCAGATGATCCGGACGTTCGCCGCGAACAAACCGGCAACCCAAACACAAGCGCCCGACACCACAAACCCGGCGCTCCAAGCCAACCGATAGAGCGGAGAAGCGCCGAGGGACATGAGAAACGGGAGAGCGGCAAGCGCGACCAAGGCGGCGCCGCCCGACCAGACATAGAGCGAGAGCCCCCCCTCGCAGGATCGCGGCGCCGCGACAAAGGCGACCGCGAACACGACTGCGCAGACCGCGCCCGCGATGGCGAGGGAAATTCCGACTTGGCTCATGTTTGCTGGCTAAGGTCCGACGAAACGGCGATTGTGGGAATAGACCACGGTTTCCTCGCACGGGGTAGGCATTTTTTGCAAACGGTCACCCGGCGGGAGACGGCCCATCGCGAGAAGCGCGACCGGCCCTGGAAAAACACGAATATGAAAGAGTGACCGGACAGGCACGAACGGCCCGCACAGCGGCCCGCCCACCGCCGCCCGAGAAGGAGACGGCGGCAAAATTGGCCGACCATCAGGGCCAAGGCAAGCGTGAGTGGGTGGGGAACCCGACCGTCACGCCACCGCCAACCGCGAGGGAAGCGCAAACGCCAGCCCCGCTGCGCGTCTTCGCCTGGGCGCCGCCTCGCATGCCACGCCGCACTGGGCAAGTGGCGCATCGCCCGGTTCAGGTCATTCCTGGGATTTCAGATTTTGCCCGACGCTCTCGACCACCGTGACCACACGGCGCGCGCCGTCGCGGATGGTGGTGATGGCTTGCGCCGCCTCGTTGGCCAGCGTCACGCTTTCGTTCGCCTGGATCAACGTGGTGGACATGCTGGCGATGGCCGACTGGGTACCGCTCTGCACCTTGTCTATCATGCCGGAGATCTCGGTGGTGGAGGTGCTGGTACGCTCGGCCAGCTTGCGCACCTCGTCGGCGACGACCGCGAAACCGCGCCCCTGTTCGCCGGCCCGGGCCGCCTCGATGGCGGCATTCAGCGCCAGCAGGTTGGTTTGATCGGCGATCTCCCGGATGGTCTTGACGATCGACGTGATCTGCCCCGATTGCCGTCCCAGCTCTTCGATGGTGGTCGATGCCGACTTGGCGCACTCGGCGATCTGGTGCATTTTTTTCGCGGCGTCCTCGATCACCTGGGTACCTTGTATCGATAGGTGCTCGTTTTCCCGGGAGATATCCAAGGCCTCGTCGGCGTTCTTGATCTCGCTGTTCAGACGCTCGATCTGGGGCGTGATGTCCGTGGCGAACTTGACGACCTTGTATGGCTTGCCCTCGGGATCCAGGACCGGGTTGTAGCTTGCCTCAAGCCAGATGATGGAACCGTCGGAACGGATGCGCGGGAAGCGCCCGGACATGACTTCGCCCCGGCCCAGACGGTTCCAAAAGGCGGGGTATTCGGGGCTGTCGACCAGGGTTTGCTGGCAAAACATGCGGTGATGCTTGCCCTGGATATCTTCCAGGCGATATCCCATGGCCTTCAGGAAATTGCCGTTGGCGGCAAGGATGGTGCCGCCCAGATCGAATTCGATCACCGCCATGGAACGGTTGATGGCGGTCAGCCGCGCCTGTCCATCCTGTTCCTCGAGGATGCGCCGCGTGATGTCGACGGCGAATTTGACGATGCCCAGCAGCTTGCCGTCCGGCGCGATGATGGGGTTGTAGCTCGCCTCCAGCCAAACCGGGCTGCCGTCCTTGCGCAGGCGCTTGAAGCGCCCGGATACGAATTCCTTGCGCGACAGCTTGGCCCAAAAGGCCGAGTACTCGGTGGAATTGACCAGACTGCCCTCGCAGAAGATCCGATGGTGCTTGCCCGCGATCTCGGCGAGGGTGTAGCCCATCGTGCCGAGGAAATTGTCGTTCGCGTCGACGATGGTGCCATCCGGGTTGAACTCGATACGCGCATTCGACCGGTCGATGGCGTCGAGCACGGCCTTTTGACGGGCAATCGTTTTATCCGCCGCAGCCAGTACTTCCTGCAATTGTTTACTCATTCCGAACATAACAAGCTCCTCAGCCAAGGGGGACGGACAGCATTTGGACGTTGGACGTCGCGCGAAACCTCGCTTGGGAATCGGCCGCTGAATCACGGTTGATTCCAGAGAGGGCGACGTGGTATCGGCAGGAACCCGCAGTTCCTGAATAGACGATTCGACCTATCGTTGCTGCCGGCATCGCCA
>JBGAFI010000003.1:0-349746 GCA_044227325.1 Thiobacillaceae bacterium | reverse complement strand
AGCCATGCCGCATCAGATCCTCGTAAGGGAGGATGAGCGGTTTGCCGGTGTCGGCGAGGTAGCCCACTAACAATCCTTCGGCATGGCCCTCCGCCAATGCCTCGTAGGGCAGATTGGAGGAACGCAGCTTGAGTTCCGACTTGAAGAGCCCATGCTCAGCCCACGGTTGCAGTGCTCGTGATGCCAGTCTGAAGCCCCCTAATGCCGCACCCGCAAAGCCGCCCGCCAAGGACAGGCTGGCTGGCAGATGCCCCACCAGATAGGGGTGGGTGGCGAACAGGCCCGCCGAAATGGCCGCAAGCGAGAGGGCATCCTGCGTACCACCCAGCCTCATCCGCTGAATATCCTTGAATGAAATCATTGTATTTATACCGTTGCATGTGCATATAATTTATCACGGTAATCAAGAAGTCAGGAAGGTGCAGGCATGGCGATGCCAAATTGGGCTCCATCGTTCACATTGAACGAGCTGTACGAGATCAGCGATGCGGTCATGCCCGTGTTGCGTCGCTACCTGGAAGACGGAGATCCAGAGCAGCATGAACACCAGTACGGAAGTGTTTCGACCCTGCTGGAAATCGTCAGAAAGCTGAACATCAGCTTTGCGGAAAGTGGCGGCGTAAATCGGGGAAACGAGTTGCCTGACTGGTTTCCGCAACTTGAACAACAGGTTTACCAATTCCGGGAGCGGGCAATCGAGATGGCCCATCAAGCTCAGGTGAGGGAGAGCTACGCATGGGATTGCTGGAAAAATTCTGCAGCATGAGCTAGCGCGATTTATGGCCAAGCACATCGAACTAAGCCATTGGCTCACAGAGAACTTTGACCCACCGCCGCACATCAGCACCGCGCGGCGCTGGGTATCCCAAGGTCGCATCCACCCGGAACCTATCCGCGCAGGCGCAAAAATCTACGTGTTGCCTACCGCCCAATACCGCAAGCACAATGATCAGCCCAAGAGTCTCCTCGACATCATCCGTGACCAGGCCACGCATGGACAGCAACCGTGATCTCCCCGCCAACCTCTACGATCGAAATGGCGGCTATTTCATCTACCTAAACCGGCTAAACGGCCAGACGGTCACGCTCGGCCGAGTTCCGCGCAAGGACGCTGTCAGGCAAGCAATTGAAGCCAACGCGTGGATTGAAGGTGAACTCGCCAAGAATGATGTGTTGGCTATCGTCAAAAATTCCACCGGCTCAACGCTGGCAGACTGGTTGAAGAAATACGCAGCCCTGCTGGAACGTCGCGGAATGGCCAAGACAACAGCCAGGCAAGCGGATTGGAAGCGGCGAGCACTGGAAGCGCAGTTTGGCAAAAAGACCATGGCCGAACTGGAAGAACCGCGCATCTGGGCCGATTGGCTGGATGGGTTCATTGATGAAGGCAAGACCGGCGCGGCAACAAACTGGAAGTCCTATGTGCAAGACGTTTGGCGTGAGGCATGCGCCCAGGGCTGGGCAAAGACTAACCCCATACTTGTTCTGCGCCGGGTGCCATCCGGAACAAAGCGAGCCAGACTCACGCTGGACGGGTTCAATGCCATCTACCAGGAGGCGCTCACGGTTACCGACAGATGGCTTCCCAGAGTGATGGAGTTGGCCATATTGACTGCACAGCGCCGGGAAGACTTGGCTGCGTTTGATTTCCGGCGCCGAGCGGATTCAAAACACTGGGTGGAGAAGGACACGCTCTACATCACCCAACAAAAGACCGGAGCCAAAATCGCTATTCCTACCGGACTGCGCCTGGATGCGA
This sequence comes from Thiobacillaceae bacterium, assembly GCA_044227325.1. Classification (GTDB taxonomy): domain Bacteria; phylum Pseudomonadota; class Gammaproteobacteria; order Burkholderiales; family Thiobacillaceae; genus PFJX01. The sequence continues at coordinate 347,987 of JBGAFI010000003.1, read as the reverse complement.
TCGACACCACGCTGGCGCAAATCATCTCCCGCTGCCGTGATCTCATTGTGACCCCGAGGATGATCCACCATGTGCGCCATCAGTCCAGAGTGAAACCCGGCGACCCAGTTGCTCTTGACAGGATCACCAAGCGATTCGCCGATGCGAGAGACGCCGTAGCCAGGCGTGATGGGAAGTTCTGGGAGGGCGGCAAGGAGCCGCCTTCATTCCACGAGATTCGTTCCCTGTCTATCCGACTATGGACCGCGCAGGCTGGTGCGGACTTCGCCCAGTCCATCGCGGGCCACAAGGACTCTGCGACAACGGCCACCTACCGCGACGCTAGGGGGTCAGAATGGACCAAAATCGTTTTGGCAACATAATGGCAAAGTTTTGGCAAATACCCGCCAAGCCAATATCCATGCGGGTTTCAGAGGAGTGCATGTAATTAGCCTTCAAGGATCGGCTGGGCATCCGCGAGGACGCCGACCTGCCCGAACCGGTCAACGCCTACGTCCGGACCAAGCTGGCGGCCGAGCGGCTGGTCCGCGCCGCCGGGCTGCCCGAGGCCGCCATCCTGCGCCCGCGCGCCCTGTTCGGCCCCTGGGACCGGACCCTGGTGCCGCGCCTCCTGCGCGTGATGGCCAAGGGGCCGATGCCGATCATGCGCGGCGGCGGCATCCGCCTCGATCTCACCTATATCGACAACGCCGTGGACGCGGTCTGGCTCGCCCTGACCCGTCCGCTGCCGCGCCCGGTCTGCACCTACAACGTGAGCAACGGCGAGGCGCGCGAACTCACCGATGTGCTCGCCGTGATGGCGCGCGAATTCGGCCTGCCGCTGCGCACCCGGCGCGTGCCCTGGCCGCTGGTCGCATTGTTCGCGCGCGGCCTGGAAACCCTCGCCCGCCTCGGCAGCGGCAAGGAACCGCCGCTCACCCGCTACAGCGCCGGCGTGCTGGCCTTCAGCCAGACCCTGGACATCACCGCCGCGCGCGACGAACTCGGCTACCGGCCGGCGGTGGGCATCGACGAGGGCATCCGCCGCCACGCCGAATGGTGGCGGGCGCGACAGACATGAGTTCGCTCGGCCTGCGCATGCTGCGCGTCGGCGCCTGCCGCCATCTCGAATGCATGGCGGCGCGCGGCGGCCGCTGGTCGCCGGTGGAATTCCCCGCCCTGTGCGGACTGATCCGCCACCCGGCGCGCGGCTGGCTTCTCTACGACACCGGCTACGCCGGACATTTCTTCACCGCCACCGAGCGCTGGCCGGAACGCCTTTACCGCGCGGCCCTTCCGGCCGCGCTGCCGGAAGCGGAAATCCTGCGGAGCCAACTGGCCGGCTTCGGCCTCACCCCGGCCGACATCGGCACGGTGCTCGTCTCCCACTACCACGGCGACCATATCGCCGGCCTGCGCGACTTCCCGAACGCCCGCTTCGTCGCCCTCAAGGCCGACACCGAGCATTTTGCCGGGTTGGCCGGAAAACGCTGGCGCGCCGCGCTGGGCGGCCATCTGCCCGGCTTGCTGCCGGACGGCTACTTCGCTCGCGTCGAGGCCGCCGACGCCTGTCCGCGGCGCGACCTGCCGGGTTGGCTGGCGCCGTTCGAAACCGGCCTCGACCTGCTTGGCGACGGCAGCCTGCTCGGTGTGCCGCTGCCCGGCCACAGCCACGGCCAGCTCGGCCTGTTCATCCCGGATGCCGACGGCCGCCCGGTGTTCCTGGTCGGCGACGCCTGCTGGTCGCTGCCGGCGCTGATCGAGGGCCGGATGCCGTCGCGCCTGGCCCTGTTCATCAATGCCGAACGGCAACGCTTCACGCAAACCTTTGCCGGCCTGGCCGGCATCGCCCGGCGCGAACGCGCGGTCGCGCTGCTGCCCTCCCACTGCGCCATCGCCTGGGAGGGGTTCCGGAATGCTTCCTGACCCCCTCGTCATGGCCGCGCATTTCGCCCGCACCCGCTGGCGTCTCGACTTCCGCGACCGGGAGAAACTGGAGGCCTGGCAGCGGGACCGCCTGCGCCGCTTCCTGCGCGAGGTGCTGCCGCGCGCGCCGCGCTACCGGGGCCTCTCGCCCCGCTCGCTGGACGATCTTCCGACCATGGACAAGGCCGCCATGATGGCCGACTTCCATGCCCACAACACCCGAGGCGTGCGTCTCGACGACGCCTGCGCGCTTGCCCTCAAGGCCGAGACCACGCGCGACTTCGCGCCCATGCTGGGCGAACTCACCGTCGGCCTGTCGAGCGGCACCTCGGGCAATCGCGGCGTGTTCCTGGTCAGCCCCGCCGAGCGCCTGCGCTGGGCGGGCATCCTGCTCGGCCGGGCCCTGCCGCCGGGCCTGCTCGGCCGTCTCCTGAAGCCCTGGCGGGCGCCGCTGCGCATCGCCTTTTTCCTGCGCGCCAACAGCAACCTGTACACCACGCTGAACAGCCGGCGCATCGCCTTCGCCTTCCACGACCTGTTGCTCGGCGTCGAGGCCGCCCTGCCCGCGCTGAACGCCAGCCGTCCCGACGTGCTGGTCGGGCCGCCCTCGCTGCTGCGCGCGCTCGCCGCCGAGGCCCGCGCCGGCCGTCTGCGCATCGCGCCCAGCCACGTCATCTCGGTGGCCGAGGTGCTCGAGGACGGCGACCGCGACGCGGTCCGCGCGGCCTTCGGTCTGCCCACCCACCAGCTCTACCAGGCCACCGAGGGCTTCCTCGCCTACACCTGCGCGCACGGCACCCTGCACCTCAACGAAAGCTTCGTGCACATCGAGCCGGATTGGCTGGACGCGGCGCATACCCGTTTCCAACCCCTCATCACCGATTTCACGCGCGAGACCCAGCTGATCGTGCGCTACCGCCTCAACGATGTGCTGCGCGTCAGCGAGCGGCCCTGCCCCTGCGGCCGCGCCGAGCGCGCCATCGCCGCCGTCGAGGGGCGCGCCGACGAGGTGCTCTGGCTGCCCGCGCGCGCCGACGGCAAGGCGGTGGCGATCTATCCGGACCTGTTCCGGCGCGCCATGTTGTTCGCCGGGCCGGCGGTGCGCGAATTCGATCTCACCCAATCGGGCATGCGACTGCGCGTCGGCCTGCTGGTGGAGGGCCGGCGCGCGGAAGCCATCGCCCGCGTCACGGCCGAACTCGACAAGCTCTGGCAGCACCTGGCGGTGCGGCCGCCCGCGCTGGACTTCGCCGACTGGCAACCGGCGCCGCCCGGCGTGAAGCGCCGCCGCGTGCGCCTCGCCCATGCCCCGGAGGGCCTGGCTTGCACGTTCTGATCCTGGGCGCCCGCGCCCCCGCCTGCCTGGAATGGGCGCGCGCCTTTCGCGCCGCCGGCTGGCGCGCCAGCGTCGGCGATTCTCTGGCCTGGCCCGTGGCGCGGTTCAGCAACGCCGTGCACGAGTGCATCCGCCTGCCCGAACCGCTCGCCGGCCCGGCGGCCTGGATCGAGGCCCTGCGCGAAGCGGTCGCGAGCCGCGCCGTCGACATGGTCCTGCCCACCTGCGAGGAGTCCTTCTACCTCGCCCATGGCCGTGGGCGCATTCCCTGCCCCGTGATGGCGCCGGATTTCGCCTTGATGCGCCGGCTGCACCACAAGGGCTGGTTCGCCGACATGGTGCGCGGCTGGCAGGTCGAGGCGCCGGAAACCGCGCTGCTGGAAGCGCCGGAGGAACTCGCGGCGTTCGCGGACGGCGCGGGCGACTGGGTCTTCAAGCCCGCCTATTCCCGTTTCGCCAACCGCGCCCTGATCCGCCCCGCGCCCGCGCAACTCGCCCGCGCGCGGCCGACGCCGCGGCACCCCTGGGTGGCGCAGCGCTTCGTCGCCGGCAAGGAGCATTGCAGCTTCAGCCTGCTGCGCGACGGCCGCCTCGCCGCCCACGCCTGCTACCACCCGCGCTACCGGGTCGGGCGCGGCTCCGGCATCTGGTTCGAGCCGACCGCCCCCGCGCCGATCCGCGCCTTTCTCGAACGTTTCGGCGCCGAGACCGGCTATACCGGCCAAGTCGCCTTCGATTTCATCGAGTCGCCGGACGGACGCTGCCAGGTGATCGAATGCAACCCGCGCGCGACCAGCGGCGTGCACCTGTTCGACGACCAGCCGGAGGCCCTGGTCGCCGCGCTGCTGGGCGCCGACGGCGTGCTGACGCCGACCCGCGCGCCGCGCCAGGTGGCCTTGGCCATGCTGTTGTTCGCGGCGCCCCAGCACCTGTTCGACGGCGCGTTCTGGCGCGATTACCGGCGCGCCCGCGACGTCGTCACCCGGCCCGGCGACCGGGCTCCCCTGGCGGCGCAGATTCCCGGCCTGCTGGAAATCGTCGGCCGGGCCGTCGTTCGGCGCAGCGGCCTGCTCGCCGCCGCCACCGCCGACTGCGAATGGAACGGCCAGCCCCTGGACGGCGCGCCGTGAGACTGCTCGACGCCCACCAGGTCGACGCCGCCAGCTTGACCGCGCGCAACCGTCTGGCGCTGGATTTCGTCCGCCATGGCGCCGGCGCCATCGGCAACGTCGCCACCCGGATGCGCCTGCTCGACACCGGCGCCCACCTCATGCCGGTCAGCGTCAACGACGGCGGCGAGGGGCCGGACAACAGCTATGTGGTGTCGCCGCTGACCGCCTACACCGGTTATGCCGACTATGAAATCGGCCGGCTCGAGCGGCCCTGGCTGGCCTGGCCGCTGCGCCGCCTGGTGCGCGCCGCCGGCGGCTGGCTGGAGCGGGCGCGCATCGACCGCATCGTCCAGGTCAACAACTGGCTGCTCTCCACCAACCTTCATCCACCGGACTGGGACGGCGCCGATCTGGCGGAGATCACCCGCCTGCTGGTCGCGGCCTGGCCCGACCATGCCATCGGCTTCCGCTCGCTGAACCGCCGCGACAACCCGGATCTGATCGGCCGCCTGGAAGCGCTCGGCTATCTGCCCATTCCCAGCCGCCAGGTCTATCTGTTCGACGGCCGCGACGGCGACCGATCCGCTTTCCTGCGCCGACGCGACTGCCGCCAGGACGCCAGGCTGCTCGCCCGCAGCGACTACGTCCAGGTCGCCGGCGAGGCCCTCGCCGACGCCGACTACCCGCGCATCGAGCACCTCTACAACCTGCTCTACCTGGAGAAATACTGCCCGCTCAACCCGCGCTTCAGCGCCGCCTGGCTGCGCGCCGGCCAGCGGGACGGCTGGCTCGGGCTGACCGCGCTGCGGTCCCCCGCCGGCCGCATCGACGCCGTCCTCGGCTGGTTCGCCAACGAGCGCATCATGACCACCCCGGTGGTCGGCTACGACACGGCGCTGCCGCAAAAACTGGGCCTGTACCGCCTGCTTTCCCGGATCAGCCTGGACGAGGCCGCGCGCAGACGCGTCCTGCTCAACATGAGCGCCGGCGCCGCCGGCTTCAAGCGCCTGCGCGGCGGCCAGCCGGAAATCGAATACAGCTTCGCCCACGTCGGCCACCTGCCGCGCGCCCGGCAGCGGGTCTGGCGCGCGCTGGGCAAGCTTCTGCGCACGATCGGCGTACCCGTGATGAGGAAATACCAACTGTGATCGACCCGACCCGCCACTGGTGGCCCCTCGCCACGCTCGCCGAACTGGGCGCCGGAAAACCGCTCGCGCGCGGCCTGCGCGGCGTGCCGCTGGTGGTGTTCCGCGACGCAAGCGGCCGGCCCGCCGTCCTGCGGGACCGTTGCCCGCACCGCCATGCCCCCTTGTCATGCGGCAGGGTGCGCGACGGCGAACTGGCCTGCCCCTATCACGGCTGGCGCTTCGACGGCGGCGGCCGCCGCGCCGGGGTGCCCGGGATGGCCCGCGCGGGCGGCGGCGCGGCGCGGATTCCGAGCTTGGCGGCATGCGCGGCGCATGGCCTGGTCTGGGCCTGCGAATCTCCCGGCGAGGACACGCCCGAACCGACCGCCCCGGCCGTGGTCGACGATGTCGACGGATTCTTCATGACCGACACCGTGCGCTGCGAATTGGCCGCGGCGGCGGAAAACCTGCTCGATGGCTGCCATACCCATTTCGTCCACGCCGGCTGGATCCGCCGCGACGGCCAGCGCCAGAACGTGAAGGCCGAGGTGCGTCGGCTGGCCGACGGCGTCGAGGCCCGCTACAGCGAGGAGGGCCTGCAATCGGGGCTGATCTCCAGACTGCTGGAAGGCAGCCGCGGCGAGAGCTTCGGTCGCTTCCGACTGCCCGGCGTCGCCGAGATCGAATATCGCGGCGAACGCGGCCTCAACCTGCTGGTCACCGCCTGGTTCACGCCGGAGGATAGCGGCCGGCTGCGCATCCACGCCCGCGTCGCCACCCGGCGCGGCCTTGTCCCGGCCTGGCTCAAACGGGTGATCCTGCGCCGCCTGTTCGGCATCATCCTGGAACAGGACAAGCGCATTCTCGAAACGACCCACGCCAACATCGTCCGCTTCGACGATCGCGGCCTGGCGGCGCCGCCGAGGGACACGCCGCTGGATCTGCTCGGGCCCTCGATCCGCCGTCTGATGGCCGGCGAAAGCCTGGATGAATCGGTCGAGCGGGAAGTCCGCTGCCTGCTCTAGGCCGCCCTTGCGCCGGCGGCGCCCGGCTTCACGCTCCGCGGAAGATGAAATACACCGCCCCCATCAGGCAACACCCCGCCCACAGGTAATTCCAGCTCAGCGGCTCCTTCATGTAGAGCACCGCGAAGGGGGCGAACACCGCGAGGGTGATGACCTCCTGCATGATCTTGAGCTGGGGCAGGGTCAGGGCGGCGTAGCCGATGCGATTCGCCGGCACCTGCAACAGGTATTCGAACAGGGCCACGCCCCAGCTCGCCAGGGCGGCGATCCACCAGGGCTTGTCGTTGAGATGCTTGAGGTGGGCGTACCAGGCCACCGTCATGAACAGGTTGGACAGGACCAGCAGCGCGGCGGTTTGCAGGAAGACGGTGGGCATCGTTGACGGGGCGGACGGGCGAACGCCGCGATGATATGCCGGACCGCCGCGCCGGCCTACGTGGCGCCGTTCCCGTTCTCCACCAGGATGCGCAGGCGCTCCGTGATGGCGCGCAACTGGTCGCCCAGGGACTTGTCCTCGCCAAGCTGATCGGCGATGCGCGCCATCGCCGAGCGCGCCATGTTGACCATGGCCGCCTCCTGGCCCTCGCTGAGGCCCAGATGGACAAACGCCTTGTCCAGTTCTTCCAGGTAGGCGTTGGTGGCTTCCAGGGAATGCATGCGGTTTCCCGCCTGGCGCGTTTCCACCTCGCTCAGCGCCCGGGTCAGCTCGGCGACGGCGACGCCGATGCCTTTCGCCTGGGCATGCTGGCGGATTTCGCTGTCCATCGCGGCGAGGCGCGCCTCGCCCGCCTCCGCCAGGATGGCCAGATGGTCGCGGAGCCGGCCGACGCGGTCCGGATCGTCCAGGGGAAGGTTGAGCACCAGCAGGGTGAAGCGCGGGTAGTTGATGGCCAGACGGTCGCGAAACTGAAAGATGCGCTGCAGGGTGCGGGCATGGCCCAGGATCGATCCCTCCAGGGCGGAGCAGACACCCTGAGTGGAAAAGCAGAGGCGCCGGGCGCCATCGTGCAATTCCAGCAGGCCTTGCAATCCATACTGGCCCAGGGCCTCGAACACCGCCTCGGCCAGCGCATCCGGCGTGGGACGGTCGAAGGACTTGCGCATGAATTCCAGCACCACGCCCATCTCGCCCATGGAAGACATGGCGGTGAAGGCGGCCTGCTGGGCGAAACTGGCCTGGCTGGACAAGCCGTCTTTCGCCGCCAGCGCCCGCTCGGCGAGCTTGATCTTGCGCGCCAGTTCCTCCGGCGCGTAAGGCTTGACCATGAAGTCGTTGCCGCCGGCATCGTAGGCCGCCAGGCGGGTATCCAGGTCGTCATGGGCGGAGATGAAGATGGCCTGGGCATGGTCGTGGCCCGCCTCCCGGATCGCCCGGCACAGGTCGATGCCGTTCATGCCCGGCATCTCCACATCCAGCAGCAGGACATCCGGCCCCTGCGCCATGGCGGCGAGACAGGCTTCCGCATGGTCGAATTCGACGACGCGGAAAGCGGGATCGTCCAGCTCGAAATTGACGATCAAGCGGGCGGCGGGATCGTCGTCCACCACAAAAACGGTCAGAGGGCGCTCGCTCATCGGATCTCCTCAAGGGTTGGCCTGGATATCGTCGGCGAAACGCCGGGCAATATCCCTGAAAACATCGGCGCCGGCCAGCATGGCATCGGCCACGTCCGGATCGAAATGGGTGCCCCGCCCCTCGGCGATGATGGCCTCCGCCTGTTCGACGGGAAACGCGGGCTTGTAGACCCGCTTGCTGATCAGGGCATCGTAGACGTCGGCAACCGCCATCAGGCGCGCCGGCATGGGGATTTCCTCGCCGGCCAACCCCTGGGGATAGCCGCTTCCATCCCAGCGCTCGTGATGACTGTAGGCGATCTGCCGCGCGTAGCTCAGGAAGGAATCCTCGTATTGCGCGAGCTCATGCTCGGCCATGGCGATGGCCTGCCGCCCGAATTCGCAATGGCGCCGCATCACGCTCCACTCCTCGGCGGTCAGCGGGCCGGGCTTGAGCAGGATCGCGTCGGGCACGGCCACCTTGCCGACGTCGTGCAAGGGCGCGGACTTGAACAGCAGTGTGATGGCCTCGCCGCCGAGTTCCCGGGCGAAGCGCGGATGGCCGGCCAGCCGCTCCGCCAGGGCGCGCACATAGTGCTGGGTGCGGCGCACATGGTTGCCGGTCTCGTTGTCGCGCGCTTCCGCGAGGGAGCAGAACGCCGTGATGGTGGCGCTCTGGGAGGCGATCAGTTGCCGCTTGCGCCGCATCAGTTCGTCGGTCTGGTGCAGGATGTCGCGGGTCCGTTCCGCCACCAGCCGTTCCAGATCCTCGTTGCGCTCGCGCAGGAGCCGGGTCGCCCGGGACAGCTTGAGATGGTTGCGCACCCGCGCCAGCACCACGGGCGGCGAAAGCGGCTTGTGGATGAAGTCCTCCGCGCCCAGGGACAGGCCGTGGGCCTCGTCGTCCGGACTGCCCAGGCTGGTCAGGAACATGACGGGAATATCCCAGGTGTCCACTGCCTGCTTGAGGCGGCGGCAGGTCTCGAAACCGTCCATGACCGGCATCAGCACGTCCAGCAGGATCATGTCCGCGCGCGCGCCCCGCGCCAGGTAATCCAGCACCTGCTTGCCGTCGGTCACCGCGCGCACGACATAGTGCTCGCCCAGCACTTCCTCCAGGATCAGCAGATTCTCCGTCTGGTCGTCCGCGACCAGGATCCACGCCTGTTCATCCATCCCGTTCTCCCGATTTCTTTTTCCCGTTTCCCCGGTTATCCCCGCCGCGCCAGGGCGGCCAGCAGCCGCTCCACGGCTTGCGCGAGTCGTTCCGCCAGTTCCAGCGCATCCGCCGTCTCGCCGCGCGCCGCGGCCTCGGCCCGGGCCGCGAGCGCATGGAGTTCCTCGGCCATCAGATTGCCGCCCATGCCCTTGAGGCTGTGGGAAAGGAACGCCAGCGTCTTGTAGTCCGCGTTGGCCAGCGCCGCGCGCAGTTGCGCCGGGCTGTCCGTCTGGCTGGAAACGGCGGTTTTCACCAGTTTATCGACAAAATCCCGTTTCCCGTTGAAACGGGCCTCCAGCTTGGCCCAGTCGATGACATCCCGGGCCGTGTCCGTCTCTTGAGCGGGGTGCGCGGCCGCCGCCGGGGAAGGCGAGTCGGGCGCGGGAGTGCGGGTGGGCGTGTCGGTGGGCGCGGCGGCGCGCAGGCTGGTCATGGCCGCGCGGGGCCGCACATGGCGCAGGATCGCCTCGACCAGCGTTTCCAGTTCCACGGGCTTGGCCAGATGTTCCAGCATGCCCGCCGCGAGGCAACGCGCCTTCTCCTCCACCATCGCGTGGGCGGTGATGCCGATCACCGGCAGGGCCGGATCCAGCGCATGGACTCCACGCGCGGTTTCGTAGCCGTCCATGACCGGCATCTGGATATCCGTCAGGACGATGTCGTAGACGCCCGGGCCGGCGAGTTCGAGCTGCTTCAAGGCTTCCGCGCCGTTCTCCAGGCAGGTCAGGCTAGCCCCCTCCGACTTCAGCATTTCGTCCAGCACCAGCCGGTTGATCTCGTTGTCCTCCGCGCCCAGCACGGACAGTCCGGCCAGCCGCCGGGCGCCGCCGCAGCGCGCCGGCGCCGCCGCGGCCGGATCGGGAGCGCGCAGGAGGGAAAGCAGATGCCTGGCCCGCGCGGGCCGTTCCAGGATGGCGACGTTTTCGCCGGTCGCGCTTCTCTCCTTCTCCCGGCCCGGCGTCACCAGCGCGGCGACGCGCGCCCCGCGCCGGATGGCCGCCTCCGCGCCGGGGCCGCCGGCGGCGTCCGGCGCGGAACCGTTGTAGACGATCAATTCCGCGTCCACATCGAAGCCTGGCCCGGGATCGACGATGGCCGACATGCCCCAGGTGTGCAACTGGCTGGCCAGATTATCCCGTTCGGCGCCGGCGAAACCGATCAGCGCCACGACCGGGCGGCGGCTGTCGGGCGCGCGGGACGCCGCCGCGACGAGGGGAATCCGGACCGTGAACACCGCGCCCATGCCCGCTTCGCTGGCCACGCTCAGATCTCCTCCCATCAGGCTCACCAGACGCTTGCTGATGGCGAGCCCGAGGCCGGTTCCGCCGAAGCGGCGGGTGGTGGAGCCGTCCGCCTGTTCGAAGGGGGTGAACAGACGGGACATCTGTTCATGGGTCAAGCCGATGCCGGTGTCCTCCACCCGGAACAGCAAATGGCCGCCGTCCCGCCAGGCGCGCAGCACGATTTGCCCGCGCTCGGTGAACTTGACCGCGTTGGACAGCAGGTTCATCAAGATCTGGGACAGGCGCAAGGCATCCCCGGAACAGGCTTCCGGCAGATCGTCCGACTCCTCCAGGCGGAAATCCAGGCCCTTGGCGTAAGCCGCGTCGGCGACCATGGCGACGGCCCGGTCGATCACCTCGGCCGGCGGGAACAGCCGTTGTTCCAGGGTCAGCCGGCCGGCCTCGATCTTGGAGAAGTCCAGGATGTCGTTGACGATGCCCAGCAGCAACTGGCCGGAATCGAGGATATGCGCGAAGGTCTCCAGGGATTTCCGTTTTTCGCTCTCGCGCAGGCCCACCTGGGCCAGGCCCAGCACCGCGTTGAGCGGGGTGCGGATCTCGTGGCTCATGTTGGCCAGGAACTCGCTGCGCACGCGCGCCAGGCGTTCCGCCTCGAGCAGCGCCTTTTCCCGCGCCAATTCGCTGGCGCGCAGCGTGGTGATGTCGGTGAAGCTGGTCACGGAGCCGACGATCTCGCCCGCGCGGATCATGGGGTGGGTGGCATAGGCCACCGGCAAGGGCGTGCCGTCGGCGCGCCAGAACACGTCGCTCGCCTGGCGCACGACGCCGCCGTCGCTCAGGGTGGACAGCATGGGACAGGCCTCCTCCGGGAATTCCGAGCCGTCCAGGTGGCTATGGTGGATGGTGAAATGCGCGTTCTTGCCGATCAGGTCTTCGGAGCGGAAGCCCAGCATCTGGCAGGCGACGGGATTCACGAAGGTGAAAGCGCCGTGCCGATCGATGCCGTAGAGGCCGTCGGCGGTGGACTCCAGGATCAGGCGCACCTGCTCCTCGGTCACGCGCAAAGCGGCGGTGCGCGCGGCCACCATATCCTCCAGTTGCTGCTGGTAGCGCTCCAGTTCCCGTTCCGCCAATTTGCGCTGGGTGATGTCGGTCTGGCTGGTGACCAGGCCTTTGATCGAACCGCCCAGAGGCGTCACCTGCGCCAGGAACCAGCGTTCACAATCCGGCCCATGGCGGGGATACTCCAGCGAGAAGACTTCGCGCGAACCCGCCAGCACGCCCATCATGCCGTCCAGAATCCGGACGGCGTCCGCGTCGTTGGAATCCGCCGCGCGGCGGGTCACATCCAGATAATTGAGGCCGACGCCGGCGCTGAGCAGCTCATCCGCGTCGTTTTCCCGGGCGGAGTCGCGCCAGTTCCGGTTCACCCGGATGATGTCGCCCCGCCCGTCCAGCACCGCGATGCCGCTGTTCAGGGAATCCATGACCGCCCGCGTCAGATCCTCGCTGTCGCGCAAGGCCTGCTCATCCCGCTTGCGGCGCAGGAAGCCGGCCAGGATGTCGGTGACGGAGGAGATGAATTCCTCCTTCACCGGATCGCGCTGGAACCCGGCGGGCAGATAGAGCACCAACACGCCGAGCAGGCTGTCGTCGCTCATGAGCGGCAGACTGTAGTGGCCATGGTCGCTCATGCCCGGGTAGGTGATTTCATGGCGCGCGTCCACATTGCTCGCGTATTGCGGCTCCCGGGTGGACGCCGCCTTGCCGCAATGGCAAGACCCCATGGGCACCTGGGCGCAGCGCTCCATGATCTGCGGCGCCAGGTTCCGCGATACCGCCAGATTCAGCGTCGCCCCGTCCTCGCCCGCCAGGAAGATCCCTCCCTGGGGCAGGATCGCCAGCCAGGACACCTCCAGCAAACGGCCGAGACAGCGGTCCAGGATGTCTTCCCGTGAGCCGCCCTTCAGGATGATCTCCATCAAGCCGCGCAGGGCGCTCTGCTGCTCCCGATCCCGCTGCAACTGGGTTTCCGTGGCCTTGCGCTCGGTGATGTCGATGCCCTGGGGAACCAGCCAGATCACCTTGCCCTCGGAATCCCGCAGCGGTTGCAGCGCCATGTCCGCGTCGCGGATTTCGCCTTGCGCGGTCCGATAGGTCAGTTCGAAGCGGCTGTTTTTTCCCCGCGCGCCCCGCTCCACCGCCTCCCGCAAACGGGCGCCCTGCGCTTCGTCGTGGCTGAACCAGGGGGTATCCCAGAACGGCAGGCCGACCACCTCGGCCTCCTTCTTGTCCGTCATTTTCAGCGCCGTTTCATTGACCTGCAAAACATTGCCTTGCGCATCCAGCAGGCCGATGAACAGGAAAGGCGTGTTGAGCATGGCCCGCATCTTCGTCTCGCTGGCGCGCAACGCCCGCTCCGCCGCCACGCGCTGGCTGATGTCGCGGATGCTGACCACCACCCCCACCACTTCGCCGTCGGCGCGGAAGGGCCGGTACTCCACGTCCAGCACATGGTGGCGTCCATCCGGGTATGCGCGGTCCGAGGTGAAGTGCTGGTCGACCCCCGCCATCGCCCGGTCCAGATAGGCGCCGACCAGGGCATACATGTCCTCGCCGAAGATATCCCGCAGCGAGCGCCCTTTCAGCGCTTCCGGCGTCGTGCCGAACAGCGCGGCGTAGGCCGGGTTGGCGACGGTATAACGCCGCTCCAGGTCGACGAAGGCGAGGAGATCCCCCGAGGTTTCCACGATCTGCGCGTAGCGCTCCAGTTCCAGCTCCGCCCGCCGAAGCAAGGTGATGTCGATCACCGTGGCGATGGCATGGGGCTCGCCGTCGATTTCCAGGCTTTGCAGGCCGACCTGCAACGGGAACTCGCCGCCATCCTTGCGCAGGCCGTAGAGCGTGCTCCCCGTTCCCATCATCCGGGACGCCTTCTGGCCCATGAACATGGCGCGATGGGCGGGATGCGCGTCCCGATTGCGCATGGGCATCAGCATCTCGATGGGCTGTCCCACCAGCTCGGCCGCGCTGTAGCCGAACACATCCGTCGCATAACGGTTGACGCGCACGATCCTGCCTTGCGAGTCGGCCACCAGCATGGCCTCGGGCACGGCGTCGAGAATCAGGCTGGCGCGCGCCTCGCTGTCCCGAAGCGCCGTGTCGGCGCGTCTGCGGGCGGTGATGTCCTGCACGGTACCGGCGATGGAAACGGGCCTTCCCGCGTCGTCGTATTGGAAGCCGGCGCGGACATGGACCCATTTCTCGCCGCCATCCACCAGGATGCGGTATTCCAGATCGCGAATCGGCGACTCGTCGCCCGCGTCGTCATCGTAGACCGCGCCCGCCCGGTCCCGGTCATCCGGATGGATGACATCGAGAAGGTGCCGCGCGGTGAGGGGCTCGTCCGGCATCAGGCCGTAGATGCGATGGGTCTCGGCGGAACCGGTGACGGAATTGCCCGGAATGTCCTTGCGCCAACTGCCGACCTGGGCGATGGCCTGGGCGCGCTCCAGTTCCGCCTGGCTGACTTCCAGCGCCCGGGTGCGCTCGGCGACCTGCTGCTCCAGTTCCCGCTGGTAGCGCAGGCGCTGCACGTCGCTTTCGGCCTGGCGGCGATGTTCGCGCCGGACCATGGCCGCCATCAGCCCGGTGATGGCCAGGAACGCGGCGCAGACGCCGCCGATCTGCGCGCTCATTCTCCGGCGCGGCGCGTCCAACAGTTCCGCGCCCGGTATATCCACGACCCGCCATGCGGTGCCGCGCACCGGCGCGGCCGCGCCCAGGTCCGCCGCCCGCGCCATGTCCGCCTCGTCCAGATGGAACCTCCCGCCCAGCTTCTCGCGTCCGCCCTCCGCGGTCACCTCGATGAGCCGGGGCAGGTCGGCCTTCATCAGCATCAGGCGATGGCCGGGAATCTGGTTGTCGTGCAGCAAAGTCCCGAGGCGCTTGGGGGTGAAGCTGACGAACAGGATGCCGTTGGCTTGGCCATCGCGCCAGCGCACCATGATGTCGTAGTGGTAATGGTCCGGAATCGGGTGGATATAGGGCCGATAGGGGACGTTGTCCGCCGCGAAGCCGAGTAGATCCTCCCGGCACCGGTTGCCGATGTCCTCGCCCAGGTCGGTCAGCAACTCGCCGTCGGGCGTGGCCAGGGAATAGGCGTGGTACTCGCTGAAGCGCTCCTTGAGCAAACCGTCGAGCACGGCCTTGATGCGGGGATCGGCGGGGTTCTCCGCGTGGCGCGAAAGCAGTTCGCCGCGGCCTTCCGCCAGCAATACGAGGCTCTCCCTCTGGCCGTCGATGTAATCGGCGATCCCATGGGCGGCATCTTGCGCGCTGTGGTCGGCCAAGACGCGCTGGAACCGTTCCTGTGCGCGGAAGCCGTCATAGGAGCCCCAAATCAGGGATGCGGCGACCAGCAGCATGGTAAGGAACAAGGCACCCAGAACGCCCCTGCCGCCGAAAATCGTGGGCATGAAGCAAACTCCCCATCCGCTAGCTCTCGTTGAAGGCGGATATCGACAGCCCGGGGAAAAACTTAAACCGGCGCCGGTTGCGGCATTCCGGCTTCAACAGGCCGCGGCGCGGCTCAGGTCGGCGCGCGCGCGCCGCCCACCGCAGCCAGGATGCCGCGCAAAATCGCCTCGGGCGCCGGCGGGCAGCCGGGCACCTCCACATCCACCGGGATGACGTCGGCGACCTTGCCGCGCGAGGCGTAGTTCGCGCCGAACAGCGCGCCGATCTCGCCGCGCCCGCAACCGCAGTCGCCCAGGGCCACCACCCACTTGGGCTCCGGCGTGGCCTCGTGGGTCCGCTTCAGGGCCACTTCCAGATTGCGCGACACGGGCCCGGTGACCAGCAGCAGATCGGCGTGGCGTGGACTGGCCGCGAACTTCACGCCGATGCCCTCGATGTTGTAGCGCGGGCCGTGGAGGGCGTGGA
The DNA here is from genome assembly GCA_044227325.1 of Thiobacillaceae bacterium. GTDB lineage: Bacteria > Pseudomonadota > Gammaproteobacteria > Burkholderiales > Thiobacillaceae > PFJX01. The sequence goes on along the minus strand of JBGAFI010000003.1, from coordinate 332,521 downwards.
TCTCCAGTTCGCAGCCGTTGCAGGAACCCGCGTCGACGTGGCGCACCACCACCGCCTGGCCGAACACCCGCAGGATTTCCGCGTGCAGCTCCTGTTCCCGCGTGCGCAGCGACGCGTCGGCGGCCGGCGCGGGTTCCGAAACGAAGCCGGTCTTGAGGATTTTGCGCAGGATGAGGTGGGCGGCCATCTTATAAGTCCTGTCCGCTGTAGCTCAGGTTGAAGGATTTGTTGATGAGCGGGAAGTCGGGAACGATGTTGCCCAGCACGCCCAGTTCCAGCAGCGGCCAGTTCTGCCAGGAAGGATCGTGGGGATGCACCCGGTCAAGCTTGCCGTCGGCGCCGATCCTTACCGCCACCAGCACGCCGCCGCGCCAGCCCTCGACCCAGCCCAGTCCTTCGCAGGCGCCGGACACCGGCGGCGGCGGCGCGTGGATCGCGCCGGCCGGCAGGCGGGCGAGGATGTCGCGGATCAGGCGCAGGGATTCGCCGATCTCGGCGAAGCGCACCTCGGCGCGGGCCAGCACGTCCCCCCCACGCGCGGTGGCCATGCCCACATCCAACTGGTCGTAGGGCGCCCGCGGGAACTGGACGCGGGCGTCCCAGGCCTGGGCGCTGGCCCGCCCGGCGAGGCCGGTGAGCCCCAGGCGCGCGGCCAGTTCGGGCTCGCAGATGCCGGTCTCCGCGAAACGGTCCTGTAGGCCGGCGTGTTCGTCATAGATGGTCTTGAGTTCGACCACTTCCGCGCCGACACGCTCGGCCAGGACGGCCAGTTCCGCCTTCCCCGCCGCGTCCAGGTCCGCCGCGACGCCGCCGGGAACGATGCGGTCGAACAGGTAGCGGTGGCCGAACAGCTTCGCGCTCAGGCGCAGCCAGTCCTCCTTCAGGCGCCAGAACTGCGCGAAGCCGAAGGCGAGGGCGACGTCGTTGCCCAGGTAGCCCAGGTCGCCCAGATGATTGGCGACCCGCTCCATCTCCAGGAACAAGGCGCGCAGCCACACCGCCCGCGCCGGCACGGCGGCGCCGGTCGCCGTCTCCACCGCCTGGCAGTAGGCCCAGGAGAAGGCGCTGTGGGAATCGCCGGAGACGCGGCCGGCGAGCCGGGCGCCGGTGTCCGGGTCCAGCCCCTCGAAACGCTTTTCCACGCCCTGGTGGGTGTAGCCCAGCCGTTCTTCCAGCTTGAGGATGCGGTCGCCGATGATGGAGAAACGGAAATGGCCCGGCTCGATGACGCCGGCGTGGATGGGGCCGACCGGAATCTCGTGAACGCCGTCACCCTCGACACGGATGAAGGGGTAGGCGTCGGTCTCGTGGTCGGCGGGTCGCGCCGGGTCGAAATCCTTGCGCAAGGGGAACACCGTCGCCGGCCAGGCGCCATGGCGCAGCCACTTGCGTTCGTCCGCCGCCCCCTCCGCGCGGATGCCGAGCAGGTCGAACAGGGCCCGCTGCATGCGATCGGCCTGGGGGAAGGTTTCGGCCAGGTCCGCGTAGGCCGGCCGTGCCGGGTCCAGCTCGCAACTGGTCCAGATCAGGCCGACCGCGCTGAGGAAGGCCGCGTGGACGGCGAAACCGTGTCCCAGGTGGCGGTCGTCCGATCCCCACAGGGCGAGCAGTTGCCCTCCCTCCTCGCGGACCGCCCGGGCGAAGGAAGGCAGGCGGCGCGCCTCCAGCGCGAAGCGCCAGATCGCGTCGCCGTCCTCGGGCGTGAGGGTGAGGTCGATGTCGCCCAGGCGTTTTTCCATCTCAGCCTCCCAGCAGTTGCGCGGCCTGCCGGTACCAGGCCGCGAGATAGGCGGGAATGAACAGGCCCATCATCAGCACCAGGGCCAGGTGCAGGAACACCGGCGCCAGGGCGGGCTGGTGCGGCAGGCGGGGCAGCTCGGTCTCGCCGAACACCATGGGCTGCACCTTGCCGAACACGGCGGCGAAGGTGACCCCCAGGGCCAGCAGCAGGAAGGGCGTGGCCCAGGCGTGTTCGCGCATGGCCGTGGTGATGATCAGGAACTCGCTGGCGAACACGCCGAAGGGTGGCATGCCGAGGATGGCCAGGGTGCCCAGCATCAGGCCCCAGCCGATGGTGGGATTGGTGCTGATCAGGCCGCGGATGGCGTCCATGGACTGGGTGCCCGCCTTCTGGGTCGCGTGGCCGACGGCGAAGAAGATCGCCGACTTGGTCAGGGAGTGCATGGTCATGTGCAGCAGTCCGGCGAAGCTCGCCACCGGGCCGCCCATGCCGAAGGCGAAGGTGATCAGCCCCATGTGCTCGATGGAGGAATAGGCGAACATGCGCTTCACGTCGCTCTGGCGCTTGATCAGGAAGGCGGCCAGCAGCACGGAGAGCAGGCCGAAGCCCATCATCAGGCCGCCCGCCAGGTCGTTGCCGAGGGCGCCGTCCACCAGCACCTTGGAGCGGATCACCGCGTACAGGGCCACGTTCAGCAACAGGCCGGAGAGCACCGCCGACACCGGCGTGGGGCCTTCCGCGTGGGCGTCCGGCAGCCAACTATGCAGGGGCGCCAGGCCCACCTTGGTGCCGTAGCCCACCAGCAGGAACACGAAGGCCAGTTGCAGCACCGTCGGTTCCAGTTGCGCCTTGACGCCGTTCAGGTGGGTCCAGAGCAGGGCGGTGCCGCCGGAGCCCAGCACCTTCTCCGCCGCGAAGTAGAGCAGGATGGTGCCGAACAGGGCCTGGGCGATGCCGACGCCGCACAGGATGAAGTATTTCCAGGCCGCCTCCAGGGAGGCCGGCGTGCGGTAGAGCGAAACCAGCAGCACGGTGGCCAGGGTGGCGCCTTCCATGGACACCCACAGGATGCCCATGTTGTTGGTGGTCAAGGCCAGCAGCATGGCGGCGATGAACACCTGGTAGCTGCTGTGGTACAGGCGCAGGCGCGCGTCGTTGAGGCGGCCGTGCGCCTTCTCGATGCGCATGTAGGGACGCGAGAACAGGGCGGTGGTGAAGGCCACCAGCGCGGTGAGGGCGACCAGGAACACGTTGAGGGAGTCGATGAAGAACCAGCCCTCGCCCCCCATCATGCGCGGCCCGTCCGCCACCACCCGGGCGGTCAGCACCCCCGCCGCGACCAGGGTCAGCAGGCTGAACAGGGCATTGATCTCCGGCGCGTTGCGGCGCGAGCCCCAGAACGCGAGGAAAGCGCCGCCGGCGAGGGGAATGCCGAGTACCCAGTAGATTTCCATGTCCGCTATTCCTCCGCGCTTCCTCAGCGATCCTTCAGCTTTTCCATGTGGCGCAGATCCATGGAATCGAAGGTTTCCCGGATCTGGAAGAAGAAGATGCCCAGCACGAACACGCCCACCAGCACGTCCAGGGCGACGCCCAGCTCCACCACCAGGGGCATGCCGTAGGTGGCGCTGGTGGCGGCGAAGAACAGGCCGTTCTCCATGGCCAGGAAGCCGATCACCTGGGTGATGGCCTTGCGCCGGGTGATCATCATGAGAAAAGCCAGCAGCACGCAGGCCAGGGCGATGCCCAGGGTGGAGCGGGTCACCGTGCCCGCCATCTGGGAGATGGGCAGGGCCAGATTGAAGGCGAAGATCACCAGGGCGATGCCGATCAGCATGGTGGTGGGGATGTTGATCATGGGCTCCACGTCCCGGTTCACCTTCAGGCGCCGCACGATGCGGTAGAAGAAGCGGGGCATGACGATGACCTTGAGCGCCAGGGTGAGCGCGGCGGACCAGTACAGGTGCGGCTGGCCGGTGGACCAGGCGACGATGGCGGTGGACGCGGACAGGGCCGCGCCCTGCCAGGCGAACAGGGTCACCAGGCCGACGATGCGGCGCTGGGACAGCATGGCGAAGGAGATCAGCAGCAGCAGCGCGGCGAGCAGGTTGACGACTTGCAGGTGGTAACTCGGCGCCAGTCCCATCTCATCGCTCCAGCAGGATATGGATCAGCATGCCCAATACCGCGAGCAGGAAGGCGGTGCCCAGAAACTCGGGGGCGCGGAACAGGCGCACCTTCGCGGACAGCGTTTCCAGCAGGGCGAGAGCGGCGCCGCCCAGCAGCAGCTTCGCGAGCAGGGCCAGCAAGGCCAGCGGCAGCGCGCGCGAATCCCCCTGGGCGGCGATGCCCCAGGGCAGGAACAGGGCGATGCCCAGGGCGGAATAGATGAACAGCTTCAAGGCCACCGCCCACTCGATCAGGGCCAGGTGGCGCGCCGAATATTCCAGGATCATGGCCTCGTGGATCATGGTCAGTTCCAGGTGGGTGGTGGGATTGTCCACCGGGATGCGGGCGTTCTCGGCGAGCGAGATCATCCAGAACGCCACCGCCGCGAAGGCCATGCTGGGATAGATGACGAATTCCTTGTGGGCCAGGGTCTGCACGATGACCGGCAGCGCCGTGGACTGGGAGATCAGGCTGGCGGTGAAGAACACCATGAGCAACCCTGGCTCGGCCAGGAACGAGATCAGCATCTCCCGGCGCGCGCCCATGCTGCCGAAGGCGGTGCCGGTATCCATCGCCGCCAGGGCGAGGAACACCCGCGCCAGGGCGAAGATGCCGACCAGGGCGATGACATCGGCGGCGGGGGAGAACGGCAGGTCGTTGGCGATGCTGGGCACGATGCCGGCGGCCAGGGCCATGCAGGCGAAGATCATGTAGGGCGCGAAGCGGAACAGCGGACTGGCGTCGCGGGCGATCACCGCGTCCTTGTGGAACAGCTTCTTCAGGGTACGGTAGGGCTGGGTCAGGGGCGGTGCGGAACGGCCCTGCAGCCAGGCGCGGCACTGGTTCACCCAGCCCAGCAGCAGAGGCGCCAGCAGGATGGCCAGCAGGGTCTGGAGCAGTTGCAGGAGGATGCCGATGCCCATGGTTCAGTGGGTCACGAAGACCAGCAGGAAGATCAGGGTGGCGAAACTGTAGATCAGATACCACTGGATGCGGCCGTGCTGCAGCCGCCCTGCCTGGGAGGAGAGCCAGCCCACCAGCCGGGCGATGGGCTCGTAGATCAGGAACCAGAGCTTGTCGAGGGAGGCGCTGGTGTAGCGCGGCTGCCGGTCGAAGGGGTCGGGCCGCTCCCGTTCCACGCGCATGAACGGCTCGAAGATCTGCCGGATCGGCTGGCCGAAACCTTCCGCCGTGTCCTGCATGCGCGCGTCCTGCTCCGGGTAGCCGCAATCCCAGGCGTCGGCGCGGCGCACCCGGCCGTGGTAGACGCGGCGCACCCAGACGAAGGTGAGCAGCAGCACCCCCGCCGTCACCGCGAGGAAGATCAGCGGCGCGTAGCTGGCGCGCTCCGCGGACACCGGCGCCAGCAGGAGCCAGTTGCCGTCGTTGGCCATCGTCCGGCCGGTGAGCAGGCGCGTCACCGGCGCCAACAGTTCGATGACCCGGGCGGGGAACAGGCCCAGCAGCACGCAACCCGCCGCGAGCCAGAGCATGCCCGCCCGTTCCGCCCGGTTCGCCTCGTGGGCATGCAGCAAAGCCGCATCGCGCGGCCGGCCCAGGAAGACGACGCCGAAGAACTTCACCATGACATAGGCCGCGAGGGCGGCGGCCAGGGCGACGGAAGCGGCGGCGACCGGGATCACCATGTTCAGGTAGGACTGGCTCAAGCCCGGCGTCAGCAGGAAGGCCTGCAACAGCAGCCACTCGGAGACGAAGCCGTTCAGGGGCGGCAGGCCGGCGATGGCGAGGGCGCCGATCAGGGTCAGCCAGGCGGTCCAGGGCATGGCGCGGATCAGGCCGCCCAGGTGGCCCATGCGCCGCTCGCCGGTGGCGTGCAGCACCGAGCCGGTGCCGACGAACAGCAGGCCCTTGAAGAAGGCGTGGTTGAGGGCGTGGTAGAGCAGCGCGGTGAGGGCCAGCGCGGCCAGACCGCCCTTGCCGTCGGTGTGGAAGATCAGGGTCAGGCCGAAGGCGGCCAGGATCACGCCGATGTTCTCGATGGAGGACCAGGCCAGCAGGCGTTTCATGTCCGACTGCACCGCCGCGAAGATGACGCCGTAGATCGCGGTCAGCAGGCCCAGGGCCAGGGTCAGCGTGCCCCACCAGCCGACCTGCACGCCGAGCAGGTCGAAACTCACCCGCAGCAGGCCGTAGACGGCGGTCTTCAGCATGACGCCGGACATCAGCGCGGACACCGGCGAGGGCGCGGCCGGGTGGGCTTCCGGTAGCCAGACGTGCATGGGCACCAGGCCCGCTTTCGCGCCGAAGCCAAACAGGGCGAGCAGGAAGGCGACGGACGCCAGGAACGGCGTCTGCCCGGCGTCGCGCATCGCGTCGAAGGTGTAGCCGCCGCCCCCTTGCAGCACGCCGAAGCACAGCAGCAGGGACACCGCGCCGACGTGGGCGATGAGCAGATAGAGAAAGCCGGCGCGGCGAATGGCGGGAATCTTGTGATCCGTGGTCACCAGGAAATAGGAGGACAGGGCCATGACCTCCCAGGCCACCATGAAAGCGTAGGCGTCGTCAGCCAGCAGCACGGTGACCATGCTCGCCAGGAACAGGTGGTACCACAGGGCCAGCGGGCCCAGTTGGCCGGCGCGCAGGTTGCGGAAATAGCCGGCGCCGTAGACCGTCACCCCGAACGAGGCGCCGCCCAGCAGGACCAGGAAGAAGGCGGACAAGGCATCCAGGCGCAGATGGAAGGGCAGGTCCGGCAGACCGATGGGCAGCACCATCGCGGCGGCCGGCGCGGCCAGGCCGGCCAGGCCGACCCCGGCCATGAACAGGGAACCCGTCGCGGCGAGGGGGAAGACCAGATGGGTGATCAGGCGGCGCCGCTTTTGCAGCAACAAGCCCGCGCATCCCAGCGCCAGCCAGTACAACGCGCCCCCCCAGGCCAACTCCAGGCAATCGGCATTGAACAGGACGGCGGGTGAATTCAAGAAGGAAGGCCTGAAGTCGAATCGAATTCGATTCTATTGACAAGCCAAGGCAATCTCAATGCTAATACGATTAACATTTCGTTCTCACGCCGCCTGACATGGAAAACCGTACCGCCCGTCTCACCGTCCTCATCGACCCGAGAAAGAAGCAGCTCTTCGAGGAAATCTGCGCCCAGCGGGATCTCACGCCTTCCCAGGTGGTGCGGCGCCTGATCCGCCAATACATCGTCGACAACGCGGGCGGGCGCGAACTGCCGGACTGGCTGACCGCCGCCACGACGCGCGGCGAGGAATGACGCGCGGCGCGTACGCGCCGGCGGCCGCGCAGCCAGGCATTCACATGCCGGCGCCCCGCGCCATCAGGGCGGCGAAATCCTCCGCCGGCATGGGACGGCCGAACAGGTAGCCCTGACCGATCGAGCACCCCAGGCTCATCAGGATGTCCCGCTGGGCGCCGGTCTCCACGCCCTCCGCGACCACGTCCAGGCCCAGGCTGTGGCCCAGGGCGATGATGGAGCCGGCCAGGGTGCGGTCTTCCGCGTCGCTTTCCAGGTCGCGCACGAAGCTCTGGTCGATCTTCAGCGTGCCGATGGGCAGGCGGCGCAGGTAACTCAGGCTGGAGTAGCCGGTGCCGAAATCGTCCAGGGCGAGGCCGATGCCCAGGTGCTTGATGGCGATCAGATTGCGCAGCACCTGATCGCCCGCGTCCAGCAGGGTGGACTCGGTCAGCTCCAACTCCAGGCTCGCGGCGGACAGTCCGTGGCGCCGCAACAGGTCTTGCAGGAATTGGGCCAGATGCGGATCGCGGAAATCGCGCGGGGTGAGATTGACGGCCACGCGCGGCGGCGCGAGGCCGAGGCGCTTCCACTCGGCGATCTGGCGGCAGACGTCGTTGAGCACCCAGCGGCAGATGTCGATGATGAGGCCGCTGCTTTCCGCGAGGGGAATGAAACGGCCGGGCGGCACCAGGCCATGCTGGGGATGGCGCCAGCGGATCAGGGCCTCGGCTCCCGCGAGCCGGTTGCTGCCCAGTTCGACCTTGGGCTGGTAGTAGGTGACCAGATCGCCGTTCTCGATCGCGCCCTTCAACTCGGATTCCAGAACCAGCTTCTCGAAGGTGGCGACGTTCATCTCCCGGTTGTAGAAGGCCATGGCGTTGCGGCCGTCCTGCTTGGCCCGGTACAGCGCGGTATCCGCGTTCTTCAGCAGTTCCCCCATGTCGGGGCCGTCGCGCGGGAACAGGGCGATGCCGACGGAGGTGGACAGGCTCAGGTTATGGCCTTGCACCACGAAGGGCTCGCGCATGAGGGCCAGCACCTTCTCCGCCACTTCCCGGGCGCCCTCGTCGCCGACCCCCAGCAGCAGCAGGACGAATTCGTCGCCGCCCAGGCGGCTGGCCGTGTCGGTCTCGCGCACCAGATGCCCCAAACGGCGGCCGGCCTCCATCAGCAGGGCGTCGCCGGCGTCATGGCCGAGGGAATCGTTGACGTCCTTGAAGCGGTCCAGGTCCAGGAACAGGATGGCCACTTCTTCCCGGCGCCGGTGCGCCACCGCCAGGGCCAGATTGGCCCGTTCCAGCAGGAGCGCCCGGTTGGGCAGGCCGGTGAGGGGATCGTGATAGGCCAGGTATTCGATGCGGTCCTCCGCCTCCTTCATGGCGGTGATGTCCGACTCGATGCCCACATAGTGGGTAACGCGCCCCTGCTCGTCGCGCACCGAACTGATGGCGGCGAGGACGGAATAGTCGGCGCCGTCCGCGCGCCGGTTGCGGAACTCGCCCTGCCAGTAGCCGTGCAGGGCCAGGCCGCGCCACATCTCCACATAGGTGTCGGCGGGCGTGCGCCCGGATTGCAGCAGGCGCGGATTCCCGCCCGCGACCTCCGCTTCCGTGTAGCCGGTCATCAGGGTGAACGCGGGATTGACCGCGACGATGCGGTTGTCCGCGTCGCTCACCAGGATCGCCTCCCGCGCCGAATCGAACACCGCCCCGGCCAGGCGCAGGCGGGTTTCGGACAGCTTGCGCCCGGTGATGTCGCCATGGCTGCCGCGCATGCCCAGGGACTCGCCCTTCTCGCCGATGACCGGCTGGCAGAGATGGCTGACCCAGCGCACCGCGCCGGAGGCGGTGACGATGCGGAATTCCAGGGGAAGCTGGCCTTCCCGGCTGTCCGGCTGGGCGGGCTGGTGGTCGTGGTTCTGCCAGATTGCCCGGTCTTCCGGATGGACGATCTCGTCCAGCAGCGCGGGGGAACGGTAGAAGGCCTCGGGCGGGTAGCCCGTGACATGGGCCGAATTCTCCGAAACGTAGCGCATGCGCCCGTCCGGCTCGCGCCAGTAGATGAAGTCGGTGGCGAAGCGCACCACGGTGCGGTACAGCGCCTCCTGGTTTTCCAGGGCCGCCTGGCGCTGATCCAGCGCCAGAACCATGTCGTTGAAGGAACGGGTCAGGCGCCCGGTCTCGTCCTCCCCCGTAACCGGCAGCAGGCGCTCGCCGCCCCGCTTGCCGGGCAGCTCCGCCATGTGCCGGGTCAGGGTCAGCATGGGCTTGAGCAGGCGCCCCAGCATGAAGTGGATCAGCGCGGCGCTGATCGCCACCCCCAGCAGCGCCGCCAGGGCGATGCCGGTCTGGAAGCTGGCGGCCGGCGCGAGCGCCTCGTCCACCGGATAGTTGGCCGCCAGCAGCCAATTCTTCCGCTTGAGGCGCTTGAAGCTGGCATACATCTCCCTGCCGTAGGAGTTGCGCACTTCCCGCGTGCCCTGGAATCCGGCGATGGCCGCGTCATAGGCCAGGTTGCCGCCGGGCGGGAAGGGCTTGAAGATGCGCGCGCGGTCCGGATGCATGACCATCACCCGGTCGCCGGTGGTGAGATAGAAATAGCCGCTGGCGCCCACCTTGCCCTGGCTCAGCTTGCCCAGGAAGTTGTCGTGCATCAGGTCCATGCTGGCCGCCAGGATGGACAGGATGTTTCCGTCCCGGTCCCGGATCGGCGCCGTCATCATGATCACCGGGTGCTGGTGGGGCTGGGAGGAGATGTAGGGATCGGAAATATAGGGCGTGTCCCGCGCCAGCGTCTTGCGGATGTACTCCCGAAACGAGAAATCCTTGCCGCGCCGGTTCGGCGCGAAAGGCGATTCCGTGAATAACCTGCCGTCCGGGGAAAACAGGAAAACATGGTTGTCGAACACCTTGTGCAGATCGTCGCGGCCGTCCAGCACGGATTGGGCCCGCTCCGGATCGGCGAGGACGTCGCGCGGGAAGGCGCGCGCCGCCGCGATCAGCACCAGGTGGGCGGTTTCCAGACGGGTGTCCAGTTCATCCGCCTGGGCGCTGAGCATGGCGAACTGCGCCCGGAAGACTTCCGCGACCAGCGCCGCGCGGAAACGCTCCGCCGTCAGCCAGGCGCTGCCCGCCAGCACGCAGGCGAACAGCAGGCTGACCACCAGGGTCAGCTTGGTTCTGATCTTGAAGGCCATGTGCCCGCTTCCCCTCGTTCCGCTCGCTTCCAGCCGTTCACGATAGCCGGCGCTCAATGGGCGGCGGCCGGCAGTGGCGCCCGGTGGCGCGCCTTGATGTCCCGGGCCAGCACCGCGCCGACCACGGGCAGGATCAGGGCGGAAGCCAGGAACAGCCAGTGGGCGTCCCAGCGATCCACCACCGGCGCGCCCAGGGCCGCGCCGGCCGCCTGGCCCAGGAAAAAGCAGAACGCGAACAGGGACAGGGCGGTGCCGCGCGCCGCCGGGGCGATCTGGGTGGCCAGGGTTTGCAGGGTGTTGTGCAACTGATAGAAGCCCAGCCCGAGCAGCGCGCAGGCCAGCACGCCCCAGCGCCAGTCGTCGCCCAGGCCCAGCAGCAGGAAGGACAGGCCGAGCACCAGGCCGCCGGTGCGGGCCAGGCGGCGCTGGCCCAGGGCCTTGACCCAGCGCCGCGCGAACAGGGTGTAGCCGAGCCCGCCCAGGCCGACGCTGGCCACCACCAGGCCGGCCTGGAACAGGGAGATGCCGAAGCGCTGGTGCAGATAGGCGGGAATGAAGGTCATGACGCCGAAGGTGGCGACGGCCTCGATGAAGATGGTTGCCAGGACGAAACGGCCGTGGCCATTGCCCAGCACCAGGCGATAGCGTCCCGGCACGCGCGGACTCCCGGCCGCGGCGTGCTGGCCGCGCAGCGTGGCCAGCAGCAGCAGGCCCACCACCAGATAGATGCCCGCCATGAAGACGAAGGCCCAGCGCCAGCCGATGTGTTCGGCGAAAAACCCGGCGATGGCCTGGCCACTCACCAGGCCGATGATCTGGCCGGACATGAAACGTGCCAGGGTGGTCTGCCGGTGTTCCATGGCCACCGCGTCGCCGATCCACGCCAGGGACAGGGGAATCAGGGCGGCGGTGCTGGCGCCGTTGAGCGCGCGCGCCAGGGCCAGCAGTTCCAGGCTGGGGCTCGCGGCGCAGGCGGCGGCGCCCACGGTGGAGGCGAGGCAGGCGCCGGTGACCACGCGCAGCTTGCCGTAATGGTCGCCCAGGGGTCCGAACGCCAGTTGCAGGATGCCGTAGGCGAGGCCGGTGGCGGTGACCACCAGCGCCGCGCCGCCCACGGTGGTGTGGAACTCGGCGGCCAGCGCCGGCAGCATGGGATCGCACAGGCGCAGGGCGACGGAACTGGCGAAGGCGGCCCAGGCGAGCAGGAACACGATCCGGTCGACCGGGACGGCGCCGGTGGTGGGGGCGTTCATGGCGAAGCCGCGCGCCGCGCGTTCAGAACTCGTTGCGGATGCGCTTATAGCCTTTCACCAGTTCGTGGTTCGCCTGCGCCACGCTTTCGGAGAAGCCGGTCTGGTCCGGGGAAACCCGCTCGATCTTGGACAGCTCGGCGTCGGAGTGGATGTTGCTGGTGGACGGGATGTAGAAACCGGGCGGCACCGTGCAGCCCTCCACCACCGAGTTGTGGCGCACCACGGAGCCGTTGCCGACCACGCAATTGAACAACACCGAGTTGAAGCCGATGAACACGTTGTCGCCGACGATGCAGGGGCCGTGGACGATGGAGCGGTGGGCGATGGAACTGCCCTGGCCGATGCTGACGCCGCCGCCCGCCTTGCAGTGGATCACCACGCCGTCCTGGATGTTGGAATCGGCGCCGATGACGATGGGTTCCATGTCGCCGTTCTCGTCCACCTCGTCGGCGCGGATCACCGCGTAGGGACCGATGAAGACGTTCTCGTGGACGATCACCTTGCCGCACAGGATCGCGGTGGGATCGACGAAGGCGGTGTCGTGCACCACCGGCAGGTGGCCGGAGGGGTTCTTGCGGATCATGGCGTGCTCCAAATTGATAAGGCCGTGCGGGATTATCCCGCACGGCCCCGCTTCGGTGGGGCTTCCCCGCAATCCCGCTAGGGTTTCACCACCAGCACCGGGCAGCTCGCCTGGCCGATCACCCGTTCGGCGACGCTGCCCAGCAGCGCCTTGGCCAAGCCGGTGCGGCCGTGGCTGCCGAGCACGATGAGATCGGCGCCGACCGCTTCGCCGGCCTTGACGATGGCCTCGTCCGGCCGGCCTTCCACCACCCTGCCCTCGGCCTCGACCCCCATGGCCTGGAGCCGTCCCACCTTGGCGGCGACGGCGTGTTCCGCCTCGCGGCGGCGCGCCTCGCTGTGGCTGCCGGTGACCACGGAGACCACGGTCACCGGCAAGCCGGCCTGTTTCGCCAGATGGCCCGCGGCGCCGGCGGCGGCCTCGCTGTGGCTGGAACCGTCGGTGGCCAGCAACAGGCGCTTCTCCCAGAGACGCGCGGCGCGCGGCGCCACCAGCACAGCGCAATCCGCATGGCCGATGACCTTGGCGGTGGCGTCGCCCACCATCATGCGCGCCAGGCCGCGCTTGCCGCGCCGGCCGATGACGATGACGTCGGCGCTGAATTCCCGCGCGCCCTCGACGATGCCCTGGTAGGGATCGCCGGCTTCCCGGGTCACCGTTTCCGCGCCCGGGCCGGCTTCGGCGACGAAGGTAGCCAGCGCTTCCCGGGCGCGCTGCTCGGCGAGTTCCGCGAGATTGGGCACCAGGGTGCTGTATTCCGGGTTGTACAGGGAGATGGACAGGCCGATCAGGCGGATGCCCCGGGACTTGGCCAGGGCCACGCCGGTGCGGATGGCGCCGGCGGAGAAATCGGAGCCGTCGGTGGCGACCAGGACGCGGTTCAGCATTCCGTTTTCGGATAATGCGCTCATGGTTTCCTCCTCGGGCTCAATCGGCGACGGCATTGCGGGCTACCACGGACTGCCTTTCCCGATGCTCCCGCATGCCTTTGAGCAAGGCGGATATGACGGTGAAGGCCCCCAGGAACAACGCCAGGAACAAGACGCCGTCGCCCACCATCTTCAACATCTTCACGGTGGCGTCCGGCAGGGGCTCGATCATGCCCAGCTTGCCCAGGTAGCCGGGCACGTAGAAGAAGCGGGAGAACAGCACGGTCAGCATGATCACCGCCATGGTGAACTTAACCTGGTAGTCCTTCACATAGGTGGTGCCGATGGCGCCGATCTGGATGCCGAACAGGGAACCCAGCAGGATCAGCATGGCCAGGCGGATATCCACCACGCCCTCCAGGCCGTAGAAGATGGTGCCGCCCAGGCCCATGACGAAGGCGATCACCAGTTCCGTGGCCGAGGCCATGATGGCCGGCACGCCGAGGATGTAGATCATGGCCGGCACGCCGATGAAGCCGCCCACCGCGATGGCCGAGGCGAGGAAGCCGGTGCAGAAGCCGATGGGCACCAGGAACAGCACGGAGAGATCCGACTTCGCGGCGTGGGAATAGATCATGGTGCCGGGAATCTTCACCGACTGGACCCAGCGCGCCAGCTTGGTCAGCTCGAAATTGTCCTGTTCCGCCTCGCCCATGGCCTTGAGCTTGCGATAGTCCTTGAACACGAAGCCGCCGACGATGGCCAACGTGACGATGAACATGACCGAGACGTAAAGGTCCGTGCCGACCGCGCCGAAGCTGTTCTTGATGCCGGTCATCACGTGCTTGCCGAACAGCACGCCGGCTTCCGCGAACACGCCCAGCACCAGGCCGAGCTTCACGTCCACCTGGCCGTATTTGTTGCGTTTGACCGCGCCCACCAGGGCCTTGGGAAACTTGTGGCAGATGTTCGAGGCCACCGCGACGATGCCGGGCGCGCCCAGGGTCATCATCGCCGGGGTCAGCACGAAGGCGCCGCCGGAGCCGATGAAGCCGGACACCATGCCGCCGACGAAGCCGACCAGGATCAGGACGATGGCCGTCGTGATGTCCAGGTGGATGAAATTGATGAGTTCCATGCCGTGTTCCATGTCGTTCCCCTTATTTCTTGGCTTTCAGGCCGACCATGTCCCAGAACAGGCCGGTGAAGATGCCGTGGGTGTAGGACAGGGCGAAGGCCAGGGCGATGGGCGCGAACACGTACCACCAGGTGCCGTCGATGAAGGTGCCGCCCTTCGCCGCGCACAGTTCCGGCGCGGCCTTGTTGTAGTAGTCGGTTTTCATGCCGTCCTGGACCACGCAGGCATCCAGCGTGGTGTGGGCTAAGCGAAGGAATTCGTCGGCATAGTGGAACAAGACCCAGTAAAGCGCGGCGGTAAGCCCGCCCCAAAACAGGGTCTTCCCCAGACTGGCTTGGCTGCTGGCCATGATGTGGACTCCGGACAAGTGGGTTGGCGCGACATCCCGGCCGTTCCTTGGACAGAACGACGCCCGTCGAAACGGGCGCCGGGACGGATGAATTTAACGTGATTTTGACATATTGCCGCAAATACCCCTTCTTGCGATGCAGCATGTCAATTTTCCGTCAAATCCATCCAGGCCCAGTGTCCTTCCTCGCCCAGTGCTGCCAAAATCCCGCCCATGCATGTACTCGTGATTGAAGACAACCCCGATCTGGCCGCCAACGTCTGCGATTTCCTCGAGGCGAAGGGCCATTCCACCGACGCGGCGGGCGACGGCATCACCGGCCTGCATCTCGCGGTGACCCATAGCTACGACGCCATCGTGCTCGACGTGATGTTGCCGGGCATGGACGGCATCAGCCTGTGCCACCGCCTGCGCGAGGAGGCCCGGCGCGACACGCCGGTGCTCATGCTCACCGCCCGCGACGCCCTGGACGACCGGGTCGCCGGCCTGGAATGCGGCGCCGACGACTACGTGGTCAAGCCCTTCGCCCTGCGCGAGCTGGAAGCCCGCCTCAAGGCCCTGACGCGCCGCGCCCACGGCGCCGCCTGCGCCGCCGTGCTGCGCGTCGCCGACCTGGAATTCGACCCGTCCCTGATGCAGGCGCGCCGGGCCGGCCGCCTGCTCAGCCTGCCGCCCATCCCCTTGAAACTCCTGGAAACCCTGATGCGCGCGACCCCCCGCGTGGTCAGGCGGGATGAACTGGAACGCGCGGTCTGGGGCGACCAGACGCCGGATTCGGACGTGCTGCGCGCCCACATGCACGTCCTGCGCGGCGCGGTGGAGGCGCCGGGCGAGGCGCCGCTGATCCACACCCTGCGCGGCATCGGCTACCGGCTCGCGTCCGACGCCTAGGGCTCGGCGCGCGGCCATGCGCTACTACCGCAGCCTGCGTTCCCGCGTCGCCATGGCCTTCGCCGCCGTCGGCGGCGGCGTCTCGCTGGTCATCGCCATCGGCCTGCATATCGGCGCCCAGGATGCGGGCGAGCGCCTGATCGACGAGACCCTCAGCGCGGAGATGCAGGATTACCTGGCCCGGCGCGACCGCAACCCCCAATCCCTGCCGCCGGCCACCGTCACCCTGCTGGGCTACGTCGCGCCGGCGGGGGCGGGCGATCCCGTCCTGCCCCGGGAACTGGCGGCGCAAGCGCCCGGGCGGCGCCAGATCCGCCTGGGCGGCGTCCCCTACCGCCTGGCCGTCACCGAACATGGGGGCGCCCGCTACTACCTGCTCTACAACGAGGCGTTGTTCCTGGACCGCCAGTTGCGCCTCTCGCTTTTTCTGGCCGGCTTCGTCGCATTCATGGTGCTGGTGTCCGGCGGCCTCGCCTTCTGGCTGGCGGAACGGGTCATCGAGCCGGTCAAGGAACTGGCGCGGCGGGTGCGCGACATCCGTCCGGACATGCCCCATGCGGATCTGGCCGCCGACTTCCCCCCCGACGAGGTGGGCGAGCTGGCCCATGCCTTCGAACAGAGCCTGCATCGCCTGGCCGCCTTCATCGAGCGGGAACGGGCCTTCACCGCCGACGTGTCCCACGAATTGCGCACCCCCCTCGCCGTCATCCGCGGCGCGGCGGAAGTGCTGCTGGCGGAGGAGGGCCGGCCGGAGAAGGAGCGCCAGCGTCTGGAACGCATCGAGCGGGCCGCCGCCGACATGGCCGACCTGTCCACCGCGTTGCTGGCCATGGCGCGGGAGCGCGACGACGCCCGGCGCGAGCCGATCGACCTGGCCGCCCTGCTGCCGGAAGTCCTGGAAAAGCATCGCTATCTGCTGGGCGAAAAGCCGGTGGATATCGCCCTGGACATCCAGGCGCGGCCGATGCTGGCCGCGGACAACAACCTGCTGGCCATCCTGCTCGCCAACCTGGTGCGCAATAGTTTCACCTATACCGAGCGCGGCAGTGTGCGCGTGCGCCTGGATGCGGATCGCCTGGTGGTCAGCGACACCGGTCTGGGCATTCCACGCGAGGCCCTCAACCGCGTGTTCCAGCGGCTCTATAAGGGACAACACAGTCTGGGCGCCGGCATCGGCCTGTCCCTGGTGAGAAAAATCTGCGACCGCTACGGCTGGGATATCGAGTTGAACAGCGAAGAAAACCGGGGAACGGAAGCGATACTCCATTTTTCTTCAGAAAAATAACCATCCATTTGCCGATCCTTGACGTTCTCTAGACACGGCGCCTGTGAGGATTTGGAACCCCCACACTTCCCGGGGGCTTTCAGGCCGGGTCGGAAAGCCCTGGTCGTGGCGTTGACCGCCAAACCACAAGGAGACACAAATGGAAGAGACCAACAGCAGACGTAATTTTCTGAAAATGAGCGGCGCCGTCCTGGCCGCCGGCACGGCGGGCTGCGCCACCGGCGTGACCGGCTCGGCCGTCGCGAGCGGCGCCCCCGCAGTCGGCAGCGGCACGATGGCCGCCCTGCCCAAGGCCAAGGGCCCGCGCCTGGTGGTCGTCGGCGGCGGCACCTCCGGCCTGACCATCGCCAAGTACGCGAAGAAGGAATACCCGAACTTCGACGTCGTGCTGGTGGAAAAGCGCGACATGTATTCGTCCTGCTTCTCCAGCAACATGTGGTACGCGGGCGTCATCGATCTGGAATTCCTGGCCGACCACAGCTTCATGGATGCCGCCGTCAACAACGGCTACATCTATTTCAACGCCACCGTCACCGGCCTCGACCGCGCGAGCCGCACCCTGGTCACCAACGAAGGCGACATCCACTACGACTTCCTGGTGCTGGCCCCCGGCATCTCCTACGACTACGAGAAGATCGGCGTGAAGGACGTGGAAGTCATGACCGCCCTGCGCCAGACCTATCCTGGCGGCTTCATCTCCCCCACCGAGCACGCCACCATCCACCGCAAGGTGCAGGAATTCGAGGGCGGCGTGTTCCTGCAGACCGTCCCCTCCGGCAACTACCGCTGCCTGCCCGGACCCTACGAGCGCGCCTGCCTGCTCGCCTCAACCTTCAAGAAGAACAAGGTCAAGGGCAAGGTGCTGGTGCTGGACGCGAACCCGGAGATCACCATCAAGAAGGAAGGCTTCCACGCCGCCTTCAACGAGCTGTTCAAGGACTACATCGAATGGCTGCCGTCCAAGGCGGTGATGGGCGTGGACGTGGAAAAGCGCATCGTCAAGACGGAATTCGACGAATACAAGTTCGACGACGCCGCCATCTACGCGAACGTGCGCGGCTCCACCCTGATCGAGCAGTTGGGACTGATGGCGCCCACCAGCAAGAGCAACCAGAAGGAAGCCAACGTCGACACCCGCTTCATGAACATCATCGGCGACCCCCACGTCTACGTGACAGGCGACTCGCGTCCGCACCCCTACTCCAAGAGCGCCAACACCTCCAACACCGAGGGCCACTACATGGCCAAGGTGCTGGCGGCGCGCGCCCAGGGCAAGGAAATCGCCTGGGTCAGTCCGCGCACCATCTGCTACTCCATGGTGAACGCCAATCCGATGGAAGCCATCAGCGTGGACGCGGGCTACGACTACAGCGCCGAGAAGGACGCCATCACCGGCTTCTCCAAGGACACAAAGACCTTCGAGAATCGGGATGCGGCCAAGGGCCAGGCCACGTTGGAGTGGGCGCGCGGCATGTATCGCGACATGTTCAACGCCTGATCCCCTCCGGCACCCGTGGTTGTCGGCACCATCACAACCGCCCTTCGGGGCGGTTGTCTATGCGGAGAAATACAATGGATAGACGTGGATTCGTGAAGGTTTGCGCGGGCAGCGCGGCCCTGGCCCTGGCCAACTGGGACCAAGCGGCGCTCGCCGCCGGCTTCGAGGCGTTCCCCGCCGCGAAACTGACGAACAAGATCGGCATTCCCCTGAAGGCGGCGGAGATCGCCGTCGGCGAGGCGCTGGTGTTTTCCTACCCGGTCATGGGCGTGCCCTGCTTCCTCATCAATCTGGGCAATCGCCCCAGCAAGCCCAATGCCGCCATGAAAAACGAGGACGGCGACTATGCCTGGACCGGCGGCGTCGGTCCGAACAGCCGCTTCGTCGCCTTCGTCGCCATCTGCACGCATCAGATGAGCTACCCCCAGCCCGAGGTCTCCTACCTGCGCTACGCCGCCGAGGGCAGCGAGCTGGCCGGCGGGCCGGGCAAGATCGTCTGCTGCGCCCACGCCAGCGTGTTCGATCCCGCCGAGGGCGCGAGGGTCGCCAGCGGCCCGGCCACCATGCCGCTGATGCCCATCCGCCTGGTCTACGACCCGGTCAGCGACGAACTCAGCGCGGACGGCATCATGGGCATGAACTACATCAAGCGCTTCTTCAAGACCTTCAAGGGCGATCTCAACGCCCGCTTCGGCCCCGGCGGCTACCGCCAGGAGGTCGGCAACAAGACCGCCTGCGTTCCGCTCAGCCAGTACAGCGGCGTCGTTCCCGCCTGCTGACGCCCCGCCTTCCCCTCGCCGCCCGGCGAGGGTAGGGAAAGTCCTATTGACGCCTCCTTGACGATGGTTTGACGCGAAGCGAACGGGCGCTTTGGCAACATGGGCTTCGCCCATCCACGTCGATCGTTTCCACCCCATGTCATTGCCCACCGTCCAAAGCCTGCCCGTCTGGGCGCGCCCTTTCGCCCCGTTCCTCACCTGGCTGCCACTCGTCAACCGCGGGACGGCCAAAGCCGACCTGATGGCCGGCCTCACCGGCGCCCTGGTGGCGCTGCCCCAGGGCGTGGCCTTCGCCACCATCGCCGGCATGCCGCCGGAATACGGCCTCTACGCGGGCATGATCCCGGCGGTCATCGCCGCCTTGTTCGGTTCCTCCTGGCACCTGGTCTCCGGTCCCACCACGGCGGCCTCCATCGTGCTGTTCTCCGTGCTGTCGCCCCACGCGGAACCGGGCAGCGCCCAGTATGTGAGCCTGGCCCTGACCCTGACTTTCCTGGTGGGGCTGATCCAGATCGGCATGGGTCTGGCCAAGCTGGGCACCCTGGTCAATTTCATCTCCCATTCCGTGGTGACCGGCTTCACCGCCGGCGCGGCGATCCTCATCGCCACCAACCAGGTCAAGCACTTCACCGGTCTGAACATCCCGCGCGGCAGCTCCTTCGCCGACACGTGGAGCATGGCCTTGACCCATTCCAGCGATATCCAGACGGGCATATTCGTCGTCGGCCTGGCCACCCTGTTGCTGGGCATCGCGGTGAAGCGCTGGCTGCCGAATTGGCCCTACATGATCGTCGCCATGCTGGGCGGCTCGGCCCTTGCCGTCGCGCTGACCGCTTGGCAAGGCATCACCCTGCCCACCGTGGGCGCCCTGCCCGCGGTCATGCCGCCCCTGTCCGCCCCCACGCTGGATGGCGACAACATCCGCGCGGTGGCCTCCGGCGTGGTCGCGGTGACCCTGCTCGCCTTGACCGAGGCGGTGTCCATCGCCCGCGCCCTCGCGGCCCGTTCCGGGCAGCACGTGGACGGCAACCAGGAATTCGTCGGCCAGGGCCTGTCCAACCTGTTCGGCAGCTTCTTCTCCGGCTATGTGGCGACCGGCTCCTTCAACCGCAGCGGCGTCAACTTCGCCGCCGGCGCGAAGACGCCGGTCGCGGCCATGCTGGCCGGCATCTTCCTGCTGGTGATCGTGCTGATGGTGGCGCCCTGGGCCCGCTTCCTGCCCAACGCGGCCATGGCCGGCATCCTGTTCCTGGTGGCCTGGGGGCTGATCGATTTCGACGAGATCATCCACGTCCTCAAGACCAGCCGCGCCGAGACCGCCATATTGGTCTCCACCTTCGCGGCCACTCTGTTCCTGGCCCTGGAGGAAGCCATCATCATCGGCGTGCTGCTGTCGCTTTCCCTGTATCTCTCGCGCACATCGAAGCCCCAGGTGCGCGTGCGCGCGCCGGATCCCAACAGCAGCAAACACAAGTTCACCGACGCCGCGATCGCGCCGGAATGCCCTCAACTGCGTTTCGTGCGCATCGACGGCTCCTTGTTCTTCGGCGCCACCTCCCATATCCGCGAAACCCTGGTGGAGCAGGATCTGGCCAAGCCCGACCAGAAGCACGTCGCCGTCATCGCCCACGGCATCAACTTCATCGACCTGGCCGGCGCCCACTACCTGGCCGAGGAAGCCCAGCGCCGGCGCGAGATGGGCGGCGGCCTCTACTTCATCCGCGTCAAGGACGTGGTCCAGGAACAGATGGCGGAAAGCGGCGCCCTCAAGGTCATCGGCGGCGCCAACCTGTTCGATTCCAAGACCGAGGCCATCGAGGAGATCCACAAGCGCCTGGACCCGGAAGCCTGCCGTGTATGCAAGGCGCGCATCTTCCGGGAATGCCGAGGCGAGGCGGGCGAGGCCGCGCCGGCCGTGGCGGGGACACTGGCCCATGCATGAATACCGCCGCATCCTCGCCGTCGTCGACCTGGATTCCACCGGCGCGCGCGTCGCGCGCCGGGCGTTCAATCTGGCCCGCGCCATGGATGCCGAGCTGACCTTCCTGCATCTGGCGAAGCCGGACCCGAACCCGGACGGCGGTTATCCGCGTCCCGGCCACGCCGAACTCGCGCGCGCCTACGAGACCGCCGCGCTGCGCCGCCTCGCCTTCCTGAGCGGCGAGCTGCATGCCGGCGAAACCGCGCTGCTGGCCCGTTACGGCGTGCCGGCGCAAGGTTTCGCGTCCGTCGTCGCCGACTGGGAGCCGGACCTGGTGGTGGCCGATACCGATCCGGGCTATCTGGACGGCCGCCACGACCTGCTGCTGATGGGCCGGCGAAACGGGCCGCGCGGCTGGCTGAAACGCGTGCTGGAGCAGCTCTTTTCCCCCGCCTGGCAGCCGGGCGGCGCCTGATCGCCGGCGTCCGTTCCTCTCAGCGCCCGCTCTCCGCGCGCAGGCGGTCGATCACCGCGCGCGCCTCGTCGCCGTCCCATTCGATGGCGGTATTCACCGAATAGCGCACCCGGCCCTGGCGATCCAGCAGGAAGGAGCTGGGAAAGGCGAACACGCCCCAGCGCGCGGCGGTGGCGCCATCCCCGTC
The DNA here is from genome assembly GCA_044227325.1 of Thiobacillaceae bacterium. Classification (GTDB taxonomy): domain Bacteria; phylum Pseudomonadota; class Gammaproteobacteria; order Burkholderiales; family Thiobacillaceae; genus PFJX01. Next base: position 310,967 of record JBGAFI010000003.1, on the reverse strand, counting down.
CAGCAGGACCGGAAAGTCCACCGCCACCTTGTCCATGAAGGCGCGCACGTGGGCCGGATCCTCCTTGAAGTTGACCGAGACGATGGCGAAATCCGCCGGATCGTGGGCGGCGGCCAAGCGGTTCATGGAGGGAATCTCGCGCACGCAGGGCGGACACCAGGTGGCCCAGAAGTTCACCAGGGTGACGCGGCCCCGGTTTTCCGCCGGGTCGTGGCGCCTGCCCCGGGCGTCCACCGCCGGCAGTTCCGGCGCCGGCCGGCCGGGGCGCGCGACCAGGCCGTAGGCCGGCGCCGTGGGTTTGTCATCCACCAGCCGAACCGGGGCCGGACCGTCCGGGCGCGGCGACGCCGCCAGCAGCTTGGCGGCGGCCATGAGCCGCCCGGGCGTGGCCCTAATCGCCCGCTCCTCCGCCGCCGGCACTTGCCCGGCCATGGCCTGCAGGCTCTCGCTCGCCGGCTTCTCGGTGTGGATCAGGTAGTAGTCCCGCACCGCCGGCACGATCCAGGGATAGGCCGTGCCGCCGGCCTGGCGCAGGGTTTCCAGCAGCGCGTCCAGGCGGCCCCGGTTCGCGCCCAGGGCCGGCTGCATGATCATGACCGGCAGGTTGCTGGCGGAGACGATGCCCAGCAGTTCCGGCGCCTCGCCGGCAACCGGCGTGCCGCGATAAAGGTTGGGGAAGAACAGCACCGCGCCCGCCACGTCGGCGTTGTCGCCCCCCCGCTCCTGCCAGGCGCGCAGTCCTCGCAGCGCGGGCACGGCCATGCGATCGCAGGCAACCAGGACGATGGGGCGGCGGCCGCTCCGCACCGCCCGCTCCAGCAAGGCCGCCAGTGGCGCCCCCTCGATATTGCGGATGGCTTCCGCGCTGCGTGGCAGCAGCAGGGATTCCAGCAGGTCCACGCGCCAGACCGTGGCGCCCCGGGCCTGTAGCCGCCAGGCCAGCACGTCGGCGCGCTCCCGCTCGCCATACTGGTTGAGCAGCCAGATGAACAGGGGGCCCTTGCCGTCCTCGCCCCAGGTCTTCACCTCGAGCCGGTTGCCCCGGCCCGCTTCGAGGCTGAAATCCGCCCGGGCGGCGACCGTGAACAGAAGGCACAGGATCAGGGCAAGGACTTTGCGGAGGTAGGGCATGGCACTGGCGACGCGGTCGGGAAGGAGCCGCCATTTTCGCGCCCCAAGCGCGCCCGCCCAACCAGGCCCGGGAAGCGCCTCGCCGATTCCCGGAGCGGATGCGCAAGCGCCACAACCCGCGCCGGTTCCGCCCCGCGCCCGCGGCAAGCAAACGGCGCGGAATTCACTATGCTTCCCATGAGCATTCCCCATTCAGGAGACACCATGTCGGCCCAGCTTTCCCCCATCGCCCGCTTCGACAACATCCTGCTCGCCACCGACGGCAGCGACGTGAGCGCCGGCGCCGTGCGTGTCGCGCTCAAGCTGAGCAGCCGCTGCGGCGCCCACCTCACCGTCATGCACATGGCCAAGACCGACCCCAGCTATGCCATGTTCAACCCGGGCGGCGTGCAGCAAACCGAGGAACAGGGCCGGGAAATCCTGCGCGGGGTGGAGGAGCAGGCCGGCACCGCCTGCGTCAACTGCGCGCCGGTATTGCGCTACGGCGAGGAGCCGGTCAAGGAGATCGCCAACCAGGCCGAGGACAGCCAGGCCGATCTGGTGGTCATGGGCCGGCGCGGCGTGCATTGGCTGGAACGGCTGGTCCTGGGCGAGGCCGCCGCGCGGGTCGTCGGCCATGTGAAATGCAGCGTGCTGGTGGTACCCCAGGAAGCGACGCTGTGGGAAAACGGCATCCTGGTGGCGGTGGACGGCTCCCGCTACGCCGATGCCGCCGCCGTCGCCGCCGGCAACCTGGCCAAGCGCTGCGGCCTGCCGCTGACCGTGCTGGCGGTGTGCGCCAGCGACGACCTCTCCTGCGAACTGGTCAAGCCCCTGGCCGACCGGGTGCGCGACCTGTTGCGCCAGGACGGCGTCGCCGCCGACAGCGTGGCCCTGGAGGGCAAGCCCGCCGACACCATCATCCAGGCCGCCCGCGACAACGATTGCGACCTCATCGTCCTGGGCAGCCATGGCCGCACCGGCCTGGACCGCATCCTGATGGGCAGCGTGTCCCAGCAGGTGGTGACCCACGCCAAATGTCCGGTGCTGGTGGTGAAGAACATCTGACCCCCCGGCCCTTCCCGGCCCTTCGCTCAGCCCCCCGTGGCGAAGGTGTGGGCGAGGCCCAGCAGGGCGCAGGCGGCGATGACTCGCATGATGTCCTGCTTGTACTTCCACAGCGCGACGAAGGCGGCGACGGAGATCAGCGCGTGGAAGCCCGCGAACGCGCCCGCGAAGGGCGCCGCTTCCGTGGCCCGCGGCCACAGCACGTGCCAGCCGAAGAACAAGGCCAGATTCAGGATCACCCCCACCACGGCGGCGGTGATGGCGGTCAGCGGCGCGGTGAACTTGAGGTCGCCGCGGGTGGACTCCACCAGGGGCGCGCCGGCCAGGATGAAGACGAAACTGGGCAGGAAGGTGAAGAAGGTGGCCACCGAGGCGCCGGCGCAACCGGCCAGCAACAGGGCATCCGGGCCGAACACCTGCTTGCTCCAGGCGCCCACGAAACCGACGAAGGACACCACCATGATGAGCGGACCTGGCGTGGTCTCGCCCAGGGCCAGCCCGTCGATCATCTGGGCGCCGCTCAGCCAGCCGTGGGTCTCCACCCCGCCCTGGTAGACATAGGGCAACACCGCGTAGGCGCCGCCGAAGGTGACCAGGGCGGCCTTGGTGAAGAACGCGCCCATGTCGTGCAGGGTGCCGGCGGGCAGCAGCAGCATCGCGCCGCCCCAGAGGGAAAACGCCGCCAATGCCAGCAGCGCCAGATAGCCCGGCTTGAATCGGGCGTGTTCCGGCAAGGGCGTGTCGTCGTCGATCAGGGCCGGCCCGTAATCCTTGTCCGAGGCGCCATGGCCGCCGCCCACCCGGAACTTGTCCGGCATGAGCTTGCCGCCGACCAGGCCGAGCACGCCGGCGCCCAGCACGATGTACGGAAAAGGCACCTTCAAGGCGAAGATGGCGATGAAGGACGCGCCGGCCAGCGCCCAGAGCACCTTGTTCCTCAAGGCGCGGGAGCCGATGCGCCAGGCCGCGAACACGACGATGGCGACCACCGCCGGCTTGATGCCGCTGAACATGCCGCGGACCAGGGTGACATCGCCGAAGGCCAGGTAGACATAGGTCAGCGCGGCCAGGATGAACAGGGAGGGCAGCACGAACAGCGTGCCGGCGACAATGCCCCCCCAGGTCCGGTGCAGCAGCCAGCCGATGTAGATGGTGAGTTGCTGGGCCTCGGGTCCGGGCAGGACCATGCAGAAATTGAGGGCGTGCAGAAAGCGGCGCTCGGAGATCCAGCGGCGTTTTTCCACCAGCTCCTGGTGCATGATGGCGATCTGCCCGGCCGGGCCGCCGAAGCTGATGAAGCCCAGTTTCAGCCAGTACACGAGGGCTTCCAGAAAACCGGGAGCCACGGGGGGCTGCGCGGCGTCTTGCAAGGGCGGTGTGCCGTTCATTTCATGCTCGCTTCATTTCCGAGAACGCCGAATACAGATCGTCCAGCAGCCTGCCGCCCTCCGCCAGCAAGCGGTCGTCGTCATCGATCCGGATCTTGAGCCCCCGTAGCAGCGCGGCGAACCCCGCCGCCTCGGGCGCGTTGCCGCCCACGTCCAGGCTGTGGACGATGGCGGCGATGCGGGCCAGAGCCATGTCGCTTTCCAGGCCGAAGCAGGCGAGCAGGGTTTCGCAGGTCACCCGATCGCCCTCGTGGCTGAAAACCGCGCCGTCGAAGTCGAAGCCCAGGGCGTCCGCCGGGCAATCCTCCGGGCGCTCCAGCCAGAGGAAACGGGCTTCCGGATCGATGAAGCGGCGGATCAGCCAAGCCGCGGCCAGCCGGTCCACCCAGAGGTTCCGGCGGGTGGCCCAGCGCTGCTTGCGATATTCGGAGCGGTCCAGACGCATGACCGAAGCCGGCCGGGCGCCGGGCTCGCCCGGGTTGAGCCGGCTCCGCACCAGGCGGGTGGTCCGATCCAGCCGCTCGGCGCTGGCTTGCCGGGCCCCCCCGGGAAAATAGTCGATCGCGGCGATGTGCTCGTATTGCCGGCGCAATCCGCGCAGAACCTTCATCTGCCCGGCGGCGTCGCCGACCATGGCCGCGATCCGGTCCAACTCCGCGTCCAGCACTCCGTAGTCGGCGGCGCGATCGAACAAACCCACCAGATCCCGGTCCTGCTCTCCCTGGCTGCCCAGCACCAGCAGCCAGGCGCTGCCGCCGGCGACCCTGGCCTCCTCGGCCTGGTGCCGCAGGACGGCTGCCGCGTCGTCCCGGCGCGGCAGCAGCCAGGCGCCGTCGCGCAGCGTGGCGCAGCCCTGAGCCCTGAGGGTGCGCCAGATGCGGGTCCGGGCCGTCGCGTTGTCGGCGGGGAGGGAGAGGGTCAGCAAAAGCCAATCCATAACTGTTGTTACATTATTTTGTGTAGATAGCGACAAACTGTACATCTTAAGTTCAAGATATTTCTACTACGGCCGATATCGATAAGCCTGTATAGCCCTAACAACATGAACCGTTTCCCCTCCCCCGATCTCGACATGCTGGATTCCCTCCGGGAAATGGTGCTTTTCTGGCGCCCGGACCGGGTCGTCCGCTATGCCAACCGGAGTTGCGCGCAGGCATTGGGCATGGAGATTCCGAACCTGCTGGGCGGGCGTCTTCCGGACATTCTGACGCCGCGTTTCCAGGCCGGCGCGACGGGCCACCTGCAGGCCACCCTGGACAATCTGCTGGCCAACCAGCGCCACCACGAGACGGAATGGGCGGTGGAAACCGAAAACGGCACCCGCTGGTTCTCCTGGCGCAACCTGGGCATCTTCGACACCACGGGCGGACTCGTGGAAATCCGCAGTTTCGGCCTGGATGTCACGGAATGCCGATTGCGCGAACAGGCGCTGCGCGACAACGAAACCCGCTTCCACACCCTGTTCCAGCACCACGATTCGGTCATGCTGCTGATCGAGCCAGACAGCGGCCGTATCCTGGACGCGAACGCGGCGGCCTGCCGCTTCTACGGCTACACGTGGTCGGAACTAACCGGCCTGAACATCAACGCCATCAACACCCTGCCGTCCGACCAGATCCGCGCCGAGCGCAAGCGCGCCATGTCCGAAGCGCGCAATTACTTCGTCTTCCCCCATCGCCTGGCGGGCGGCGACATCCGCACGGTGGAAGTGCACTCCTCCCCCATCGTCGACAACGGCCACACCCTGCTGTTTTCCATCATCCACGACATCACGGACCGCATCCGCGCCGAGACGGCGGTGCGGGAAAGCGAGGCCCTGTATCGCCGCATCATCGACACGGCGGCGGAAGGCTTCGTCATGATCGACCAGGACCAGCGCATCTTCGACGTCAACGATGCGCTCTGCCAGATGCTGGGCTATCGCCACGGCGAGATGCTGGGACGCCGGCCCACGGACTTCGTCGACGGCGAAAACCGGGCCATCCTGGAGACGCAGATGTCCCGCATCGACAGCTCGTTCCATCGCGATTACGAAATCGCGCTGACCCGCAAGGACGGCTCCCAGGTGCCGACTTTCTTCCACGCCACGACCCATCGCGACAGCGCGGGCGCCGCGGAACGCGCCTTCGCCTTCGTCAGCGACCTGAGCGAAAGCAAGCGTGTCGAGGCGGCCCTGAAGGCAAGCGAGACGCGCTGGCAATTCGCCCTGGAGGGATTGGAGCATGGCGTATGGGATTGGGACATCGCCACCGACACGATCTATTTTTCGCCGGGATGGAAGGCCATGCTGGGCTACCGCGACGACGAGATCGCCAACCAGTTCGAGGAATGGCGCAAGCGGGTGCACGAGGAGGATCTCGCCAAGGCCTACGCAAAGGTGGAAGCCCACTTCCGCGGCGAAACGCCCATCCTGGAAGTGGAACACCGCATGCTCTGCAAGGACGGCGGCTGGAAGTGGATACTCTCGCGCGGCAAGGTCATGGAGCGCTTCGCGGACGGCATGCCGAAACGCATGATCGGCACCCACGCGGACGTGACCGAGCACCGCATGCGCGAGGAAAAGCTGCGCCAGGCGGCGGCCGTGTTCGAGAACACCGTCGAGGGCGTGGTCATCACCGACGCCGAATCCCGCATCATCGCCATCAATCGCGCCTTTTCGGACATCACCGGTTATTCCGAGGAGGAAATCCTCGGCCTCAGCCCCAACATCATGCAATCCGGCCGCCACGACGCCGAGTTCTACAAGGGAATGTGGGACGAACTGCACAGCCGGGGCAGTTGGCGCGGCGAAATCTGGAACAAGCGCAAATCCGGCAGCATCTACCCGCAGTGGCTGACCATCAGCGTGGTGCTCGACGAGCAACACCGGATCAGCCATTACGTCGGCGTGTTCTCCGACATCACCACCGTGAAACGTTCCGAGGAGGAGCTCAACCGGCTCGCCTACCACGACGCGCTGACCAGCCTGCCCAACCGCCTGCTGCTATTGGACCGGATCAACCACGCGATCCGGCGCTCGTCCCGCTCCGGCAGCCGCTTCGCCCTGCTGTTCATCGATCTGGACCGCTTCAAGAACATCAACGACACCCTCGGCCACCAGACCGGCGACGAATTGCTCATGGCGGTGGCGGAGCGCATCCAGAAACGCCTGCGGGCGGAGGACACCCTGTCGCGCCTGGGCGGCGACGAATTCATCCTGCTCATGGAGGACATCTCCAGCGAACAGCAGGCGGCGAATCTGGCCCGGGAACTGCTGCTGCTCCTGAGCCAGCCCTACCATATCGCCGGCCACGACATCTTCCTCTCCGCCAGCATCGGCATCAGCCTGCACCCGGAGGACGGCGGCGACGCGGAAACCCTGATCAAGCACGCCGACACGGCCATGTACCGGGCCAAGGAGGGCGGCCGCAACAGCTACCAGTTCTACACCCGCGAGCAATCCGTGGCCGCCTTCCAGCGCTTCAGCCTGGAAGCCGCGCTGCACCGCGCCCTGGCCCGGAACGAATTCGAATTGCACTACCAGCCGCAGATGAGCCTCGCCTGCGGCCGCGTCACCGCCATGGAGGCGCTGCTGCGCTGGCGCCACCCGGATCTGGGCCTGATCCCGCCCGACCAGTTCATCCCGCTGGCCGAGGAAACCGGCCTGATCCTGCCCATCGGCGAATGGGTTCTGGAAACCGCCTGCCGCGAGATATTGCGCTGCATGAAGCTGTGCGGCGAACAATTGACCGTCGCGGTGAACCTCTCGCCCCTCGAATTGCAGCGCGGCGATCCGGTCAACCGGGTCAAGCGCGTGCTGGCGGAAACCGGCCTGTTGCCCAAATTCCTGGAACTGGAGATCACCGAGAGCTCCGCCATGCGCCGGGGCGAGGAAAGCATCGCCATGCTGCACGAGCTCGACCGCCTGGGCGTGCGCCTGGCCATCGACGATTTCGGCAGCGGCTATTCCAACCTGGGCTACCTGAAGAAGTTGCCGGTCTCGACCCTCAAGATCGACCGCGTGTTCGTGCGCGACCTGCCCGACGACATCGAGGATGCGGCCATCACCCGGGCCATCATCGCCCTGGGCCATTCGCTCAATCTGAACGTGCTCGCGGAAGGGGTGGAAACCCCGGAACAGAAGGCATTCCTCATGAGCCAGGGCTGCGACATGCAGCAAGGCTATCTGCTGGCCAAACCCATGCCGTTCGAAGAAGCCGCCCGGCTGGTCCGGAAGGTCAACCGGCGCTGACCGCCGTCCGCGGGAACGGCTAATCCTTCTCGCCGTAGGGCAGCTTCACGTGGCCGTAGCGAATGGCCAGCACCGCCAGGGTCAGCAGGAGCACCGAGGAAGCCACGCCGAGCATGTGCCACTGGTCCAGGTTCTTCAGGTCCAGCACCAGGTAACGGGCCAGGGCGACGATGGCGATGTAGATGGGGAACTGCACGGGCAGTTTGCCGGACTCGAAATACACCCCCACCATGGCCAGGATTTCCAGATAGAGGAACATCAGCAGCAGGTCCGCCAGGGTGACCGCGCCGGCACCGAGCATGGTGTTGACCTCGCCGATCCCCGCCATCACCGTGGCGATGGTGATCACCGTCAGGCCCAGATACTCGATGAAGCCCAGGACGGTCTGGGCATGGTGCGTGAACTTGTTCCGGCGCATCGTTCGTCTCCTCGCGAGTTGGGCGGATGCTAACCCAGGGATGCCGGCACCGGCATTCCCTTACGCACGGTTTTCGCCGTCCATCGGCATTTCCCCCGCGCCTGTCCAAGTTCGCGCGCCCTCGATATGCCGATCCCGCCGGCGTCCTTGCGCTGAGCGGCATCGGCGCCGGCCGGCCCCAGCCCGGGCACCGGTAACATGCGCCTGCGCCAGGCCACTTACCGATCCCGCCCCCCGCCCCGATCCGGGATCGGCTTCGGGGATTGCCGGTACCCGCCCTGTCGGCTTCGCCACAATTTGCCGCCAAGGACTCGAAACGCACTTGCCCGGGCCGCGCCAGGGCAAGAAAAAACCTTCTGTTAACAGCGGGTTAGGCGACTTTGTCCGACTGGTACGGGAATTGCGCTTGCCAGTCATTCTCAACACGAGCGCGAACCGCCAATGAATCCGGAGTCTGCCCGCGACGACGTCGATACGGAAATCCAGGGCCTGAAAGACCGCATCGCCCAGGTCTGGGCACAACGCGAAGCGGCGAAACGAGCACTGGAGAGCGGCGCCACACCGTTCCGGGAAGGCATGCGCCACCTGGAAGCCACGGACCGGGAACTGTCCGAACTGGACCTGCGCTTCAAGCGGCTCTGGGACGCAAGCAAGGCGAGCGCGCCGGCGACACACAAGGAAACCCCATGAGCTACCAAGACCTGACCCCGGACCAAGTCGCCACCCTGCGTGGCGAAAGCGATCTGGTCATCTTCGACACCCGGGATAGCGCCAGTTACGCGCGCGGCCACCTGGACGACGCCCAACCCATCAGCGACGCCGCCCTGGGCCAGTTGATCCGCGCGCGCCAACGCCAGCGCCCCATCCTGGTGTACTGCTACCGGGGCAACAGCAGCAAGGAAGTCTGCAAGCTGATCTCCGGATTGGGCTTCACCCGGGTCTACAACCTGGTGGGCGGCTGGCAGGGCTGGGAGCGGTTCATGCATGCCGCGCCGGCCGTGGCCGCGCCCTCGCCCGCGCTGGCCGCCTGGCTCGCCGGACTCGGCTTTCCCGTCGACAACATCCATGCCCGCATCGACAGCGGCATGTCCCCCCTGATGCTCGCGGCCCTGAAGGGGGAACGCGCCCTGGTGGAAGAACTGCTCGCGCTCGGCGCCGACCCCAACCACGTCAACGACGACCTGCACCACGCCCTCTGGTTCGCCTGCGTGCACGGCGATCCGGATCTGGTTTCCCTGCTCATCGCCCAGGGCGGCAACGTGGACAACCAGAACGTGAACGGCGCGACCTGCGCCATCTATGCCGCCTCCACCGGCAAGCTGGAAATCCTCAAGCGCCTGGTGGAAGCCGGCGCCGACCTGGACAAGGAAACCAGCGGCGGCTACACCGCGCTGGAAAGCGCCTCCACCCTGCCCGTGCTGAAATTCCTGCGCGGCCTGACACCGGATCGGCGAGAACTCTCCGCCGTCTGAGCGCGACTCGCGCGACAGCGTTGGCGGAGTAGGCGGGCTCGCCGGACGCCTCGGCGGGCCAGGCATTTCCCGCCGGCTTCCCTTCCGTATCCGCACCCCGGCCGACCGCTCCGGACATCCGCCTCCGGGCAATTTTCAGAAACCGGGAACCCGGTCCGGATCGGCCGGTCCCTCATGGGTCGCCCGGCACAAACATCGAGCCGGCGCGACCCCGGCGAAGGGGTTTTGTACGGCCCTAAATATTAGAAATTCATAATTTACTGAAAAACTTGCTCTTTTTTTCCTCATCCACCGAAACACAGAAAGGCTTTACCCGATGTCACCCCATTTCGCACTCAAACCCGCCCTGGCCCTGTTGTTCTCCGCTTCCCTGGCCATGGCTTCCCTCACCGCCACCGCCGAGCCGGTCAAGGCCAAGAAACCGGTGGCCATCTACATGGTCGGGCAAAGCATCCTGGAAATGCCACTGGCCGAGGGCGTCAGCCTGGACGACGCCGTCGAATCCATGAAGCTGCGCGCGAACCAGATCAACTTCAAGCAGGTGGCGGAACTGCCCCTGTCGAAACAGGTCGAGGCCATGACCGGCCAGCCGCAACGGCGCATGACCATCTATCAGTTCTGCGACGCCGTGACCGCGAAGGAAATGGTGGACTACAACATGGCCTTCGTCGCCTTCCTGCCCTGCCGCATCGCCATCGTCGAAGACGAGAACGGCAAGGGGCGCATCCTCATGCTGAACCTGGAACCCATGATCAAGGCCGCCAACCTGCCCCCCGAGCTGCGCGGCAAGGCGGCGGAGATCCAGAGCGGCCTGCTCAACATCATGATGGCCGGCGCCAACGGCGATCTCTGAACGCCGGCGTAGCGCGCGCCCACCCAGCCCCCGGCCGCTATACTTGCCCCGTCAGTTTCCGGAGCAAGCCATGGAAAACGGTCGGGAAACCTTCGAACGCGGGCCGGCGCTGGCGCGACTGGCGTCGGCGCTGCCCGCCGCCACCTACAACCTCACGCGCATCCTTCTCGCCGCCAGCGCCACCGGCAACGTCTTCGTGCCCATCCGCGCCATGCAGTACATGGCGGTGGTGGACCCGGAGGAAATCATCTTCGTGGACAGCCAGTACAAGCGCTGGGTGGAAATCGCCTGGCGCGGCTTCCAGCCCCAGGCGCGCGCCGGCCTGGACGAACCCGTGGCCTACCAGGCCGTGTTCCACACCGAGAACGGCGCCGACACCCAGCGCCGGCTGCAAGGCGAATTCCACGCCGCGCTCATGCTTCTTTCCACCCGGCGCCGCCCGGATTCACCGGCGCGAGTGCTGGAGTTCGGCCGCAACGACTAGGGAGGCCCGGTCGGAGGGTCGCCATTCGGCGAAGATCGTCGCATTAGGCCGCTGTCGGCCAGGAACTACCGGTGGCTGACCGACTGGGAACGACTGTAGTGTACCTACTGCGGCCATACGAGGCTTCCAGAAAGCCACCAGATGAGCGGCCGCTGTACTCCGACACCTTCCTGACGAGCTACTTCAGCACCTCAGCCACTGCCGACATTGGTCTACTCCAGGAAGCGGTCGCTGGTGAATTTCTGCTCACACCCAATCTCGATCACCGCTCCCGCTCTACTGTGGAACTTCGTGTAGTCCGTCAGTTGACCTTAAAGCCGTCACTCAAGGCCCAACCGGGCGGCCCATCAAGCTGGGCCGTTGGTAAGACTCAAATTGGAAACCCCTATTCGGCCAACACAGGCTGTTGCGGCTCAGCAGCCAGACTGATGTGATCCAACCTCCAGCGCTTCAACTGTTTGAATTGCTGGTAGGTCAGTACCGACTCCGACACCGGATCACAGGATCGCAGTTCGATGTACTGCCACGTCTTGGTTGGGTTGAAAAGCTTTTCCTTGAATGCCTTCTTGATAGCTTTGGTAGCAGTGTCAGCCGCCTTCTCTGCTACGTCGAAATCAGAGTCAGCCGAATGCAGGATGATGATGTCGAGAGTGTAGGTGTCATCAGGGCCATCGCGAGTGACTTCGACCCCCTCATCCACATCGAAGAAGACGCCCGCAATCAGCTCACCATGAGGCTTTACTGCCTTGGCAATCTTCTCGTGCAGCTTGTATTCTTTCGAGGTCAGGCGGTTCTCGAATTCATCGGGGAAGGCCGAGCGACGATAACGACTGGCCAGCCACATCTGAAAGATGGCATGGTTCTCTGGGGTCAGTTGCGTATCGGGGCGTGGGACAAATTTGTTCAGTGCTAGCTTTTCGATTGAGACTTTGGCAGTCGCCTCGAATTCAGCCCAGAAAGCAGCGGCGCCCACATACTCGATATGAAGTTTGCGGGCGTTCTTTGCATGGGTGAAGTTTCCTTCTTTGTCCGTTATCAAACGGCCAACAATGACCTCGACAGTCGGCTCAACTTCAGGAGCTTGTGCAAGATCGCAATCGTGGCTAGCGACGATGACGTGCGTCCCGTCAGGCGCTACCGCGTCACAAAGCCCCAGAAATTCAATTGCGTCTTTGCCCAGCAGATGCCCTTGGCGCCATGGGGTCTCACGATTCCACTCCGCCACATCTCACCTTCAAGCATCGTTGCTAGAGGCAGGAAGATCGAAATCGGCGCTGGCTGGTGTCCTCGCCCGATTTGCGAATCGGACATTCATGCGTTCGCGTTGCGCTGCCTCGCGTTTGAGAATCTGGGCCAACGCCAGTGCAGCATCCCTCGCGGACTCTCCTGCCTGCGCAACCTGCAGTAGCGTTCGACCATGGGCAAATTTGCGCTTAAGCAGGGCCGCATTGATGCTCACACCTTCGTGCGCGAGCACATCAGCCGCTTGAGCAAGATCCTGTAGCTTCGCGGCATTCTCGTCCGCAACGGGCTGATCATTAAGCCAGTTGTAGACAGACTGTCGCGATACACCAAACGTCGTCGCGAGGTCGGAGACTGCCGGGTTCAGCACCTTGCGGATGCGTGACAGGTTTTCACTAGGAGTACGAACCTGTTTAACCTCTGAAACATCGACTACAGACGCTATGTGCTGAATCTGTTGAGCCTTTCGCTGAAGCTGCTCCAGCGACAGCTCGCCGCCAGTACCAATACCGGTCAGTGCGGCTCCCACGGCAGTTGCCCATCCCACCAAACGAACGAAGGTGGAAGTGACGCCAGTTGCTGCCGGCCTGTTGATGGCCCAGCCACCATATGTCATTGCTGTGCTCAAAATATCTCCTTCAGGCCCAAGAGGCCCGAGCTTGGTCGGTGACCGTCGCATTGAAGGCTGTGCCGATTTCGGCATGAAGCGCCGTCAGCTGCGCTCCCACATTGGACAATTCAAATGCTTCTCGACGACTGATCGAGGCATCCGTATCAACAATAGCGTGCAGGCCTTCGCGTTGGGTAAAGCGCGGGGCGATAGTAGGAGCCAATCCCCCTAGTTCCACGGGGAGACCGACGTGCCCGTAGCGAATGAGGACACGCGACACAAGCTGCCCACCGGCAGTCGAGACGATGGTCTCACTGACCGAGTGCAGAAGTTGTGCTTCTCCGCGCAGAGCAAGGCCCAGCACTTCTGGCACGAGATAATCCCGCAACGTTTCTCCGTCCTTCAACGGCCAAACAGCATCTAAGTACCGCAGCCCGATGCGCTCAACGAAGTCCAGCCGCAGGGCGCTGTGCAGGATGCCAAGCCCTTTCAGGAAGATTTCGGAGAAGGTTTCAAAGGTGTCGTAATTGGTCGTCTGGAACGACAGGGCATTCGCTTCCAGCAAGAACAGCGAACGCCCATCAATATCGCCAAACAAATAGCGTGACTGCGGCGTTAGGGTCGGAGCGGCTATCTGCCCCTCCCCGATCCCGCTGAAGGGGAGGACGAGGTGTTGAACGACTTCCTTCTTGTAGTCTGGAAAGTGTGCTTCGCGCATTTTGGGTTGGATGGCGGGGATATACCCGTCCAAATCCAGTACGGGATTGAACTGGACTTGTGCAACCGTGTAGTAGACCGGCGCGTTGGTCAGCTTCTTACCCATAGGAACCTCGGTGATGTACTTAACTGACAGGTTGACACTTTACACTTTGGTTGACAGTTTCGCCAACTGGGCTGCGGATTAAGGCCACTCGATCATTTTCGTGCGTTCTCCCTGCAGGACATATCTAGTTAAGACACGACGTGCGCGTCCAGGAGATTGCTGAATAAACACCTGTAAGCCCCTGCTACCGCCGGCGGCAACTATTGGCTGACTGCCGCACGATGGGAACGTTACCCCATTGCTGACATTCGCCCGGTCTGTCAGACCCATCTCCACTGACCGGAGTGACCCACTTCTGCCTGACATCGACCTAGCCGGGCGACAACTCCGCTGCAGACACCTACCGTTAAACCAACGTTTCCTTGTGCGGCCGCTACGAGGCGATAACTGCCTGGTGGCTTGCGAAAACCAATGACCAGAACGGGTCGATTGCGGACTGAAGCAATGACCCATCCCATAAGCCGCTCCAGCCAATGAGCGCGCATCCACCCGCCCTACCTTCGATGTCTGTTCAAAGACATTTTTTGCCTCTCAGGGTCGCAACCCCCAATCCCAACAAGACGACAATCTGACCATAGGCGGCATGAGTCCTCTGCTTGCCTGGTTCCAACGGGTTGAGTTCACGCCGCTCCGTTTTGCCCGGCGCCGGTAGCGCCGGCTAGCGGGAATCGCGGTGCTCCCTAAGCGCCAGGGCGGCCCACCAGGCCAGCACGCCGAGCAGGGGATCGGTGATGTCCGGCAGGCGCCCGGGCAGCGTTCGCTGATGCCACTCCAGCATGAACCACACGCCGAACAAGGCCGCGCCGCCCAGCAAACCAGTGCGGGGTCGAAGGCGGTCGCCGGCGATGTACCGCGCGAACACGGCGAGCGCCATGGCGAGCCAGAGAGCGCTGAGGATGTCGTTCATGCCGGCCAGGCTGCCGGCGTGATAGGCGAAGGGTTTCCAGTTGAAGGGGAAAAACCAGTCGGGGCTGTAGCCGGGTTGCAGCTCGTCGACGATCTTGGCGAGGGAGACGGCGGCCAGGCCCAGCCAGGCCAAGGCGCGCCGGTTTTGCCGGGTCAGCGGGGTGACGACGGCCAGCGACGCGAGGGCCGCGCAGAAAAACTCCAGGGACAGTATGCGGAACGCAATCAGGACTTTGAACGCCATCACGCCCAGCATCAGGACGACCAGCATGGGCATCACCGGCCCGCGCAGGATGAGGCGCGCCAGGATGCCGACGCCCAACATGGATGCGCCCTCCACCAGGGCTTCGGGGATGCTGAAGAGTCCGGGATGGCGCAACGTATGGGCGAAAGGGTGCAGCCCGGCCTTGATGACCTGCGGGTTGGTGGAGGGCAGGTAGGGAAACAATTCCGCCGCGACCCATAACAGGATGGCCGCGCAGCCCAGGAGGGGCAGCAGGCCGGGAAGCAGGTGTCGCGCGCGCCAGGCATGCAGCCAGCGCCCAGGCAGCCGGTCGGAGCTCAGCCCGATGGCGATCAGTGAGCCGACGAGGGAGCCCAGGGTGTTGTTGAAGATGTCCCGCGCGGACGAAACCCGGCTGGGCAGGGCCTCCTGCAGCAGTTCCACGCAAAAGCTGAGCGCGAAGCCCGCCGCGACGGGAAACAGGATCGACTGGACCAGGCCGCCCCGGATCCACGTCCAGCACAACAGCATGCCCAGGGGCACATAGGCGAGCACGTTGACGAGGACGTCGGCATCGGGGTCGAAGTCCGGCCAGAGGGTCAGGAGCGGGTTGCTCCACGCTGGCGGCGGACGCCAACCACTGAATGGCAGGAGGCTGCCGTAGACGATGAGGAGGGCGTACCCGAACGCCAGCCAACCGAGTTTGCCGGAACCCGGTGGCTGAGGATCAGCGGCTTGCGGTGACATGGTGCCGATTCGCTGGGCGGATGGAGCGCCGATGATTTCACGAATGGCCGCTCGCAACCATTGGCCCCATTGCTCCCATTGGTCCCATTGCTCCCATTGGCCCGCATGGCGCGATGCAGCGCGGGCAAGGCGGATCGAGCGAATGTCGCGACTGCCGGCGCCTGGCCGGCCGCGCCCAGTCTCAGACGCGGGTTACGTGGCAGGCCGCATGACGCTTCCCCCGGCCAGGCCGGCCCTTACTCGTCGTCGCCCAGTTCCGGATCCCAGCCTTTTTCGCGCGCCCTGGCCATGGCGCGGCTATAGATTTCCGTGTGGCGCTGGAACAGATCCGGCGGCAGGCGGCTGGGCAGGTTGGCGTATTTGTCCCATTCGACGCCGACCTTGTCCATGAGCTGCTGCATGCGGCCCAGTTCCCAGCCCGCGCAGTCCTCCGTTTCCGGGATGAAGCCGAACAGCCAGCCGTCCAGCACGATGCGGCCGAGCTGGGTGATGCCGTGGTTGTCTTGGTTGAAGCCGACGTAGGTGGTTTGCATGGTGGGTGTCTATCGGGTGAGGCCGGCGTAGAGCAGCGGCAGTTTCTCGGGCAAGCGCTGCACATGATCCACCACCATGTAGTTTTTCTGGCCGAAAATTCGCGAGACGTAGTTGTCGGCGCGCGGGTCCAGGCTCATGCAGTAGGTCAGCACGCCGAACTTGGCCACGTCCTCCACCGCCTTCTTGGTGTCCATGCGCAGGTATTGCGGATCGCGCACGTCGATGTCGGCGGGCTCGCCGTCGGTAATGACGATGAGCAGCTTCTTGGCGGAACGTTGCAGCTTCAGATGGTGGCCGGCATGGCGGATGGCGGCGCCCATGCGCGTGGAGAGCTGGCCGGTCATGCCGGCGAGCCGCGCCTTCGGTTCGTCGTCCCAGTGCTGGTCGAAGTCCTTGAAACGGGTGTATTCCACGTCATGGCGGCCGTCCGAGCAGAAACCGTGGATGGCGAACGGGTCGCCCACCTTGCTGATGGCGTCGGCGAGCAGCACGCAAGCCTGCTGGGTGAGTTCGCGCACCGAGTATTCCTGGTCCTGCACTTTCTCGTTGGTGGATTCGGACAAATCCAGCAAGACCAGGATGGAGAAGTCGCGAGTCTTGCGCACCGACCGCATCATGATGCGCGGGTCCGGCTGATTGCCCAGGCGGATGTCGGTGAAGCTCTGGATGGCGGCGTTGATGTCGATCTCGTCGCCGTCCTCCAGCTTGCGGATGCGCTGCACGCCCTGCGGCTGCATGGCGTCGAGCAGGAACTTCATGCGGTGGATCTCGCGCTTGTGCTGTTTGACGATCTCGTCGATGACCCCCAGGTCGCCGGTCTTGGCGCGCTTTTCCAGCACCGTGGCCCAGGCGGGGCGCTCCAGTTGAATCTGGTAATCCCACTCGGAGTAGTGGAACGGGTCGGACATGGGCTCCTTGCCTTCCAGCTCGTTGAAGCTCTTGCCGCCGCTTTCGTCGCCGATGTTCTCGTAGGGATACAGCTCGGTGCCCAGCACCCAGATCTCCTCGGCGTCCTCCCCGGCGGTTTCGACGTCGATCTCGTTCGCCATTTCCATCACGCTGACGTACTTGCGCACCTGCTTCACGGATTCGTAGCCGGCGCTGGCCGCCTTGTCGAAATCGAATTCCTCGAATTCCCAGAAATAGCGGTTGTCGTCCCGGTAAGGCGCGCTCAGCAGATCGGCGCGCGGATTGAACGCGATCTTCTTCTGGCCCAGGCTGTGCGCCAGTTGCACGCCGATCTCCCAGGATGTGTGGTTGCTGTCCAGGCGGTCTTGCGCGTTGGCGAACAGCACCCGCGCCTCGGCGATCCACGGATCGTCGTCCCGATAGCCCTCGTCGAGCAAGGCGCGGGCGAGGCGGTCGAGGTAGTCGCCGATGCGCGCCTGCCGATCCGGCGTGGCGACGTGCAGTTGGCGCCAGAGTTGCCTCAGGCCCGGGAAGCGGCGGATCGCCAGGGTCTCGACGCGGGCGTCCTCGATCACCGAGATCACCGCCATCTGCAGCGGGTTGAGCGCCTCGGCGGATATGGGCTGTCTCGTCTCGACGATGTGCGCCGCGCAATGGGCCGCGGTGGCGCGGTACAGCTCCAGGCCCGAGACCTTGCTCCCTTCCCCGCCTGTCCCGGCGGCGGCGGGGAGCGCGAAATCGTCGAACGCGTCGGGCAGGTGCAGCAGGTAGTCCTCGATGTAGGGCCGGTAACCCTCGCGGTTTTCGAAGTCGCCGGAAGTCGGGCGCATGAAGAAATCGCGCGCCCAGAGCGCCCGCAGATACATGTTGATGCGCCGCTGCACGTCCACCAACAGGGTGCCCTTGCGCTCCTTCTGCATCATCGCCAGGGACTCTTTCGATTCCAGGCTGAAGTATTTGATCTGCTCTTCGTAGTTGGTGCGATGCGCGTGCGCGCCCCACAGCGCCCAGCGCCGCAGGCCGCCCAGCGTGAGCTGCTGGAACAGCACCTCCAGCTTGTCCAGCATGGGGCGGACGCCGCGCGGCGCCTGGGCGATCAGGGTGTTGATGAATTGCAGGTAGTTGAGGAAAAGCTGGGCGTCGCCGAGCCGGTTGGCGGCGGTGGGCGCGGTGGCGAGCAGCAACTCGATCACCGCGCCGGAGGTCTTGGAGGCCAGCATCAGGGACGCGGTGGCGAGATCGGCGACGATGTCCTCGCCGACTTCCTTGGCGACCCGCGGCGCCTCCTCGATCCAGGTTTCCACCAGCGAATCGCCGCGTCCGAGGCCGCGGATGGCCGCCGCGCCTTTCAGGTAGTTGTCCAGCCCGCGCGGGGAAAACACCTTGGTCGCCTCGTGCCAGGCGGCGTGCAGCATCTCGCGGCT
Organism: Thiobacillaceae bacterium; assembly: GCA_044227325.1. Taxonomy (GTDB): domain Bacteria; phylum Pseudomonadota; class Gammaproteobacteria; order Burkholderiales; family Thiobacillaceae; genus PFJX01. The sequence continues at coordinate 292,525 of JBGAFI010000003.1, read as the reverse complement.
GTGCGGCGACAGGTCTTCCAGCAGTTCGGCGTAGTCGGCGAGTTGAATGGACATGGCTGCTCCGGTGAAAGGTGAAAGGTGACTTGCCGCCGCGCGGCTCAAGTGAAAAGTGAAGCGGTTTGATCAGCGCCTACATTTCACGTGTCACCTGTCACGCTCAGAAGAAGGTGCTGACCGCCGCGTCCAGCGCATCGCGCATGTCCGGGTCGTCGGTGATCGGCCGCACCAGGGCGACGCGGCAGGCGGCCATCGGCTTGACCCCCTTGGCGACCAAGGAACCGGCGTAGATCAGCATGCGGGTGGACAGGCCCTCGTCCAGACCGTGGCCCTTCAGGTTGCGCGAGCGCTCGGCGATGGACACCAGCTTGCCGGCGATGTCGGCGTCGACGCCGGATTCATGGGCGACGATCTCGGTCTCGATGGCGTGTTCCGGATAGGTGAAATCGAGACCGCCGAAACGCTGCTTGGTGGACTGCTTCAAGTCCTTCATCAGGGACTGATAACCCGGGTTGTAGGAAATCACAATCTGGAAATCCGGGTGGGCGTGCACCAGCTCGCCTTTCTTCTCCAAGGGCAGCACACGGCGGTTGTCGGTGAGCGGGTGGATGACGACGGTGGTGTCCTGGCGCGCCTCGACGATTTCGTCCAGGTAGACGATGGCGCCGTGGCGGGCGCCGATGGCCAGCGGACCGTCCTGCCATTCGGTGCCCTGGGCGCTGAGCAGGAAGCGGCCGACCAGATCGGAGGCGGTCATGTCCTCGTTGCAGGCCACGGTGATCAGCGGCTTGCCCAGCTTGTGCGCCATGTATTCGACGAAGCGCGTCTTGCCGCAGCCGGTGGGGCCTTTCAACATCATCGGCATGCGCACGGAATAGGCGGCTTCATACAGCTCCACCTCGTCGGCGACGGGGCGGTAGTAGGGTTCTTCGGTGATGCGGTATTGGTCGATGAGTGCGGTCATGGTGGGTTCCTCGTTCCCCTCTTCGCAAAGGGCGGGTAGGGGGGATTCTTACCGGGCCGGCGGTCGCGGACGCGGCGGAATCCCCCGCAATCCCCCTTTTACAAAGGGGGAGGCCGATCAGACAAGGCTCAAACCGTCTTGCCGCGGAAGATCACCATCGCCGCGCCTTGGGACTGGTTGAAGTTGTTGTAGCCGATCAGACGGACGTGGTTGTTGGGATTGGCCTTCTTGCAGGCTTCGGCTTCGCCCAGGATGCGGTCGACGTCGGTCTCGCCGAACATGGGCAGCTTCCACATGTACCAGTAGGAGTCCATCAGGTGCTCGGGCTCGGTGTGCTCGACGGCCGGGTTCCAGCCTTTCCGCACCAGGTACTCGACCTGCTTGCGGATATTGTCCGCGTCCATCGCGGGCAGGTAGGAGAAGGTCTCGAATTTGCGGCTGGCGGGGTCGCTCAGGCGGCTTTTGTAATCCATCACTTCAGACATGTCGGTTCCTTTCAGATATCGATTGGCTCGGCGGGGAAACGGGCGCGGGCGCCGCGCTCACGTTTCGCTCGTCGCGTTTCACGCATTACTTGTGGGCCACATCCAGCTTGTCGACGGTGTCGAACTCGAACTTGATCTCTTTCCACGTTTCCATGGCGATCTTCAGTTCGGGGCTGTGGGCGGCGGCCGCGGTCAGGATGTCCTTGCCTTCCTTCTCGATCTGGCGGCCCTGGTTGCGGGCTTCCACACAGGCTTCCAGGGCGACGCGGTTGGCGGCGGCGCCGGCGGCGTTGCCCCAGGGGTGTCCGAGGGTGCCGCCGCCGAACTGCAAGACCGAGTCGTCACCGAAGATGGAGACCAGCGCGGGCATGTGCCACACGTGGATGCCGCCGGAGGCGACCGGCAGCACGCCGGGCATGGAACCCCAGTCCTGGTCGAAGAACAGGCCGCGGCTGCGGTCTTCCTTGATGAACTCGTCGCGCATGGTGTCGATCCAGCCCAGGGTCGCTTCGCGGTCGCCTTCCAGCTTGCCGACGACGGTGCCGGAGTGCAGGTGGTCGCCGCCGGACAGGCGCAACACCTTGGTCAGCACGCGGAAATGGATGCCATGGTGCGGGTTGCGGTCGAGCACGGCGTGCATGGCGCGGTGGATGTGCAGCAGCATGCCGTTGTCGCGGCACCAGTTGGCCAGACCCGTGTTGGCGGTGAGGCCGCCGGTCAGGTAGTCGTGCATGATGATGGGCGCGCCGATTTCCTTGGCGAACTCGGCCCGCTTGTACATCTCTTCCGGCGTCGGCGCGGTCACGTTCAGGTAGTGGCCCTTGCGCTCGCCGGTTTCCCGCTCGGCCTTCATCGTGGCTTCGTGCACGAAGGCGAAACGGTCGCGCCACCGCATGAAGGGCTGGCTGTTGACGTTCTCGTCGTCCTTGGTGAAGTCCAGGCCGCCGCGCAGGCACTCGTAGACGGCGCGCCCGTAGTTCTTCGCGGACAGGCCCAGCTTGGGCTTGATGGTGCAGCCCAGCAGCGGACGACCATACTTGTTCATCTTGTCGCGCTCGACCTGGATGCCGTTGGGCGGACCGCCGCAGGTCTTGATGTAGGCGATGGGGAAGCGCACGTCTTCCAGACGCAGGGCGCGCAGCGCCTTGAAGCCGAACACGTTGCCGACCAGCGAGGTCAGCACGTTGACCACGGAGCCTTCCTCGAACAGGTCGATGGGATAGGCCACGAAGGCGTAGAAGCAGGTGTCGTCGCCGGGCACGTCCTCGATCTTGTAGGCGCGGCCCTTGTAGTAGTCCAGGTCGGTCAGCAGGTCGGTCCACACCGTGGTCCAGGTGCCGGTGGACGATTCGGCGGCCACCGCGGCGGCGACTTCCTCGCGGTCGACACCCGGCTGCGGGGTGATCTTGAACACCGCCAGGATGTCGGTATCCAGCGGGGTGTAATTCGGGGTCCAGTAAGTCTGGCGGTATTCCTTCACACCAGCGTTGTAAGTCTTGACGGCCATGTGTCGCTCCTTGCGGGAATGTGGTTGGTCCGACGGATCGGGTGAATCTCGATCCGAAGTGGGACGCATGTTGGCCGCGCATAGCCATAAATAACAGTCACGATTTTCTATGCTATGGATAGATCAACGTCTATGTCTGTGGTGAAATGTGACGCGCCGCGCCCCACCTCACATTTCACGTTTCACGTCCCACACCCCACGCGAAAAGCCATGCGCCACCACACCACCTTCCGCCAACTGGAAATCTTCGAGGCCATCGCCCGCCTGAGCAGTTTCACGCGCGCCTCCGAGGAGCTTTACCTGACCCAGCCCACCGTCTCCATGCAGATGAAGAAGCTCAGCGAAGCCGTGGGCGTGCCCCTGGTGGAACAGGTGGGCAAAAAGGTGTCGCTCACCGAGGACGGCCGCGAACTGGCCCAGGCCAGCCGGGACATCTTCGCCATCCTCGACCGCTACACCATGTCCGTGGCCCAGCGGCGCGGTCTGGAGAAGGGCAAGCTCAAGCTCATGGCCATCACCACCGCCTCCTATTTCGCACCGCGCCTGCTGGGGGAGTTTTCCAAGCTGCACCCGGGCATCGACTTGAGCCTGCGCGTCACCAACAAGGAGCAGGTGCTGGCCAGCATGGCCGACAACCTGGACGACCTCTACCTGCTGGGCACGCCGCCCGAGGAGATCGACGTGGTCGCCACGCCGATCATGGACAACCCCATCGTCGTCCTCGCCGCCCCCGGCCATTCCCTTGCCGGGCAAAAGAACATTTCCCTGGAACGTCTGGCGCAAGAACCCTGGGTCATGCGCGAAGCCGGCTCCGGCACGCGCAAGGCCATCGAGCGGCTGTTCCAGGATCGCGGCCTGACCCTGCGCCCACGCCTGGAACTGGGCAGCAACGAAGCCATCAAGCAGGCCATCCTCGCCGACCTGGGCATCTCCGCCCTCTCCTGCCACGCCCTCACCCTGCACCAGCCCGGCCAGTTCGCGGTACTGGAAGCGGAAGGCTTTCCCATCCTGCGCCACTGGTACGCGGTCTACCCGGCGGGACGGCAGATTTCCGTGGTGGCGCGGGCCTTCCTGGATTTCCTGCTGGGGCAACTCGGCGAATCGTCCTGCGCGCCGGGCGGCGGCGGCGCGTGTTGCGGAGTGGAATGCGGGAAATATTGAGCGGTCGCGCGTCGCTGCAATGTGCGTCGCCCGTTAAGCTACACTACACAGATGATCAAGAGCTTCAGACATCGTGGTGTCAGAGAATTTTTCGAGACCGGGAGCAAGGCTGGAATCCAACCCGAGCACGCCTCCCGTCTGGGGCGCCAATTGAAGCATCTTGACCGGGCAACGCGACCAGACGACATGAATATCCCCGGTTGGCGTCTACACCCCTTGACGGGCAGGTTCAAGGGACATTGGTCGGTCTGGGTAAATGGCAACTGGCGCCTGACTTTTGCTTTTGAAGATGAAGATACCGTCCTGGTCGACTATCAGGACTACCACTAGGAGAGATGGCTATGAGCCGCATGTTCAACCCGCCCCACCCTGGGGAAACGCTACGCGAGGACATCCTCCCAGCCCTGGGTCTTAGCGTCACCGACGCCGCGCGGCAACTGGGCATTACCCGCACCGCCCTGTCCCGCATCCTCAATTGCCACGCGGGCATTTCCCCGGACATGGCCCGCCGCATCGAGGCCTGGCTCGGCCCGGAACGCGGCGGCCGCGCGGAAGTCTGGCTTGGCCTGCAAATGGACTACGACCTGTGGCTGGCGGGGCAACGCCCGGCACCTATCGTTGAACGGGCACCAGAGTTGCAAGCGGCATAAGCTTGCAACTCCCCGTCCCTCACCCATTGGCACCAATAAGCCATGCCCAAGCTGCCCTGCTTCAACTCGGCGCAACTTGAAGCGGCATGCAAGGTGCTCGGCGACACGGCCCAGGGGCTAACAGGCCAGGAGATTGAACATATTCTGCGTGAAGTCGGGGCTTTGGATCCCTCTCCGACATTCAAGAATGTGACAGCGCCTGTATAACGCATTCGCCGCTACGCAAAACAAACACGATGCAGGAAATCACCTGATCAAGTTCATCAACAAGGCCATGGCACCAGCGCGTTACGCAACGAAGCCTGAACTTTTCAGATGGCGCCACGATAAGCTGAACGTTGCCCTCGCCTTTGCGGGCTATGCCGTGCGCGAGGATGGCCAAGTCGTTCACACTACGGTTGAAACTACGCTCGAAGGCGCCCGCGCCCGTGCGGGACATCTGCGTACCATCTTGCAAGATCGCGGGACTCATCCCGAGGTACTGAAATACTGCCAAGCAGAGCTGCTACAAGAGAACTACTTCCACGCCGTTCTTGAAGCCTCGAAAGGCGTCGCTGAACGTATTCGTCTCATTTCGGGGCTTGGATCGGATGGCGCGGAACTTGTAAATCAGGCTTTCTCGACCAAAGCACCGCTCATTGCCCTTAATTCACTCAAGACCGAAACCGAAGTGAGTGAACAGAAGGGCATTGCCAATCTACTGGTTGGCGTTTTCGGCGCCATTCGGAACCCGACGGCCCACGCGCCAAAAGTCGTATGGGCCATGCCCGAGCAAGACGCGATAGATGTGCTGGGTATTTTGTCTTACGTCCATCGAAAACTGGACAACGCATGGAGGGTCTGAAACTGCGGCCGGCCGCCCATCGCTGGAATGGAACGCAAACGCCCTGGTCCGCCCACCTAATTCAAGCCTCATTCGGTAACGGCCGCTCCGTCACCAAGCGCAACGGCGGCGCGCCGCCGTCCTTGGCCTGGCCGGGATAGAGCGTGAGGTGGGGGAAGGGAATCTCGATGCCGCGCCGGTCGAACTCCAGTTTCAGGCGCAGCAGGAATTCCCGCTTCACGGTCCATTGCTGCAGCGGCAGCACCTTGACGCGGAAGCGGATCATGACCGCCGAGTCGGCCCAGGCGTCGACGCCGGCCAGATCCAGGTCTTCCAGGATGAGCGGGCCGATGGTGGCGTCGGCGCGCATGGCCGCCGCCACCTCGCGAATCGCCTGGAACACCTCGCCCACGTCCTCCCGGTAGGCGACGCCCACGTCCACCACCGCGAAGGCAAAGCCGCGGCTGCGGTTGGAGACGGTGGTGACGGCGCTGTTGGGCACGAAATGGACCGTCCCCTCGTAGTCGCGCAGGCGGATGTAGCGCAGGGTGATCTCCTCCACCAGGCCGCCCAGGCCGGCGACTTCCACCACGTCGCCCTGGTGCACCTGGTTTTCCAGCAGCAGGAACAGGCCGGTGAAGTAGTCCTTGACCAGGCTCTGGGCGCCGAAGCCGATGGCCAGGCCGACCACGCCGGCGGAGGCGAGGATGGGGGCGATGGAGATGCCCAGCTCGGACAGCACCAGCATGCCGGTGATGAGGGTGATGACGACGGCGGCGGTGTAGCGCAGCACCCGGCCCAGGGTTTCCAGGCGCTTCTGCTGCTCCGGGTCGTCCGTGTGCTTCTGCAACTGCTTGCGCAGCATGGGAATGATCTTGCGCGACAAGGTCAGCAGAATCCAGGCGATGACCAGGATGACGCCGATGCGCATGAGCACGTGCACGAATTCGCGCCATTCGCCCAGGTCCTTGAGGATGAGGGAGGGGATATCCATGGGTGTTTCCTTAGATCGCGCGGGCCAATGGCCGCATTTGCAGGTGATAGAACATCTGGAGATAGCGGGCGGTTTCCTCCCGCTCCAGGTTGCTGACGAACTTCCAGAAGCCGTAGATGCGCGACAGGGTCATCATGCGTTCGGCGTAGCGGCGCCAGGTGTAGCGCGCCTCGACCCGCTCCAGGGCGCCGCGCGACAGGCGCAGCCAGACTTCCGGATTCGCCGCGCTCCGCTCCAGGAAATCGGCGATGGCCTCGGCCGCCGCCGCGCCCTCGTTGGGGTCGATGTGGAAGCCGGAGACGCCGTTCTGGATGATCTCCAGCGGGCCGCCGTGGCGGGTGGCGAACACCGGCAGACCGGAAGCCATGGCCTCGATCAGGGTCAGGCCGAAGGCCTCGAACAGGGCCGGCTGCACGAACACGCCGCGCCGGTCGGCGACGACGCGGTAGATCTCCCCCGCCATCGCCTTGTCCAGGCGCGCGCCCAGCCAGCGCAGGTTGCCGTCCAGGCCGTGCCGGTCCATGAGATCGTGCATGCGCTGGCTCTGCTCCCGCTCCTCCGCGTCGGAAGAAGCGGCGGGATCGATGTGGCCGCCGATGACCAGCAGGTTGGCCCGCTCGCGCAAACGCGCCGAGGCGCCGAACCAGTCGGTCAGGCCGGTCAGGTTCTTGATGCGGTCGAGGCGCGCCAGGGTGAAGATCAACGGCTTGTCCGGGTCGGCGAAGCGGCCGCGCCAGGGCACGCCCGGGTCCTCGCCGAACAACAGGCGCTCGATGTCCGCTTGCAGGGAATGCAGGCGCCGCGCCGCGTCCAGATAGGGGAAGTAGATGCGGTCGTCGGCGCCCGGCGAGACGATGTTGAACTTGGGATCGAACGGGTCGATGCCCTGCACCACCCGGTACAGCCCGGGCAGGGTGTAGGCCCGATAGCTCTCGTACTGGCCCACGGTTTCCGCCGTGCCGGCGATCTCCTGGTAGGTGCTGGTGATGATGAAATCCGCGCTGTTCATGGCGATCAGGTCGGCGGTGTACTGGCAGGAGAAGTGGTAGGGCTGTTCCAGATCCCGCCAATACAGGGCGGAGTGCAGGTACTTGGTCTGCTCCAGGGCGTGGGCGATGTTGCACTGGGTGACGCCCATGCGCTGGGACAGCAGGGAGGCGACCAGATTGCCGTCGGAATAGTTGCCGACGATCAGGTCCGGGCGGCCGCCGAACCGGGCCAGGGCTTCGCGCTCCACGTCGCGGGCGAAGTCCTCCAGGTAGGGCCATATCTCGAAGCGGGAAATCCAGTGGCGCACGATCTCGCCGCCGGGCTGGCGGAACGGCACGCGCAGGATGGCGGTGCGCTCGCAGCCGTGGATTTTTTCCAGCGGCTGGTTGCAGGTGGTGCCCTCGGCCTCGGGAATCAGGCGGGTGACCACCAGGATATGGGGTTCCACCTTCACCCCCTGGATGGCCAGGCGGGCGCGCATCTCGTGCTCCAGGGCGCGCACCTGATCCAGGATGTAGACCACCTGGCCGCCGGTGTCCGGGCGGCCCAGCACGTTGTCCTGGGCGAACCAGCCGTGCGGCGACAGGATCAGCAGGCGCGAGACCATGGGGATGCGCGCGAGGAAGGCTTCCAGGGCCTGGGGCGAGGGCGCCTCCAGGATGTCGGTGAGCAGGCTCATGGTGTCGGCCACCCGCTCCGCGCAATCGCCCCAGCCGGGGGCGAAGCCGAGCCGGCCCAGAGGTTCCGCGAGCGCCGTCCAGGCCGTGTCCGGCGCCTGTTTCTCCAGCATCGCCTGGGCCTGGCGCAGGGCGTGGCGCAGGGCGCTCACATCGCCGAGGTGCTGGTACAGCATGAGCTGCTGGCCCTCCATCGCGTGCAGGCGCAGGAAGTTGAGCAGCTTGTCGTGGCCCTCGGCGGGCTTCTGGAACATGGCGCTGGAGAGCTGGCGGTTCAGGAACAGCACGCCCTGGCCGATGGAGCGGATCTCCTTCAGGTGGGGAAACTCCCGGTTGAAGGGCGCGAAATCCACCTCCAGCACCGGGTGGGTGCCGTTGTCGGGACGCACCAGCACCTCCTTGAAACGCAGGAATTCGGCGACCGGAATCGCCTCCGGCGCGACCTCTTCCAGGTGTACGCGCAGGTAGTGCCAGCGGCCCGCCGCCTCGCGCAGGGCGAAATAGGCCCAGGGCGGTTGCAGCACGCCCTCTTGCAGCAGGCGCACGCTGTCCTCCAGGGGCGAGCCGGCCAGCTCATCCGCCGCCGTCTCGCGCAGACCCTGGAAGATGCCGCACAGGTCGGTTTGCAGCAGCAGCGGGCGCCCGTCGGCGAAACAGCGGCGCAGGAAGGCTTGCAGCGTGTCCCGGTGTTCCCCGGTCCAGGCGCGCAGTTGATCGATCATGCGCAATTCTCCTCTTGCGGCCGCTCCGTCCCGCGCGGGACCGGCTTGGCCGTTCGTGATGGGAAAGCGGCGCACCCAGCGCGCGGCGGGCGTGTCCGTAAATGGGAAACGAATTCGTGCATGGAGGTTCCGCGCGCGCCGTTCAGAACCTGTCGGGCGCCGCCGCTTCCTCCAGCCAGACGCGGGCCTCGGGAACGAAATGGACCAGGCCTTCGAGCAAGCCGGCGCAGTAATTTCCGTTCATGCCGAGCAGGCCGCCGCGGGCGAGATACAGGCTGCCGGCCGGCGCCCGCGCCACGGCCTCGGCCCTGACCGTCTCCTGGGCATTGGCGACCAGCACGGCGGGCAGGCCGCTGGCCAGCACCTCCATGTCGTTGCCGCTGTCGCCGGCGAACACCGTGCGCGACACCGGAAGCGCCAGCCGCCCGCGCAGGAATTCCAGGGCGTGCAGCTTGCCGGCGCCGGCCGGCAGCACGTCGAGCAGGCCGGTGGCTGTGGTCTCGTCGACGCTCCACACCAGGTTGATGCCGGCGCCGCCGGCCGCCAGGCGTTCCCGCACCCGGGCCAGCAGATCGGCCGGGTCCGCCAGCGGCGCGGCGTAATAGCTCAGCTTGCAGGCGCCCTGCTTGGCCGCTTCCTGCAAGCGCAGGTCGGGGACGCCATCCAGCAACAGGGCCAGCTCGTCGTGGCCGCGCCCGCCCCAGTCCGCCGCGATGGCGCGATGCCAATCCTCGCGCACGCGCCAGTCGTCGCCGTGGATTTCATACAGCGTGGTACCCACGTCGGCGATGACGAAATCGGGCGTGGGCAGCGCGTACTCGGCCATGGCCGCTTCCACCAACGCGCGGTGGCGCCCGGTCACGTAGGCGAGGCGGACCTCGGGCCGGGCCGCGAGGCGGCGGAAATACGCGCGCGCCGGGGGAGATTCCGGCTGGGCGCCGTTGGGCAGCAGGGTGCGATCCAGATCGGTCGCCAGCAGGAGGGGCGCGTCCATCAGCGCGGCTCCCGGATCGGCGCCCGGCAGGCGCGGTAGAAATCGTAATGTTCGATGGCTTCCAGGATGCCCCGGGCGAAGCCGGCCTGGGCGAAGTAGATGCGCTCCGCCTCCGCCAGCGCGCGCAACTCGTCGTTGTGGCGGTTGGCCACCACCACCGCCAGGGTGTTGCCGCGCATCATGTCCTCGTCGGAACCGGAACCGCCCGCGACCAGGATGTGGTCCAGGGGCACGCCCCACTGGTCCGCGAACCAGCGCACGGCGAAGCCCTTGGAGGCGCGCACGGGCAGCACGTCCAGGAACTGGCCGAAGGACAGGGTCACGTTCACGGTCTGGTCGCCCTGATGCAGCAAGCGGTTGATCTCCTCCAGGGAAGGCGCGACGCGGGGATCGATGTAGTAGCTGATCTTGAAGCGGCCCTGTTCCTCCTTGGGCTGGCGCTTCAAGCCCGGCAGTTCGTCGAGGATGGCGCGCACCGGCGCCGGCGTCCACAGGTGGTCGATGTGCCGGGTCCAGGCCTTGTCCACGGTGTATTCCGGCGCGAAGTGGATATCCGTGCCCAGGCTGGTGATGAGCACGTCCGGCATGGGGATGCCGTAGCGGCGCATGACCTTGACGGCGGATTCCAGGGAACGGCCGGTGACGATGCCGAAGCTGGCGCATTTGCGGTGTTCCCGCACCACCCGCACGAATTCCGTCAAGGACTCCGGATCGCCCAGCAGGTTCTGGTCCAGGTCGGTGAAGATGGCCCGGTCGTGGTAGAGCATGGGCCGGCGCGGTGGCGGCGTGCGCGCCGGCCTGCCCTTTTCCAGCAGCGGCTTCAGCGCGCCCAGATAGGCCGTCGCGTGGGCCTGCCAGGAGTAGTGCCGCTGCACGCCGCGCAGCCCCTCCCGCGCCAGATGCGCCCAGTTGTCACCGTCCTTGAGGACTTCCAGCAACCCGCCCGCCATGTCCTCCGGGTTGAGGGGATCGATCAGGTAGCCGTTGTGGCAGTTGCCGATGATGTCCTGGGGGCCGCCGTCCGAGGTGGCGACGATGGGCAGGCCGCTGGCCGCCGCCTCGATCAGGGTCAGGCCGAACGGCTCGGTCAGGGCGGGGTTGATGAACACGCCGCCGGAGGCCGCCGCCAGGCGGTACAGGACCGGCACCTCCTCGCGCCGATGGTGCTTGGGATAGGCCACCTTGCCGTAGAGATCGTAGCGGTCGATATCCAGCAGCAGATCGCTCAGGACGGTCTGCGCGCCCGTGTCCAGGTCGCGGATGTCGTCCCGGTTGCCGGCCACCACCACCAGATTGGCCCGTTCCCGCAATTCCGGCGACTCGCCGTAGGCGCGCACCAGGGTGGCGATGTTCTTGCGCTCGTCGGGACGGGACAGGGCCAGGATCATGGGCTTGCCGGGATCGTCGAGGAAGCGGGCCAGTTCCCTGGCGATGGGCGCCTGTTGCTCGCCGCCGTCCGGCGGCATGAAGCACTTCAGGTCCGTGCCGGGCGGGATGACGCGCATCTGATCGGGCTGATAGTGGTCGTAGAGACCGTACTGTTCCTCGATCTCGTTGGCGGTGGAGGCGATCACCAGGGAGGCCGAGCCCAGGGTCAGTTCCTCCGCCTCCACGCGCCGCGCCATGTGGTAGCGGCTCTCGATCACGTCCCGCTTCAGGCCCGAGGCGATCAGGCGGCGCCGCTTCACGCGGCCCAGGGAATGGCCGGTATGCACCAGGGGCACGCCGAGCAGGTTGGCCAGGCGGGTGCCCACATAGCCGGCATCGGCGTAGTGGCTGTGGACGATGTCCGGGCTGAGCCCCTCGGCGCGCAGGAAGGCCAGGGCGTTGTCGGCGAAGGAATCCAGGTGGTCCCAGAGTTCCTCCTTGCGGATATAGCCCTCCGGGCCGGCCTCGATGCGCACGATGCGGGCCTTGTCGCTCAGAGGCTCGATGGTCCGGGCGTAGTCGGCGGACACCAGGGGATCGGCCACGCGCCGGGTCATCAGGTCGACCCGGCCCACCCCGGGCAGTTCCGCCAGGGCGCGCGCCAGCTCCACCACGTACAGGGTCTGGCCGCCGGTATCGGCGTCGCGGCCCAGTTCCAGGTCGTGGCAGCGGATCAGGCCGTGGATGCTCAGCAATACGATATGGATCGGATTCATGCCGTGCCCTCGCCGGTCAGGCGCCATTCCGCCAGGAAGGGCCGGTAGAAATCCGCGCTGTCCGGGATGGCGCCGCGCAGGCGGCAGATTTCCCCGGCGAAGCGGTGCGCCCGCTGCAGGGTGCGGTCCATCGGCCAGCCTTGCGTCATGCCGAGCAGGAACACCGAGGCGAAGCCGTCGCCGGCCCCGACCGTGTCCACCGCGTCGGTGACGGGTTTGGGCGCTCCGCTGTGGAAATAGCCGCCGTCGCTGCCCAGCAGCCAGGCACCCTGCTCGCCCTGGGTGACCAGCAGATAGCGCAGGGCGAAGGACTGGATCATGCGCTCGCCGAGGGCGCGCGCCGCGCCGCTGCCCAGGCCCAGCATGTGGGCGACACGATGCAACTCCTCCTCGTTGACCTTGACGATGTCCGCCTTGCCCAGCGACCAGCGCAGCACGTCCTTGCGCACCCAGGGATCGCGCAGGTTGATGTCGAGAAAGGCGCGCGCCCGCTCGCTGTGCAGCGTGCTTTGCAGCAGGGCGCGCAGGGCGGGGCGCGACGCGCCGCGTTGCGCCAGGGTGCCGAAGTAGATCCATTGGGGCCGGCGCGACAGGCTGACCAGGCGCGCCATTTCGGCATGGATGAAATCCCAGGCCTGGTCGGGAACGATCTCGAAGCGATGTCCGCCCGTCTCCTTGTCCAGGGTGATGTCGACCTGGCCGGTGGGATTCAGGCAATCCTGCTGCACGCCGTCGATGGGCAAGCCCGCCTTCTGGATGCTTTCCAGCAGCCGCCTGCCCCGTTCGTCCTTGCCAATGCGCGTCACAAGTACCGGCGCGATGCCGACCTCGTGGCCGAGTCCGTGCAGGTGATGCGCCACGTTGAACGGGGCGCCGCCCTCCACCTCCCGGTCCGGGAAGCAATCCACGAGCACCTCCCCGAACAGCAGGATGGTGGAGCCCGCGGACGAGGCGGGGTGCGGCGGGTGGGGCGCGGCGCGATCCATGGTATCCGTCATCCCGCCGCTCAACCGCCCAGGTACGAGGCCAGGGCGGCGATCTGGTCGCCGCTCAACTGCTTGGCAATGGGCGCCATGACCACCGACCGCGGCCCCAGGGTCTCGCCGGAGCGGTAGGCCTCCAGCCGGGCCTGGATGTCATCCCCGCTCAACGCGGCCAGACTCGGATAGTCCGCCATGCCCTCGCCGGTGACGCCATGGCAGGCGGCGCAGGTTTCCGCATACAAGGCGCCGGCGTCGATCTTGCCGGCGAACGCCATGCCGCCGGCCTGTTCCGGGGACGGCGCCACTTCGGCCATCGCCGGCGGCGCCTCGGCCTGCGGCGCCTCGGCGCGCTCGCTGCAGCCGCCCAGCGCGAACGTGAGCAGCGCGGCCAGAGGCAGGAAGGACCGTATGAGTGTCATGCATTCCTCCATAGTGGTGGGACGCATCGGCACGCCGGATTGCGGAGCCCACCTGAATTTCTCAAACAAAATCTTTTTGTATAATAACATAAGCCAATTTTAAGACACCTGCCGTTACCATGCGCCGGACCGCCCCATCCCGCTCCCACAGCCCCAAACGGACTCAGCGCATGACCTCCCCCAGCGTGCTGGAAACCCTGAAGAAATTCCGCCTCATCATCGGCGCCGTGCGCCAGCACTCGAAAGCGCTGGAAGCCGCCTGCGGGATCAGCGGCGCGCAGGTCTGGATGCTGGCGACCATCGCCGATACGCCGGACATCACGGTGTCCCAGCTCAGCCAAGCCTTGTCCGTGCACGTCTCCACCGCCAGCAACCTGCTCGACAAACTGGCGCGGGCGGGGCTGGTGGAGCGCCTGCGCGGCGAGGACGACCGGCGCGTGGTGCGCCTGCGCCTGACCGAGGCGGGCAAGGCCATCGTCGCCCGCGCGCCGCGGCCCCTGACCGGCCTGATGGTCGACGCGATGGAGAAGCTGCCGCCGGAAACCCTGGCCCGGCTGGACGAGGATCTGTCCGGGCTGATCCGGCTGATGAACCTGGTGGATCAGAGCGCCGCGAACGAGCCCTTGTCGAATCTGGTGCGCTGATCTCCGCGGCTTGAGTTCCCGCCCGGCTTATTGCGCCATCCAGAGGCCGACCAATTCCATGGCATGGACCGCGTTGGGGCAGTAAAGCTCCAGGAACGCCTTGTCCAGTTCCTTGCCCGGCTCCAGTTGCCGGGCGGCCACCAGGGCGCGGGCGCCGTCGAAATCCACATAGGCCAGGCGCAGCGTCAATTCCTCGGGCGGGCGGCCGAACTCCACGCCCGGCAGGGTCGCCACCCCCGCCTCCTTCAGCAGCATCTCGCACAGCTTGGGGCTGTCGTGGATGCCGCGCCGGGCGAGTTTGTCGCGCAACGCGCTGAAGTCCGGGAACAGGTAGAACGCCCCCACCGGCTCCGACACGCTCGCGCCGCAGGCGCGCAAGCCGCGCCAGACGTGCCTGCCCAGGTGGCGCAGCACCTTGCGGGATTGCTCCAGATACTGCTCGATCTCCAGCCCTCCCTCGAAAGCGCGGATCGCGGCGTACTGGATCGGCGCGCTGGTCGAGGTGAAGGTTTCGCTCGCCACCGTGGCCATGGCCTCCAGCAGCCAGCGCAGATCGTGGGGAAAGACGAAGGTGCCCAGCCGCCACCCGCCCGCCCCGCACCACTTGGACAGGCCGCCGCTGATAATGGTCCCCTCCGGATAGAAGCGGGCGATGGACACATGCTGGCCGCGATGGTGCAGCTCGCCGTAGATCTCGTCCGACACCAGGATCACCCGGTACTTGCGCGCCACCCGCGCCAGGGCCTTCAGCTCCTCCAGGGTGTAGCTGTCGCCGGTGGGGTTGGACGGGTAGTTGAGGATGACGATGCGCGGCCGGCCGGGATCGTCGTGGCAGAGCCGGTCCAGCTCGTCGGGCATCAGGCGCCAGTCGTTCTCGAGGCGGGTGGGCACCCAGTGGATGTGGCGGCCGACGATCCTCGCCTGGGGCGCGTAGGACACCCAGCTCGGCGTGGGAATCACCAGATCGCCGTAATAGACCAGTTGCAGGATGAACATCAGCTCCTTCGAGCCCGGCCCCACCAGCACGTCGTCGCCGCTGCGCTCGATGCCGTGCAGGCGCCGGTGGTAGCCCGCCACCGCCTCGCGCAGGCCGGGCAGGCCGCGCACCGGCAGGTAATCCTTCTGATGGGCGTTGGCGCGCAGCTCGTCGACAATGGGCTGGGGTACCGGGAACGGCGACTGGCCCAGTCCCAGGCGGAACACCTGGCGCCCCTCCCGGATCAGTTGGGCGCTGCGCTCGTTGATGGCCAGGGTGGCGGACTGCTTGAGCCCGCGCACGTTGAGATTGAGATGGACCTCGGGGGATAGGGATTTGCGGGCTGCCATTATTCTTTTCTCCGAAACACTCTTATCAGCTTAGAGGGCGAACGGCCACGGACAAGCGGCGAGCTTCCTCTCGGGCGCGGTCTACAAGCCATCGCCCTCGGCTAAACTTGGCCGGTCTCCATGCCGCGCTCCACCAGTGACTGTCTCCCTCCTTCTGATCGAAGACGACAAAGCCATCGCCGACAACGTGATCCTGGCCCTGGCGCGGGAGAACATCGACTGCCGCCACACCGCGCTGGCGACGGAAGGACTCGCCCTGCTCAAGGCCGGCGGCTTCGACCTGGCGATCCTGGACGTGGGCCTGCCGGACGGCAACGGCTTCGACGTCTGCCGCGCCCTGCGCGGCTTTTCCGACATCCCGGTCATCTTCCTCACCGCCCGATCCGACGAGATCGACCGGGTGGTGGGCCTGGAGATCGGCGCCGACGACTACGTGCTGAAGCCGTTCAGCCCGCGCGAACTGGCGGCGCGGGTGAAGACCATCCTGCGCCGCAGCCGCAACGGCCGCGCCGCGCCGGCGGAGCCGTCCGCCGCCCCGCCCGCCCGGCCGCCGGCCTTTGTCGAGGTGGACGAGGAACGGGCGCGCATCCTGTGCCGGGGCCGGGCGCTCGATCTGAGCCGCGCCGAATACCTCATGCTCAAGGCCATGGCGGCGCGGCCGGAAAAGGTGTTCAGCCGCGCCGAGCTGATGGACGCGGCGGGCCTGGCGGAAGCCAGCCTGGAACGCGCCGTGGACACCCACATCAAGAGCCTGCGCGCCAAGCTCGCCGCCTGCGCGCCCGAGGCAGACCCCATCCGCACCCACCGGGGCCTGGGCTACAGCCTGGAACGGCTGTGATCCTCCCGGCAACCGGTCCCCGCGCGCCATCCTTTCCATCCGGGCGGGCACTCCGGGCGGCTCCCTTCCTTGTCGCGCGACGGCGGGCCGCGCGATGAACTTCTTCATCCGCTTCTTCGTCGGCTACGTGGTGGTGGCCGCCGTGGCCGTGCTGCTGGCCATGCGCCTGTTCACCGACCAGTTCGTGCCCGGCGTGCGCCAATCCGTGGAGGAAACCCTGGTGCAGACCGCCAACCTTCTGGCGGAGATGGCGGGGCGGGAGATGTCCGGGGAGCGCGGGTACAAGTCCACCCAGGCCATCGAGACCGTGTTCAAGGGCTACGTGGCGCGCCGCTTCCAGGCCCGCATCTACGGCGTGCTGAAAAACGATCCGGACCTGCGCGTCTACGTCACCGACCAGACCGGGCGGGTCGTGTTCGACAGCCAGGGCCGGGACCTGGGCGCGGACTACTCGCAATGGCTGGACGTCAGCCGCACCCTCAAAGGCCGGTACGGCGCCCGCACCACCCGGGAATCCGACTACGACAGCAGCAGCAGCGTCATGTACGTGGCCGCCCCCATCCTGCGCGACGGCCGCGTCGTCGGCGCGCTCTCCGTGGGCAAGCCCTCCCGCTCCTTCCAGAGCTTCATCGACCTGGCCAAGACCCAGGCCTGGCGTTCCGCCTACTGGCTGTTCGCCCTGGCCCTGCTGCTGGCCCTGGCCTTCTCCTACTGGATGACCCGCGACCTGCGCCGCCTGGTGGAACACGCCAACGAGGTCGCCGAAGGCCGGCGCGACCGCATCCCGGTGGAAGGCCGCAGCGAACTCAGGCGCCTGGCCCAGGCCCTGGAACACCTGCGCGCCGAGCTGGACGGCAAGGCCCACGTGGAAAAGGTCTCCCAGTTGCTGGCCCACGAACTGAAAAGCCCCATCGCCGCGGTGCGCGGCGCCATAGAACTGCTGAAGGACGAGGATGACCCGCGGCGCCGCGCGCGCCTGGAAAACAACATCGAAACGGAAACCGCCCGTCTGCAGCGCATCGTCGAAGGGGTGCTCAACCTGGCCCGGGCGGAAAGCCGGGGCCGGCTGGAAGGCGTGGAGGACCTGGCCCTGGACGAGCTGATGCGGGACGTCCTCGCCAACCTGGCCCCCCGGCTCGAGGCCAAGGCCCTCGTCGTGCAGGCGGACCTGGCGCCGGTCCGGGTGGCGGGCAACCGCTTCCTGCTGCGCCAAGCCATCGCCAACCTGCTGGACAACGCCCTGGATTTCAGTCCCCCGGGCGGAACGCTGCGCATCAGCCTGAACACGACCGACGGCCAGGCGCGCACGCTCATCCGGGACCAGGGTCCCGGCATACCCGACTACGCCTTGCCCCGCCTGTTCGAACGCTTCTACTCCGTGCCACGGCCGGATACCGGCGAACGCAGCAGCGGCCTGGGCCTGAACCTGGTGCAGGAGGTGGCCAGGCTGCACCGGGGCGGCATCGAACTGGGCAATCATCCCGACGGCGGCGCGGAGGCGTGTCTGAGCCTGCCCGCGACAAAAGACACCTGATCTTCACAAACACCCCACGGATTTCCCACGGCGGGCACCCAAGCTGACTCCCGTCCCCCAACCGGAGTCCGCCATGAACAAATCCCTCGCCGCCAAGCTGTTCACCCTGGGCCTCTTGGCCCTTGTCCTCGCCTTCGCGGTCCTGCGCGTGGAATGGAAGGTCCAGGAGCGCCAGGCCACCCGCGACGGCGCCGTGTTCTCCATCGCCGAGCAATACGCCCGCGAGCAGCAACTGGCGGGGCCGCTGCTCTGGGTGAAATGCAGCGAGCCGCGCACCCTGGTGGAGCAGGACGACAAGGGCCAGCCCCGGGCCAGGACGGTGGAACACGATTGCTCCCGCAGCATCCGCCCGAGCCAATTGGCCGGCCAGGGCAACCTGGACGTCTCGGAACGCTACCGGGGCATCTACAAGGCGCGCATCTACCTGGCCAGCCTGAAGGCCCATGCCCGGCTGCCCGGTTTCCAGGCGCAGCCGGGCCAGCGCATCGAGGCGGCCTACCTGGTGTTCGGCGTGAGCGACCCGCGCGGCCTCAAGCACATCGCCCTGACCGACGGCGACGGCAAACCCCTGGCGGCCCGGCCCGGCGTGCCTGGCGGGCCTCTGGCCCAGGGCTTCCACGTGCCCCTGGACCCCGCCGGCCTGGGCCGCGGCATGGACCTGGACCTGACCCTGGAGCTCGCCGGCAGCGGCGGCCTGGACTGGGCGCCGGTGGCGGAAAACAACGACTTCACCCTGCGCTCCGCCTGGCCCCACCCCAGCTTCACCGGCCAGTTCCTGCCGGAGACCCGCGAGATCGCCGCGTCCGGCTTCACCGCCCGCTGGCGCGTGAACGACTTCGCCACCGGCGGCCGCATCCTGCCGGACAAGCAGCAGGGGAGCCGGCTTTCCACCACCCTGGGCGTCTCCCTCATCGATCCGGTGGACGCCTACGTCCAGACCGACCGGGCGGTGCGCTACGGCTTCCTGTTCGTGGGCCTCACCCTGGGCGGCTTCTTCCTGTTCGAGCTGATCAGGCGCCAGTCGGTGCACCCCCTGCAATACCTGCAAATCGGCTTCGCCGTGGTGCTGTTCTTCCTGTTGCTGCTGGCCCTGTCGGAGCACCTCCCCTTCGCCCTCGCCTATGGGGTGGCCGCCGGCGCCTGCGCGCTGCTCATCGCCGCCTACGGCCGCACCCTGCTGGGCAGTTGGAAAGGCGCGGGCGTGCTGGGCGCCGGCTACGGCCTGCTCTACTTCGGCCTGTATCAGCTGCTGGCATCCGAAGACTACGCCCTGCTCATGGGCGCCTGGCTGCTGTTCGGCCTGCTGGCCCTCACCATGTACCTCACCCGCAGGCTGGACTGGAACGCCATCGGCCCCGCCGCGGAGGCGGACAAGGCGTGAGGCGGCGTCTGGCGCAGGTTCTGGCGCGGGTTCTGGTGCAGGTTCTGGCGCTTCTCCTCGCCCTGATGCTGGCGGGCAAGCAGGGCGACCCCAGCTTCGCCGGCCTGCGGGACTGGCTGGCGCCGCCGCTGCTCGCCCTCGGCCTGGCCGTGGCCCTGCTCCAGTTCCGCCGATGCAGCCGCGCCCCCGCCCCGCTCCATGCCATCTTCGCCCTGGCCTGGCTGGCGGTGGCGGGGCTGGCCGGGCACGCGCTCTACGTGCCCTGGTCCACCCGCCACGCCGTCCTCCAGGCCGCCCAGCGGGAGCCGGCGGCCATGGCCGCCCTGGGGGAACACCTGGTCATCGGCTACGACCATGCGGACGACGTGCGCGAACTGGCCCGGCGCGGCCTCATCGGCGGCCTGTTCGTCACCCGCCGCAACGCCGACGGCAAGACCCCCGCACAGTTGCGCGCCGAATTGGCGGACCTGCAGGACGAGCGCCGCCGGGCCGGCCTGCCGCCATTGATGATCGCCACGGACCAGGAAGGCGGCCCCGTCTCCCGCCTGTCTCCCCTGGTGGCCTATCAGCCTCCCCTGGCCAGCCTGGCGCGCCGGCCCGACGCGGAACGCCTCGCCTTCGGCTACGGCGGCAAACAGGGCCGCGCCCTGGCGGACCTGGGCATCAACGTCAATTTCAGCCCGGTGGTGGACCTGAAGCCGGATACGCCCCCCGGCCTATCGGACCGCCACACCCGCATCGCCGAACGGGCCATCGCCGCCGATCCCGCCACCGTCTCCCGCATCGCCCTGGCCTACAGCCGCACCCTGGCCCAACAGGGCGTCACCCCCACCCTCAAGCACTTCCCCGGCCTGGGGAACGTGGCGGGCGACACCCACCTGCGCGGCGCCCATCTCACCACCCCCGCGCACCGCCTGGCCGCCCGGGACTGGCAACCCTTCCGCCACGTGCTCCGGCATGCGCCGGCCATGCTCATGGTGGGCCACGCCACCCTGGACGCCCTCGACTCCAGCCGCCCCGCCAGCCTGTCCCGCCCCGTGCTCACCGGCCTGCTGCGGGAACGATGGCAATACGGCGGCCTGCTCGTCAGCGACGACATGACCATGGCCGCCGTCTACGACAGGGGCCTGTGCCGCGCCTCGGTGGAGGCCCTGAACGCCGGCCAGGATCTGCTGCTCATCGCCTACGACTGGAAGAAGTACTACCTGGTCATGGATTGCCTGCGCCGGGCCGGCCAGGCCGGCAAGCTGAGCGGCCTGGAAGCGAGCCGGTTGCGGTTGTCCCGGGCGCCTTGGCGCGTGGCGGCGCAGGGCGGGCCATAGTGGAGGGCGCCACGCCACTCGCGCGGCGTGCACCGGGTTGCCCGGTGGGCGAAGGGGCGCGGGAAGAAGGGAGCCGTTCAGCAGACGGCCGTCTGGCGACCACCAACGGCAGAGAGTCGGCCGAAGCCGCGAGCAGCCGTTCCAGATGGCATTAAGCGTCAAGGCCCCAGCCCGATCCGGGATGTGACGAACCGCATCGCCCAACCCGAATTGGGAACGAACCCGCAACGCGCTTACCAGCCCCAGCGATTGCGTTCCATCTGGCGCTTCAGTTCAGTGTCTTCTTCCTCGAAAGTGGCCTCGACCTCGCTGGGATGGCAGTCAGGGTCGCGTTCTTCCCGTTCCGCTGCCGGCGGGGTGGATGGCTGCGGGCCGGTGCCATTCCAGGCGAAGGGGTTCTTGAACTGGGGAGGATCCGGCAGGCAGTCGTATTTGTAGGACGGCGGCCAACCGGTCTCGTAGGGCAGGAAGGAGAGGGTCTTCTCGAACACGAGTGGCTTGCCGGTGGGAGTGGGCGGCAGCGCGGGCATGGCCTGGATCGCCTGCCTGGCCAGTGCCGAGGCCTTCGCCGACGTGGACCACAGCTCTTCCGCCTGGGCGAGGCTGCCGTCCGGGTTGATGGTGATGCGGAAGCGCACCTGGCCCTGGTCCGGGCCTTCCACGGCGGTGCCCATCATGCTGCGCACCTGCTGCCCCCAGGCATTGCGGTAACGCTTGCTGTTCTTGAGGGTGTAGCTGGAAGCCGCCTGCCACTCCTCGGCGGAGGGCGCGGGCGGCGCCGCCAGGAAGGCGGGCGTCTTCACCGCCGGAGCCTCGGGGGCGGGACCGGGCCGGGGTTCTTCCCGGGGTGGTGGCGGTTCCCGCGCGGGCGCCTTGGCGGGTTCCGGCAGGGGCGGCAGCTCGATCAACTGGGCGTCGAGGGAGAGGGGTTTCGGTGACGGCGGCGCCTTGCCGGGCATGAGCCCCGCCCCGATCCACAGGCCCAGCAATCCCACCAGCACCGCTCCGGGCAGCGTGAGGGGCAGGCGCCGCCAGGGGCTGTCCAGGCGCCAGTCGTAGCCCGCCGCCGCGGTCACCTCAATGGCCACCTTGGACGGCGATCAGGAAGTGCCGCGCGCCCGCCTCCCGCGCCTTGAGCATGGCCTGGACCAGGACGCCATTGGTGGACGCATGGTCGGCGGCGACGATGACCCGGGGGTCGGCGGGGTTCAGCAGGGTCTTCAGGGTGGGGGCCAGGCTGTCCAGGGTGACCGGGGTCTTGTCCAGGAAGAGCTGGCCGTCCGGGGTCACCGTCAGGGTCACCGGCGGTGGCTTGTCCATCGGCGCCGCCGCGCCCTTGGGCAGGTCGACCTTGACGGCGCTCAGTTGCTGCATCGACATGGACGCCAGCATGAAGGTGGCCAGCAGAAAGAACATCACGTCGATCATGGGGATGATCTCGATGCGCCCCCGCTTGGACTGGCGGCTTCGCCGCAGCTTCATGGCGCCGCCTCGCGGCCGGCCGCGGCTTCCTGGGCGTCCAGACGGATATGGTCCACCAGCCGGGTGCCCAGGCGCTCCATTTCATCCAGCATCCGGGCCTGCAGGCGGGTCAGGTAGTTGAAGCCGAACAGGGCCACCAGGGCGATGAGCAGGCCCACCGCCGTGGCGATGAGGGCCTCCGCCACGCCTGCGGTCACGCCACTGGGGTTGACCAGGGCATCGGGGCCCATGAGCTTGAAGGACTGCATCATGCCGAAGATCGTGCCCAGGAGGCCCAGAAGGGGCGCCGCGGTGACCACCGTGTCCAGGATCCACATGCCCCGGCCCAGGGATTTCTCGATCTGCTGGGCCTCGTCCCCCGCCCGCGACTCCACCCACCAGGCGGGTTTGGCGCGGTTGTCCATGATGACCCTGAAGAAGCGGCCGAAATAGTTGCGCGGACCCAGGTCGGCCAGGCGGCGATCCAGTTCCGCCCAGTCGAAGCCGTAGGTTTCCACCAGCTCGCGCAGGGATTCGGGCAAGCGGGCGTGGCGGCGGTAGACGAGGATCTTGTCCAGCATGACCACCAGGGCGGCCAGGGCCAGGGCCAGCAGCGGATAGATGACGGCGCCGCCGTGCTTGAGCACCTCGATGGCGTTTTCCAGATCTTGCATCGAACGACTCCTTCGTGAGCGGTGGCGGGGATGGTGCTCCCGTTCGAACGGGTAGGGTAGCGGCCTCGCGGCGGCTGCCCAAGGGTCGAACGCACCAGCGGATCGGATCATTCGCACCGGCGCCCCGGAGGCCGGATTGGGGCGCGGGTGGGTCTCCACTCCAGCCACCAGACCGGGGCCCGGTGGGAACAGGGCGCCGGCGGCGAACCGGAAGCCCGCCTCGGCATGGCCCATCAGGCTGCCCGCTTGGCTGCCCGCTTGGCTGCCTGCTTGGCTGCCCGCCAGGCCGTTCGCTTCGGCCGATTTCCATCCTTCCCCACCCTCGCCGAACGTCCGTCCATCGATGGCCGCTCTTCGCCGCGCGCCCCCAATCCCCATCAACACTTCACACCCGGCCCATAAATCCCCCACACCCGCGCCCTACGCTGGTCCTGCCCGCAACCAACCCGAGGACCCGCCATGCCCCGCATCCTGCTGCTGCTGTTTACCCTGTTATCCCTAATGACCGCGCCGGCCTTCGCCGAGGAAGACCAGGGTGCCGAACACAGCCTGGCGCCCCGCCTGTGGATTCCGGACGGCGATCCGGCCCTGGACCGGTTGCCGCTCAAGTCCAGCACGGCGGACATCCGCATCGACGGGCCCATCGCCCGGGTCACCGTCACCCAGCATTACCGCAACGCGGGCCAGCGGGCCATCAACGCGCGCTATGTGTTTCCCGGCTCCACCCGGGCGGCGGTCCAGGGGCTGACCATGAAGATCGGCGAGCGGTTGGTGCGGGCGCAGATCAAGGAGAAGGAGGAGGCCGCGCAAATCTTCGCGGCGGCCAGGCAGGAGGGCAAGCGGGCTGCGTTGTTGGAGCAGCAGCGGCCCAACGTGTTCACCATGGACGTGGCCAACATCATGCCCGGGGACGACATCGAGCTGGTCCTCACCTACAGCGAGCTGCTGGTGCCGGAGCAGGGGGTGTACGAGCTGGTGTATCCCACGGTGGTGGGCCCCCGCTACGGGGGCGATCCGATCCGGGCCAAGAAGGACGCCAAGTGGATCGCCAACCCCTTTGCCGCCGACGATGACGAGGGTGGCAACCCCGCCGCCGTGCGGACCGGCATCCAGGTGAGCCTGGCCAGCCCGGTGCCCGTCCGGGATCTGCGTTCCGTGCAGCACAAGGTCCAGACCCGGTGGGATGACGACAAATCCGCCCGGATGACCCTGGACCCGTCCGAGACCCAGGCGGGCAACCGGGACTTCGTGCTGCGCTTCCGGCTCCAGGGCGACCGCATCCTGTCCGGGTTGATGACCTACCGGCAGGATGGCGAGGACTACTTCCTGATGATGGCCCAGCCGCCCCAGCGGGTGGCGCCGGCCCAGGTGCTGCGCCGGGAGTTCCTGTTCGTGGTGGACGTGTCCGGCTCCATGCACGGCTTTCCCCTGGAGACCGCGCGCGGCCTGATGGAGAAGCTGCTTGCCGGCCTGCGTCCGGAGGAGAGCTTCAACATCCTGTTCTTTGCCGGCGGCTCCAGCGTCCTTTCCCACGAGCCCTTGCCGGCCACGCCGGCCAACATCCAGCGGGCCATGGCCATGATGCGTTCCTACGATGGCGGCGGCGGCACGGAACTGCTGCCCGCCCTGCGAGCCGCCTTCGCCATGCCCCGCGCGGCGCGCCTGGCGCGCAGCGTGGTGGTGGTGACCGACGGCTTCATCAGCGCCGAGCGGGAGGCCTACGACCTGATCCGGGAGAACCTGAACGACACCAACCTGTTCGCCTTCGGCATCGGCGGTTCGGTGAACCGCCACCTGATCGAGTCCATGGCCCATGCCGGGGCCGGCGCGCCCTTCGTGGTCACCGACGCCGGCGAAACCGAGCAGGTGGGCGCCCGCTTCCGCCAGTACGTGGACGCGCCCCTGCTGAGCGAGATCGCGCTCCAGGGCAAGGATGTGGAGCTCTACGACATGGAGCCCCGGGAAATCCCGGTGATGCTGGCGGAACGGCCCATCGTGGTGTTCGGCAAGTTCCGCGGCCGGGGCGGCAACGCCAGCCTGGAGTTGAGCGGCCAAGCCGCCCGGGGCGAGTACCGGGCCAGCATGCCCCTGGCCGCGGCGGAATCCAGCGACGACGCGGCGTTGCTGCCCGTCCTATGGGCCCGGCACCGCTTGATGCGCCTGGCCGACAACACCGGCGCAGGCGTGGCGGCCAAGCGGAGCGAGATCGTCGACCTGGGCCTGCGCTACGCCCTGCTGACCCCCTATACCGCCTTCGTCGCGGTGGACGAGGTGGTGGCCAACCCGGCCGGCGGCGCGCAGGACGTGACGCAGCCGCTGCCCTTGCCCCAGGGGGTGTCCCAACTGGCGCTGGCCGCCCGTCCCATGCCGGAACCCGAGCTGTATTGGCTGGGCCTGGCCATGCTGGCGCTCCACGCCATGCGGAGGCTGGGCCATGGGCGCCGCTGAATCCGGCCTGCGGCCCTGGCACTGGGCCGCGGCGCTGCTGGCGGCGCTCGCCCTGAAACAGGCCTACGCCGTGGCGACCACGGATCAGTTGGCGTGGATGCTGGGCCCGCTGGTCGCCGTGCTGGAGAGGGTGGGCGGCCTGTCATTCCAGCCCCTGCCCGACGGCGGGTGGCTGGACGCCGGACACCGCGTGCTCGTGGTGAAGGCCTGCGCGGGGGGCAACTTCTTGTTGGCTTCCTGGCTGGGCTACCTGTGGCGCTGGCAAACGCGGCCCGCCCCGTTGCGCACGGCGCTGATCGCCTTCCTGGCGGCCTGGCTCACCACCCTGGCCGCGAACGCCCTGCGCATCCTGCTGGCGATCCACGGCCAGGATGCGCTCTCGCTGCGGTTCGGCCTGTCCGCCGCGGACAGCCACCGCCTGCTGGGCATCCTGGTGTACTTCCTGTGCCTCTGGGCGCAGCTCGCCCGGCCACGCCGGCAATTCTCCGCCCTGATCCTCGCCGCCGCCTTGTACCTGGGCGTCAACCTGGCGCTTCCCGCCCTGCGCGCCTGGCTGCTGGACCTCGGCCCCCTGGACCCGCGCCATGTGCTGTGGACCGCCGGCGTGCCCGTGGCGCTGGCGTTGTCCTGGGGCGCGCTCCGGCTTGCTCGGCGCGAACCGGCGGGAGAGAAGTCATGCGCCTGAGCAAACCCGCCGTGTTTTGCGCCGTCCTCGCCCTGGCCGCGGCCGCCGAAGCCCTCTGGCCCGCCGGGCCGGTGACCCAGCCGGTGCTGGGCGCCACGCACCGGGACTGGAACCCCGCCAGCTTCTGGCATGCCAACTGGGGCGCCTCCGGCGTGCACAAGGGCGTGGACATCTTCGCCGCCCGGGGCGAAACGGTGATGGCGGCCCAGGCGGGCCTGGTGGTCTACCGGGGCGAGATCGGCCAGGGCGGCAAGGTCATCCTGGTGCTGACGCCGCGCGGCTGGCTGCACTACTACGCCCACCTGGACCGCATGCAGACCCGGCCCGGCGCCTGGGTGGTGCCGGGCGAACCCATCGGCGAGGTGGGCAGCACCGGCAACGCGGCGGGCAAGCCGCCCCATCTGCACTACGCCATCGTCACCCTGGTGCCGCGTCCGTGGGACATGCGCTGGGCGCCGCAAGGCTGGAAACGGATGTTCTATCGCGATCCGGGGAGCTTGCTGCCGTGAGCTTTCGCGCCGAGGCAAGAGCCGGTGCAAGAACCGGTGCAAGAATCGGCGCAAGAACCACCGGTGCAAGAACCGGCTCCGGTTTGCGGCCTATTTCGTCAACGCGAGGAAAAGCTCGGGCAGCTTTTCCGGCAGGCGCTGGATGTTGTCGATCACCGTGTATTGCCGGCCGAAGATGGTGCTGACGTATTCGTCGGCTTTCGGGTCCAGGCTGATGCAGTAGGTGAAGATGCCGCTCCGGTCGAGTTCCTTGACGGCCTGGCGGGTGTCTTCGATGAGGAGCTGATCGTCCTGGGCGTCCACGTCGGAGGGCTGGCCGTCGGTGAGGATGAGCATGAGCTTCTTGTCGGCCTGACGCGCTTCCAGGTAGTGGGCGGCGTGGCGCATGGCGGCGCCCATGCGGGTGGACCAGCCGGCCTGCATGGCGGCGAGGCGGTCCTTCACCTCGTCGCCCCAGCGTTCGCTGTAGCCCTTGATGTGCTGGTAGCGCACGTCGTGGCGGGTGTTGGAGTGGAAGCCGGCGATGGCGAACGGGTCGCCCAGTTGTTCCACCGCCCAGGCCAGCAGGGAGACGGCCTCCTGGCTGAGTTCCAGGATGGTCTGCTCGGAGCCGGCGGCTTTCTCGTTGAGGGATTCGGACAGGTCCAGCAGCAGCATGACGGCGATGTCGCGGCCGTCGGTGCGGTGGCTCATGTTGATGCGCGGGTCCGGGTTGGCGCCGCCCTTGAAGTCGATGAGGGAGCGGATGGCCACGTCCAGGTCGAGTTCGCTGCCTTCCTCCTGGTAGCGGATGCGCACCTTGTCCTGGGGTTTCAGCAGGTCGAGGATGCGCTTCAGGCGTTTCGCCAGGGCGGCGTGTTTCGCCAGCAGCTTGTCGATATCGGCGCCGTTGCCCTTGGGGTGCAGGGACTCGTAGACGCTGACCCAGTCCGGCCGGTAGGTCTGGCTCTTGTAGTCCCATTCCGGGTAGTGGCGCGGCGGCAGGCCCTTGAGTTCCTCGCCCGGCTCGAGCTTGCGCTTCTCGTCGAAGGCCTCCTCCTCGTCGCCCTCCTCGATGAATCGCCACATCTGGCGGTTGTCGTCCCGGTAGTCCACCACCGTGTCGGCGAAGTGGATCTTGGCGTACTGGTCGCTCTGGCGGCGGGTGCGGGTGACGTAGGAAAGCGCCAGCGAGGCGATCTCCTTGGTGCTGGAAGTCGCGCCGTCGGCCAGCAGGGCATGGAAGCGCGCGACGAAGTCGAGCAGGTGCGCGTCCCGGTATGCGTGGTCCGGGTCCAGCAGGGCGCGGGACAGCATGGCCATGCGGTGGCGCAGGCAGGAGGTGGTCTCCTCGTCGCAGGCGCCTTCGACGGGTTTGGGATGCAGGGCCAGGAGGATGCGGCGCAGGCCGGGATATTCGCGGCAGAGCAGGGTTTCGACGCGGCAGTCCTCGAAGAACTCCACCGCCATGCGCTGGAACGGGCTCCAGTTGTCGGCGATCTGGGCCTCGCTCCAGCGCCGGTGGCCGACCATGTGGGCCAGGGTGGCCCGGTAGCGGTCCAGGCCGGAGATTCTCACTCCCTCCCCCGCCGGGGGAGGGCTGGGGAGAGGGGTTCTTGTCTGATCGGGCAAGGCAGCCTGGTCTTGGCGCGTTCCCTCTCCCCCAGCCCCTCCCCCCCGGGGGGAGGGGAGAATGAAGTCGTCGTACACGTCCGGGATGCGCATGCCCAGTTTGTCGTAGTAGGGCACCGGCTTCCTGAGCTCGTCGAAGGCGGTGGAATAGGGCACCAGTTGCTCCGATTCCCGCCAAAGCCCGCGCAGATACAGATCCAGCTTGCGCTCCACGTCCATGAACAGGGTGCCGTGGCGTTCCCGTTGCAGCACCGCGCGGCTGTCGGCGGATTGCAGGCTGAAGTAGTCCTTCTGCCGTTCCGGGTGGGTGCGGTAGTTGAGGATGCCGTACTCGACCCAGTTCTTCAGGCCCGCGAGAGTGAGTTGGGACAGCAGGAACGGCGCCTGGGCGAAGAAATCCGGCAGGCCCGGGCTGGGGAAGGTGGTGTGGTGGCCGTGGATGGAGCCGGTGGTGCGCTCCATGAAGTCCAGGGTGATGGCCAGGTAGCGATCCATCTGCTCCTGGGAAGGCAGCCTGCGCGCGACCGGCGCCAGGGTTTCCAGGAAGGGGGTGATGGCGCGGCCGTTGGGGGATTTCTGCATGCGCTGGATCACGGCCATGATCGCGGGCAGGCCGTCCTCGCCGATGGACTTCGCCGTGGAGGGCCACTCCTCCAGGAACGCGAGCATGGGTTCCACGCCGCGCCCCAACTTGCCGATGACGCGGCCGGCTTCCAGATAGGCGTCGATGCCCGGTCGGGTCAGCACCGCCAGGGCCTCGGCCATGACGTCCTCGAACACGTCCTCCACCTGCTTGAAGCGGGTGTCGATCTGGGCCCAGTAGGCCTTCATCAAGGGATGCTGGTATTCGGTTTCGGCGGTGGTCATGGACGTGGGCCGTTGGGGCTCTCCCCCCTTTTCCAAAGGGGGGCTGGGGGGGATTTACGGGTGTTGGGTTGGGCGTAGCCGGGAATAATCCCCCCTGTCCCCCCTTTTCCAAAGGGGGGAACGCTCCCGTAAAGGCTGGAGAAAGTCTGGCGCATCAGGCGAACGTCGCGTCGATGGCGTGATCCAGCGTTTCGCGGATGTCGGCGTCGTCGGTGATGGGCCGCACCAGAGCCATGCGGCAGGCATCCACGGGTTCCACGCCGTCCTTGATCAGGGTGGCGGCGTACACCAGCAGGCGGGTGGAGATGCCTTCGTCCAGGCCGTGGCCTTTCAGGTTGCGCGCGGTCTGGCCGATCTTCACCAGCTTGCCGGCGGTGGCCTCGTCCAGGCCCGCTTCCTTGGCCAGGATGGTGGTTTCCAGGGCGGCGTCCGGGTAGTCGAAATCGAAGGCGGTGAAGCGCTGCTTGGTGGACTGCTTCAGATCCTTCATCAGGGACTGGTAGCCCGGGTTGTAGGAGATCACCAGTTGGAAGTCGGGATGGGCCTCGATCAGCTCGCCCTTCTTGTCCAGGGGCAGGACGCGGCGATGGTCGGTCAGCGGGTGGATGACCACGGTGGTGTCCTGGCGCGCCTCGACGATCTCGTCGAGATAGCAGATCGCGCCGATGCGGGCGGCGACGGTGAGCGGGCCGTCCAGCCAGCGGGTGCCGTTGGCTTCCAGCAGGTAGCGTCCCACCAGGTCGGACGCGGTCATGTCCTCGTTGCAGGCCACGGTGATCAGGGGCTTGCCCAGCTTCCAGGCCATGTATTCGACGAAGCGGGATTTGCCGCAGCCGGTGGGGCCTTTCACCATGACCGGCAGGCGGTTGCGGTAGGCGGCTTCGTAAAGCGGCACTTCCTTGCCCTGGGCCTGGTAGTAGGGTTCCTTGTGGACTTTGTATTGCTCTTTGTCGGTCATTGCTCACTCCATCGACTGGCCGTCAAAACAATTTGGCGGAACAAAAACGCCCCCAGCAAGCCGGGGGCGTTTTGTTTTCAAGCAGGCGTATCGGCTTACTTATGCACGCCCAGCTTCTCGCGCCAGCCCGGGTACAGCTTGTCGGCGTCGCCGGGGAAGGACTCGAAGGCGCGGGCGAATTCCTTGTGCTCCTTGGCGAACTCGATTGGATCGGCGCCGGCCTTCCAGCACTCGTAGGACTGGCGCAGGGAAATCGCGCCGGCCGCCGGACTGTCGATGTGGCCGTAGGAGCCGCCGCCGGAGGTGTTGATGACGTTGCCGTGACCCAGGTTCTCGAAGAAGCCGGGCAGACGCAACGCGTTCATGCCGCCGGAGATGATCGGGGTGGTGGGCTTCATGCCGTACCACTTCTGGAAGTAGACCGGGCCCTGGCACTCGTCGCGCTCGATCATGTAGGCGATGCCCTTGTCGGACGCGTCGCCTTCCATCTTGCCGTAGCCCATGGTGCCGACGTGGATGCCGGACGCCCCTTGCAGGCGGGACATCTTGGACAGCACGAAGGCGCTGTAGCCGCGCTTCGCGGACGGGGAGGTGACGGCGCCGTGGCCGGCGCGGTGATAGTGCAGGTACTGGTTGGGGTACTGACGGCGGGCGGTGGTGATCATGCCGGGGCCGCCGACGTAGCCGTCGACCAGGAAGGCCACCTTGTCGGCGTCGGGTCCGAACGTCTCCAGGATGAAATCGGCGCGGGCGCACATTTCATAGTGGTCGTCGGCGGTGATGTTGGCGGAGAACAGCTTGGCCTGGCCGGTTTCGTCCTGGGCGCGCTTCATGGCGTCATACACCAGGGGGTAGACCTTCTTGGCCGGGCAGAACACCTGGTTGCCCTGGGGTTCGTCGTTCTTGATGAAGTCGCCACCGAGCCAGAACTGGTAGGCGGCGGCGGCGAACGGCTCGGGACGCAGACCCAGCTTGGGCTTGATGATGGTACCGGCGATGTAGCCGCCGTCCTTGACCGGGCGGCCCAGGATGCGCCACATGTCGGAGATGTCCTTGGAGGGGCCGTCGAACAACTGGATGGCGCGCTCGGGCATGTAGAAATCGATCATCTTGGCGTGCTCGATGTCGCCCATGCCCTGGTTGTTGCCGATGACCAGGGTCAGGAAGGAGACGATCATCATGCGGCCGTCGGTGATGTTGCGGTCGAACAGATCGATCGGGTAGGCGATGCGCAGATCTTCGGTGGCTTCGTCGATGTGGTAGACCAGGGCGTCCACGCCCTTGGTGAAGTCATCGGTGGTGGACACTTCGACGTTGGTGCCGGTGGAGGATTCGGCGGCCAGGTGGGCGGCCGCTTCCAGGTAACCGTAGCCGGACTTCGGCTTCATCTTGTAGGCGACCAGGATGTGCTTGCCACCCTTGATCAGGTCTTCTTCTTTCAGGCTGAGGTCGGAATAGCGCGCGGATTGATCCATGACTTGCTCCTTAAAAGATGTAAATGTGCTTTTTTATTGGGCACCACGACTCGGTAATCACCTACTCGGGATGGGGCCGAACTATAGAGAACCCATCGCATAAGGGAAAATCATGATTTTTGATGCCATGCATAATCTATTGCTTATAATTCGACGATGCTGCATCTGACGCTGCGCCAACTCCAGGTTTTCGAATCCGCCGCCCGCCACCTCTCCCTGTCTCGGGCGGCGGAGGAATTGCACCTGTCCCAGCCGGGCGTCTCCATGCAGATGAAAAAGCTGAGTGAAGCCGTCGGCCAGCCCCTCATGGAGCAGAACGGCAAGCGGGTGCAGCTCACCGAACAGGGCCAGGAACTGGTCGCCGCCTCCCGGGAGATCCTCGGCGCGCTGAAACGTTTCGAGCTGTCCCTGGTGGCGCGCAGCGGATTGACGAAGGGCAATCTGCGCCTGGTGGCCATCACCAACGCCACCTATTTCGTGCCCCGCCTGCTGGGGGAGTTCGCCCAGCTGCATCCCGGCGTGAAAGCCTCGCTGCGGGTCACCAACCGGGAGCAGGTGCTGGAAAACCTGACGTCCGGACTGGACGATCTCTACATTCTGGGGCAGCCGCCGGAGGGTCTCGCGGTGACGGCGATCCCGTTCATGGATAACCCTCTGGTCGTGCTCGCCGCCCCCAACCATCCACTCGCCCATAAAAAACACATATCCCTGGCGCGCCTGGCGGAAGAACCCTGGCTCATGCGGGAACCCGGCTCCGGCACCCGCAAGGCGGTGGAACGCCTGTTCGCCGAGCATGGCCTGTCGCTGACCGCGCGCATGGAATTGGGCAATACCGAGGCCATCAAGCAAGCCGTGCTCG
The DNA here is from genome assembly GCA_044227325.1 of Thiobacillaceae bacterium. Lineage (GTDB taxonomy): Bacteria > Pseudomonadota > Gammaproteobacteria > Burkholderiales > Thiobacillaceae > PFJX01. The sequence continues at coordinate 260,423 of JBGAFI010000003.1, read as the reverse complement.
CCGGACTGGGGGTATCCGTCCTGTCCCGCCACACGCTGGCCCTGCACCATCCCGCCCAGTTCGCCGTGCTCGACGTGCAGGGCTTCCCGATCATGCGCCAGTGGTACGCGGTCTATCCCGCCGGACGCCAACGCACGGTGGTGGCGCGCACCTTCCTGGACTTCCTCCTTACCCACGGTACCCGTCATGACATCGCCAAAATCTAAACCCAGGAACACCCAGCGGGCCGCCGCGAAACGCGCCGGTCCCGAACCGGCGGCGGCGCCCGGCGCCTCCGGTCCGGACCTGGCCCCCGCCATCGAGGCCCTGGAACTGGTGCTGGCGCTGGACCGTCCGGCGGACGTGCTGTTGTCCGGCTTCTTCCGTGATTACCCCAAGCTCGGCGCGCGCGACCGGGCCTTCATCGCCGAGGCCGTGTACGGCGTGCTGCGCCATCTGCGCAGCCTGCGCGTCCTCGCCGAGCCGGCGACGCCGCGCCGGTTGCTGCTCGCCTGGATGGCGCGCCACGGCGGGCGCAACCTGCGCGAGTTCGAGAATCTGGTGCAGAAGAACGATCTGGACTGGCTGCGCGGCCTGAAAAGCGCGGATCTGTCCGCGCAAGCGGAAGCGGTGCGGCTGGACCTGCCCGACTGGCTGCAAGAACGCCTCGCCGCCCTTTACGGCGACGCGCTGCCGGCCCTGATGGCGGCATTGAACAGTCCGGCGCCACTAGACTTGCGTGTCAACACGATCAAGGCCGGGCGGGAAGACGTGCTCGCCGCGCTGGCCCAGGCCGGCATCCCGGCCACACCCACGCCTATTTCGCGCCTGGGCATCCGCCTGCAGGGCAAGCCCGCCCTACAGAAACACCCGCTGTTCCTGGACGGCGGCTTCGAGGTGCAGGACGAAGGCAGCCAGTTGCTCGGCCTGTTGCTGGCGCCCAAGCGCGGCGAGATGGTGTGCGATTTCTGCGCCGGCGCCGGCGGCAAGACCCTGATGCTGGGGGCGATGATGCACAGCAGCGGTCGCCTGTACGCCTTCGACGTCTCGGAAAAGCGCCTGGCGAAACTGAAGCCGCGTCTGGCCCGCTCCGGCCTGTCCAACGTCCAGGGCCTGCTCATCGCCCACGAACGGGACACCAAGGTGAAACGCCTGGCGGGCAAGTTCGACCGGGTGCTGGTGGACGCCCCCTGTTCCGGCATGGGCACCCTGCGCCGCAACCCGGATCTGAAATGGCGCCAGACGCCCGAATCGGTGGCCGAGTTGAACGCGAAACAGGCGAACATCCTGGCCGCCGCCGCGAGCCTGGTCAAACCCGGCGGCCGCCTGGTCTACGCCACGTGCAGCCTGCTGACCGAGGAGAACGAGGCCATCGTCGAGGCCTTCCTGGCCGGGCACGGCGATTTCCACCTGATCCCCGCCGGCGACGCATTGGACGCCCAGAAAGTCGTCCTGGAGATGGGCACCTACTTGCGCCTCGATCCGGCCCGGCATGGCACCGACGGGTTCTTCGCGGCGGTGCTGGAAAGAAACGCCTAGGCCATGTCCGCCTTGCGCGTCGCGGCCATCGCCTTGTCGGGCGCGCTGGCGTGTTGGCCGGCGCTGGCCTCGCCGCCCTTGGAACTGTCTCTGCGCGGCAGCGCCCAGGTGGCCTTCACCCCCGGCGACGATGCCGCCGCCCTGGTGGTGGAGGCCATCGACAAAGCCCGCCGGCAAATCCTGGTGCAGGCCTACAGCTTCACCCACAAGGACATCGCCGCGGCCCTGGTCGCGGCGAAGCGGCGCGGTGTGGACGCGCGGGTGATCGCCGACCGCCTGCAGACGGAAACCGGCGCCACCAGCCTGGTCTCCTGGCTGGCGCAACAAGGCGTGCCGGTCTGGATCGACGCGGAGCACGCGGCCGCCCACAACAAGGTGATGGTGATCGACAACGGCACGCCGGATGCGGTGGTGATCACCGGTTCCTTCAACTTCACCCGGGCCGCTCAGCATCGCAACGCGGAAAATCTGCTGCTGCTGCGCGGCAACCCCACCCTGGCGGAGGCCTATGCGGCAAACTGGCGCCGCCACAAAATCCATTCGCTGCCCTTGAAACAGGACGCTCGACCTTGAACACCCAGCACCAATTCGACAGCCTGATCGCGCCGGTCATCGCGAATCTGGGCAACACGGCCATGCTGATCGAGGCGGCCTTGCTTGCCGCCGTCGCGGCGCTGACCTGGCTCGGCCTGCGGGCCTTGCGGGGCCGGACCGGGGAGACCGCCGGCCTGCGCGAGCACCTCAGCGCGGCGGACTGGAACCGCCTGATCCTGCCCATCGCCCTGCTGCCCGCCGTCCTGATCGGCCGCGCGGTGTTGGGCAAATGGCAGGACGTGCACGTGCTCAACCTGGCCGTGCCCCTGATCCTGGCCTTCATCGCGATCCAGGGCTGCCTCTTCATCCTGCGCCGGCTCCTGAAACCCAGTCGCACCCTGCATCTCGTGGAGCGGATCGTCGCCTGGGCGGTATGGAGCGTGTTCGCCCTGCACCTGACCGGATTTCTCGACGAAGCGGTGGCCGCGCTGGACGGCGTCGGTTTCAACATCGGCAAGCAGCACCTCTCCCTGTATTCCGCACTGGTCGGCCTGCTTTCCCTGAGCGGCGCGCTGATGCTCGCGCTCTGGCTGGCCCATCTGGTGGAGAGCCGTCTGATCGGCGTTCTGCCGCTGGCGCCCAACCTGCGTCTGGCCTTCACCAAGCTGACCCGCGGCCTGTTCATCATTCTCGCCGTGCTGATCGTCCTGCCGCTGGTGGGCATCGACATCACCGTGCTGTCGGTGTTCGGCGGCGCCCTGGGCGTCGGCCTGGGCCTGGGCCTGCAAAAGATCGCGGCCAACTACGTGTCCGGTTTCACCCTGCTGCTGGAGCAATCCATCCGCATCGGCGACATGGTGCAGGTGGACAAGCAGTACGGGGAGGTCAAACGGATCGCCACGCGCTACACCGTCTTGCGCGGTCTGGACGGCAGCGAGCACATCATTCCCAACGAGACCATGATCACCACGCCGGTGACCAACCGCAGCCTCACCGACAAGGACAACCTGATCCTGCTGCCCATCCAGGTGGCCTACGGTTCCGACCTGGGCAGGGTGCGCGACCTGCTGCTGGGCATCGCCGCCGCCAACGACCGGGTGCTCGCCACCCATGCGCCGCGCGTCCGCCTCCAATCCTTCGGCGACAACGGCATCAACCTGGAACTGGTGGTGTGGATCAGCGACCCGGAAGCGGGAGAACCGAATCTGCGTTCCGACTTGAACTGGGCGATCTGGGACGCATTCAGTAAAGAGAACATCGAAATTCCCTTCCCGCAACGGGTCGTCCACCTGCCGGAAAAGCCGCTTGCCGCCCGATAGGGCGCGCGTAAAATGCGATTGTATTGTCTGAATTAGAGAACCCAATGTCCAATTACCTCAATGGTTTAATAGATTTGCCCTGGTGGGGCTACGTCGTGGTCACCCTGGCGCTGACCCACGTCACCATCGCCTGCGTCACGATTTTCCTGCATCGCGCCCAAGCCCACCGGGCGCTCGATCTCCACCCCATCGCCAGCCATTTCTTCCGCTTCTGGCTCTGGCTGACCACCGGCATCGTCACCAAGGAATGGGCCAGCATCCACCGCAAGCATCACGCCAAGTGCGAAACCCCGGAGGACCCGCACAGCCCGCAGGTGGTCGGCCTCCGCAAGGTGTTGCTGGAAGGCGCCGAGCTTTACCGCGCGGAAGCGAAAAACCAGGAAACCCTGGAACGCTACGGGCGCGGCACGCCGGACGACTGGCTGGAGCACAACCTCTATTCCAGCCATTCGGCGAGCGGCATCACCCTCATGCTGGGTATCGACATCCTGCTGTTCGGCCCCATCGGTATCACCATCTGGGCCGTGCAGATGCTGTGGATTCCCATCACCGCCGCCGGCATCATCAACGGCGTCGGCCATTACTGGGGCTACCGCAATTTCACCTGCGAGGACGCCAGCACCAACATCCTGCCCTGGGGCATCCTGATCGGCGGCGAGGAGCTGCACAACAACCACCACGCCTACGGCAGCTCCGCCAAGCTGTCCAACCGCTGGTACGAGTTCGACATCGGCTGGGCCTACATCCGCGCCCTGGAAATCCTGGGCCTGGCCAGCGTCAAGAAGGTGGCGCCCCGGGTGCGCTGGGGCGAGATCAAGCATTTCTGCGACGCCGATCTGCTGCACGCCATCATCACCCACCGCTACGACGTGCTCACCCGTTATCGGCGCGGCATGAAACAGGCCTACGCCCAGGAGTTGGACAAGCTGCGCGGCGCCCTGCCCGACGCGGCCAAGGTGCGCCGCTGGCTGAACCTGGACCAGAGCGCGCTGAAGCCGGTCGAGAAGGCCGAACTGCTTTCCGTGCTGGCCAAGAGCGACCGGCTCAAGACCCTTTACCAGATGCGCCAGGATCTCACCGCCCTGTGGAGCCGCTCCACCGCCAGCAGCGAACAGCTGGTGCGCCAGTTGCAGGAGTGGTGCCAGAGGGCCGAGGCCAGCGGCATCGAAGCCCTGTCCCAGTTCTCCCTGCGCTTGCGCAGGTACGCCTGACACGGTTCGCGACAGCCAATAAAAAACCCCGCCGAGGCGGGGTTTTTTATTGGGCGCGGAAACCGCCGACTTCTGCGCTTACTTCAGCTTGGTTTCCTTGTAAGCCACATGCTTGCGGGCGACGGGATCGAACTTGCTGATCTCCATCTTGCCGGGCATGGTCTTCTTGTTCTTGGTGGTGGTGTAGAAATGGCCGGTGCCCGCGGTGGACTCCAGCTTGATCTTTTCGCGTCCGCCTTTAGCCATGATGGACTCCTATCAAACCGCGTCGCTGGCGCGCAGATCGGCCAGGACGACATCGATGCCCTTCTTGTCGATCAGACGCAGAGCGGCATTGGAAACACGCAGACGAACCCAGCGGTTCTCGCTCTCGATCCAGAACCGGCGGTACTGGAGATTGGGCAGGAAACGGCGCTTGGTCCTGTTGTTGGCGTGGGACACGTTGTTCCCCGACATCGGCTTCTTGCCGGTGATCTGACACACACGGGCCATGATGAATACCCCTGGAATTTACTGAAACGGAAAGTCGGCCTTTATACACGAAAGCATTCGCTTGGTCAAAGCCAACCGCGTTCGGCGAAGGACAGGCCGCCGCCGCCGGCGACGATGAAATGGTCCAGCACCTTGACGTCCACCAGGCCCAGCGCGGCCTTCAGCTGATCGGTGAGCCAGCGGTCGGCCTGGCTCGGCTCCGCCACGCCGGACGGATGGTTGTGGGCCAGGATCACCCCGGCGGCGTTGTGCGTCAGGGCGCGTTTGACGATTTCCCTCGGGTATACCGAAGTCTGCGTCAGGGTGCCGCGAAACAATTCTTCCGCTTCCAGCACCCGGTTCTGGGCATCCAGGAACACCGCCATGAACACCTCGTGGCCCAGGCCGGACAACTTCAGGCGCAGCCAGTCGCGCACGGCAGCGGGGGAATTGAGGGCATCGCCGGCCCGCATTTCCTCGCCCAGAGCGCGCCGGGACATCTCCAGCACCGCCTGGAGCTGGGCGAACTTGGCCGGCCCCATGCCGGGAAAGGCGCTGAACGCCGCCCGCTCCGCCGCGAACAACCGGGTCAGGCCGCCGAAATGACCGAGCAGGTCGCGCGCCAGGTCCACCGCGCTTTTCCCCGCCACCCCCACGCGCAGGAAGATCGCCAGCAGTTCCGCGTCGGACAGGGCCGCCGCGCCGCGCGCCAGAAGTTTCTCCCGGGGCCGGTCGCCCTCCGGCCAGTCGGTGATCGCCATGCCACCCTCCCCTGTTTATCTATGCGGGGATTATGCCTCCAGCAGGCTGATCCAGTGCACCACCGGCACCCCGCTCGTGGCGGCGAGGTGGCTCTGGCAGCCGATGTTGGCGGTGGCGATGAGTTCCGGCCCGCGCGCCTGCAGGTTGGACAGCTTGCGTTCCCGCAACTGTCCCGCCAACTCCGCTTGCAGCAGGGAATAGGTGCCGGCGGAGCCGCAGCACAGGTGGCTTTCCGCCACCGGCACCAGCTCGTGGCCCAGATTCGTGAGGATGGTTTCGATGACGCCGCGCACTTGCTGGCCGTGTTGCAGGCTGCACGGGGGATGGAAGGCGACACGCCGGGGCGTGGCGGCGCGCCAGGGCGCCAGATTCTCCGCCGCCAGCACCTCGCACAGATCCCGGGTCAGCGCGGAAACACGCGCGGCCTTCGCCGCGTAGGCGGGATCGTCGCGCAGATGGTGCCCGTATTCCTTGACCAGGCTGCCGCAGCCGCTGGCGGTGATGACGATGACCTCGGCCCCCGCCTCGATATGCGGCCACCAGGCGTCGATGTTGCGGCGCATGGCCGCGCGCGCGGCTTCCGGCGCGGCGAGGTGCTGGTCGATGGCGCCGCAACAGCCGGCCTCCGGCGCGGCGATCAGGCTGACGCCGAGCCGGTCCAGCACGCGGGCGCTTGCGGCGTTGGTCTCCGGCGCCATGGCCGGCTGCACGCAGCCTTCCAGGATCAGCATGCGGCGAGCATGGCGGGGCGCGGGCCGGTAGCCGGCCGGCGCCCCGGCGGGCACATGCTCGCGCAGGGCGGCGGGCAGCAGGCCGCGCACGCCCCGGCCCAGCTTCAACAGGGGATTGAACACGGCTGGTGTCCCCAGCGCGCGGCGCAATCCGGCGCGCATCAGACGCTCACCCAATGGACGCGGGCTCAGTTCCTCCGCCAGCTCCCGGCCGATATCCACCAGCCGGCCGTATCGCACGCCGGACGGGCAGGTGGTCTCGCAGTTGCGGCAGGTCAGGCAGCGGTCCAGATGCGAGCGCGTCACCTCGGTCACCGCCTGGCCTTCCAGCATCTGCTTCATCAGGTAGATGCGCCCGCGCGGCCCGTCCAGCTCGTCACCCAGCAACTGGTAGGTGGGACAGGTGGCGTTGCAGAAACCGCAGTGCACGCAGGAACGCAGGATGGCGTCGGCCTCGCGGCCCTGGGGCGTGTCGCGGATGAAGTCGGCGAGATGGGTCTGCATCAGAGCCCCTCGTACAGGCGGCCGGGATTGAAGATGCCCCGGGGGTCCAGGGATTGCTTCAGCCGCTTGTGCAGGGCCAGCATGGCCGGCGCCAGGGGCTGGAACACCTCGCCCCGGCCATCGTGGCCCCGGAACAGCGTGGCGTGGCCGCCCAGCGCGGCGGCGCGCTGGCGCACGGACGGGGCGGGCAGATCGGCGCGCAGCCAGCGCAAGGCCCCGCCCCACTCGGTCAGGGTTTCGCCCGGCAGATTCAGGCCCGGCGCGGCGGCGGGGAGCGATATGCGCCACAAGGGCGCGGTGCCCTGGAAGAACGGCAGGGTCTGTTCCCGCGCCGCCGTCCAGGGCGATGCGGCGCATTCCTCGCCGCCGAGTTGGTCCAGGGCCGCCTGGACTCCCTGGCCGCTGCCGCACAGGCGCACATACAAGCGGCCCGCGTCATGCAGGGTGCCGCTCAGGGGCAAGGGACGGCGGCCCCATTCGACCTGCCGCGCGAGCGCGCTGTCCGCATCCAGCTCGAACACCCGGGTACGCTCCACGGCGGGGCGCGGCAAGACCTTGAGGGAGACTTCCAGCAACACCCCCAGGGTGCCCAGGGCGCCGGCCATCAGGCGCGACAGGTCGTAACCCGCCACGTTCTTCATGACCTGGCCGCCGAAACGCAGCACCTCGCCGCGCCCGTTCAGGATTTTCACGCCCAGCACCGCGTCCCGCAGCGAACCGCCCCAGGGCCGGCGTGGCCCGGACAGACCGGCGGCGACCATGCCGCCCAGGGTGGCCCGGTCGCCGAAATGGGGCGGCTCGAAGGGCAGCAACTGGTTGTTTTGCGCGAGCGCCGCCTCGATCTCGGCCAGCGGCGTGCCGGCCCGCGCGGTGATGACCAGTTCGGACGGCTCGTAGCTGACGATGCCGCGATGGCCGGAGACATCCAGCGGCTCGCCTTCACACATCCTGCCGAAAAAGGCCTTGCTGCCGCCGGCCACGATGCGCAAAGGCGTTTTGTCCGCCGCGGCCCGCCTGACCCGCTCGCTGAATTCGGCTTCCATCAGAACCTCGGCAATTCCGGAAACGGCAGGGCGCCGCCTTGCACGTGCATGCGGCCCAGCTCGGCGCAGCGGTGCAGGGTGGGCACGGCCTTGCCGGGATTGAGCAGGCCGGCCGGGTCGAAGGCGGCCTTGACGGCGTGGAACTGGGCCAGTTCGCCCGCGTTGAACTGGCTGCACGTGGCGTCCAGTTTTTCCACGCCGACGCCGTGCTCGCCGGTGACGGTGCCGCCCACCTCCACGCACAGCTTGAGGATGTCGGTGCCGCAGTCCTCGGCCTTCTTCATTTCGCCGGGCTGGTTCGCGTCGAACAGGATGAGGGGATGCAGGTTGCCGTCGCCGGCGTGGAACACGTTGGCGACACGCAGTCCGTATTGGGTCGAGAGTTCGGAGATCCGGCGCAGCACATGGGCCAGGTGCTTGCGCGGGATGGTGCCGTCCATGCAGTAGTAGTCCGGACTGATGCGGCCGACGGCGGGGAAGGCACCCTTGCGGCCGGCCCAGAACTTCATGCGCTGGGCCTCGTCGGTCGCCGTGCGCACCTCGCCGGCGCCGGCATCCATGAGCACTTGGCGCACCGCCATGATCTGCTCGGAGACCTCCGCGTTGGCGCCGTCCAGCTCGCACAGCAGGATCGCGGCGGCCTCCACCGGGTAGCCCGCGTGGACGAAATCCTCGGCGGCGCGGATGGACAGGTTGTCCATCATCTCCAGGCCGGCGGGCAGGATGCCGGCGCCGATGATGTCCGCCACCGCGGCGCCCGCCGCTTCCACCGAATCGAACGCGGCCAGCACCACCTGGGCGCGCTCCGGCTTGACCAGCAGCTTGACGGCGACTTCCACCACCACGCCGAGCAGCCCTTCCGAGCCGGTCAGCAGGGCGAGCAGGTCGTAGCCCGGCGCGTCCAGGGCGCCGGGCTTGTCGCAGGCGCCGATCTCCAGCAGCTCGCCGTCCAGGGTCAGCACCTTGAGGGCCAGCAGGTTGTGCACGGTGAGGCCGTACTTCAGGCAATGCACGCCGCCCGAGTTTTCCGCCACGTTGCCGCCGATGGAACAGGCGATCTGGGAGGAGGGATCCGGCGCGTAATACAGGCCGTAGGGCGCCGCGGCCTCGGAGATGGCCAGGTTGCGCACGCCGGGCTGCACCCGCGCCAGGCGGTTGTCCGGGTCGATCTCCAGTATCCGGTTGAAGCGGGCCAGGGACAGCACGACGCCGTCGGCGAGAGGCAGGGCGCCGCCGGAAAGCCCGGTGCCGGCGCCGCGCGCCACCACCGGCACGCCGTGGGCCGCGCAGGCGCGCAGCACGGCCCGGGCCTGTTCCAGGGTTTCCGGCAGGCACACCGCCAAAGGCACCTGCCGGTAGGCCGAGAGCCCGTCGCACTCGTAGGGGCGCAGGGCCTCGGCTTCGATCAGCAGAGCGCTGGCCGGCAGCGCCGCGCGCAGGTCAGAGAGAAACGCAGGCTTCATGCCGTGGATTATGCCGGGTGCGCGCGCCGGAAACCGCCTCGCTCGCGAATCGGCGATACACCGTCGCCAGGGCGTCGTCGTCGCCCACATTGCCCGGGAAGATCACCACCGGCAGATCGGGGAAGCGGGGATGCTCCGCCGGGCAGCGCACCACGGAGCAGCCGGCCAGAACCTGGCCCAGCACCCGCGCGGTCTTCAGCGCCAATCCGTCGGACAGCACGTCGTTGGAGGTGATGCCGCCCTTGCTGATGAGGAACCCCAGGCTTGCCGGCAGGCCGCGCACCACCTCCATGAGGAAGGCCGAGACCGTCTCGCCGAAGGCCAGGCGCGCGGCCTGATCCGGGAACTGGCGTTCCACCCGGCTGGTGTAGATCGCCGCCGTCTTGCCTTGGTCGTGGGCGGCGGCGGCGCGGGCCAGGACTTCCTCCAGCAGCGCGGCGCGCGCCGGAACGATGCGGTCCACGTCCACTTCCACGGCCGCCACGCCGGATTCCTGCAAGAGTTTTTCCAGTTGCGCGGTGGTCTTCTTCACATGGGAACCGACCAGCACCGCGCCGGGCCGGCCGTGCCGGACGTAGGCGCGCATGGCCTCCGCCGGCACCGGCTGGGGCGGCAGCCTGGCCAGGGCGGTAAGCAGGCTGGCGCCGGAGCGGAACAGGAAACGCTTGCCGCGCGCGGCTGCGGCGCGAAGCTGGTCGGCGAAATGGTCCAGATCGGCCTGGGTTTCCGCGTCCACCACACAGCAGCGGTTGCCCTCCAGGCCCATCAGGCGTTCCGACACGTCGCCGCGCACGTCCGCCAGCAGGAAGCGTTCCACCGTGCCGGCCTGGATGCGGCCGCCGGTCTTTTCCTCGACGTAGTCGGGCAAGTAGCCGTGGCGATAGCCGAATACGGAATCCCGGGCGAACTCGGTTTCATGCACCGGCGTCGCCACGCCGTTCACCATCAGGTAGTGGATGCTGTCACGGGTGAAGCGGCCACCCTCGAAGAAGGCGGGGGTCAGGAAGTGGGCGTCGAAACCGCCCAGGACGTCCGCCATCACATCGGTTTCCACCGGGTAATGGCCGCGCAGCGTGGAATCCGAACGGCTGACGAAGATCGGGTTGATCCGCTTGCCGCCCGCCGCCAGATCGGCCAGGGCCAGTTTCAGGTTCTCGCAGACCACCCGGGTCACGGCGGCGGCCCGCGCCGCGTCCATGCCCCGGGTATTGGTGAGCACGAAGAACAGGGGCGAGGCGTCCAGCAGCGCCTGCTGGAGCGTGACGGCGTCCCAGCGGGTCAGCAGTTGGCAGGAATGCACCGTCTGGGAACCGGTGGGGTCGTCGTCGAGGACGATGATCTTGGTGTCGGTCATGGTGTTCATGCCTCATGGGTTCGGTTGTCTCCCCCCTTTCAAAGGGGGGTGGGGGATTTGGCGACGGCCGGGTATGTCCCGGCGACGACGCCCCCTGTCCCCCCTTTTCTCAAAGGGGGGAACCCGGCGTTCAGGCGAGCAGTGCCTGCGTCCTCGCCACCATCGCGTCCGCCGTGATGCCGTTGAAGGCCATGATCTCGCCGGCGCTGGCGGTGGTCTCGCCCCGCTTCCAGGCCAGCACCTCCCGACGCGCGGCGCGCGTGCGCAGCAGGATGGGCTCCAGCGGGCCGGAGGGGCCGCCGGTGACGCCGATCAGCACGTCGCCGTCGAACAGGGCGTCGAACTCGGCATCGGACATGAAATCGCCGTCCGGCTCGGACACCGTGTCCCAGGCCACGTCCGTGGGCCGGTACAGGCGGCGCGGGTTCGCGGCGGAGACGATGCGCACGCGCAAGCCTTCCGCTTCCAGCCGCTCCTTCGCCTCGAACACGGGCAGCAGGGCCATGTCGCCGGTGACCGCGAAGGTCACGGTCTTGCCGCCACCAGCGGATTCATACAGCGCCACCGCGCCCTTCTCGACGCCCTCCCGCGCCTGCGCCAGGGTGGTGTAGACCGGCAGCGGCGACTTCGAGGCGATGATGGCGATGCCCTTGTTGTGGGTGCCCAGGGCCCACTCGTAGGCCGCCTGGATCTGGTTCGCGTCGCACGGGAACAAGGGGTAGACGTTGCCGTTGCGCATCTGGGCGGCGAAGTAGTTCTCGATCTCCGGACGCTGGTGGGTCCAGCCGTTGCGGCCCTGCTCCAGGGCGCCGGCGGTGAACATGCAGACGAAGGACGGTGTCTTGCGGCGCAGTTCCGCCATGGCCTGGGTGACGGTCTGGACGATGGGCCAGCCGTTGATGGCGAAGCTCTCGTAGGACAGCCACACGGAGCGGGCGCCGAACAGGGCGAGGCCGGCGGCGAGGCCCGCGCAGGCGTCCTCGTTCAGGGGCTCGTAGACCTGACCGTTGGGCTCCTGGTTGTACAGGGCGTCCTCCACCGGGTGGCGGATCTTCAGAACCTGGTTGATGTTGGCCATGGCGCTGGCTTCGTTGCCGTCCGCGTTGGTCACCACGAAATAGGGGTCCGACTGGCCCACCGCCGCGACCAGGGCGCCGAAGGCGGTCGCCGGCACCTGCTTGTCGCCGGGCTGGAATTCGTGGATCGGCAATTCCGGCAGAGGCACGATATCCAGCACGTGCTCGGTCACCGAGGTCTTCGCGGCGGGACCGCCGCCGGCGCGGCTGAAGTTGTCGCGCACGAGTTGCCAGGCGTCCGGGCTCAGGGCGCGGCGTTGCAGGCCGGCCGCGATGTGCTCGGCGTCCAGGGTGTCGGCGGGATACAGGTTGTGGGCCTTGGCGCCCAGCTTGTGCACGCCGGCGCCCTTGAGCTGCTTGATGATCATCGCCGTTCGGCGGCCGCTCAGGGCCGCGCGCGCGGCGGACTCGGCGGCTTTGAGCACCGCGCCGGCGAAGGCGAGGCGGCGGTCGAAGGAAAAGGCCGTGCTGTCCACGTAGGCGCCCACCTGGTCCTTGTCGTCGAAGTTCTTCGCGTCCACCAGGAACACGTTGTCGAAGCCGTGGCCCTTCCAGTAGGCGGTCATTTCCGCGTTGCTCCAGGTGGTGCACATGGAATGGTGCTCCTGGCTGTAGCCGTTCCAGATCAGCACCGGCAGGAAGTTGGTCACCTTCGGGTAGGCGGTGTTGAAGTGCATCATGGCATTCAGCACATAGGGCTCGCCCATGCCGCCGTCGCCGATGGTCACCGGGAACAGCACGCCGGGATGCAGCAGGGCGCCGGCCATGGCGAAGTGCTGGCCCTGGCCCAGCGGGCCGGCGGGGGCCAGCAGGCCGGGGATGGCGCCGGACAGGTGGCCGAGCAGGCCATGCTTCTCGCGGAAGCGGTCGCGCAGTTGCCGCACGGTCCGGATGCCCATGTCCTCCAGGGAACGGTCCAGGAACATGGCGGAATAGAAGCCCGGGGCGTGGTGGCCGACTTCCGTGACGATGTTGGTATGGCCCAGCATCACCAGGGCGGCGTAGGCCTCGGCGCTGGAGGCGAAACCGCCCGGATGGCCGGAGGCCTTCGCGCCGCAGATTTGCAGGGTCAGGTAGCGCAGGGCGTCGGCGGCCAGCAGGGTCTGATAGGCGGCGCCGGGGGCGTTGGCGCCGGCGATGGCTTTCTGGCCCTCGGCGATGGCGGATTTCTCGGCCTGTTCGGCGAAGCCGGGCCAGTCCGGTCCGAAGTACTGGATGCCTTCGCAGAAGGCGGGGGCGAGGGTGGTTTCCTGGGTGGCGGCATTCATGTCGGGCTCCTTGTTCTCGATCATGGCAATAGCCTACCGAAACACTCTACTTTTCACAATGCAGTTTTGATTTCATAATGTGAAACATGAACACGGAAACCACCTCCTCGATCCAAGTCATCGACCGCATGGCCGCCCTGCTCGACGCCCTCGCCGCCCAGGAAGGCAGCGCCTCGCTGAAAGTGCTCGCGGCGGAGACCGGGCTGCACCCGTCCACCGCGTACCGCATCCTCGCCGCCCTCATCGACCATGATTTCGTCGGGCGCGACGAGCTCAGCCTGTACCGGCTCGGCCCCCATCTGCTGCGGCTCGCCGCGAAGGTGCGCGCGGGCCTGGACGCGCGCGCGGTGGCGCGCCCGGAGATGGAAAGGCTGCGCGACCAGGTGGGCGAGACGGTGAACCTCACCGTGCGCGAGGGCGACGAAGTGGTCTACGTGGAACGGGTCACGCCCAAACGCATGATGCGGGTGGAACAGGTGGTCGGCAGCCGCGCGCCCCTGCACGTCACCGCCGTCGGCAAGCTGATGCTGGGCGAGGCCGGCGCGGCGGTGGTGCGCGAATACGCGCGGCGCACCCGGCTGCCGGCCTACACGGCCAACACGCTGGTGGACACGCGCCATCTGCTGGAGGATATCGGCATCTGCACCGCGCGCGGCTACGCCCTGGACAACGAGGAAGCGGAACTAGGCGTGGGCTGCATCGGCGCCCTGGTGCGGGACGCGAGCGGCGCGGCGGTCGCCGGCTTGTCCGTCTCCGCGCCCATCGAGCGGCGCCGGCTGGACTGGGTGCCGCTGGTGCAGGAAGCGGCGTCCCGCATCTCGGCCCGGCTCGGCTACGCCGGATAGCCGCGCGGCGGGCGGGATTCCATACAGCTGAATTCCGTCCCGCGCCTGGCCTACAATCCGGCATCCGTGGCGCGGGTCGCCACGGTCCATTTCTCCCGGAGGCGCGCAACCCCATGGAACTGAAACGCATCGTGCTCGGCGTGACCGGCGGCGTGGCCGCCTACAAGGCCGCGGAACTGGCCCGGCTGATGGTGAAGGACGGCCTGGACGTGCAGGTGGTCATGACCGAGGCGGCGCGCCACTTCGTCGGCGCCGCCACCTTCCAGGCCATCACCGGCCATCCCGTGTTCACCGACCTGTGGGACGAGCGGGTGGACAACGGCATGGCCCACATCGACCTGACCCGGGGCGCCGACGCGATCCTGGTGGCGCCCGCTGCCGCCGATTTCCTCGCGAAACTGGCGCACGGCCGCGCCGACGACCTGCTCTCCACCCTGTGCCTGGCCCGGGATTGCCCGCTGCTGCTGGCCCCCGCGATGAACCGGCAAATGTGGGAGGCCGCCGCGACGCAACGCAATGTGGCGCAACTCAAGGCCGACGGCGTCACCCTGCTGGGCCCGGACAGCGGCGAGCAGGCCTGCGGCGAGGTGGGCTTCGGCCGCATGGTCGAACCCGACTTGCTCTACGAGTCCCTGGACGCCCGCTTCCAGCCCAAGCGCCTCGCCGGCCTGAAAGTGCTGGTCACCGCCGGCCCCACCTTCGAGCCCATCGACGCGGTGCGCGGCATCTCCAACACCAGCTCCGGCAAGATGGGCTACGCGGTGGCCCGCGCGGCCCTGGAAGCCGGCGCGGAAGTCACCCTGGTCTCCGGCCCCACCTGCCTGACGCCACCCCGGGATGCGCGAACGCTGCGGGTCGGCAGCGCCCAGGAGATGCTGGCCGAGGTGGAACAGGCCGCGGATACGGCGGATATCTTCATCAGCGTCGCCGCCGTGGCCGACTACTACGTGCTCAACCGCAGCGAACAGAAGATCAAGAAGGACGCCCACATCCTCACCCTGGAACTGGCGCCCAACCCGGACATCCTCGCCAACATCGGCAGCCGGCCCAAGCCGCCCTTCTGCGTCGGCTTCGCCGCCGAGAGCGAGAACCTGGAGGAATACGCCGAGCTGAAACGCCGCCGCAAGCACCTGCCCCTCATCGTCGCCAACGACGTGAACGAAGCCATCGGCAGCGATGTCGTGCAACTCATCCTGCTGGACGAGACCGGCAAGCACGTGCTGGAAAAGGCCGACAAGCGTACCCAGGCGCGACGCTTGATCGCCCATATCGCGGAGTTGTACAACACGCGCTACCAGTAACCCGGGGAAACGGGGAATCGGACTCGGCCCATGGCCGCGGGGGAAACGAAAACCCCAAGCTCTCATTTTCCATTTCCTATTTCCCGCTTCCCGAATTTCCCGAGGCCCCATGCAAGTAGACCTGAAGATCTTGGACGAACGCGTCCGCGAGCAACTTCCCCAGTACGCGACCCCCGGCAGCGCCGGACTCGACCTGCGCGCCTGTCTGGACGAGCCGGTCATCCTCAATCCGGGCGAGACCCGTCTGATCCCCACCGGCCTGGCCATGCATCTCGCCGATGCCGGCTACGCCGCCATGATTCTGCCCCGCTCCGGCCTGGGTCATAAGCATGGCGTGGTGCTGGGCAATCTTGTGGGGCTCATCGATTCCGACTACCAGGGCCAACTCATGGTCTCGATGTGGAACCGGGGCCAGGAGGCTTTCACCATCCAACCCTTCGAGCGCATCGCGCAAATGGTCATCGTGCCGGTGGCGCAGGCGACATTCGTCGTGGTGGAAGACAGCACCGGCAAGCACTGAACCCCGCCAGGAAACCTGGCCTGGGGCTCGATCGCTCGAACTGCCGCTCGCCGTCGAGGATCGCTGCGTAAATCCGAAGGACTGTTCTGAACCGGACGCTCGCGCCGAGCGACACCCTTGCGAGTGTCGAAAAATTTGACACTCATTTGAAACTCTGGCCCGGGCATCATCGCCGCGTTCGCGCCAAGTGGCTTGAATCCTTGCCCAACAGGCACATGGAACGAAGCTTGCTCCATATGCCGGACAAACTGTCGAGCCAGTCCGGGCTCAGGCATGCACCTAAGGAGATTTCCATGATTCGTCAGATCTTGCGTCTTGCCACGCTGGGCGGTGCCTTGATGGCCGGACTCGGCCAGAACCCCGCGCTCGCCTACAACGTCTTTTCCCTGGATGCCAGCCATGCCTTGAAGTGGGGCGACAACACCGTCGGCACGTCAGGTGGCGTGGTCACCTGGAGCCTGATGCCCGATGGAACCGGCCTGGACGCCAGCGCGCCGGACGGAATCCACGGCACCTCCAGCCTGGGCGGCCTGATGAGCCTGATCGACGACGCCTACGGCGCCGGCACCGCCCACACACTGATGACCCAGGCCTTCGGCTACTGGTCCTCGGTGGCGGACATCAGCTTCGTCGAGGTCACGGAAACCGGCGCGGTCCCCTTCTCCGCGCCCTACGCGGAAGTCGGCGCCAATGTCGTCGGCGATATCCGCATCGGCGCCTACCAAATCGACGGCTTCTCGGGCGCGGTGGGCTATGCCGCGCCGCCCAATGGCGGAACCACGCTGGAAGGGGACATCCTGTTCAATCTCAATGTCGCCTACCAAGTCGTGGAGGGCGCCGAAGGGGAGAGCTACGGCCTGTATCCCTTCCCCTCCCCCACCAATTCGCCCGCCCAGGACGGCTGGTACCACAACGACTTTCTGGGCCTGTTCGTGCATGAACTCGGCCACGCCTTGGGCCTCGCCCACACGGACGTCGCATCCGCCGTGATGTGCGGCTATGTCGATGCGAATTTCGACGGCAGCGCCTGCGCCTACCTGGATCAGGCGCCCTACGATGGCCTGGTGCCCATCAACCATGTCCCGGACGCCGACGATATCGCCGGCATCCAGTACCTGTACGGCGCCGCGCCGGTGCCCGAGCCGAGCACCTACCTCATGTTCGCCGCCGGCTTGGCCTTGCTTGGTTCCCACTTGGCCCGTCAACGCGCCTGACCGCGACCGGTCCGCCGGGTTTCGTTCCGGCGGGCTGAGTACCTCGGCACCAGGAAAACCTCAGTCCACTCAGTCCATGTAGGACTTCGCTTCCTCGCCCGGATTGGGCAAGCCGGCCACGCGCCACATGCCCTTGCAACTGCTGAACAGTTTGTGGGCCTTGTGCCGGTCCAGGCCGGCCGCGCGGCAAATCAGGCGCATCACGGGCATGGCGCCGTGGTTGAAATACTGCTTGCGCACATGGGTGATGACTTCCCAATGCTTGGGGGTGAGATCGCCGATGCCGTCCTGCCGCGCGATATCCGCCGCGAGTTCCGGCGACCAGATGGCGGAATCGGTGAGAAACCCGTCCATGTCGAACGCCTGTCCGAGTTCGTCCAGGGTGGAGCGGGGCTGCTTCAATTGCGTATTTGTCATGTTTGTCTCCTTTAACGGATATTCACCCTCGCGGTCCGGCCGGAATCAGCATTGCTCCCAGGGCAGGCCATCGTGGCGCCAGCCGTTGCGGGTACTGCGGTGGTGTTCTTCGTCCAGTTCGCCCTCGAAGCCGTACAACACGTTGTAGACATCGAGGAAGCCGTGCTGCTCCAGGTATTCGCCGGCCTCCTTCGAGCGGTTTCCCGAGCGGCAGATCAGCACCACGGGCCGGTGATGGGAAGCGGCGATGCGGACCTCGCCCAGGAAGCGCGGGTTCAAATCCCAGTTCTCCCCTTCGTACCAGGGGATGAGCAGGGAATCCTTGGGGTGGCCGACGAACAGGAACTCCCACTCAGATCGGCAGTCGATGAATACCGCGTCCGGGTTGGCCTTGAGGAATTCGGCGGTTTCGAGCGGGGTAAGGTGCTTCATGGCTTTCTCCTGAATCGTGACGGAATGGGATGGGGGTCGACAGGGGTCGTGTTGATCGCGTCCCGTCGACATCGGGCGCCGCAATGACCGCCCCACTTTACCCATCGCACCGCAACGTTCATCAGAGTCTCCATCCTTTGGTTTTATTCTATTCAATCGATTTATATAGGCAACAATTATTTTTATACTGATAGTGCGCTGCATCATTCCGCCGCCGCAAAGCCCGCAACCGGGCGGGTGATACAATCCTTCGCCCATTTTTTCAGCAGATTCCCATGCCCGACCGTAGCGCAGAAATCCTTGATTTGGCCAGCCGCCGCATCCTGATCCTGGATGGGGCCATGGGTACCATGATCCAACGCTACCAGCTGGCGGAAGCGGACTACCGGGGCGAGCGCTTCGCCGACTGGCCTAGCGACGTCAAGGGCAACAACGACCTGCTGGTGCTGACCAAGCCGGCGGTGATCCGGGAAATCCACAGCCAGTACCTGGCCGCCGGGGCGGACATCCTGGAGACCTGCACCTTCAACGCGAACAGCATTTCCATGGCCGACTACGGCATGGAGGCGCTGGTGCGCGAGATCAACTTCGCCGCCGCGAAGCTGGCGCGGGAAGTGGCGGACGAGTATTCCACGCCGGACAAGCCGCGCTTCGTCGCGGGCGTGCTTGGGCCCACATCCCGCACCGCGACCTTGTCGCCGGACGTGAACGACCCGGGCTTCCGCAACGTGAGCTTCGACCAGTTGGTCGCCACCTATTACGAAGCCACCGACGCCCTGGTCAAGGGCGGCGCCGACCTGATCCTGATCGAAACGGTGTTCGACACCCTCAACGCGAAGGCCGCCGTGTTCGCGGTGAAGAAGTACTTCGACGACGTGGATCGGTCATGGCCCATCATGATCTCCGGCACCATCACCGACGCCTCCGGCCGCACCCTGTCGGGCCAGACCGCCGAGGCGTTCTGGAACAGCCTGCGCCACGCCGAGCCCCTGTCCTTCGGCTTCAACTGCGCCCTGGGCGCGAAGGAACTCAGGCAGCACATCGACGAGATGGCCCACAAGGCCGGCTGCCTGGTATCCGCCCACCCCAACGCCGGCCTGCCCAACGCCTTCGGTGGCTACGACGAATCCCCGGCCCAGATGGCGGAGCAGATCCGCGAGTGGGCCCGATCCGGCCTGCTCAACATCGTCGGCGGCTGCTGCGGCACCTCCCCCGACCACATCAAGGCCATCGCCGAGGCGGTGGCGGACTGCGCGCCGCGAAAACTGCCCGAGATCGCGCCGAAGCTGCGTCTCTCCGGCCTGGAGCCCTTCAACCTGGGCGCCGGCGACCTGTTCGTGAACGTGGGCGAGCGCACCAACGTCACCGGCTCCGCCAAGTTCAAGCGCCTGATCATCGACGGCAACTACGACGAGGCTCTGGCCGTGGCGCGCCAGCAGGTGGAAGCCGGCGCCCAGATGATCGACATCAACATGGACGAGGGCATGCTGGACGGCGAGGCGGCCATGGTGCGTTTCCTGCATCTGGTGGCGAGCGAGCCGGACATCGCGAGGGCCCCCATCATGGTGGACTCCTCCAAGTGGGCCATCATCGAAGCGGGCCTCAAGTGCATCCAGGGCAAACCCGTCATCAACTCCATCTCCCTCAAGGAGGGCGAGGCGGAGTTCGTCGCCCGGGCGAAGCTGGCCCGGCGCTACGGCGCGGCGGCGGTGGTCATGGCCTTCGACGAATCGGGCCAGGCCGACACCTTCAAACGCAAGACGGAAATCTGCGCGCGGGCCTACAAGATTCTGACCGAGCAGGTGGGTTTCCCGGCCGAGGACATCATCTTCGACCCCAACATCTTCGCCGTCGCGACGGGCATCGAGGAACACGCCAACTACGCGGTGGATTTCATCGAGGCGACCCGCTGGATCCGCGAGAACCTGCCCGGCTGCCATGTCTCCGGCGGCGTCTCCAACGTCTCCTTCAGCTTCCGCGGCAACGAGCCGGTGCGCGAAGCGATCCACACGGTATTCCTCTACCACGCGATCCAGGCCGGCATGGACATGGGCATCGTCAACGCCGGACAACTGGGCGTGTACGACGACATCCCCGCCGAACTGCGCGAGCGGGTCGAGGACGTGGTGCTGAACCGCCGTCCCGACGCCGCCGACCGGCTGGTGGAATTCGCGGAAACGGTGAAGGGCAAGGCCAGGGAGAACGTGGAAGACCTGGCCTGGCGGGACGAGCCGGTGGAGAAGCGCCTGGCCCACGCCCTGGTCAAGGGCATCACCACGTATATCACCGAGGATACGGAAGAAGCCCGCGCCGCCCTGGGCCATCCGGTGAACGTCATCGAAGGTCCGCTGATGGACGGCATGAACCATGTCGGCGACCTGTTCGGCGCCGGCAAGATGTTCCTGCCCCAGGTGGTGAAATCCGCCCGTGTCATGAAGCAGGCGGTGGCCTATCTGCTGCCCTTCATCGAGGCGACCAAGACCGCCGCCAGCAAGCCCAAGGGCAAGATCCTCATGGCGACCGTGAAGGGCGACGTGCACGACATCGGCAAGAACATCGTCGGCGTGGTGCTGGGCTGCAACGCCTACGAGGTCATCGACCTGGGCGTCATGGTCGCGGCGGACAAGATTCTCAACACCGCGCGCGAAGAAAAGGTGGACATCATCGGCCTGTCCGGCCTGATCACGCCCAGCCTGGAGGAGATGTCCCACCTGGCCGCCGAGATGCAGCGCCTGGGCTTCACCATCCCCCTGCTCATCGGCGGCGCCACCACCAGCCTGGCCCACACGGCGGTGAAGATCGACCCCAACTACGCCGGGCCGGTGGTGTACGTGAAAGACGCCTCCCGCGCCGTCGGCGTGTGCACCCAGTTGCTCTCCGAGGGACTGCGCGACGAGTACGTCGCCAAGCTGAAGACCGACTACGCCGAGGTCCGGGAACGGCATCTGGCCCAGAAGACCGAGAGCAAGCGGGTGCCGCTGGCGGATGCGCGCGCGAACGGGTTCAAGACCGACTGGAGCGCCTACACGCCGCCCGTGCCCAATTTCCTCGGCATCAAGGTATTCCGGGAATACGACCTGGCCGAGCTGGCCGGGCTCATCGATTGGACGCCGTTCTTCCATGCCTGGGAACTGCACGGCCGCTACCCGCGCATCCTGGAGGACGAGGTGGTGGGCGAGGAAGCGAGCAAGCTGTTCGCCGATGCCCAGACCATGCTGAAACGGATGATCGACGGCAAATGGGTGGAAGCCCGCGCGGTCCTCGGCCTGTTCCCCGCCAACACGGTGGACGCGGACGACATCGCGATCTATGGCGACGAATCCCGCGCCAGTCCCCTGATGACCTGGCACAACCTGCGCCAGCAGATGGCCAAGCCCGAGGGGCAGCCCAACTGGTGTCTCGCGGATTTCGTCGGCCCCGCCGGCGTGAAGGACTACCTGGGCGCCTTCGTGGTCACCGCGGGCATCAACGAGGATGCCCGCGCCAAGGCCTTCGAGGCCGCCCATGACGACTACAGCGCCATCCTGTTCAAGGCCCTGTGCGACCGCCTCGCGGAAGCCTTCGCGGAACGCCTGCACCAGCGCGTGCGCAAGGAGTTCTGGGGCTACGCGGCGGATGAAACCCTGGCCAACGACCAGTTGATCAAAGAGGAATATCGCGGCATCCGCCCCGCGCCCGGCTACCCGGCCTGTCCGGAACACAGCGAGAAGGGCGAGCTGTTCCGGATGCTCGACGCGCCCGGCGCCATCGACGTGTCCCTCACGGAGAGCTTCGCCATGTGGCCCGCCGCTTCCGTTTCCGGCTTCTATTTCAGCCATCCGGACGCGCGTTACTTCGCGGTCGCCAAGATCGACCGGGATCAGGTCGCCGACTACGCCCGGCGCAAAGGCTGGGATGCGGCCACCGCCGAGAAGTGGCTGGCGCCCAATCTCGCCTACACCGCCTGAGCCTTGCGTTTATCCAAGCCCCGCGCCCGAACCATGACAAAAACCAGCACGACCCATCCCCTGGATATCGCCATGGTGTCCCTGCCCGAGGGCGGCGGGGTGGTCGGCATCACCTTCTGCCCGGGGAAATGCGACATCCAGGCCCACAACGGCCCCTGGACCCGGGATCTGCCCCTGGATCTGGGCACCTTGCGCGCCTGGGGCGCGAACGCGCTGGTCACCCTGCTGGAAGACCACGAATTCGACCTGTTGCATGTGCGGGAACTGGGTGGGATGGCCGAGTCCGCCGGGCTGGAATGGCACCACCTGCCCATCCCGGACATGGCGGCGCCGGGCTGGCATTTCGAGCGGCGCTGGGTCTATTCCGGCGTCCGGCTGCGCCGCCTGCTGCGCCGCGGAGGCCGCGTGGTGGTCCACTGCCGGGCCGGCTTGGGACGCGCCGGCACCATCGCCGCCCGGCTTCTCGTGGAACTGGGCATGCCGCCTTCCGAGGCCATCTCCCAGGTCCGCAAAGTCCGCCCCGGCGCGATCCAGACCGCCGAGCAGGAACACCATGTCCATGCCTGCCGGCGCGTGACGCCCAGCCATGACGAAACCGTCTCGCGCCGGCTCGCCTGCCTGCTTGGCGGCGCCCTCGGCGATGCCTTCGGCTACCCGGTCGCCTACGACGACCTGGCGGCCATCC
Organism: Thiobacillaceae bacterium; assembly: GCA_044227325.1. Taxonomy (GTDB): domain Bacteria; phylum Pseudomonadota; class Gammaproteobacteria; order Burkholderiales; family Thiobacillaceae; genus PFJX01. The sequence continues at coordinate 237,808 of JBGAFI010000003.1, read as the reverse complement.
AGGCGCGCCATGGTGTCTTGGGCCTGCGCGAGCCGGAGTTCCGCCAGGATCGCCTGCTGGTCTCGGACGAGACCCAGATGACCCTGTTCACCCTGGAGGGGCTGACCCGCGCGATGCAGACCCCCAAGCAGAGCGAGCACGATCTGCTGGAACAGATCCGGCTGTCCTACCTGGACTGGCTGGAATGCCAGGGCCTCGGCAGCGGCGCAGGCAACCACGCCACCCGCCTGCTCAAGCACGCCGCCCTGCACGCCCAGCGCGCGCCCTGCAAAATCTGCATCCAAGCCCTGCGCGCGGGCAGCGTCGGCTCGCCGGAGCGCCCCATCAACGACTGCAAGGAAAGCGGCGGCGCGATGCGCGTCGCCCCGGTGGCCCTGATGCCGGAGATGAGCGTGGAGCGGGCCTTCCGCATCGGCGCCCGCGCCGCCGCGCTGACCCACGGCCACCCCGCCGGCTACCTGCCCGCCGGTATCCTGGCGGCCGCCGTGCGCGGTCTGCTGGAAGGCAAGCCGCTGCAGATCGCCCTGATCCACGCCGGCGACCAGGCCCGCGCCATGACAGGCCACGAACCCATCCTCGCCCGGCTGCGCGCCACCGTCGACGCCAGCATCCTGCCCTATGCCAACCGCTTGCCCGATGTCCTGGGCAAAACCCGGGAAAGCATGGATGCCCTGAGCATCGGTTTCTACGCCGCCGGCCGCAGCCAGGATTTCCTGGAAGTCATGGCCATCGCCGCCAATCACGACGGCGACTCGGACGCCGCCGCCAGCGTCGCCGGCCAGTTGTTCGGCACCCTGCGCGGCATCGAAGCCCTCCCCAACGACTGGATACGCCGCCTGGACGTGCTGGAGGCCCTGTGCGATCTGGCCGATTGGGCGCTGCCCTTGTGGCGGCGCGGCGCCATCCTCCCGGCCCGCAGCAAGACGCCGGCATGACCGCGTCGCCGTTTGCCTCCCGCGCCGATCTGGAGCGGCGCTTCTCGGCGGGATTGGCGGACATGCTGGCGCGGCACGAAAGCCTGGGGGTGTACATCCTGGTCCTGGCCAACGCGCTCCAGGAAGCCGCCCTGTGGGACCGCCTGCGCGGCCCCCTCGCGCACCGCCATCAACTGCTCGGCGAGCGCATCGCCGGCGCCTTGCGCGAGGGGCAAAGCCCCGCCGAGCCGGACGACGACCTGACGGTGTTCCTGAAGTTATGGGCCATCGGCTTCCCCCATCTCGCGCCGGTGGCCGCGCGCGAAATCGCCGCTCCCGGCCATGCCGCGCCGGCGTGGGAAGCCCAATTCAACCCCCTCCGCGCCCTGCGGCCGGCGCGCATGAGCGACAACCGGGTGGAAGGCGTGATGCGCCCATTCGACGCGCGGGGCTTCCACTTCAACAAACCCTTCCTGTCCAAGGAAATATTCTGGGAAGGCGCGCTGCGGGGCAAACCCGCGCGCCTGCTTTACAACAAGTTCCCCTTCGCGCCCCTGCACGGCCTGCTGGTGCCGGACCCGCTCGACAAGCACCCCCAGTTCCTCACTCCGGAACTGCACGGCTGGGCCTGGGACGTCGCCCGCGACGCCGGCGCCGCCATCCCCGGCTTCGGCCTGGCCTACAACAGCTTCGGCGCCTACGCCTCGGTCAACCATCTGCATTTCCAGACCTTCGCGCGGGAACGCCCCCTGCCCGCCCAAACCGATCCGGCGGGAAGCTATCCCCTGGCCCGCCCGCATTTCACCGACCGGGAAGCCGCCTGGCGCAAACTGGATGAACTGCATGAGCACAACCACGTCTATAACTTGGTGTATTCCTCCTCCGGCGTCCTCATCATCCCCCGTGCCCGACAAGGCGAAATCACCCCGGAAACCTGGAGCGCCGGGTTTGCCTGGAGCGAGGTGGCCGGCGTTTTCCCCCTCGCCAGCCGGGCCGACTACGAGACGCTGGACCATGCCGCCCTGCATGCGGCCCTGGCCCGTTTGTCCTTGTAAATCCCGCCCGTGTAAAACCCCGTTGGACACCTTTCTTCCGCCTCCCCGGCGTGGCATTGTTGGCGCGTCATGTCGTATCGATTGATCAAATTCCTGCGCCGCGCCTACCACTACGCCGTTTATGCCGCCGGCGGCGCGGTGATCGTCGTGTGCATCGTCGCCCTCTCCTTCAAGTTCTGGGTCATCCCCAACATCGGCGGCTACAAGGGCGTGCTCGAGCAGGCGGCCGGCAAGGCCATCGGCCAGCCGGTCGAAATCGGCGCCCTGAACGCGGACTGGCACGGCCTGAATCCCCGCGTCACCCTGCGCGACGTGCGCATGACGCCGCCGACCGGCGCGCCGCTGCTGCTGCCCCGCGTCGAGGCGGTGGTGTCCTGGCTGTCGCTGCCCCTGTTCGACGCCCGCCTGGCCAGCCTGACTCTCGACCAGCCCCATCTCGCGATGCGCCGCGATGCGCGGGGCGTGATCTACGTGGCGGGCATTCCCGTCAACGTCGACAGCGCCCCCAGCCCCTTCCCCAACTGGCTGCTGAAGCAGCCGCGCATCGTCATCAAGGATGCCCAGATCACTTGGCAGGACGAAAAGCTCGACGCGCCCGAGCTGCGTTTCTCCCGGGTGCGGCTGTTGCTGGAAAACCGCTTCGGCCACCACCGCGTCGCCGGCATCGCCCAACCCAGCGCCGCCGCCGCCGGGCGCCTGGAATTGCGCGGCGACCTGAAAGGCGACAACGTGCATGCCTGGAACACCTGGTCCGGCGAGGTCTATGCCCGGGTCGACGACATCCGCCTGGAAAGCTGGAAGCGCTGGGTGCCCTGGGCGCAGGGCGCGGTCAAGGGCGGCGGCGGCAACCTGCGCTTCTGGCTGACCCTGAAGAACGGACAGGTGGCCGACCTGGCCGGCGACGCCAGCCTGAAACGGGTCGCCATCAATTTGCAGCAGGATCTGCCGGACATGGAATTCGACAGCCTGTCCGGGCATATCGGCTGGTCCCGGGAAAAGGACAGCAACAGTTTCTTCGTGGAACGGCTGCGCTTCAAACGCCCGGGCGGCGAGCCAGCCGAACCCGCCTCCCTGCGCGTCACCCTGACGCCGGACGGCAAGGGCGGCTTCAAACGCGTGGGCGCGAGCGCGAAAAACCTCCGTCTCGAAGCCTTCACGGCCCTGACCGGCGCCATTCCCCTGCCGCGCCGGGGCCACGACCTGATCGAGGCGTTCAATCCGCGCGGCCTGGTGGAAAACGCCGAGGGCCATTGGGCCGGTTCCGGCGACTACGCGTTGAAGCTGAGGGTGCGCGAAGCCGGCATCCGCGCCCATGAAAACATTCCCGGCTTCGCGGGAGTCTCGGCGCGCATCGAGGCGAACCAGGAAGAGGGCAAGGCGGAACTGGAGGGCGGCCTCGCGCTGGACTGGCCCCAGCTGTTCCGCCACGGCCTGTCCTTCGACCGGATCGAAGCCCGGGCCGACTGGAAAATCCGGGACACGGGCATGCAGATCGACTTCGACGTGCCCCGCCTGGTCAACGGCGATCTGGACGGCACGGCCGAAGGCCGCGTCGAATTGCCCAGGACGGGCGCCCCGAAAACCGACATCCGCGCCCACCTCAGCCGCGGACAGGCGGACGCGGTGTACCGCTACCTGCCCCTCTCCGTCAGCGACGACGCCTATCACTGGCTCAAACGCGGACTGATCGGCGGCCATTCCGACGACGTGCGCCTGATCCTGAAAGGCCCCTTGGACCGCTTCCCCTTCCACCAGGGCGGCGGCGAGTTCCGCGTCTCCATCAACATGGTGGACGGCATGCTCGACTATGCGCCGGGCTGGCCCAACATCCGGAACGTGCGCGGCACGCTGGTCTTCCACGACCGGGCCATGACCCTGGACGCCGTGTCCGGAAACATCCTGGATACGCGCATCGGCCCGGTCAAGGTGTTCATCCCCGATCTCCATTCCGGCGTGGAGGAAATCGTTTCCGTCGAGGGCCGGGCCAGCGGCGAAACCCGCGCTTTCCTGGATTTCATCCGGCTATCCCCGGTGAACGAACATACCAACGGCTTCACCGAGCAGTTCAAGGCTACCGGCAACGGCGACCTCGCCATCAGCCTGCGCCTGCCGGTGCGCCATATCGACACCAGCACGGTCAAGGGCAACTTCACTTTCCAGGACAACCGGCTCGACCCGGGCGGCGAGCTGCCCGAACTGGAAGGCATCAGCGGCATGCTGAGCTTTACCGAGAAGGACCTGCAGGCCAAGGGCATCCGCGTGCGCCTGCTTGGCCAGCCCGCCGTGCTGGACATCAACAGCGGCGGCGCCGAGTCGGGCAAAAGCGGCGCCCAGTTGCGCGTGAAACTGGCCGGCCGGGTCGGCGCGGAGGGGCTGAAGCCTTACCTGCCCGCGGCGCTGGCCGGACGCCTGAGCGGCGCCACCGACTGGCATGCCGACATCGGCCTGGACGCCAGCCGCAAGGCCGAATTGACGGTGACTTCCGACCTCACCGGCCTCGCCGTGGACCTGCCCGCGCCCCTGGGCAAGAATGCCGCCCAGAGCGTGGCGTTGAACGTGGTCAAACAGCCCGCTGGAAAGGGTGGGGAAAAGGGCGGGGAAAGGGGCCAGGAAAAAGGGCCGGACATCCTGACCGCCCGCTATGGCGACATCCTGTCCGCGCGCGCGAAGCTGCCGGACAAGGCGGCGGCCCAGATCAGCGTCCGGCTGGGGCCGGGAGAAGCGCCGCCGCCGAGCGAGGCCGGCGTGACGATCTCCGGCGTCTTGCGCGCGCTGGATCTGGACGCCTGGCGCAGCCTCGATCTGCCCGCGGGCGGCGGCGGCCCGGCCTTGCGCGAGGCCAGCGTCACCTTCAACGAATTGCGGATTTTGAACCGCCGCTTGCACGACACCCACGTGCGCCTGAGACCCGCCGGCAACGGCTGGAACATCGTTCTCGCCGGGCGCGAGATCACCGGCGAAATCGCCACCATTCCCGACGGCAAGGCGATCCGCGTGCTGGCCAACCTGAGGCGGCTGTCCATCCCCGACCCCGAGCCCGGCGCGGCGGCGGCAAGCCAGGACATGGCCGCCAGCCTGCGCGCCATCGACCTCAGCGCCGACAGTCTGGCCTGGAAAGGGCGTGAACTGGGCGAGTTGCATCTGCGCCTCTCGCCCGTGAAGCAGGGCCTGCAGGTGGACAACTTCCGCATCAGCCGGCCGGAAGGCCAGTTGGAAGGCCGGGGCGTGGTGGCGGATCATCCACGCCGTCCCACCCGCCTGGAACTCAACCTGAGTTCGGACAACCTGGGCAAGCTGATGGCCCAGTTGGGCAGCCCGGGCCGCATCAAGAACGGCGCGACCAAAATTTCCGGCACGCTGGGCTGGATGGGCGGCGTGGAGGATTTCAATTTCGCCACCCTGGGAGGGGATCTGAGCGTGGCCGTCAAGCAGGGCCAGTTCCTCAAGGTCGATCCGGGCGCGGCCAAGCTGCTCGGCATACTCAGCCTGCAAGCCCTGCCGCGCCGGGTCGCGCTGGATTTCCGGGACATCTTCTCGGAAGGCTTCGCCTTCGACGAGATCGCCGGCAACGTGCATCTGGAAAGAGGCTCGGCCTACGCGAAGGATCTGCGCATGAATGGCCCCGCCGCGAAAATCAGCATGAGCGGCGTCGTCGACCTGGACCGGGAAACCCAGAATCTCCGCATCAACATCCAGCCGCGTTTGGAAGACACGGTGGCGGTCGCCGGCGCGCTGATCGGCGGCCCGGTGGTGGGCCTGGGCACGCTGATCGCGAACAAGGTGCTGAAAAATCCCATCGGCCAGGCGGTCACCTTCGAATACACGGTGACCGGCAGTTGGTCCGACCCCATCATCGGCAAGATTCCCAGAAACGGGAGCAACCGGGAGAAAACCTCGGAAACCCCTTGAACCTGGAAACGTCGGTTGGCCCCGCGGCGGCGTCTCTTCGCGCGAACCGCCCGCCAGAACGCGCCATCGGCCGCGTCCAACCGCCGTTTCCAGGTTGCAACCCGGCCGGTTCCGCTATTGCGGTGGCACAAAGTCCTTGTGTACCCTCGACGTCACCCCCAATAACCGCTGATGGGAGCGCCTAGTGACCCGCGCAAAACCCTCTTCCTTCGCCAAGACCCGTACCCGCGCCGCGCCGCAACCCGCGCCGGAAACCGGTGGCATCGTCCGCGTCGCGGCGGTGCAGATGGCTTCCGGCCCCAACGTGGCGGCCAATCTGGACGAGGCGGAGCGTTTGATCGAAATGGCCGTCGCGGCGGGCGCGAAGCTGGTGGCCCTGCCCGAGTTCTTCGCCATCATGGGCATGAAGGAAACGGACAAGGTCGCGGTGCGGGAAACCGAGGGCAAGGGGCCGATCCAGAAATTCCTGGCCAATCAGGCGAAGAAACACCATATCTGGCTGGTGGGCGGTTCCGTGCCCATGGCCTGCGACAACCCAAAGAAAGTCCGCAACGCCTGCCTGGTCTACGACGACAAGGGCAAGCTGGTGGCCCGCTACGACAAGATCCACCTGTTCGGCCTGGACCTGGGCAACGAACGCTACAAGGAACAGACCACCATCGAGGCGGGCGACCGCATCGTCGTGGTGGACACGCCGTTCGGCCGCATCGGCCTTTCGGTCTGCTACGACCTGCGCTTCCCCGAGCTGTACCGGGCCATGGGCGAGGTGGACATCATCCTGGTGCCGACCGCCTTCACCGCCACCACCGGCAAGGCCCATTTCGAGACCCTGATCCGCGCCCGCGCCATCGAGAACCTGGCCTACGTCATCGCCCCGGCCCAGGGCGGCTACCACATCTCCGGCCGGGAAACCCACGGCGACAGCATGATCGTCGATCCCTGGGGCAACATCCTCGACCGCCTGCCGCGCGGCTCCGGCGTGGTGGTGGCCGGCATCAACCGGGCCTACCAGGAAAGCCTGCGCAAGAGCCTGCCGGCGCTGAAACACCGCACCCTGGACTGCGCCAAGGGCTTCCCGTTGGACATCGTCAAGACCTGATGTTCGGCATGGCGTGAGGGCACGCGCCTGTGGCGCTCGGGGGTGAGGAGTAAACTCCCCATCACTCCCCACTCTTCACGCCCCTTCCAATGACCGCACCCTCTCCCTTCCTCACCGCCGACGCCACCCTGCTCGCCCCCAACGAAGTGGACGCCGCCCAGCTCGACGGCATCTTCGGCCAGCTCGCCGCCCACCAGGTGGACGACGCCGACCTGTACTTCCAGTACACCCGCTCCGAGGCCTGGAGCCTGGAGGAAGGCCAGGTGAAATCCGGCAGCTTCAACATCGACCAGGGCGTCGGCGTGCGCGCCGTGGTGGGCGACAAGACCGCCTTCGCCTATTCCGACGACATCCGCCTGCCGGCGATCCGGGAAGCGGCCAACACCGTGCGCGCCATCGCCGCCGCCGGCCAATCCGCCACCGCGCGGATCGCGGGCCGGGTGGAGGGCCGCGCCCTGTACGCGCCCATCGACCCCCTCGCCTCCCTGACGGAAGCGGACAAGGTGGCCCTGCTGCACCGCCTGGAAGACTACGCGCGCAAGCAGGACAACCGGGTCACCCAGGTCATCGCCAGCCTGGCCGGCGAGTACGAGGTGGTGTTCGTCACCCGTCTGGACGGCCGCAGCGCCGCCGACGTGCGTCCCCTGGTGCGCGTCTCGCTGCAGGTCATCGTCGAACAGGATGGGCGCCGGGAGCAGGGCAGCGCCGGCGGCGGCGGCCGCTTCGACTACGCCTATTTCAGCGACGCCCGCCTGAAGGAATACGCCCAGCTCGCGGTGGACCAGGCCCTCACCAACCTGAACGCCCAGCCCGCTCCCGCCGGTTCCATGACCGTGGTGCTGGGTTCCGGCTGGCCCGGCATCCTGCTGCACGAAGCCATCGGCCACGGCCTGGAAGGCGACTTCAACCGCAAGGGCTCCTCCGCCTTCTCCGGCCGCATCGGCGAACGGGTCGCGGCGGACGGCGTCACCGTGGTGGACGACGGCACCATCCCGGACCGACGCGGGTCGCTGAACGTGGACGACGAGGGCACCCCTAGCCAGCGCACCGTGCTGATCGAGAACGGCATCCTGCGCGGCTACATGCAGGACGGCATGAACGCCCGCCTCATGGGCATGGCCCCCACCGGCAACGCCCGGCGCGAGTCCTTCGCCCACCTGCCCATGCCGCGCATGACCAACACCTACATGCTGGCCGGCGACAAAGACCCGGCCGAGATCATCGCCTCGGTGAAGAAGGGCCTGTACGCCGTCAACTTCGGCGGCGGCCAGGTGGACATCACCAGCGGCAAGTTCGTGTTCTCGGCGGCCGAGGCCTACATGATCGAGGACGGCAAAATCACCTACCCGGTGAAGGGCGCCACCCTCATCGGCAACGGCCCCGACGTGCTCACCCGCGTATCCATGATCGGCAACGACATGAAGCTGGACCCGGGCGTCGGCACCTGCGGCAAGGAAGGCCAGAGCGTGCCCGTGGGCGTGGGCCAGCCGACCCTGAAGATCGAGGGATTGACGGTGGGCGGGACGAACTGAATCCGCCGGTTCCGAGACAACCATGATCGGCTTCCTGGTCAAGCTCGCCGTGCTGGTGGTGGTGGGCGTCCTCGCCTACAACTATTTCTTCGGTAGCAGCGAGGAAAAAGCCCAATCCGCGAAGACCTTCGGCCAGATGAAGGAAGTCGCGGTCTCCGTCGGCCAATTGGCCAAGTCGGAAAAAGAGAAATTCAACGCGGGCAAATACGACGCGGCGCTGGACAAGCTGGGCGCCGCCTACAAGAAACTCCGGGAAGGCGCGCAGAAACTGGATACCGGCCTGCTCAAACGCATCGATGAACTGGAGCGGCGCAAACTTGAATTGAAGCAGGAACTTGACGGCATCCAGGACGCCGACACCGCCTCCGGCGAATCGCGGGAACAAGCCGCCAAACAGGCGCACCGCAAGGAAAGCCTGCAACGCGAGGTGGATCAATTGGAACGCGACTCCGCAGCGCTGCTCAAGGCACCGGCGGACAAGCCTGGCCGATAGGCCGCGTCTCGCTTCAGCGCGGCGCCAGCAACCGCCCCTGGTTGACCGAGGGTGCCGGCATCGAGGCCGGTGATGGGGCCTGAACCGGGGCCGGCGTATCCACCATCTCCCGAACACTTTGGACGAAGTATTCGGTTTCGCCGAAGCAGGACGAGGGGATGAATCTGTGCTGCTGGTAAAACAGCACCACCCGCTTGCCCGCCAGCGCGTTGATCTGCTTGGCCAAGGCATCCTCGCGCACGGTGAACTCGAATTTGTCCGGTATCGCCCCCGGCATCGTCACCATGGCGATCTCCCCCTCCCAGGTCTTGCACAGCCACCCCTTCTTGGACAGCTTCTGCACATACCCGGCCCGGTCGCCCTCCGAGTAGCTCCAGTGGAGGGTCAGCCAGGTCCAGCCGGCGCTGAACAAAAACAGGAGGGCAAGGATCGCCAGAACGATACGCAGCGCTTTGGATGGCATGACTGAGCTCCTCAAGGGTAGGGAGCAGTTTATCCCAGGCTTTTTGGATGTTGATTCAACCTGGAAACGGCATCAATCGTGCCGCTGGAGAGGCGGCCGCGAATGAGCGTGGCCCGGTTGGAGTCGGCAGCCATGGAAACAACAGCCCCAACAGGGTGGAAAAGCGAAGCACCTTCCACCGGAGGGCAATTTACATACGGCGGATAACGCCTGCTCCTCATCCACCCTACACTTGCTTCGACAAGAAAGGCCTGAGCATGCCTTCGGGCATGTGCCCGCTGACGCGGAAGATCAAGAGGTTAACGGTGGGTGGGAAGAATCGAGCCAAAATTGGCAATTGTCGGTTGGCTTCAGGACAGCCCTCCCAAGCGGGCTCCCAGGTTCTCCGGCACGGTGAAAACGAAACGCTTGCCCTGGGTCGCTTGCTGGATCAGGCCCAATTCGGCCAAATCCAGCAAGTCCGCCCGGGCGGTGCCGTAGGCCACCGCATGGGAAGCGCGGTGACTCTCCACCGTGTATATGGCATCGCTATGCTTGAGCGCGTGCCCTAATAGGGCAATCTGTCGCGAATTGAGCCGGGCGCGCAATCCGGCATCCTCCAACAGCCGCTCCGTATTTCTCGCCTGCCTCGATTTTTCCTTTAGGTAGGCCTTCAGCCGGTCTACCGCCGACTGCATCACTTCCAACTGGTGCAACAGAAAATAGGTCGCGTCGTTGCCGTCCGTCTCGGTATGCAGATAGGCCCGGGCGTATTGTCCGGGCGCTTGACGCAGGATGCTGGAGATAGAGAGATACTCTACTAGCCAATAGCCCTGCCGGGCCATGGACCAGTAGAACAGGGCTCGGGCGCAACGGCCGTTGCCATCGCTGAATGGATGATCATAGCCCAGCATGAAGTGCAGCAGGATGGCGCGGACCACCGGATGGACGTAGGGCGTTTCCTCCTCGCCGCCGTTGGCGAAGGCGCACAGACGCTCCAAGCGTTCCGGCAACAGGGCCGCTGCAGGCGGCACGTGCAACAATTGTCCGTCGCGGGGGTCCACCACATGGATGTCATCGGCTTGCCGCAGGCGGCCCGCGTCCTCGGCATTCTCCAGAGTGTCCACCGTGAGCATGCGGTGCAGGTCCAGGATCAAGTCGGGGGTCAGCGATTCCTCCTTAATCGCACGGATATGGGCCATGGCCCGGTGGTTGTTGAAAATCATGCGTTCACTGAGGGTGCGCGGCCGGCGCCCCGCCCGCAACATATCCTCGGCCACCCGGCGCGTGGTAGAGGCGCCCTCCAATTGGCTGGAGGTGATGGCTTCCTCAATCAGGGAGCTGACCACGTAGCGATCCCGGTCCTGAGGTGTGGCAACGGGGGCGTCCATCAGAATTTGCCCGGTGGTATCCCGGTCGACAAAGTGCAGCGCCCGGATCAGCGGCTCGGGCAGTGTGAAATGGAAGGCCGTGTCCCGTTTGTCCGACAGAGGCAGCATCTGGGACTGCCCCAGGCGCGCCAATTTGACCCCAAGCCACCACTGCTCATGGCTCAAGCCCTTGGGCGGGGAGCGATGGCGCAGTTCGTCCCAATGTAGGTAGCGCCCTTCCGGCAGCGCCTGCTTGGGCTGGCTGAACAACGCTGCCAATATCTCGGGCGTAGCGGTGGCGAACAGTTTTTCCCAGTCGGGAGGGATCAGGGGAAGCTTCATCTTCCTATCAATTAATGTGAAACTGATAACAAGTTGATAGTTTATCTCCATGAAAAAAACTATCAAATTAATTTTCATTGATAGATTTTGAGAAATAAAAAACCCGGCCGAAGCCGGGCTTTTTATCGATGCATTTTTCCGGCGCTTATTTCGCCGCCGCCAGCGCCTGATCGATGTCCTCCATCAAATCGTCGATGTGCTCGATGCCGATGGACAGGCGCACCAGGTCTTCCGCGACGCCGGCCTTGGCCAGTTCCTCCGGCGACAACTGCCGGTGGGTGGTGGTGGCGGGATGGCAGGCCAGGCTCTTGGCGTCGCCGATGTTGACCAGGCGCACCACCAGCTTGAGGGCGTCGATGAACTTGGCGCCGGCTTCGCGGCCGCCCTTGATGCCGAAGGAGACGATGCCGGAGGCCTTGCCGTCCATGTACTTCTGGACCAGGGCGTGGTCCTTGTGCTCGGGCAGGCCGGCATAGTTGACCCAGGACACCTGCGGGTGGGCCTGGAGCTGCTTGGCCACGGCGAGGGCGTTCTCGCAGATGCGGTCCATGCGCAGGTGCAGGGTTTCGATGCCCTGCAGGATCAGGAAGCTGTTGAACGGCGAAATGCAGGCGCCCATGTTGCGCAGGGGCACGACCCGGGCGCGGCCGATGTAGGCCGCCGGGCCCAGGGCCTCGGTGTAGACCACGCCGTGGTAGGAGATGTCCGGCTCGTTCAGGCGGGCGAAGCGGGTCTTGTGTTCGGCCCAGGCAGGTAGGGGGTGGGCACGGTGTTGTCGACGATGAGGGGCACGCCGTTGGCGTGGGCCAGATCGGCCAGCTTCTCGAAATCGGTGACGTTGCCCAGGGGGTTGCCCACGGACTCGCAGAACAGGGCTTTGGTGCGGTTGTCGATGAGCTTGGCGAAGCTGTCCGGCTCCCGGTAATCGGCGAAGCGCACCTCGATGCCGTAACGCGGCAGGGTGTGGGCGAACAGGTTGTAGGTGCCGCCGTACAGAGTGGAGCTGGTGACGATGTTGTCCCCCGCCTCGGCGATGGTCATGATGGCGTAGGTGACCGCCGCCATGCCCGAGGCCAGCGCCAGGCCGGCGATGCCGCCCTCCATTTCCGCGACCCGTTTTTCCAGGATGTCGGTGGTGGGGTTCATGATGCGGGTGTAGATGTTGCCCGCGACTTTCAGGTCGAACAGATCGGCGCCGTGCTGGGTGGAGTCGAAGGCGTAGGACGTGGTCTGGTAGATGGGGGGCGCCACCGCCTTGGTGGTGGGTTCCGGGCTGTAGCCGCCGTGCACGGCGATGGTTTCGATCTTCATGGTGTCTCCTCCGGTGGGTGTCGCATGCCGACGCGGCTTTGTGTCGCGTAGTACAAATAAACCGGAGGATTATGCCTGAGCGGCGACTTATTGAGACCAGTGGTCGCGTCGGCACAGACCCTTCATCTCGCACCAGGCACAGACTCCCGGCACGCCCTGGGCCGGCAGGGGCTGGCCGGCGGCCATGCCGGCGAGCACGTCGCGCAAGCGTTCGGCTTCCGCCTCGGCGGCCTCGGGCAGCCCCTCGCCCCAGGCCAGCGTCTCCACCTTGTCCGCGTCCAGGGAGACGAAGCCGGCCTCGGCGGCGGCCGCGAGCCAGGCGTAGGCGGTGAGCTGGACATCCTCGCCGCTCGCGTCGAGCTTGCGCCGCAGCGTCTGGCGCGCCTGGGTCTTGTAATCGAGCAAGGCGGTCGCGCCCGCCTTGTCGTCGAGGCGGTCCGCGCGGCCGTGGAGTTGAGTGGCCTTGCCCTCGCCCCATTCCACCGCCCGGGCCAGCGGCGTTTCCGCCGCGATGAAACGGTAGCCGGCCTGTTCCCGGGCCTGGGCCCAATCGATGTAGGGCGCGATGCGGCGCTCCCAGCGCAGGCGCCAGATCGAGGCCAGATAGCTGCCCGCCTCGACCTCGGCGAAAGCCGAGCGGCTGGTCTCGCGCAAAATCTCGACCAAGTTGTCCGCCGGCGCGCCGGAAAGCACGGGATGAGCCTCATGGAAACGGGCCAGGATGCGATGCACCAGGCTGCCGTAATCGGCCTTGTCCATCTCCTCCGGCACCTCGTCCCGTTCGTTGAGTTTGAGCAGATGGCGCGCGTGGAACTGGTAGGGGCAGGCCACCAGGCTTTGCCAGGCGCTGACGCTCAGGCGCCCCGGCACGAAATCCGCCAGTGGCGCCGGCACTCCGGCGGCCATTGGCGGAACAGCCGGCGCGTCGTTCCCGGCGGCGGGCTCTGCGCGCGTGGACCAAGGCCGCCCCCAGGCCGCCCGATGAAAGGCGTCCAGATGCGCCAGCCAGGGTGACAGCGGCGCCGCCTCGCCCTGCTCCTCCGCCTGCCAGACCAGGGCCACGCGGGGCGCCCGCGCCAGCACGTCGGCCAGGGCGGCGCGGGTGTCGCGTTCCCGCTCCGCCACACCGGGCAGGCCCAGTTGCAGGCGGGCGGCGTCGTTGAAGATGCCCGCGGGCGCCGCGCCGGGCAGGTGGGCCGCGCCCACCCCCAGCAGGATCGCACCCTCAAGTTCCCGGGTATGGGCGGCGGCCAGGTGGGTCAAGCGCAGCGGGCTGGACACGGTGTCGTCGAGGAAGGTGGACTGCTCCAGGTGCAGGAACAGCCAGCGACGCCAATCCGCCTGGCTGTAGCGGGCCTCGTACCCCGCGCTTTCCGCGCCCAGGCGTTCCAGCAGCGCCCACAACTGGCGCCCCACCGGATCGGCCCGCAAAGCGCCGTCGGCGGCGATCAGCGTCAGGGAATCGAGCAGACGGCGAGTCCAGTCGTGCAGCGGGCGGCGACCGCCGGCGAAACCCTTCCCCGCCCGTTCGATGCGCGCGAGCAAGACGTTCGCGGCATGCAAGCCCTCGCGCCGCGCCAGCGCCCGGTGGCCGGCCAGCCCGTCCGGCGCCCCGTGGCGCCGGAACGTCTCGTCCAGTTCGTGGGCGGCCTGGAGCCGCAGGTCGCCGGCATCGGCGAACACGAAGGGCGACTTCAGGAAATCCAGCAGATCCCGGAACCAGGCATCGCCCGTCACCAGGCGCAGCCAACATTCCACCGCGTGGCTGGCCGAGGCGGTGGAGAAGGCCCAGCCGGTTTCGTCCTGCAACAGGATGTCGCGCCGCTCCAGCAAGGCGCGCAGCCGGCGCGCCATGAGACGGTCGCAAGCGACCAGGGCGATGTTGCGCCGGCCCTCCGCCAGCCATGTGAGCAGGGTCTGTTCGGCGACGCGGGCGGCGGCTTCCAGGCCCGGGGCCGCCAGCAAGGTGACATCCCGCGCCAGCGGGCTGGTCGCGTGGCGCGCGGCGAAGGCGCGGGCGCGGTCCGCCAGCGGGATTCCCTGCTCGTCCCAGGCCGCATGCAACAGGGCGCTGCGCGCGCCATAGCCGGGTGGCGAGGGCAGTTCGATCACCGGAGCGCGTTCGCTCCAGTCCTTCAGGAAAGCCCGCTCCACCCCGTTCAGCGCACCCAGGCCCAGGGTATACAGCGGCTGGGCGTCCCCCTTGAGCAGGCGCGCCAGGCGCAGGGCATGAACCCGCATGCGCCCCATGCCGCCGCCTTTGCCGAGGGCGCGCCACACCGACTGGGCGATACCGGCTTCGATGGCCATGAACCGATTCGCGCCGGGAGACAGCCGCCGCATGACCGATTCCGGCGCGCCGAGCCCGTCCAGTTCGTTCACCAGGGCCAGGAGTTCCCCGGCGGCATCCCACAAGGCCGCTTGCGGCACCTGTCCGGACGCCGCCAGGAAGTCTCGCAGTTGGGCCAGGCGCACGCTGTCCGGCTCGGGCTGCGTGTCCAGATCGGCCGAGGCCGCCCATTCCGGCAAGGTGAGCAATCGGGGCGGGCGCAGGTGCCGCCCGGACTGGGCCTCGCTCAAGGCGAGCCGGAAGGCCAAGCCGGCGTGGTGATGGGGCACCAGGATCAGACAACCGGAAAAATCCGGGGCGCGTCCGCCCTCCAGTTCCAGAAAGGCAAGCGCGGCGGGCGTCAGGGTGCGGGGCATGGCCCCATTCTCACGGGCCGCCGGACAAAAAAAAACCCCGGCGCGAAGCCGGGGTGAAGAGAGGAGGAGGATGTCAGCCACACCGGTGCAGGTGCGCGGCCAACAATCCCGGCCTGACAACCCGATGGCTCAGGGCAATCAGGGGGGATTCAACACGAAACGCATCGCGATTCACGGAACACCAAGCAAACGCATTTCAGATGCGAATGTATTAAATAGAAACCTAGCTGTCAAATGGGTTTTTATCCTTGGGAAATCTTGACCACCGTCAAGGAATAAAAAAGTGGGGGCGAACCAAACGCGGCCGGGCGCTCAAACTTGAGCGATCTTCCTTGTTATTGCCGGTTTTTCTCTTAAGAATGGTTGAAGGGCACCTCTAAAAACCCGTGATTTTCATGAATCCAGAATCTGGAACCACGACGAACAGGGAACGAGCCGATTTCAGTCGGACGTCCAGTTGTTTTTCGCGGGTCATATCCCCGGTTGTTGGGATGGATTGCTCATTCATTGAGCAATCCAAGGCATTCCGGGCATCAGAAGGGCGCAATTCGGGCTTCCTTGAGATAGACCAGGCGCTTCAGGTTGTAGGTGGCCGCCATCATCGCCATGCCGAACTTTGCGCGGTCGATGCCGATGGTCCGAATCAGTTTGCCCCCCATTTGCTCGATGCCGGCAAAGATGTGTTCCACCCGCGAGCGGACCTTGGCCAGGGTGTCGTTGCGTTGCTCCTGACGCTTCGGCAGGGGATGGTTGCGCGCGCCCTTGCGCTGGATGTGATCCCGGTAGCCCGCTTCCCGCAAGGCCCGCTCCCGCTCGCTGCTGGCGTAGCCCTTGTCGGCATAGACCGCCCGGCTGGTGTTGGCCGGGTCGAGCACGGCGTCGAAATGCTGGCTGTCATGGACTGCGGCGTCGCTCATCTCGATCTTGCGAATGAGCTTGTAGCGCTTGTCGGCGTTGATGCTGAGCTTGTAGCCGTGGTGGCTCTTGCCGTGCTTCTTGGTCCAGCGGGCGTCCAAGTCCTTCTGGCGCCGTTGGGCCGGCGACCAGTCGGCCGGCAGGGCCTCCTGTTCCAGGATTTCCTTGTCGTCCTTGCTAAAGTGCTGCTTCGGAGCGGGCACCAGGGTGGCGTCGATCAGTTGGCCGCAGCGGGCGATGTAGCCATGCCGGACCAACTGTTTCTGGACCGCTTCGAACAGGGCGGTGGCCCCATCCAAGCCAATCCGGTTCTCGAACACCCACACCGTGTTGCGGTCGGGGATGCTGGCCGAATGGGTGAGCCCGCAGAAACGCTGGTAGCTCATCCGGTCCAGAAGCTGGTATTCGATCTGTTCGTCGGAGAGGTTGTGCAACCGCTTGAGTATCAGGATGCGCACCATCGTCTCGGTCGGGTACGGCGGCCGGCCGCCCCCGTTCTCGCTCACCGGGCGCGGCGCCACCCGGTCCACTTCCGCCGCCAGGGCGACAAAATCCACGTGCCGTTCCAGAAACACCAGCGGGTCGCCCAGGGCATCGAGCTTATCCCGCCGCTTGTCTCCGGCGAACAGGTCGGTCTTGATCGCGCTGCGCTTCATCCTGGTTTCCGTCCTTCGCTTGCACTGCCTAGAATTCTATCGGGCCGTCGGTCTGGTGGGGTTTTTAGAGGTGCCCTGAAGGGAGTCGTCGTGGAAATCTTGCGGCCACCTCACGCCGCGTGTGGTCCCGGAGGCGCGCCAATAGCCTCACTCATATTGCCGTTTGCGAGGAGGAGTCATGCAGAAGTCGCTATATATCGATCCGGTGAAATGCACCGGATGCCTGCAGTGCGAGATGGCCTGCTCATACGAGCACACCGGGTCCATCAATCCGTCCAAGTCCCGCATCAAGGTGTTCAGCTTCGAGCACGAGGGGCGCAAGGTGCCCTACACCTGCACCCAGTGTTCGGAGGCCTGGTGCATGCATTCCTGCCCGGTGGAAGCCATCAAGATGGATGCCCTGACCGGCGCGAAATACGTGCTGGAAGCCACCTGCGTGGGCTGCAAGGTGTGCACCATCGCCTGCCCGTTCGGCACCATCAATTACATGGCCGACGTGGGCAAGGTGCAGAAATGCGATCTGTGCGGCGGCGATCCCGAATGCGCCAAGGCCTGCCCGACCGGCGCCATCACCTATGTGGACGCCGACTGGACCGGTCTCGACCGGATGCGCGCCTGGGCCGGCCGCGCCAACGCCGCGGTGCTTTGAGAGGAGACGATCATGGCTTGGAACAGAAAAATCCTGCGCGTGAACCTGAGCGCCGGCACCTGCGCGCCGGAACCCCTCAACATGGAATGGGCCATGGACTACCTGGGTTCCCGGGGCCTGGCCAGCAAATACCTGGTGGAAGAGATCGATCCCAAGGTGGATCCGCTCTCCCCCGACAACAAGCTCATCATGGCCACCGGGCCGCTGACCGGCACCATGGCCTCCACCGGCGGCCGCTACACGGTGGTCACCAAGGGGCCGCTGACCGGCGCCATCGCCTGCTCCAACTCGGGCGGCTTCTTCGGCGCCGAGATGAAGTTCGCCGGCTGGGACATGATCATCTTCGAAGGCAAGTCGCCGAAGCCGGTCTACCTCTATCTTGAGAACGACCAAGCCGAGTTGCGCGACGCCGCCCACCTGTGGGGCACCTCCACATGGCACACCGAGGAGGCGATCAAGGCCGCCCACCAGGACCCGCAGATCCGCATCTCCTCCATCGGCCAGGCGGGCGAGAACGCGGTGCTCTATGCCTGCGTGGTGAACGACCTGCATCGGGCCGCCGGCCGTTCCGGCGTCGGCGCGGTCATGGGCTCGAAGAACCTGAAGGCGGTGGCGATCCGGGGCACCCAGGGGCTTTCCGGCATCAAGGACTTCCCGGAATTCCTGAAAGTCACCACAGAGAAAAAGAAAATCCTCGCCGAGAACGGCGTCACCGGCGCCGGCCTGCCCAAGTACGGCACCCAGGTGCTGATGAACGTGATCAACGAGATCGGCGCCCTGCCCACCCGCAACCATCGGGACGTGCAGTTCGAGTCCGCCGGCAAGATTTCCGCCGAGGCCATGTACGAGAAGCGGCCCACCGACGGAAAGCCCCATCTAGTCACCAACGCCGCCTGCTTCGGCTGCACCATCGCTTGCGGCCGCATCTCCCAGATCGACCAGAACCACTTCACCGTGGTCAACAAGCCGGAATACTGGGGCGCCTCCGGCGGCCTGGAATACGAGGCGGCCTGGGCCCTGGGCGCGGCCAACGGTGTCGGCGACCTGGAAGCCCTGCAATACGCCAACCTGCTCTGCAACGAAGTCGGCATGGACCCGATCTCCTTCGGCGCCACCGTCGGCGCGGCCATGGAGTTGTACGACATGGGCGTGCTCAGCAAGGAGCAGATCGGCCTGGAAATTCCCTTCGGCTCCGCCCAGGCCCTCGCCACCCTGGCCGAAATGACCGCCAAGGGCGAAGGCTTCGGCAAGGAACTGGGCCAGGGCTCCAAGCGCCTGTGCACCAAGTACGGCCATCCCGAACTGTCCATGACGGTGAAGAGCCAGGAGTTCCCGGCCTACGATTCCCGTGGCATCCAGGGCATGGGCCTGGCCTACGCCACCTCCAACCGGGGCGCCTGCCACCTGCGCGGCTATACCGTGGCCTCGGAAGTGCTGGGCATCCCGGTCAAGACCGACCCCCTGGTCACCGAGGGCAAGCCGGGCCTGGTCAAGGCGTTCCAGGATGCGACGTCCGTGTTCGACGCCGCCGGCATCTGCATCTTCACCAGCTTCGCCTGGGGCCTGGCCGACATCCAGCCCCAGATCCAGGCCGCCTGCGAGGGCGACTGGTCGCTGGACAAGCTGAATCTGGTGGGCGAGCGCATCTGGAACATGGAAAAGCAGTTCAATCTGGCCGCCGGCTTCTCCAAGGCCGACGACAACCTGCCGCCGCGCCTGACCACCGAGCCCGCCAAGACCGGACCGGCTAAAGGCTTGGTCAACGGCCTGGCGGAGATGCTGCCGGAGTACTACGAGCTGCGCGGCTGGGATACGGAAGGCGTGCCCAAGGCCGACACGCTGGAGCGGCTGGGGCTGTAAGCCCTGCTCCGCCCGGGCCTGTCGGCGCGGGCGGATCACCGCACCCAGCGTGAACTCCCCATCCCAGACATCCCGCTTTTCTCCCCCCATTGGAAAAGGGGGGCCGGGGGGGATTTCCCCGCCGCTTCCCCATCCCGCCCAAGTTGAATCCCCCCTAACCCCCCTTTGCCAAAGGGGGGGATGCGCGCCCGGCCAAACGCTGGCCGGTTCGCCGGGCCATCCTTCCGAGGACTCCCCATGAAATACCTCATCCTGGGCAACGGCCCCACCGGCGTCATCGCCGCCGAAACCCTGCGCAAAGCCGATCCGGCCGGCGAGATCGTCATGGCCGGCAGCGAGCCCGAGCCGCCCTATTCCCGCATGGCGATTCCCTACCTGCTGGAAGGCAACATCGACGAATCCGGCACCTATCTGCGCAAGAGCGCCGACCATTTCGCCAAGCTGCGCATCGACCAGCGGCACGGCCGCGCCGTGGCGCTGGATACCGATCAGAAGAGCGTGCTGTTCCACGACGGGAGCCGGGAGCAGTATGACCGCCTGCTGGTGGCCACCGGCTCCCACCCCATGCGCCCGCCCATCCCCGGCATCGACCTGCCCCAGGTGCAGACCTGCTGGACCCTGGAGGACGCCCGCGCCATCGCCGGCCTGGCGAAGAAGGGCGGCAAGGTGGTGCAACTGGGCGCCGGCTTCATCGGCTGCATCATCATGGAAGCCCTCTCCGAACGGGGCGTGGACCTGACCGTGGTGGAAATGGGCGACCGCATGGTGCCGCGCATGATGACCCCCGCCGCCGGCAACATGATCCGGGAGTGGGTGGAAGCCAAGGGCATCAAGGTCCGCACCAAGGCCGGCGTGGACCGCATCGACGCCGGCACAGATTCCCCCTTGCTGGTCAAACTGACCACCGGCGAAACCCTGCCCTGCGACCTGCTCATCGTCGCCGCCGGCGTGGTGCCCAACGTCGGGTTCCTGGAAGCGACCCCGGTGCACGTGGCCAAGGGCGTGCTGGTCAACGAGCGCATGGAAACCTCGGTGCTCGGCATCTACGCCGCCGGCGACGTGGCCGAGGCGCCGGACCTGTTCACCGGCGCCCATCTGGTCTCCGCGATCCAGCCCAACGCCGCCGACCAGGCCCGCGTCGCCGCCCTCAACATGGCGGGCCAGAACGTGAAGCTGCCCGGCGTGCTGGCCATCAACGTGCTCGACACCCTGGGCCTGATCTCCTCCTCCTTCGGCCAATGGTGGGGCACCGAGGAAAAGGACGGCGTGGAGCTGGTGGACAAGGACCATCACCGCTATCTCAGCCTGCAATTCCAGGGCGACGTGCTGATCGGCGCCACATCCATCGGCCTCACCCAGCATGTGGGCGTGCTGCGCGGCCTGATCCAGAACCGCACGAAACTGGGCCGCTGGAAGAAGGTGTTGGCGGAAGCGCCCTTGCGCTTCCCGGAAGCCTATGTGGCGTGCAGCCAGCAACCCGTCGCCCTGGTGCATTGAACGATGCGGGTCACCCTGAAACTCTTCGCCAGCCTGTCCGACTACCTGCCCCCCGGCAGCCTGGACAACCGGGTGGAACTGGAAGCCGGGGCCGACGAATCGGTGGCCGATATCCTGAAACGCTTCCAGTTGCCCGAGCGCCTGGTCCACCTGGTGCTGGTCAACGGCGTCTACGTGGCGCCCGGCGAGCGCCCGACCCGACAACTGAGCGCGGGAGACCAGTTGGCGGTGTGGCCGCCCATCGCCGGTGGTTGACCTGACCGGCCCGGTCCCGGAGGAATTGGCGCGGGAAGTCTCCGCCACCCCGGAGGAATTCGCCCACGGGCTGCGCAACGCGTTTCCCCGGGGCCTTTCCGGCGGCCCGCTGGAATTCCGGGTAGAAGACGGCGACACCCTAATGGCCGTCTCGCTCACCCCCGGTCCCGACCGGGTCATCGCCCTGTTGCGCCTGCCCACCCTCACCGCCCGCATCCGCTTCCTGGCCGGCGATGCCGAAGCCCGGCAACGCATGCTCCGGCACATGGATCTGGCCATGCAGCGCGGCGGAGGCTAGTCGATGGGACGCTGACGGCTTCCCTCTCCCGCGCTGCCGCGCCCCCCGCAAGCCGGGGTGGGGCTGGAGGCGGGAAGCCCGCGAGCCCGGCCGAGCGAACAACCGCCATAATCCACCTCCATGCTCCCCACCCTGCTGGACGCCTTCTCCCTGCTGCGCGGCTTCGACGCCCAGGTGCTGGCCATCGTCGGCCTGTCCCTGCGGGTCAGCCTGGCCGCCGTGGCCCTGGGCACGCTGCTGGGCCTGCCCCTGGGCGCCTGGGTGGCGGTGGCCCGCTTTCCCGGCCGCGCCAGTGTCACCGTCTTCCTCAACGCCATGATGGGCCTGCCCTCGGTGGTGCTGGGAGTCATCGTCTACCTGATGCTGTCCCGCTCCGGCCCTCTGGGCGAACTCGGCCTGCTGTTCACCCCGAGCGCCATGATCGCCGCCCAGACCCTGCTGGTGACGCCCCTCATCGCCGCCCTGGCGCGCCAGATCGTGGAGGACGCCTGGCGCGACTATGCCGTCGAACTCGCCGCCTTCGGTTTTTCGCGCCGCCAGAGCGTCTCCACCCTGCTGTTCGACTGCCGCTTCTCCCTGGTGGTGGCGGTGCTGGCCGGTCTGGGGCGCGCCATCTCGGAAGTGGGCGCGGTGATGATCGTGGGCGGCAACATCGAGGGCTTCACCCGGGTCATGACCACCGCCATCGCCCTGGAAACCGCGAAGGGCGACCTGCCCCTGTCCATCGCCCTGGGCGTGGTGCTGATCGGCCTGGTGCTGGGACTCAACGCCCTGGCCCACGGGCTGCGGCAGTGGGCCATGCGGAAGTATGGTTGAAATGACAATCCGCCCCCAGTTGGCCCCGCATCCCTTTTCCCCCCTTTGCAAAAGCCCCCATGCGGGGATAAAGGGGGCCAGGGGGGATTCGTCGGCCGTGGACATGCGGGCTTGGTCGAAATCCCCCTCCTTCTCCCTTTTTCAAAGGGGGATGTCCAAGGATCCGGGCCTTTGTTGCCCAGGGATAGGTTGATCATGTTCCCGATCCGCCTCGAAAACCTCCGCTTCACCCCCAACGGCCGACCGGTGCTGGCCGGCATCGACCTGACCCTGGGCGGCGAGGGCATTTCGGTGATCCTGGGTCCCAACGGCGCCGGCAAAAGCGTGCTCTTGCGAGTGCTGGCCGGCCTGGAACAGCACGACGGCGGCGCCATCGCCTGGAATGGCGGCGGTCAACCCAACGAACCCATCGCCATGGTGTTCCAGCAGCCCATGCTGTTGCGCACCACGGTGGCCGACAACGCGGCCCTGGGCCTCAAGCCCCTCAAGCTGTCCCGGGACGAAACCCGCACACGGGTGGGCGAGATGCTGGCCCGGGTGGGCCTGGCCCATCGCGCCCGGGACAGCGCCCGCCATCTCTCCGGCGGCGAGCGCCAGCGCCTGGCCCTGGCCCGCGCCTGGGCGGTAAAGCCGCGCCTGCTGCTGCTGGACGAGCCCACCGCGGCCCTGGACCCCACCGCCACGGAAGCGGTGGAATCCCTCATCCGGGAAATCCGCACCGACGGGGCGAAGATCATCATGACCACCCACAATCTGGGCCAGGCCATGCGAATATCCGACGACATCGTGTTCATCGAGGCGGGACGGGTGCGGGAACATACGCCCTCGGCCCGCTTCTTTTCCCGGCCCCGCTCCCACGAGGCCAGACTGTTCATCCAAGGAGAACTCCCATGGCGAATTTCCTTCGACACCTGATCCCCGCCGCCGCCGGCCTGCTGCTGGCCGCTTCCGCGCTCGCGGAGGACATCGTGGTGGCCTCCACCACCTCCACCCAGCAGTCCGGCCTGTTCGGCTTCATCCTGCCCAAGTTCACCGAGAAGACCGGCATCCAGGTGAAAGTGGTGGCCCAGGGCACCGGCCAGGCCCTGGATACCGGCCGGCGCGGCGACGCCGACGTGCTGCTGGTGCACGACCGGCCCGCCGAGGACAAGTTCGTCGCGGAAGGCTACGGCGTCGAGCGGCGCGACGTGATGTACAACGATTTCGTGCTGGTGGGGCCGAAAGCCGATCCGGCCAAGGTCAAGACGGCGAGCGACGCCAGCGACGCCTTCAAGCGCATCGCCGCCAGCGGCGCGCCCTTCGTCTCCCGGGGCGACCGCAGCGGCACCAACGCGGCGGAACTGCGCTTCTGGAAAGCCGCCGGCGTCGATCCGAAGGCATCGCAGGGCTACAAGGAAGCCGGTTCCGGCATGGGGCCCACCCTCAACATGTCCGCCGCCCTGGGCGCCTACACCCTGTCCGACCGGGGCACCTGGCTCTCCTTCAAGAATCGCCAGGACCTGGAAATCGTCTTCGCCGGCGACCGCAGGATGTTCAACCCCTACGGCGTCATGCTGGTGAATCCGGCCAGGCATCCGCACGTGAAGAAAGACGCGGGCATGAAGTTCATCGCCTGGATCACCAGCGCCGAAGGCCAGGCCGCCATCGCCGACTACAAGATCAACGGCGAGCAGTTGTTCTTCCCGGACGCGGCGAAGTGAGCCAGGCGGGAATCGGGTGAACCGCCACAACCTTCCCGCGCCCGCCTCCCCCTTTGCAAAAGGGGGATTGAGGGGGATTTCGACAACGATAACTTGCCAGAACCGACGAATCCCCCCTGCCCCCCTTTTTCAAAGGGGGGTTCAATGCCCAATCATCCTTGCTTACAGGACTCCATCATGACCGACCCCACCGGCTGCGGCGGCGCTGAGACCGCCCTCTCCGTCGCCCAGGCCCGCGACATCCTGCTGTCCTCCGTTGCCGCCGTCGAGGGCTGGGAGACGGTGCCCATCCGCGCCGCCCTGGGCCGGGTGCTGCTGCGGGACATGGTCGCCCCCTTCGACGTGCCCGCCCACGACAACTCGGCCATGGACGGTTACGCCGTGCGCGCGGAAGACCTGGCCGGCGCCGAGAACCGCCTGGCCGTCGTCGGCACCGCCTACGCGGGCGGCGCCTTCTCCGGCACGGTGGGCGCGGGCCAGGCGGTGCGGGTGATGACCGGCGCGGTGCTGCCCCGGGGCGCGGACTCGGTGGTGGTGCAGGAGGCGGCCCGGCTGGACGACGAGCACGTCATCCTGCCCGCCGCGCGGACGCCCGGCCAGAACGTGCGCCGGGCCGGCGAGGACCTGGCCGCCGGCAAACCCGCCTTGGCCGCCGGCAAGAAGATCGGTCCGTCGGAACTGGGCCTCATGGCCTCCCTGGGCTTCGCGGAGGTCACGGTGCGACGCCGTCCGCGCGTCGCCTTCTTCTCCACCGGCGACGAGCTGGCTTCCATCGGCCGCCCCTTGGCGCCGGGCGAGGTCTACGACAGCAACCGCTACACCCTGTTCGGCGCGCTCACCCAACTGGGCGTGGACATTCTCGACATGGGCGTGGTGAGGGACGATCCGGCGGCGATGGAGCAAGCCTTCGCCGAGGCCGCCGCCCAGGCGGACGCCATCTTCACCACGGGCGGCGTCTCCGTGGGCGAGGCGGACTTCGTCAAGGACATCATGGCGCGCCTGGGCGAGGTGCGCTTCTGGAAGATCGACATCAAGCCGGGCCGCCCCATGGCCTTCGGCCGGCTGGGCAAGGCTTGGCTGTTCGGCCTGCCGGGGAATCCGGTGGCGGTGATGGTGAGCTATTACCAGATCGTGCTGGACGCGCTGGTCAAGCTCCAGGGCGTGGACCCGCCGCCGGCCCGGCCCGCCTTCCGGGTGCCCAGCGCCGTGCCCATCCGCAAGCTCTCGGGCCGGCGCGAGTTCCCTCGCGGCGTGCTGTTCCGGGACAACGGTGAGTGGAAGGTGAAGCTCTCCGGCAACCAGGGTTCCGGCGTGCTGCGCTCCATGGCCGACGCCAACTGCTTCATCGTCCTGCCCGAGGACGGCGGCAGCGTCGCGGCGGGGGACTGGGTGGAAGTGCAACCCTTCGAGGGACTCATGTGATGGACGACCGCCAACTCATCCGCTACAGCCGGCACATCCTGCTGCCCCAGATCGATCTGGCCGGCCAGGAGAAGCTGCTCAAGGGCCATGTCCTGCTCATCGGCGCGGGCGGACTGGGCTCGCCGGCCGCCCTGTACCTGGCCTCGGCCGGCGTCGGGCGCCTCACGATCTGCGATGGCGACAGCGTGGACCTGACCAACCTGCAACGCCAGATCGTGCACCGGGAGGCCACCGTGGGCGTCAACAAGGCGGAATCCGCCCGCCGGGCGCTGGCCGAGATCAACCCGGACTGCCGGGTCATTCCCGTCGAACACCGGGTGTACGAGCAGGAACTCGTGGATCGGGTGGCCGCCGCCGATGTGGTGGTGGACGCCTGCGACAACTTCGCCACCCGCCACGCGGTGAACAAGGCCTGCGTCGCCCAACGCAAACCCCTGGTGAGCGGCGCGGCGATCCGCTTCGCCGGCCAGCTCGCTGTGTTCGACCTCAGGCGGGACGATTCCCCCTGCTACCACTGCCTGTTTCCCGACACCCAGGCCGAGGATGAGGAACGCTGCGCCACCATGGGCGTGTTCGCGCCCCTCACCGGCATGGTGGGCACGCTCCAGGCCGGCGAGGCCATCCGCCTGCTGCTGGGCACGCCCAGCCCGTTGGCCGGCAAGCTGGTCCTGTTCGACGCGGGCGCCATGGAATGGCAGACCATGAAGCTGCCCAAGGATCCGGGCTGCCCGGTTTGCGCGCGGGGATGAACCGCGTCGGTGTGATCCAGATCGCGGCGCATGGCGCGGCACGGGTGCATGCTGGCTGATGACATCACGAAGGGATAAGCCATGCGTTGGGAATCGGGACGCCGCAGCGACAACATCGAAGACCGCCGGGGCATGGGGATCGGCGGCAAGGGCCTGGTGGGCGGCGGCATCGGCACCGTGGTCATCGCCCTCATCGCGCTGTTCATGGGCATCGACCCGGGCACGGTGCTGAACCAGATCGCCGACGCGCCGCAGACGACACACACCGCCGGCGCGCCGGCCGATCCGGGCGAGCAGCGCCTCAAGGATTTCGTCTCCGTGGTGCTGGCGGACACGGAGGACACCTGGGGCGAATTGTTCCGCCAATCCGGCGGCCATTACGAACAGCCCAGGCTGGTGCTGTTCAGCGGCGCGGTGCAATCCGCCTGCGGCAACGCCCAGGCCGCCATGGGACCGTTCTACTGCCCCGGCGACCACAAGCTGTATCTCGACATGAGCTTCTTCGACGACCTGGCGCGCCGTTTCCACGCGCCGGGGGATTTCGCCCAGGCCTATGTCATCGCCCACGAGGTGGGCCACCACGTGCAGACCCTGCTGGGCGTCTCGGAGAAAGTGAACGCGGCGCGGCAACGGGCCGGCGCGGTGGAAAGCAACCGCCTGCAGGTACGCATGGAACTCCAGGCCGACTGCCTCGCCGGCATCTGGGCCTACCATGCGGACAAGGCGCGCGGCATCCTCGAGCGGGGCGATGTGGAGGAAGCCCTGGCCGCCGCCGCCGGCGTCGGCGACGACCGTTTGCAGCAGCAGGCGCGCGGCCGCGTGGTGCCGGATTCGTTCACCCACGGCAGCTCGGCCCAGCGCATGCGCTGGTTCGAGATCGGCGCGAAAAGCGGCGACCCGAAGCGCTGCGACACCTTCAAGGCGGCGCGGCTCTAGCCGGACAACGTCGGGAACAACACCTCGGTGTAGCCGAAACGGGTGAAATCCCGCACCCGCATGGGATACAGCGTGCCATCCAGGTGATCGCACTCGTGCTGCGCCACGCGGGCGTGGAAGCCTTCCACGGCGCGGTCGATGGGCGCGCCTTGTTCATCGAAACCCTGGTAACGGATGCGCTTGTAACGCGGCACCATGCCGCGCAGCCCCGGCACCGACAGACAGCCTTCCCAGCCCTCCTCCAGTTCGTCGTCCAGGGGCGTGATGACCGGATTGATCAGGATCGTGGCCGGCACCGGCTCCGCGTCCGGATAGCGCTCGCTGCGCTCGAAACCGAAGATCACGACCCTGAGCCCGACGCCGATCTGGGGCGCGGCCAGACCCACGCCGCCCGCTTCCGCCATGGTGTCGAACATGTCGCCGATGAGGCTCTTGAGTTCGGGCGCGGCGAAATCCGTCACCGGCGCGGCGACTCGCAACAGGCGGGGGTCGCCCATTTTCAGGATGGGTCTTGCGGGCATGGCGGGTTCATGGGGAAAAACGGGACGCCATTCTCCCCCGGAGGAGGATGCTCGCCAATGCGGCTCAGGCCGGGAGCGCCTCGTACAGCTCCAGATACTCCCGGGTCAGTTTGTGTCCCGGCAGCAGATGGACGAGGGGCCGGCAGGCTTCGTGGGATTCCTTGATCTTCACGGACGCGGAGAGATGCCGGGGCAGCACCGGCAGGCCTTCCGCCACCAGTTCCGCCACCACCCGTTGCGGCAGTTTGGAACGGGACAGGAACTGGTTCACCACGATGCCTTCCACGCGCAGGTCCCGGTTGTGGTCGGCGCGGATCTCCTCCACGTTGTCCATCAGCGCATAGATGGCCTGGCGCGCGAAGCTGTCGCAGTCGAAGGGAATCAGGCAGCGGTCGGCGGCGATGAGGGCGGAGCGGGTGAAAAAGTTGAAGGCGGGCGGCGTGTCGATCCAGATGTCGTCGAAGTCACGCAACGCTTCCAGGGCTTCCTTCAGCTTGTAGATCTTGTAGCGGGATTCCAGCTTGGGGCCCAGCTCTTCCAGGCTGGGATGGGACGGCAGCAGCCACAGGTTTTCGAACGGCGTCGCGCTGGCGAATTCGCCGGTCTTGCGCGGCCGCAGCTTGAAATTGAGCATCTGGTCGAACAGGTCGGCCAGGGTCAGCGGCGGCTTGCTCTGCGCCGAACCCAGCAGGTAGTGGCTGGCGTTGCCCTGCGGATCGAGATCGACGACCAGGCTGCGCCGGCCGCGCGCCGCGCCGATGGCGGCCAGGTTGCAGGCGATGGTGGATTTCCCCACGCCCCCCTTCTGGTTGAACACGACGCGCTTCATGCTGATCCCCGGCCTGGAAATTCAAAGGCTTATTGTCCACCAAGCGGATGCTGCGCCGCAACAATCACGGCGATCTCATCGGCAACGGATGAGGCGGGTGCGCCAATCCGCCGGCGGCGGCCCCAGGCAAAGTCTTTGGATACGCCCGACCTCGTTCTCGTACCAGCCGTTGGGCTGCTGGTTGGGTTCCGCCTCGTAGGCCCACCAGGCGCCGTCCGCATCCTGCGCCAGCCACCCGCTCCATTCGGGAATGGCGCGGCCGCGCAACTCGGGAGGCCAGTCAGCCACCCCGGCCCAGCCAGCGCGCATGGCGGAAGCTCGCGGGCGCGTGGGAG
The DNA here is from genome assembly GCA_044227325.1 of Thiobacillaceae bacterium. GTDB lineage: Bacteria > Pseudomonadota > Gammaproteobacteria > Burkholderiales > Thiobacillaceae > PFJX01. The sequence continues at coordinate 209,197 of JBGAFI010000003.1, read as the reverse complement.
AAGAGCGCCGACCAGGCCACCAGCAACCAGAACAGGGGGGCGCGCAAGCCGGCGTCCAGCGTCATCCATCCCACCACGCCCAGCTTGATCAGCAGAGCGGCGCCGGACCATTCCTTGAACAGGTGGGGCTTCATCATCAAGTCCAGGGCCAGCATGGCCGCGCCGCTCGCCAACACCCCCATGGCCTGGATGTGCGCGTCCAGGGGCGCGCCCAGGATGGCCGCGCCCAGGCCGATCACCGTGACCAGATGCAACCCGCGCAGGACCACGCTCAACCAGCGCGCGAACGGGTTGCGCCCGCTGTCGGTCACGGCGTCCAGCCCGGCCCCGGCAGGTACTCGACGATGTCGCCAGGCAGGATGGTGGCGCCCGCGGGAATCGCGGCGACACCGTCGCACCACACCGCCGAGGAGATGATGGCCGAGTCCTGGGTCGGATAGATATCGAGACCGCCTTTCGCGTTGCGCTTCACCCGCACGAATTCCATGCGGTTGCCCTTCACCATGTAGCTGAAGTCGGCGCGCAACTTCTGCCGCTCCGGCTCGATGACGGTCAGGCCCTGGCAGCGGCGCAGGAAGGGGGCGACCAGCGTCAGCAGACCGGACCAGACCGAGACCGGGTTGCCCGGCAGACCGATAAAGGCCGCCTCCCGGTCGCCGCCGGGTGTGCCGACTTTCACGCCGCCGAAGGCCAGGGGCTTGCCCGGTTTGGAAGCGATCTTCCAGACGTCGATATGCCCTTCGGCCTGGACCGCGGCGGTGACGTGGTCCTCATCCCCCTCCGACATGCCGCCGCTGGTGACGATCAGGTCCGCCTCGGCGGCGGCCTGGCGCAAGGCCGCGCGGGTCGCCTGGCGATCGTCCTGAATGATGCCCAGATCGATAACATCCACGCCAAGATCCCGCAGGAACCCGCGCATGACGTAGCGGTTGGAGTTGTAGATGTGGCCGGCGGGCAGCGGGTCGCCCGGCATCACCAGTTCGCTGCCGGTGAAGAAGATGGCCACCTTCAGGCGCCGGAAAACAGGTACCGAGGCGAACCCCACCGAGGCGGCCAGACCCATGGCGGCGGCGGAAAAACGGCTGCCGGCGGCGAGGATGGCCTTGCCCGCGAGGAGATCGGAGCCCTTCAGGCGGACATGCTGGCCGGCGGGAGGCACTTGGTTGACCACGACGAAATCGCCGTCGGCCTGGCAATCTTCCTGCATCACCACCGCGTCGGCGCCGTCGGGCACCTGGGCGCCGGTGAAAATGCGCGCCGCGCTGCCCGGCGCCAGCGCCTGGGCCACATCGCCGGCCGCCACGCGCTGGGAGATCGGCAAACGCGCGCCGGCGTCGGGCACATCCGCGGCCCGCACGGCATAACCGTCCATTGCCGCGTTGGAGAAGGGCGGCACGGTCATGGGGGAGACCAGGTCTTCCGCCAACACCCGGCCGAAGGCATCGGCGAGATCGATGGTTTCCCGGTCGGTGACGACGGTGGCGGAGGCCAGCAGGCGGGCCTTGGCTTCGGAGAATGCGAGCAGGGGCATAGGAGTGGCAGTCGGTCGGTTGATCGGAAACCCACATGTTACAGACCATCCCCTCGCGCACGGCAGCGCCCCGTGGCGAAAGCGGCGGCCGCGGCGCGGGCACCTTGATTTCGCGCGATCGCGCCTCATGAAGCATAAGCTTGACCAAGCCGCTTTCTTGACGGCTTCCGGCCGGCCGGTATAATTCCCGACTAATATTGTCAACTTACGGATTCGCCATGGACGCACACGCCATCATTCACCAGCAAGTCACGGAAAACCCCGTGGTCCTCTACATGAAGGGCACACCCCAGTTCCCCCAATGCGGCTTCTCCGCCAACGCGGCCAACATCCTCAAGGCCTGCGGACTCACCAATTTCCTCGCGGTGAACGTGCTGGAAAGCACCGATCTGCAACTCGGCCTGAAGACCTACGCCAACTGGCCCACGTTTCCCCAGCTTTACATCAAGGGGGAATTGGTCGGCGGCTCGGACATCATGCGCGACCTCTACCAATCGGGTGAACTGCAACAAATGCTGGCCAGCGCCACCACCCACTGAAGCGTTCTTTCAGCCCTTTACAGCCGGCCTTCGCCGGCTTTTTTTCGCCCGCGCGAACCCGACAAGCCGGCTAAAGTTTTCAACCCGGCCGCCGATAAATCGGGGGATGTTTTGCATGTCATTTACCGATAAAGAGGGATACCTTGGGTTCTGCTCGCTTCACCCTGCTGGTCCTGGCTGGCGCCATGCTGGTGAGCCTGATCATCTGGTTTGCCGGCCCCCAGTGGGGCATTGCCGGCGTCGCCGCCAGCGCGGCGCTGCTGGTCTGGTCGGGGTGCCGGGGCGATGCCAAAACGACGGGGGACGCGGATGCCGGAACACGGGCGACTTCCGGCCTGCACGCGGAAATGCACGGCTTGATGGAGGAGCAGACCCGCGTCGTGCTGGCCCGGCGCGACACCAGTCTCGGCGAGCTGGACCGGGTCAAGTACCTGCTCAAACACGCCATCGAGCAACTGGTCGCGAGTTTCGGCGAGATGAACACCCACATCCAGGCCCAGCGCGACCTGGCCCTGTCCATCATCAACAGCATGACGGACGAGGATCAGGGGCCGGGCGGATCCAGTTTCTCCGAATTCGTCATGGACACTTCCAAGACCATGGAAGCGTTCGTGGACAACACTCTGACCACCAGCAAGATCGCGATGAGTCTGGTGGAGACCATGGATACCATCGACGTGGAGGTCAAGGCCATCATCGGCATCCTCAGCGAGATCGAGGCCATCGCCAAACAAACCAACCTGCTCGCCCTCAATGCCGCCATCGAGGCGGCCCGGGCCGGCGAGGCGGGACGCGGCTTCGCCGTGGTGGCGGACGAGGTGCGCGCCCTGTCCCAGCGCACCAATCTGTTCTCCCAGCAGATCCGCGGCCACATGGACGGCGTGCACAACTCCCTGACCGCCGCCCATACCTCCATCTACACCGTCGCCTCCATGGACATGAACTTCGCCCTGGAGTCGAAGAAGCGGGTCCAGGACACCATGACGCGCATCGGCAAGATCAACCTGGCCATGACGGACTCCGCCCGCGCCATCAACACCCACACCGAGCAGGTCTCCAACGGGGTCAACACCGCGGTCACGGCGCTCCAGTTCCAGGACATGACCAACCAGTTGATCGAACACACCCAGGCGCGCATCGACAGCGGGGTCCATATCGCCAAGGAACTGGCCGCCACCATTCGCCAGGACGGCGATCTGGCCGCGAGCATCCGGCTGGCGCGGGACCGGCTGCGCGGCCAAGCCGATGTGGCCGCCAACCGGCCCCATCCGGTCAAGCAGGAAAGCATGGACTCCGGCGACATCGAATTATTCTGATATTGAGAGGAAGCAGCATGGCAAAAATCGTTCTGACCGTTGATGACTCCGCCTCCATCAGGCAAATGGTGGCATTCACGCTGAAAAGCGCCGGCTACGAAGTCGTCGAGGCCGTGGACGGGGAGGACGGCCTCAACAAGGCCAAGGGCAAGCAGGCCAACCTGGTGCTGACCGATCAGAACATGCCCAAGATGGATGGCCTGAGCCTGATCAAGACCCTGCGCGGCCTGCCCCAGTACAAGGCCACCCCCATCCTGATGCTCACCACCGAATCCTCGGACGCCATGAAATCGGCGGGCAAGGCGGCGGGCGCGACCGGCTGGCTGGTGAAACCCTTCGATCCGCAAAAGCTGCTCGAAGTGGTCAAGAAAGTGATCGGCTGAGCGGCCGGTGTCCGAACCGATCGCCACGGGTTCATTCTTGCATCCAGCACCCAGTTCGCGGGAGATGCCATGAGCATCGACATGAGTCAGTTCTACCAGGTGTTCTTCGAGGAGACATCGGAGCACCTGGCGAACATGGAAAATCTGTTGCTCGGCCTGGACCTGGACAACCCGTCCCTGGAGGATCTCAACGCCATCTTCCGGGCGGCCCACTCCATCAAGGGCGGCAGCGGCACCTTCGGCTTCACCGACATGACCGGCGTGACCCACGTCCTCGAAGGGCTGCTGGACCGCCTGCGCAAGGAGGAACTGCGCCTGCGCCCGGAAATGGTGGATGCCTTCCTGGCCGCCGGCGACGTGCTGCGCGCCCAACTGGAACACCACCAGGGCGGACCCGAGGCCGATGCCGGCGAAATCGAGGCCATCTGCGCGCGTCTGACCCAGCTCGCGACGGGCGTCGCCCCGCCCGCGCCCGAACCCGAGGCGCCGCCTCCGGCCGGCGTCGAAGTCCGGCATGTCGCGCTGTCCTGCCTGCTCCCGCCCGACGTGGCCGGCACGAGCGGCAGCGTGGACAACATTCTTGCCGCCCTTGCCGAGATCGCCGCCGTGGAAATCGGCCGTCGGCCGGATGCGGGCGATGGCCGCCTCGAAGTCGTGTTGACGACCGCGCGCGGCGATGCCGAGATCAAGGATGTGTTCGCCTTTTACCTGAGCCCGGAAGAGATCGAAATCAAACCGAGCGCCGCGGCGGAGACCGCGTATGGTTTCTTCGACGATGCGCCGGAAGCCGCTCCCGCGGACGGGGACGACAGCTACGGCTTCTTCACCGACGTCGCGCCCGAACCGGCGCCGCCATCGGACCCCGGCTACGGCCTGTTCGAGGATGTCCCCGCCGGCGACGCGCCCCCCGACAGCGGCGACGCCCCGGATGGGGCTTACGGCCTCTTCGACGACGCGCAGGAAAGTCGGGAAAACCTGCCCGACCGCGACGTCGAGGCCACGGACAGCCCGGCGGCCATCGAAGGCCAGGGATACGGCGTCTTCATCGACGCGCCCGGCGGATTGGGCCTCTTCGACAACGCGCCCGGCGTGCCGCCTCTGGCGCAGGCCATGATCGAAGCCGCGCCGCCGGAAAGCCAAAGCGAAGCCGCCGCGCCGCCCCCACCCGCCGCGGGTCGCCGGTTGACCGACGCCCCCGGCATCGAAACCGCGAAGGCGGGCCGGCGCGATTCCGACAAAACCGTGACCGCGGCCGGCGCCGATTCCAGCATCCGCGTCTCGGTCGAGAAAGTGGACCAGCTCATCAACCTGGTGGGCGAACTGGTCATCACCCAGGCCATGCTGGCGGAGGCCGCGAGCATCCTGGACCCGGTCGAGGCGGAAAAGCTGCTCGCGGGCATCGACCTGCTGTCCCGCAACACCCGGGATATGCAGGAATCGGTCATGTCCATCCGCATGCTGCCCATGAGCATGGTGTTCTCCCGTTTCCCGCGCGTGGTGCGCGATCTCGCCGGCAAGTTGAACAAGCAGGTGGAGATGAAGACCATCGGCGAGAACACCGAACTGGACAAGGGCCTGATCGAGAAGATCACCGACCCGCTCACCCATCTTGTACGCAACAGTCTGGACCACGGCATCGAAACGCCGGAAAAACGCGTCGCCGCCGGCAAGAATCCGAAAGGCACCCTCACCCTGAAAGCCTCCCATCAGGGCGGCGCGGTGGTCATCGAGGTCATGGACGACGGCGGCGGCCTGAACCGGGCGCGCATCCTGGAAAAAGCCAGGGAACGCGGCTTTCCGGTCAACGACGCGATGTCGGACCACGATGTCTGGCAACTCATCTTCGCCCCCGGCTTCTCCACCGCCGAAGTGGTCACCGACGTGTCCGGCCGCGGCGTGGGCATGGACGTGGTGAAGCGCAACATCGAGGAATTGGGAGGCAAGGTGGAACTGGAGTCCTCCCCCGGCTTCGGCACCCGCACCGTGATCCGCCTGCCCCTGACCCTGGCGATCCTGGACGGCATGTCGGTGGGCGTCGGCGGCGAAACCTTCATCGTGCCCATCACCACGGTGGTGGAGTCCCTGCAGCCCAACCAGGACGACATCCGCACCATGGCCGGGGACTCCCGCATGATGCACATCCGCGGCGAATATCTGCCCTTCATCGCCCTGTCGGAGGTATTCGGCCTAACCGGCGTCGATGACCTGTCCAAAGGCCTGGTGGTGGTGGTGGAAGGCGAGGAAGGCAAGGCGGCCTTGTTCGTGGACGAATTGCTGGGCCAGCACCAGGTGGTCATCAAGAGTCTGGAAGCCAACTACCGCAAGGTGGCCGGCATGTCCGGCGCCACCATCATGGGCGACGGCCGGGTGGCCCTGATCCTGGACGTGGCCGCCGTGATCCGGCTCGGCCTCGCCAACGGCAAGCGGCGCATCGCGGCATAAGCCTTTAAGGAGCGAACGACATGGACATCGTGGACAGCGCCGGCGTGCCGGCTTCCGGGGAGTACCTGACCTTCACCCTGGGCAAGGAGGAGTACGGCATCGATATCCTCAAGGTCCAGGAGATCCGCGGCTACGAGGCGGTCACCAAGATCGCCAACGCGCCGCCGTTCATCAAGGGCGTCATCAACCTGCGCGGCGTCATCGTCCCCATCGTCGACCTGCGCATCAAGTTCAACCTGGCCGAACCCACCTACGACCAGTTCACCGTGGTCATCATCCTCAACATCGGCAAGCGGGTCATGGGTGTCGTGGTGGATGGCGTTTCCGACGTGATCCAGCTGAATTCCGACAGCCTGCATCCGGCCCCCGAGTTCGGCTCGATCCTGGACACCCGCTACATCCTGGGACTGGGCACGGTGGAAGAACGCATGATCATCATGGTGGACATCGAACAACTCATGACCAGCCAGGAAATGGCTCTGGTTGAAGCGACAGCCTGAGCCCCTCCCGGCAACATCCCATCCCAGCAGGAGAATCCCGATGCGCCAGAACCTACCCGTCACCGGAGTGGAGCGGCCGTTTCCGAAAAGTGAATTCATTGTTTCCAAGACCGACACCCGGGGTGTCATCACCTACGTCAACAAGACCTTCATCGACATCAGCGGCTTCAGCGAGGCCGAACTGCTGGGCGCCCCGCACAACCTGGTGCGGCACCCGGACATGCCGGCGGCCGCGTTCAAGGATCTCTGGGATACGCTGGCGCGCGGCAAGCCCTGGAGCGGTCTGGTCAAGAACCGGTGCAAGAATGGCGACCATTACTGGGTCCGGGCCAACGCCACGCCCATCGTCGAGAACGGCATGGTCACCGGCTACATCTCGGTGCGCACCGCGCCTTCCCGCGCGGAAATCGACGCCGCCGAACACATCTACCGCGACGTGCGCGAAGGCCGGGCGGGCAATGTCATGGTGCACGAGGGCGCGGTGGTCTCCGCCGGCGTGTTCGCGGCCTGGTGGCGTGGTCTCGCCTCCCTGTCCTTGAGGTCGCGCTTGCTCTACGTCGTGCTGATCTCCGGCGGGGTGCCGCTCGTGGGCGCGCTGGCGGGCCTGGGCGGCTGGCCCGGCATCGTCCTGAACGCGGTTTCGCTGGCACTGGGCGCGCTGCTGGCCGCCCGCGCCCTGAACGCCTTCAGCGCCCCGCTGCGCAAGGCCGCTACGGACATGTTCCAGATCGCCCAGGGCAACATGGACGTCTCCACCGAGGCCGGCGCCGACAACGAGGTCGGCCAGGTGTTGTCCGCGCTCAAATCGCTGCATATCCGTGTCGGCTTCGATCTGGCCGAAACCCGCCGCCAGGCCGAGGAATCCCTGCGCATCAAGATAGCGCTGGACAATGTATCGGCGAACGTGATGGTGGCGGACAACGGCCGCAACATCATCTACATGAACCGAGCGGTGCAAGCCATGTTCCGCAACGCCCAGAGCGACATCCGCAAGCAATTGCCCCAATTCGACGCCGAGCGTCTGCAAGGCAGCAACATCGACGCCTTCCACAAGACCCCCAGCCACCAGTCGCACCTGCTCGCCACCTTCACCAGCACCCACAAGAGCACCATCCACATCGGCGGGCGCACCATGACCGTGGTCGCCAACCCCGTCCTCAACGACAAGGGCGAACGTCTGGGCGCCGTCGTCGAATGGGCCGACCGCACCCTCGAAGTCGCCGTCGAAAAGGAAGTCGCCGACCTGGTCGACGCCGCCGCCGCCGGCGACTTCGGCCAACGCATCGGCCTGGCCGGCAAGGAAGGCTTCTTCCTGCAACTGGCCGAAGGCATCAACAAACTGGTGGAAACCAGCGAACGCGGCATGAACGACGTCGCCCGGGTGCTCAAGGCCCTCTCCCAGGGCGACCTCGGCCAACGCATCGACGGCGACTACCAAGGCCTGTTCGGCCAACTGAAGGACGACACCAACGCCACCAGCGAACAGCTCACCGAAATCGTCACCCAGATCCGCGAAGCCACCGACGCCATCAACACCGCCGCGCGCGAGATCGCCAGCGGCAACGCCGACCTGTCCAGCCGCACGGAAAGCCAGGCCAGCAGCCTGGAAGAGACCGCCAGCTCCATGGACCAATTCACCACCACGGTGAAACAGAACGCCGACAACGCCAAGCAGGCCAACCAACTCGCCAAGGGCGCTTCCGACATCGCCGTCAAGGGCGGCGACGTGGTGGGCCAGGTGGTGCACACCATGGGCGCCATCGCCGACAGCTCCAAGAAGATCGCCGACATCATCAGCGTCATCGACGGCATCGCCTTCCAGACCAACATCCTGGCGCTCAACGCCGCGGTGGAAGCGGCCCGTGCCGGCGAACAGGGCAGAGGCTTCGCCGTCGTCGCCGGCGAAGTAAGAAGCCTCGCGCAACGCAGCGCCGCCGCCGCGAAGGAGATCAAGGGCCTCATCAGCGACAGCGTCGACAAGGTGGAGGACGGCTACAAGCTGGTGGAACAGGCGGGCAGCACCATGGAAGAGATCGTCAACGCGGTGAAGCGGGTGACGGACATCATGGGCGAGATCAGCGCGGCCAGCACGGAACAGAGCCAGGGCATCGAACAGGTGAACCAGGCGATCGCCCAGATGGACGAGACGACGCAGCAGAACGCGGCGCTGGTGGAGGAAGCGGCGGCGGCGGCCGAATCCCTGCAGGACCAGGCGAGCAGCCTGGCCCAGGCGGTGTCGGTGTTCAAGCTGGAGGAGGGCGGCGGCCGCCTCGCCCGCGCGCCGGCGCTTCCCGCCGCGCGCCGGGCGGCCCTGCCCAACCGCGCCGCCGCCCCCGGCCCGGTCCGCGCCATGCAGAAGCTCTCCCCCAATCCCAATTCCGGGCCAGAGGATGAATGGTCACAGTTTTGAACGCCCTCCCGGTCTGATTCGCTTTCACTCCCGCCGCCCCCTATACTGCCGCCCGGGAGTCGGCCAGACAGCCGCCGCGCGATTCATCGCGCGGAGGAAAGTCCGGGCTCCATAGGGCAGGATGCCAGGTAACGCCTGGGCGCTATAAGCCGGAGACGCGAGTCGCCGGCCCAAGGCGACGGAAAGTGCAACAGAAAACATACCGCCGATGGCCCGGACTTGGACGCGCAAGCGGCAAAGTCCCCCTCGGAGGGGAGGCGCGAGCCACCCCGACGAGGGAAGCGGGATCAGGCAAGGTTGAAATGGCGCGAGCGTCCGCGAGGGCGCTCGAATCCACCGCAAGGTGGATTGGGTAAGAGCCCACCGCATTCCTGGCAACAGGGATGGCATGGCAAACCCCATCCGGAGCAAGGCCAAATAGGCAGACGTTGAGGCGGCCCGCCGAGTCTGCGGGTAGGCTGCTCGAGGCGCTGGGCGACCAGCGTCCCAGATGAATGGCTGTCCACGACAGAACCCGGCTTACCGGCCGGCTCCCACTTCCCCCTCGAATACCCTTTTCCCCTCCCCAGCCCGGGGACATGGACGCGTCCGTCCCCACTTTGCCCCACTACTTAATGTTTCACTTTAACTTATGCCCATATCACACGAATAAGAAAGCATATTTGCCCACACATCACATCTGTAAGTCCTTGAAGCCATTGAAAAAATATATGTTTTATCGCCTTGACGGTGGGGAATTGTGTTCTCTATAGTGGGAGGAAGTGGGTAATTGTGTGGCCCTGTGTCGGCCAGTGCACCACGGAGGAGAGAGAGAACATGTTTCGGGGATCGACGCTGCTGGCACTGGACGGGAAAGGACGATTGTCCATTCCCGCGAAGTACCGCGAGCGGCTGTCGGCCCAATGCGGCGGCCATCTCATGCTGACCGTCGACCCGACCAACGGCTGCCTGCTGCTCTACCCCTATCCCGAGTTCGAGATTCTCGAACGCCAGATCAACAGCCTGCCCGGTTTCAACCCGCTCACCCAGCAACTGAAGCTGCTCGTGGTCGGCTCCGCCGAGGACGTGGAGCCGGACGGCGCCGGGCGCATCCTGGTCCCGCCCGTGCTGCGCAAGTTCGCCAAGCTGGAAAAGGGTGTGATGTTCGTGGGCCAGGGCAACAAGTTCGCGGTCTGGAGCGAGGCGGCCTGGCAGGAACGCATGGAAGCCGCGTCCCAGTTGCCGAGCCAGATCGCGGAAGCGGTCCGGGACGGCACCCTGCCCGAGGAGCTCAAGGGCTTCTCGCTGTGACGGGTGGACATGTCTCCGTCCTGCTGGAAGGCGCGGTCGCGGCATTGGCCCCCCGCCCCGACGGCATCTACGTGGATGCCACCTTTGGCCGGGGCGGCCACAGCCGGGCGATCCTGGCGGCGCTCGGGCCGGATGGACGGCTCATCGCCCTGGATCGTGATCCGGTCGCGGTGGCCGCGGCGGCGGATTGGGACGATCCCCGCTTCGCCATCGTCCATGCCGCGTTTTCCGGCCTGGACGCGGTGCTGGATGAACGGGGCATCGAGGCGGTGGATGGGGTGCTGTTCGATTTGGGGGTGTCCAGCCCGCAACTGGACGAGGCGGAACGGGGCTTCAGCTTCCGTTTCGACGCGCCACTGGATATGCGCATGGACACAAGCCGGGGCATGACCGCCGCGGAATGGTTGAACCAGGCGCCGGAAGAGGAGATTGCACACATTGTCCGGGACTATGGCGAAGAGCGGTTTGCTAGGCAGGTTGCGCGAGCGCTTGTTAAGGCGCGAGAAGTCGCGCCGCTCGCCACAACCCGCCAACTCGCAAGCCTGGTCGCGGGAGCCGTGCGCACACGCGAACGGGGCCAGGATCCGGCGACGCGCACCTTTCAAGCTGTGCGGATTTTCATTAACCGCGAGCTTGAGGAAATCGAAGCGGCGTTGCCGCGGGCAGTGGGGCGCCTGAAACCCGGCGGCCGTTTGGTGGTGATCAGTTTTCATTCTTTGGAAGACCGGATGGTGAAGCGGTTCATGCGCGCGGAAGCGGAAGGGGAGACGGTGCCGCCCGAGATTCCCCTGCCCGCCCACGCCCTGCGCGGCGGCCGCCTGCGCCTGATCGGCAAGGCGATCAAACCGGACGACGCGGAATGCGCCGCGAATCCCCGCGCCCGCAGCGCGGTGATGCGGATCGCCGAGCGGACCGGCGAGCCCGGGCCGGCGCGCGGGTCCAGGGAGGCGGCATGGTCAAGCTGAATCTGCTCCTGGTCACGGTGCTCGTCGCCTGCGCCCTCTCCGTCGTCTCCGCGCGCCATCAGGCGCGCAAATTGTTTGTGACCCTTCAGTCGGAACAGGCCCACGGCCGCGACCTGGATGTGGAGTGGGGCCAGTTGCAACTGGAGATTTCCACCTGGCTGATGCACAACCGGGTCGAGGAGGTGGCGCGCGGCCGCCTGCACATGACGATCCCCGAGCCGGCCCGGATATACGTCCTGCGCGCGGAGGAGCGGCACTGATGCGCCAGCGCGCCAACCACCGCGCCCACCCGCTGCTGCATCTGGACCTGCAGCGCTGGCGCATGCGCCTGACCCTGGCCCTGCTGTTCAGCGGCTTCGCCGCCCTGTCCGTGCGGGCGGTCTACCTCCAGGTCTGGCAAAGCGAGTTCCTCACCGACGAGGGCGAGAAACGGGCCCAGCGCATCGCGCCCATTCCCGCCTATCGCGGCATGATCACCGACCGGCGCGGCGAGCCCCTGGCGGTCAGCACGCCGGTGGAAACCCTCTGGGCGAATCCGCGCGAAGCGAATCCCACGCCCGCCCAGATCCAATCCCTGGCCCACATCCTGGACAAGAACCCGGACCAGCTGGCGCGCCTGTTCGCCGACAAATCCAAGGCCTTCGTCTACGTCGAGCGCTTGGTGGAGCCCGCGAAGACCGAACAGGCGAAGGCGCTCAAGATCGCCGGTCTGCATACCAAGCCGGCCTATCGCCGCTACTACCCGGCGGGCGAGGTGACCGCCCACGTGCTGGGCATCACCAACATCGAGGACAACGGCCAGGAAGGGCTGGAACTCGCCTACCAGTCCTGGCTCACCGGCGAGCCCGGTTCCCAGCGCGTGGTGAAGGACCGGCCCGGCAACGTGGTGGAAATCCTGGAACGCATCAAGGCGCCGAAACCCGGCCGCGATCTGGCCCTGTCACTGAACCAGCACATCCAGTATCTGGCCTACCGGGAACTGTCCGACGCGGTCACCCACAACCAGGCCAAGGCGGGCGCGGTGGTGGTGCTGGACGCCCGCACCGGGGAAATCCTCGCCCTCGCCAACACGCCCAGCTTCAACCCCAACAGCCGCGCCACATACGAACCGGCGCGGGTGCGCAACCGGGCCGTCACCGACAGTTTCGAGCCCGGCTCCACCATGAAGCCCCTGTTCGTCGCCTCGGCGCTGGATGCCGGCGTGGTGCGCCCGGAAACCCGCATCGACACCGGTCCGGGCTGGACCCTGATCGGCGACAAGAAAATCACCGACACCCACCCCAAGGGCGTCCTCTCGGTGTCCGACGCCGTGCAGGTCTCCAGCAACGTGGCGATGGCCAAGATCGCCCTGGACATGCGCGGCGAGGATTACTGGAAACTGCTCACCCGCGCCGGCCTCGGCGCCCAGCCGAAATCGGGCCTGCCCGGCGAGATCAGCGGCCGCCTGCGTCCATCCAGCAGTTGGCGCCCCATCGAGAAGGCCACCATGGCCTTCGGTCACGGCCTCTCCCTCAGCCTGCTGCAACTGGCCCACGCCTACACCGCCTTCGCCAACGAGGGCGTCATGCCCAGCCTGACCACCCTGCGCCGGGAAGGCGTCGCCACCGGCACCCGGGTCATGTCCAAGGACGCGGCGCGCGAGGTGCTGGCCATGATGGAACGGGTCACGCAAAACGGCGGCACCGCGCCCATGGCGCGGGTCGCGGGCTATCGGGTCGCGGGCAAGACCGGCACCGCCCACAAGCTGGTGGACGGCAGCTATGTCGGCGACCGCTATGTGAGTTCCTTCGTCGGCCTCGCGCCCGCCTCCGACCCGCGCCTGGTGGTGGCGGTGATGATCGACGAACCCAATGGCCGCGATTACTACGGCGGCCTGGTCGCCGCGCCGGTGTTCTCCCGCATCATGGCCGGCGCCCTGCGCTTCATGGCCCTGCCGCCGGACGCCCCGTTCAACCAGGAAAGCGCGCCGCCCGGCGAGGCGCCCATCGTGCCGGAGTCGGTATGAGCGCGGCCGTGGACATGACGCCCTATCTGGAACTGGCCGAGGAGTTGCGCGCCCTGGCGCCCGGCGCCCGCGCCATGACCGCCGACAGCCGCCGGGTCCGGCCCGGCGACGTGTTCCTGGCCCACCCCGGCGCGGTGCATGACGGCCGCGCCCACATCGCCCACGCCATCCAGGCCGGCGCCGCCGCCGTGGTTTGGGAACCGGCGGGCTGGAATTGGGATCCGGACTGGCGCATCGCCCACCTGCCGGTCGCCGATCTGCGCCGGCGCGCCGCGAGCCTGGCCGCCGCCTGGTACGGGCAGCCCTCGGCGCGGCTCTGGATGACCGGCGTCACCGGCACCAACGGCAAGACCTCGGTGGCGCAATGGCTCGCCGCGGCCTGGTCCGGACTGGGCCGGCGCACCGCCACCATCGGCACCATCGGCAACGGCTTCATGGATGCCCAGGGCCAGGTGATCGTGGACAACGCCCTCGCCCACGCGACCCACACCACGCCGGACGCGGTCACCCTGCAAGCCCTGCTCGCCCACTATCGGGACGCGGGCGCCCAGGGCGTGGCCATGGAGGTCTCCTCCCACGGCCTGGACCAGGGCCGCGCCGAGGGCGTGGAATTCGACGTGGCGGTGTTCACCAACCTGTCCCGCGACCATCTCGACTACCACGGCGACATGGCCGCCTATGCCGCCGCGAAAGCGCGCCTGTTCCGCTGGCCCGGCTTGAAATGGGCGGTGCTGAACCAGGACGACGAACTGGGCGCGGCCTTGATCCGCGAACTGCGCGACGGGCCCGCCCGGGTCATTGGCTATGGCCTGGATTCAGGCGACCTGCGCGCGGAAACCTGCCAGGCCGACCGCCTGGGCCTGCGCCTGGAGATCGTCTCCCCCTGGGGCCATGGCGAACTGGTCTCGCCCCTGCTGGGCCGCTTCAACGCCTACAACCTGCTCGCCGCCCTGGGCGCCCTGCTGGCCGGCGGCGTGCCCCTGGCCGACGCCCTGACCGCCCTGGGCCGGGTCAAGCCCGCGGCCGGACGCATGCAGCGGGTCGCCGGGCCGGAACACGGCCCCACGGTCATCGTCGATTTCGCCCACACCCCGGACGCCCTGGATAAGGTGCTCGCCGCCCTGAAACCCCTCACCCCCGGCCGCCTGGTCTGCGTGTTCGGCTGCGGCGGCGGCCGCGACACCGGCAAACGGCCCCTGATGGGCGCGGCGGTGGCGGCCCGCGCGGACGGCGCCATCGTCACCAGCGACAACCCGCGCAACGAGGAGCCGCTGCGGATCATCGCCGACATCCTCGCCGGCATGCCGCCCGGCCAGACCGTGATGGCCGACCGGCGCGCGGCGATCCGCGCGGCGATCCTGGGCGCCGGGCCGGAGGACATCGTGGTGCTCGCCGGCAAGGGCCACGAGGACTACCAGGAAATCCACGGCGTAAAGCACCCCTTCTCCGATTTCGTCGAGGCCGGCCAAGTCCTGGCGGAATGGAACGCGCTCCACAACGAAAGGAATCCCCGTGCGTCTGCATGAAGCCGCCCAAGCCCTGAATGCCCGGGCCGTCGGCGCCGACGTGGAAATCACGTCCGTCTCCACGGACACCCGCAATCTGCCCGCCGGCTGCCTGTTCGTCGCGTTGAAGGGGCCCCGTTTCGACGGCCACGCCTTCGCGGCGAAAGCCTTGCAGGCGGGCGCCGCCGCCGTCATGGTGGAAGCGGGCGCGCACCTGGAGGTCTCCCCCGCCGTGGTGGTGGAGGACACCCGCCTGGCCCTGGGCCGGCTCGCCGCCTGGCATCGCGCGAACATGCCGGCGAAGCTGGCGGCCATCACCGGCAGCAACGGCAAGACCACGGTCAAGGAAATGGTGGCCGCGATCCTGACCGAGGAGGCCGGCGCCGATGCCGTACTGGCCACGAGCGGCAACCTGAACAACGACATCGGCATGCCGCTGACCCTGCTGCGGCTCACCCCGGCCCACCGGTACGCGGTGATCGAGATGGGCATGAACCATCCCGGCGAACTCACCTATCTGTCCGAACTGGCCCGGCCCGACGCGGCCCTTGTGAACAACGCCCTGCGCGCCCACCTGGAAGGCCTGGGCAGCGTGGAAGCGGTGGCCCGCGCCAAGGGCGAGATCTACCAGGGCCTCAAGGAGGACGGCATCGCCATCGTCAACGCCGACGATCCGCACGCCGGTCTGTGGCGCGCCATGAACCACTCGCGCAAGACCCTGTCCTTCGGCTTCTCCCAGGACGCGGACGTCAGCGTGCGCACCCTGGACGACACCATGGTGAGCTGGCAACTGGCCGCCACCCAGTCCAACCTGCGCCTGAGCACGCCGCAAGGGCTGATCGAGACCGCCCTGCAAGTGCCCGGCGAACACAACCTGGCCAACGCCGCCGCCGCCACCGCCTGCGCCCTCGCGCTGGGCGCCGGCCCGACCGCCATCGCCCGCGGCCTGGCCCATTTCCACGGTGTCAAGGGACGCCTGCAAGCGCATCCCTGCATCCTGGGCGCCACCCTCATCGACGACACCTACAACGCGAACCCGGATTCCATCCTGGCCGCGATCCAGGTGCTCACCGAGCGGCCCGGCACCCGCATCCTGGTGCTGGGCGACATGGGCGAACTGGGGCCCGGCGCCGCCGCAATGCACCGCGAGGTGGGCGAGAAGGCGCGCGCCGCCGGCATCGAGCGGCTGCTCTGCCTGGGCGAGATGTCGCTCCACACGGCCCAGGGCTTCGGCCCCGGCGCGATGCACTTCGAGCGCATCGAGGAACTGCTCGCGGAAATCGAGTGCGCCCTGGGCCCGGACGTGACGGTATTGGTGAAGGGTTCCCGCTTCATGAAAATGGAGCGCGTCGTGCAGTCATTCAAGGAGAACGCATGCGAGGCGCCGGACAGCGCCAAGCAGCGCGTTTCGCCCCCACGGGGGGCAGTGAACGAAAGTGAACGTGGGGGTACATCCAAATGCTCCTGATGCTCGCCAAGTGGATCGGCCACGACATCCGCCTGTTCAACGTCTTCAACTACATCACCCTGCGCGGCGTGCTGGCGGCGCTGACCGCGCTGCTCATCTCCTTCATCGTCGGACCCTGGATGATCCGCAAGCTGACCTCCCTGAAAGTGGGCCAGCCGGTGCGCGACGACGGGCCGCAGACCCATCTGGTCAAGGCCGGCACGCCCACCATGGGCGGCGCCCTGATCCTCGCCTCGGTGATCATCACCACCCTGCTGTGGGCGGATCTCACCAACCGCTACGTGTGGATTTCCCTGGCCACCCTGGTGGGCTTCGGCGCCATCGGCTGGGTCGACGACTGGCGCAAGGTGGTGGAGAAGAATCCCAAGGGCCTGCCCTCGCGCTGGAAATATTTCTGGCAATCCGTCATCGCCGTGGCCATCGCCGCCTGGCTCGCCTGGTCCGCCCATCTGCCGGCCCAGACCGAGCTGATCCTGCCCTTCTTCAAACACATCGTCATGCCCCTGGGCGTCGCCGGCTTCGTGGTGCTGGCCTATTTCGTCATCGTCGGCACCAGCAACGCGGTGAACCTGACCGACGGCGCCGACGGCCTCGCCATCCTGCCCACCGTCATGGTGTCCGGCGCCCTTTCAATCTTCGCTTATGTGGCCGGGCACGCGGTGTTCTCCAAGTACCTCGGCCTGCCCCACATTCCCGGCGCGGGCGAACTGGTGGTGTTCTGCGCCGCGCTCATGGGGGCCGGCCTCGCCTTCCTCTGGTTCAACGCCTATCCCGCCGAGGTGTTCATGGGCGACGTGGGCGCCCTCGCCCTGGGCGCGGCGCTGGGGGTGGTGGCGGTCATCGTGCGCCAGGAGATCGTGCTGTTCATCATGGGCGGCGTGTTCGTCGCCGAGGCCATCTCGGTCATGGTGCAAGTGGGCTCGTTCAAGCTGCGCGGCAAGCGGGTCTTCCTCATGGCGCCCATCCACCACCATTTCGAGAAGAAAGGCTGGAAGGAGACCCAGGTCGTGGTCCGCTTCTGGATCATCTCGATGATGCTGGTGCTCATCGGCCTCGCCTCCCTGAAGCTGCGGTGACTCGGCCATGACGCGGAAAATCACCAATTACAAAGGCTGCAAGGCGCTGGTCGTGGGCCTGGGCGACACCGGCGCGGCCTGCGTGCGCTGGCTCATCGAGCACGACGCCCAGGTGCGCGCGACGGACACCCGCGAGGAACCGCCCCACGCCCAGCACATCCGCGAGGCCTTCCCGGAAGCGACGCTGCGCCTGGGCGGTTTCGACAAAGCCGATTTCGCCTGGGCCGACCTGGTGGTGGCCAGCCCCGGCGTCGCCCTCGCCACGCCGGAACTGCGATGGGCGGTCCAGGCGGGCAAGGACGTGGTGGGCGACGTGGAACTGTTCGCCCGGGCGATCCAGGAAAGCACCGCCTACGTCATCGCCATCACCGGCTCCAACGGCAAGAGCACGGTCACCAGCCTGGTGGGCCATCTGTGCGCGGCGGTGGGTCTTGATACCGTGGTCGCGGGCAACATCGGCCTGCCGGTGCTGGACGCCCTGGACAACCAGGACACCCTGGGGCGCTGCCCGGACGTGTGGGTGCTGGAACTGTCCAGCTTCCAGATGGAAACCACGTCCAGCCTGAAACCGGACGCGGCCACCGTGCTCAACATCTCCCAGGACCACATGGACCGCTACGCGGGCCTGGACGACTACGCGGCGGCGAAGGAAAGGATCTTCGCGGGCGACGGCATCCAGGTGCTCAACCGGGACGATCCGGCGGTCATGGCCATGGCCATTCCCGGACGCACCCAGTGGACCTTCGGCATCGCCGGGGACGAGCCCCTGGCGGCCGGCCAGTTCGGCCTGACCAGCCGCAAGGGCCGCCTCTGGCTGTGCGAGGGCGGGGAAGCCCTGCTGCCGGTGGACAAACTGCCCATCGCCGGCCTGCACAACGCCGCCAACGCCCTCGCCGCCCTGGCTCTGTGCCGCGCCATCGATCTGCCCTACGAGGGGCTGGTGCCGGCGCTGAAAACCTTCGAGGGCCTGGCGCACCGGGTGCAGAAAGTCGCGGAAGTCGCCGGCCGCACTTTCTACGACGACTCCAAGGGCACCAACGTGGGCGCCACCGTCGCCGCGCTGCTGGGCTTCACCGTGCCGGTGGTGCTGATCGCCGGCGGCGACGGCAAGGGCCAGGACTTCTCGCCCCTGAAGGACGCGGTGAAGAATGCCCGCGCGGTGGTGCGGATCGGCCGCGACGGCCCCCTGGTGGAAGCGGCCATCGACGGCGCCTGTCCGGTGCACCGGGCGGAAAGCATGGAGGAGGCCGTGGCCCTGGCCTACCGGCTGTCCCGCCCCGGCGACGCGGTGCTGCTGTCTCCCGCCTGCGCCAGTTGGGACATGTTCCGCAACTACGCCCATCGCGCCGAGGTCTTCGTCGCGGCGGTCAAGGCTTTGGACAAGGATGGCCATGTTTCATAACGCCGCCCTGAAGCGCACCGCCCTGACCCCCTACGACTGGGGTCTGGTGTTCGCCGCCCTGAGCCTGCTCATGATCGGCCTGGTCATGGTGTATTCCGCCTCCACCGCCATCGCCGAGGCGAAGTCGACCGCGAACCAGCCGGCTTTCTACCTGATCCGCCACGCCATCTATCTGGTCATCGGCCTGGGCGCGGGCTACGCGGCCCTGCAGATTCCCACCCAGACCTGGCAGAACATGGCGCCCTATCTGTTCATGACCGGCGCGGTCTGCCTGCTGCTGGTGCTGATCCCCTTCGTCGGCAAGGAGGTGAATGGCAGCCGGCGCTGGATTCCCCTGGGCCCCCTGGGCAATTTCCAGCCCTCCGAACTGATGAAGTTCGCCACCATCCTCTATGCCGCCGACTACACGGTGCGCAAGGCCGCCTTCATGCAGAACCTGAAGAAGGGCTTCATGCCCATGTTCCTGGTGATGCTCGCGGTGGGCGGCGTGCTGCTGCTGGAACCGGACTTCGGCGCCTTCGTGGTGATCGTCGCCATCGCCCTCGCGGTGCTGTTCCTGGGCGGTCTCAACGCCCGCCTGTTCGTCGGCCTGATCGTGCTGCTGGCCATCGGCTTCGTCCTGCTGGTGGTGCTCTCCCCCTATCGCCTGCAACGGGTGGTCAGCTATCTGAATCCCTGGAACGACCCCTTCGGCGCCGGCTACCAGCTCTCCCACGCCCTCATCGCCCTGGGCAGCGGCGAGCTCACCGGCGTCGGCCTGGGCGACAGCGTGGAAAAGCTGTTCTATTTGCCGGAGGCCTACACCGACTTCCTGCTCGCGGTGATCGGCGAGGAACTCGGCCTGGTGGGCGTCATGACCATCATCGGCCTGTTCGCCTGGCTGACCTGGCGCGCCTTCTCCATCGGCTGGCAGGCCGGCCTCATGGGCCGCAACTTCGCCGCCCTGGTGGCCCAGGGCGTGGGCGTGTGGATGGGAGCCCAATCCTTCATCAACATGGGCGTCAACCTGGGCCTGCTGCCCACCAAGGGCCTGACCCTGCCGCTGATGAGCTACGGCGGTTCCGGCATCGTCGCCAACTGCCTGGCCCTGGCCGTGCTGCTGCGCATCGATTTCGAGAATCGCTGTTTGATGCGAGGGAAGAAATCGTGAGCGCGCCGCGCACCGTCCTGGTCATGGCCGGCGGCACCGGCGGCCACGTCATGCCCGCCCTGGCGGTGGCCGAATCCCTGCGCGGCGAGGGCTGGCGCGTGGTCTGGCTGGGCACGAAAGCCGGCATGGAAGCGAAGCTGGCGGTGGAGAAAGGCTTCCAGATGGCCTGGGTGCGCGTCGCCGGCGTGCGCGGCAAGGGTCTGCTCACCAAGCTGCTGCTGCCGGTCAACCTGCTCGCCGCCTTCTGGCAGGCCGCCCGCGCGATCTTCCGGGAGCGCCCCGACGTGGCCCTGGGCCTGGGCGGCTATGTGGCCTTCCCGGGCGGCATGATGGCCAGCCTGTTGGGCAAGCCCCTGGTGATCCACGAACAGAACGCCGTCGCCGGCCTCACCAACCGGGTGCTCGCCTGCCTCGCCGACCGGGTCCTGCTGGGCCTGCCCGCCGCCTTCGGCCACGCCAACGACAAGCCGCTGCCCTGCGGCAAGGTGGACGCCGACTGGGTCGGCAACCCGGTGCGCCCCGCCATCGCCGCCCTGCCCGCCCCCGCCGAGCGCATGGCCGGCCGGGAAGGGCCGCTGCGCATCCTGGTGGTGGGCGGCAGCCTGGGCGCCCAGGCCCTCAACAGCCTGGTTCCGCAGGCCCTGGCGCTGCTGCCGGTGGAAACCCGTCCCCGGCTGCGCCACCAGTCCGGCGCGAAGCATCTCGCAGCATTGAACGCCAACTACGCGGCGGCCGGCGTCGCGGCGGAATGCCTGGCCTTCATCGAGGACATGGCCGAGGCCCTGGCCTGGGCCGATCTGGTGGTCTGCCGCGCCGGCGCCCTCACCGTCGCCGAGGTCGCCGCGAGCGGTTCCGCCGCCCTGTTCGTGCCCTTCCCCTTCGCGGTGGACGACCACCAGACCGCCAACGCGCGCTTCCTGGTGGACGCGGGAGCCGGCTGGCTGATGGATCAGAAGGCGCTCACCGCCGACGCCCTGGCCAAGTGGCTGGACGGCCTGACCCGGGCGGAACTGCTGTCCCGCGCGGAAAAGGCCCGGGATCTGGCGAAGCCGGATGCCACCGCCTGTGTCGCGGACGTGGTCAAGGAGTTGGCACGATGAAACACAAAGTCCATCGCATCCATTTCGTAGGTATTGGCGGCGCCGGCATGAGCGGTATCGCCGAAGTCCTGCTCAACCAGGGCTACACCATCTCCGGCAGCGACGGCGCCAGCAACGCGGTGACCCAGCGCCTCGCCGACATGGGCGCCAGGGTGTTCCAGGGCCATGCCGCCGAGCATGTCGAGAACGCCGACGTGCTGGTGATCTCCAGCGCGATCAAGGACGACAACCCGGAAGTGGTCGCGGCGCGGGAGAAGCGCATCCCGGTGGTGGCGCGCGCGATGATGCTGGCGGAGCTGATGCGCTTCAAGCAGGGCATCGCCATCGCCGGCACCCACGGCAAGACCACCACCACCAGCCTGATCGCCAGCGTGCTCAACGAGGCGGGCATCGATCCCACCTTCGTCATCGGCGGCAAGCTGCTCGCCGCCGGCGTCAACGCGCGCCTGGGCCAGAGCGAATGGCTGGTGGCGGAGGCGGACGAATCCGACGCCTCCTTCCTGTATCTCTCGCCGGTGGTGTCCATCGTCACCAACATCGACGCCGACCACATGGAGACCTACGGCCACGACTTCGAGCGGCTCAAGGGCGCCTTCGTGGAATTCCTGCACCGGCTGCCGTTCTGGGGCATGGCCATCCTGTGCGCCGACGACCCGGTGGTGCGCGGGCTGCTGCCGCGCATCACCAAGCCGGTGATGACCTACGGCACCACGGACGACTGCGCGATCCAGGCGACGAACATCCGCGCCGAGGACGGCCGCATGCGCTTCACCGCCCTGCGCAACGGCGTGCGCTCGCCCATCGACATCACCCTCAACCTGCCCGGCATGCACAACGTGCTGAACGCCCTCGCCGCCATCGCCGTGGCCTGGGAACTGCAGGTGCCGGACGCGGCGGTGCAGAAGGCCCTGGCCAATTTCAGCGGCGTCGGCCGCCGCTTCCAGCGCTACGGCGACATCCGCCTGGGAGACGGCCGCGTCTTCACCCTGATCGACGACTACGGCCACCATCCGGTGGAGATGCGCGCGACCCTGAGCGCGGCGCGCGGCGCCTTCCCCGGCCGCCGCCTGGTGTTGGCGTTCCAGCCCCACCGCTACACGCGCACCCGCGACCTGTTCGAGGACTTCGTGCAGGTGCTGTCCCTGGCCGACGCGGTGGTGCTGACGGAGGTCTACGCCGCCAGCGAGGCCCCCATCGTCGCCGCCGACGGCCGCGGCCTGGCCCGGGCGCTGCGCGTCGCCGGCAAGGTGGAGCCGGTGTTCGTCCCCGAGGTGGGCGACTTGCCCGCAAGCCTGGCGGATTTCATCAAGGACGGCGACGTGGTGCTCACCATGGGCGCCGGCTCGGTCGGCCAGGTGCCCGCGCGTCTGGCGGCCATGGGCGTCAACGACGAGGCGAATCCATGATCCTGGCGGAGCGAATGATGGCCGAGACCCCCCTGCCCTCTCCCCACGTCCTGCCCGGCATACCGGGTTCCCAGGGCACGCTGGAACTGGGCGCCGACATGAGCCGCTATACCAGTTGGCGCGTCGGCGGCGAGGCGGATCGGCTCTACACCCCCGCCGACCTGGGCGACCTGAGCGCCTTCCTCAACAGCCTGGACGCGGACGAACCGGTCCACTTCATCGGCCTGGGCAGCAATCTGCTGGTGCGGGATGGCGGTTTGCGCGGCACCGTCATCCATCTGCACGGCGCCCTGCGCAACATCGCCATCGAGCAACGCCGCCAGAACGGCTGGGCCGGCCAGGACAGCGGCAAGTTCGGCGTTGTCTACGCCGAGGCCGGCGTGGCCAGCCCGAAAGTGGCCCGCTTCGCCGCGAATCACGAAATGACCGGCGCCGAATTCCTCGCCGGCATTCCCGGTACGGTGGGCGGCGCGTTGGCGATGAACGCGGGTTGCTACGGCCACGACACCTGGGAATTCGTGTCCCAGGTGCTCACCATCAACCGGCGCGGGCAGGTCAACCGGCGCGCGCCCAAGGATTTCCAGGTGGCCTATCGCCACGTCGCCCCGCGCGACGCGCGCGAGGAATGGTTCGTCGCGGCCTGGTTCATGTTCCCCAAGGGCGATGGCGCCCAGGCCCGGGAAGAGATCAAGCGTCTGCTGGAGAAGCGCATCGCCAGCCAGCCCTTGAACCTGCCCAATGCCGGCTCCGTGTTCCGCAACCCGCCGGGCGACTTCGCGGCGCGCCTGATCGAGTCCTGCGGCCTGAAGGGCGCGCGGGTGGGCGGCGCCCAGGTGTCCGAAAAACACGCCAACTTCATCGTCAACACCGGCGGCGCCTCGGCCGCCGACATCGAAAACCTGATCCTGGACGTGCAGGCCCGGGTCGCGGAGAAAACCGGCGTGGAATTGATCAGGGAAGTGAGGATCATCGGTGGGCACTGAATTCGGCAAAGTCGCGGTGCTGTTCGGCGGCACCTCGGCGGAACGGGAAATCTCCCTGAGAAGCGGCAACGCGGTGCTCGCCGCGCTGAAGAGCCGGGGCGTGGACGCCCACGCCTTCGACCCGGCCGTCCGCCCCCTGTCCGACCTGAAGGCGGATGGCTACGCGCGGGTGTTCCTGATCCTGCATGGACGCGGCGGCGAGGACGGCACCGCCCAGGGCGCCCTGGAACTCATGGGCATCCCCTATACCGGCAGCGGCGTCATGGCCTCCTCGGTGGGCATGGACAAGTGGCGCACCAAGCTGCTCTGGCGCGGCGCCAACCTTCCGGTGCCGGACTACGCCCTGCTCGATGCGCGCAGCGACTTCGCCGCCGTGGAACGGCAACTGGGCCTGCCCCTGTTCGTGAAGCCGGCCAACGAGGGCTCCAGCGTCGGCGTCACCAAGGTGAAGACGCCGGGGATGCTGGCGGCCGCCTACGCGGAAGCGGCGAAACACGATTCCCTGGTGCTCGCGGAACGCTATCTGGGCGGCGGCGAGTACACCGTCGCCATGCTGGGCGACGGGGACGGCCTGCGCGCCCTGCCGGTGGTGAAGATCGAACCCGCCACCGAGTTCTACGACTACGAGGCCAAATACTTCCGCGACGACACCCGTTACCTGTGCCCGAGCGGCCTGGCGCCGGAGAAGGAGGCCGAGATGCAGGCCCTGGCGAAACAGGCGTTCACCGTGCTGGGCTGTCGCGGCTGGGGCCGGGTGGACGTGCTGGCGGACGCGGACGGCACGCCCTACCTGCTGGAGATCAATACCGCGCCGGGCATGACCGACCACAGTCTGGTGCCCATGGCCGCGCGCACCGCCGGCATGGATTTCCCGGAACTGTGCATGAAGGTGCTGGAGCTGGCCCATGTGGGATAACCCGGACGCCCTCAACCGGCTGACCCGCCTGATCCTCGCGGCGACCCTGCTGTTCACCCTGTGGGTCGCGGGCCGGGCCACCCTGGAGGCCTGGTTCCCGTTCCGCCAGATCACGGTGGAGGGCGCGCGCCATCCGGAAACCCGCGCGGCCGTGCGCGCCCTGGCGCCGCGCATGAGCGGCGGGTTCTTCTCCATGGACCTGGAAGGCGTCCACGCCGAATTCGAGAAACTGCCCTGGGTGCGCCACGCGGAAATCCGCCGGCTCTGGCCCGGCCGCCTGCTGGTGACCCTGGAGGAACACCGCGCCGCCGCGTCCTGGAACGACCGGGCGCTGCTCGACATCCACGGCGACGTGTTCGACGGCGCCGCCTGGCGCGGCTTGCCGCGCTTCTACGCGCCGGCCGGCATGGAGCGGGAAGTGGCGCGCCGCTACGGCGAGTTCGCGAAGATCATCGCGCCGCTGGACATGCGGGTGGAGCAACTGGTGGTCAGCGCGCGCCTGTCCTGGCGCATCCGCCTGACCGGCGGCATCAGCGTCGAGCTGGGCCGGGAAAAGCTGGACGAGCGCCTGCTCCGCTTCGCGCGCTTCTATCCCAGGGCGGTCGCGGCGGTGGGGTCCATCCCCCGGGTGGACATGCGCTATCCCAATGGTTTCGCGGGTGAAATCCAGCACGGAACAAGCGCGAAAGCGGAAGAGAAACGGGCATGAAGAAGATTACCGAGAGCAAAGACCTGATCGTCGGCCTGGACATCGGCACGTCCAAGATCGTCGCGCTGGTCGCCGACGTCACGCCGGAGGGCACCCTCAACATCATCGGCATGGGCCAGTCGCCCTCGCGCGGCCTGAAGAAGGGCGTGGTGGTGAACATCGAGGCCACCGTCTCCGCGATCCAGCGCGCCCTGGAAGAAGCCGAGCTGATGGCCAACTGCAAGATCACCCAGGTCTATACCGGCATCGCCGGCAGCCACATCAAGGCGCAGAACTCCAGCGGCATGCTGCCGATCCGCGACCGGGAAGTGTCCCAGGCGGACATGGACCGGGTCATCGAGATCGCCCGCGCGCTGAACATTCCCGCCGACCAGCAGGTGCTGCACGTGCTGCCCCAGGAATTCATCATCGATGGCCAGGACGGCGTGCGCGACCCGCTCGGCATGTCCGGCGTGCGCCTGGAGGTGAAGGTGCACATCGTCACCGGCGCCGTGTCCGCCGCCCAGAACATCGTCAAGTGCGTGCGCCGCTGCGGCCTGGAGGTGAAGGATCTGGTGCTGCAACCCCTGGCCTCCAGCCACGCGGTGCTGAACGACGACGAGAAGGATCTGGGCGTGTGCATCGTCGACATCGGCGGCGGCACCACCGACATCGCCGTGTTCACCCGCGGCGCGATCCAGCATGTGGCCGTCATTCCCATCGCCGGCGACCAGATCACCAACGACATCGCCATGACCCTGCGCACGCCGACCCGGGAAGCCGAGGATCTGAAGATCCAGCACGGCATCGCCCTGCGCCAGCTGGCGGACCCGAAGGAAATGATCGAGGTGCCGGGCATCGGCGAACGCGGCCCGCGCATGCTTTCCAAACAGCTCCTGTCCGAGGTGATCGAACCCCGCGTGGAGGAGTTGTTCAGTCTGGTGCAGTCGGAACTGCGCCGCTCCGGCTTCGAGGAGCAGATCTCCAGCGGCATCGTCCTCACCGGCGGCTCCAGCCTGATGAAGGGCATGGTGGAGCTGGCCGAGGAGGTGTTCCACATGCCGGTGCGCATCGGCATGCCGGAATACGTCGGCGGGTTTTCCGAGCGGGTGCGCACGCCCCGTTTCGCCACCGGCGTCGGCCTGCTGCTGGCCGGACTGGAAAAGCACGAGATCGACCAGGCCGCCCGCATCCAGGGGGCGAGCTTCAAACAAATCCTGGAAAGGATGAAGGCATGGTTTCAACAGAATTTTTGAATCGCCGGCTCCGTCCGGCAGTTTTCGTAGCGCGCGCGTAACCGTAGGAGGGATGAAAGATGTTATTTGAACTGGAAGACATGCAAGCCCAGGAAGCCGTGATCAAGGTCATCGGCGTGGGCGGGTGCGGCGGCAACGCCGTGGATCACATGATCAACAAGGGCATGACCGGCGTGGAGTTCATCGCCATCAATACCGACGCCCAGGCGCTCAAGCGCAACAAGGCGCCGGTGCAATTGCAGGTGGGCAACTCGGCCACCAAGGGCCTGGGCGCCGGCGGCAAGTGGGAGGTGGGCCGCGAGGCCGCCCTGGAGGACCGGGAGCGCATCGCCGAGCTGATCGACGGCGCCGACATGCTGTTCATCGCCGCCGGCATGGGCGGCGGCACCGGCACCGGCGCGGCGCCGGTGGTGGCGGAAGTGGCCAAGGATCTGGGCATCCTCGCGGTGGCCGTGGTGACCAAGCCGTTCATGTTCGAGGGCAAGCGCATGCGCTCGGCGGAAACCGGCCTCAAGGCCCTGTCCGAGCACGTGGACAGCCTGATCGTCATTCCCAACGAGAAGCTGATCCAGGTGCTGGGCGCGAAGACCAAGCTCACCGAGGCGTTCACCGCCGCGAACGACGTGCTGCACAACGCCGTGTCCGGCATCGCCGAGATCATCAGCAACCCGGGCATGATCAACGTGGACTTCGCCGACGTGAAGACCGTCATGAGCGAAGTCGGCATGGCCATGATGGGCTCCGCCGCCGCCACCGGCGACGATCGCGCCCGTGTCGCCGCCGAGGCCGCCGTCGCCAGCCCGCTGCTGGAGAACGTGGACCTGAAGGGCGCCCGCGGCGTGCTGGTGAACATCACCTCCGACGATTCCCTCACCCTGGAGGAATACTACGAGGTCATGAACACCATCCAGGGCTTCGCCGCCGAGGAGGCCACCGTCATCGTCGGCACCTCCTTCGACGAGGCCATGGGCGACAGCCTGCGCGTCACCATGGTGGCCACCGGCCTGGGCAATCCCGTGCGCAACCAGGCGCCGAAGCCGATCATGAAGATCGTCGAGCCGGTCACGGTGAGCGCGACGGGGACGGACGGCATGCCGGTGTTCGGCGGCGGCTACGATCCCGCCCGGGACTACGACATGCCCACCAGCATCCGCCAGAACGCCCGGCGCAGCAGTCAGGCGGCGGTGGAACTGGCCCAGTCGGCCGGCATCGACACCCTGGACATTCCGGCCTTCCTGCGCAAACAGGCGGACTGAACGGGCCGACGCCACGGCTTGGCGTATTGTTCGGCGAGGGTTGGAACGGCGTCGCGCCGCCGGCCTGACTCGCTTTCGCCACAGCGCGCCGACGATGTGACCGGGGAACTGTCCCGGGCGGGTTGCCCTCCTACCCGCCCGGGATAGAATTCCCCATCTCTTCAAGGTGTTACACATGATCCGGCAGCGAACGATCAAAACCCTGGTACGTGCCACCGGCGTGGGCCTGCATACCGGCGCCCGGGTGAATCTCGTCCTGCGCCCGGCGCCCGCCGATACGGGCATCGTGTTCCGCCGCACCGACTTGCCGGAACCCCTGGATTTCACCGTCGCCCCGGAGCGGGTGACCGACACCCGCCTGTGTTCCGCCCTGGAAGGCAACGGCGCGAAGGTCGCGACCGTGGAACATCTGATGTCCGCCCTGGCCGGGCTCGGCATCGACAACCTGTTCATCGACCTGGATGGTCCCGAAGTCCCCATTCTGGACGGCTCGGCGGCGCCCTTCGTCTATCTCTTGCAATCCACCGGCATCGAAGCCCAGAACGCGGCGAAACGCTTCATCCGCGTCAAAAAAACCGTGCGCGTGGAGGAAGGCGACAAATGGGCCGAGTTCGCGCCCCATGAAGGCTACACCTTGACCTTCCGCATCGATTTCGACCATCCCGTGTTCCGCCAATCGGCGAAGGAATTGCATATCGACCTGGCCAAGCAGTCCTACGCGCGGGAAGTCAGCCGCGCGCGCACCTTCGGTTTCATGAACGAGGTGGAATATCTGCGCAGCAACGGTCTGGCCCTGGGCGGCACCCTGGACAACGCCATCGTCATGGACGAGTTCCGCGTCCTCAACAGCGACGGCCTGCGCTACGCGGACGAGTTCGTCAAACACAAGGTCCTCGACGCGGTGGGCGATCTCTACCTGACCGGCCATCCCATCCTGGGCGCCTTCACGGCCTACAAGTCCGGCCACGGGCTCAACAACAAACTCCTGCGCACCTTGACGGAAGACGCGAGCGCTTGGGAGTGGGCCACTTTCCAGAACGACGCGACCACGCCCGGCGATCTGCTCAATCTCTACCCGCAGCCGGCCTGATGTTGGCGGTCCGCCTGATCCTCATCCTCATCGGCGCGCTGATCGTGCTCAGCCTGCTTGGCTACGCGCTGAACAAGGATCCGCGCTGGCTGCGCTTCGCCGGCCTGAGCATGAAGTCCGGCCTCGCCCTGGTGGGATTGCTGATGCTGGTGTATCTGGCGGAAAGATTGTTCCTGGTGCTCTGATCATTCCAAGGCCACCGGCTTGGCCGCGTGTCCGAACCCCCAGGTCCAGCGCCACCGCGACCAAGCGCCTGCGCCGCGCCGCTCCCCTCGCAAACGTTCTCCATTCGCGCCCGCCGAGCCAGCCTCGGCTATCCTTACCACTTTGATCAGCCCCACAACCGGCAAGCCCCATGTCCGATCCCATCCTCAACACCCCCATCCGACTCACCCATCTCTCCCACGGCGGCGGTTGCGGCTGCAAGATCGCGCCGGCGGTGCTGGAGAAGATCCTCGCCGACACGCCCTTCGCCAAAGGCCTGGCGAGCAATTTCCCGAATCTGCTGGTGGGCATCGAGTCCAGCGACGACGCGGCGGTGTGGCAACTGAACGAGTCCCAGGCCATCGTCGCCACCACGGATTTCTTCATGCCCATCGTCGACGACGCCTTCGAGTTCGGCCGCATCGCCGCGACCAACGCGATCTCCGACGTCTACGCCATGGGCGGCACGCCCCTGTTCGCCCTGGCCCTGGTGGGCATGCCCATCGACAAGCTGCCCCACGAGACCATCCGGGCCATTCTGTCCGGCGGCGAGGCGGCGGCGCGGGACGCGGGCATTCCCATCGCCGGCGGCCACTCCATCGATTCCCAGGAACCCATCTACGGCCTGGTGGCCATCGGCGTGGTGGACCCGCGCCGGATCAAGAAAAACAACGCGGGCCAACCCGGCGACGTGTTGATCCTGGGCAAGGGCCTGGGCGTGGGCATCTTCTCGGCGGCTCTGAAGAAGGATCAACTGCCGGTGGGCGGGTACCAGGCCATGATCGCCTCCACCACCCAGCTCAACACGCCGGGCACGGAACTGGGCCGGCTCGACGGCGTGCACGCGATGACCGACGTGACCGGCTTCGGCCTTCTGGGACACGGGCTGGAACTGGCGCGGGGCTCCAAGCTCACCGCGCGCATCCGCTTCGCCGACGTCCCGGTGCTGCATGGCGCGGCGGAACTGGCACGGGCCGGCTTCGTGACCGGCGCCAGCGGCCGCAACTGGGCCAGCTACGGCAACGGCGTGGCGTTTTTCGCGGGCTGCGCGGACTGGCAGCAGGCCATCCTGACCGACCCGCAGACCAGCGGCGGCCTGCTGGTGGCCTGCGCGCCCGAGGCGGTGGAGGAGGTGCTGGAGGTGTTCAGGCGCCAGGGATTCGCCATGGCAAGCGTGATCGGCGCCCTTGAGGACGGTCCGGCGCGGGTGGTGGTAACGGAATAATCCCGGGCGAGGAACGCCTCGGAATCGGTCCGGAAGGGTGGGAAGGATCGTGGTGTCGGCTTCTTTTACTTTTTTCGCCCCCGCCCCTTTTCTGAACTCACCATCCTATTGATTTATATATGCGCCAGAACGATGGCATAGGAATTGCTGCTAGAAAAACCATATCCTCACCCACTCATCACAATCAAATGCTAGGGAGCTTAACCATGTATCGTGGTTTCAAGTCATGTCTGCTGTCTTTCGCTTTCGCCATTCCAGCCGTTCACGCCCAAACATTCCTTATCGATCCCAATCAAAGCTTGGTCCATACGACCAACTGGAGCAATTGGGACTGGGATCTCATGGGTGCTCCGGATGATGCGGTTGACTCGTTTGTTTCGGGTCATTTTGACCTTGTCATCGAACCGGGGGGATACCACGAATTCACGGGCAATCCCGCTCCCGAACGAATCTCCTTCATCCATGTTGAAGTGTCTTCGCCAAACATCTCCGGTAGAGAGTGGGCGTTTCCAGACTTCAAAGGTTTTTATTTCGGCACGACCTTCGAGGGCTCAGAAGATCCGTGCTTCGGATTCGGGTATTACACTTCGGGAACCTGCTTGTCGGCGGGAAACATGGGCACTTATTCGGGCACGTTTGACGGCCAGACCCTGAGGATTCAAGGCACGAAGAATGCCGACCTCATCCCGGGGAGCAATAGTTTTGCATACACCATTGTCGCCACGGCCGTGCCAGAGCCGAACAACACCTTTTACTTCGCCAGCGGGGTGGTAGCGCTTTCCATTTTGGCGGCAAGACGAAGACGGCTCGCCCACGACTAGACTCGAGCGTTGGAAACTGCTCAGTGCGCGCCGTAGCTGGCCCCCACACCGAGCCTCTCCACCGGCGCTTCATACGATTCCCATGGTCGTCGCGATCTTCCTCAAGGTTGGCACGGCCAAGCCCGACACGTCCGCGTGATGCACGGCCCGGGTCAGGCGCGCGGGGGCGGAGCGGCCCGCGCAGGCATGGCAAAGGTCGGCGTTGATGGCTTCCTGGAAACCCGCCATCAGGCGTTCCCGGTCGAAGGTTTTGCCGGCCAGCCATTCCTGCACATCCAGCACGTCTGACGCGACGGCGTTCAACAGCCCGCGCTTGTCGCGCCACAGGCTGCCCACGTCGCCGCCCGCTTCCAGGCCGGCGATGTTGGTGGTGAGGATATAGAGGTTTTTGCGCACCAGCTCCCAAAGGAAATCGTCGGCCTCCTGGACCACCCGGGCCGGCAGGTCGATGGCGGCGAGGGCGGCGGCCAGCCGTTCCGCGCGCGGCCCGAACACGGGCGAGGGCAACAGGGCCTTGGCGTCGGTGCCGGCCTTCTTCTCGAACCAGACGGATACCACCGTGGGCGTATCGATGTGGTGGGCCTCCCAGTCCCGGGGCAGGAGCTCGTTCTGTAGCAGGCCGACGTTGTCGCGCCAGGCGTCGGGGAGGGAAGAGAGCAGGGGATGCAGATCGTTTTCCCCCACCGAGATCATGACCAGGTCCGGTTCCGACACGCGCTTGGCCACCAGGTTGGGGTCGTCGCCCCGGTTCACCGGCACCACCGTGTGCCCGGTTTTCAGCAGTCCACCCGCGAATACCCGACCCAACTGACCAAGACCGATCATCACCGCGATTTTGTCCATGTCATCCTCCACGCCGAAGAGGTGATTGTAGGGCGGCTTTCGGACGACGGGATATTCCCACTAGAATGGTCGGGTTTACTTTCCGGAGCACTCCATCATGCAGGCCCCCAAGATCGCCCCGTTCCAGCCGCCCCGACGCACCCTGATGGGCCCCGGCCCGTCGGATGTGCCGCAACGCATCCTGGAGGCGATGGCGCGTCCCACCATCGGCCATCTGGATCCGGCCTTCACCGACATGATGGAGCAGACCAAGACCCTGTTGCGCTATGCCTTCCAGACCGAGAACAAACTGACTTTCCCGGTGTCCGGCCCCGGTTCCGTGGGCATGGAAACCTGCTTCGTGAATCTGGTGGAGCCGGGCGACAAGGTCATCGTCTGCGTCAACGGCGTGTTCGGCGGCCGCATGCTGGAAAACGTGAAACGTGCCGGCGGCGTGCCGGTGGTGGTGGAAGACGCCTGGGGCCGGGCGGTCGATGCGGACAAGGTGGAGGCGGCCTTCGCCGCCAATCCGGACGCGAGGATGCTCGCCTTCGTCCACGCGGAAACCTCCACCGGCGCCCAGTCCGATGGCGCGGCGTTGGCCGCCGTCGCGCGCAGGCACGGCGCGTTGGCTCTGATGGATTGCGTCACCTCCCTGGGCGGCACGCCGGTGCTGATCGACGCCTGGGACATCGACGCGGCCTATTCCGGCAGCCAGAAATGCCTGTCTTGCACGCCAGGCCTGTCGCCGGTGACCTTTTCCGAGCGCGCCATCGAGAAAGCCCGGGCGCGCAAGACACCGGTACAGAGCTGGTTCATGGACCTGAATCTGGTGTTGGGCTACTGGAGCGGGGAGGGCAAGCGCACCTACCACCACACCGCGCCCATCAACCCTTTGTACGGCCTGCACGAAAGCCTGCTGATGCTGGCGGAGGAAGGCATCGAGAACGCCTGGGCGCGCCACCGGACCCAGCACGAAGCCTTGCGGTCCGGCCTGGAGGCGCTCGGGCTGGGCTTCATCGTGCCGGAATCCGAGCGCCTGCCCCAGTTGAATTCGGTGACGATTCCCGCGGGCGTGGACGACGCCGCCGCGCGCGGCCGCCTGCTGAGCGAATTCAACCTGGAGATCGGCGCCGGCCTGGGCGTGCTGGCCGGCAAGATCTGGCGCATCGGCCTGATGGGCGCCTCCGCCCGCAGGGAAAACGTGGACTACTGCCTCAAGGCCCTCGCCGCCGTGTTGGAACGTTGATCAGCGCTCCAGCAGGGGCGCCTTGCCCGGCTTGCCGTTCCATAGATCGGCGTCGAGCGGCGCGTCCTTCTTCTCGGTGATGGCCGGCCAGTCCTTCGCCAATTCCGCGTTGAGGGCGATGAACCCGGTCTGGTCGTTGGGCACGTCGTCCTCGGGGAAGATGGCCTGGGCCGGACACTCGGCAACGCAGAGATTGCAGTCGATGCACTCCTCCGGATCGATCACCAGGAAGTTCGGCCCCTCGTGGAAACAATCCACCGGACAGACTTCGACGCAGTCGGTATATTTGCACTTGATGCAGTTTTCGGTGACGACGTAGGTCATAACTTTCCTCGGAAAAACTTTTTCGCTAGCATAGCGGGGAACTGTGCCGACCAGCCAACCGAATCAGTCACGATCAGGCGATTTCCCGGCTTCCTACATTGCACTTCCTTCTCCAGCGCGAAACACCCACTCTCCCTCCGAGGTTCTCCCCATGAGCGAACACATCCATTACGTCACCGACGACACTTTCGAGCAGGAAGTCCTGCAGTCCCCCATGCCCGTGCTGGTGGATTACTGGGCCGACTGGTGCGGCCCCTGCAAGATGATCTCCCCCATCCTGGACGAAGTCGCCAAGGAATACGCCGGCCGCCTGAAGGTCTGCAAGCTCAACATCGACGAGAACCAGGCCACCCCGCCCAAGTACGGCATCCGCGGCATTCCCACCCTGATGATATTCAAGAACGGCAACGTCGAAGCCACCAAGGTCGGCGCCCTTTCCAAATCCCAGCTCACGGCTTTCGTTGACAGCAACATCTAAGTTCCATTAGTTTTGCATCGCCCGGCGCATTCGCAAGGGGTATGCCGGATTCGCAAGCGCTAGCGCGCCAACGGCTCCGCGGCCCCGCCGGGCGAAAAATCTCCCTCCCGCAGTACCCCGACGCAGTCCCTCTCCCGGAACTACCGGAACTTCCCCCAAGCCGCCCCGGCTTCCCGCCCGCACACTTCATTCAACCAGACGCCATGCATCTATCCGAACTCAAACAACAACATGTCAGCCTGCTGCTCGAAATGGCCGAAGCCAACGGCATCGAGAACGCCAACCGGATGCGCAAGCAGGAACTGATCTTCGCCCTGCTGAAAAAGAAGGCGAAGAATGGCGAGAGCATCTACGGCGACGGCGTCCTGGAGATCCTGCCGGACGGCTTCGGCTTCCTGCGTTCGCCGGACACCTCCTACCTGTCCAACCCGGACGACATCTACATCTCTCCCTCCCAGATCCGCCGCTTCAATCTGCACACCGGCGACAACATCGAGGGCGAGATCCGCACGCCGAAGGACGGCGAGCGCTACTTCGCGCTGACCAAGATCGACAAGGCCAACGGCGGCCCGGTCGAGGCGCTCAAGCACAAGATCCTGTTCGAGAACCTGACGCCCCTGTTCCCCAACCAGCCGTTCAAGCTGGAGCGGGACATCAAGGCCGAGGAAAACCTGACCGGCCGCGTGATCGACATCGTGGCGCCCATCGGCAAGGGCTCGCGCGGCCTGCTGGTGGCGCCGCCCAAGACCGGCAAGACGGTGATGATGCAGCACATCGCCCACGCCATCACCGCGAACCATCCCGAAGCGGTGCTCATCGTCCTGCTCATCGACGAACGCCCCGAGGAAGTGACCGAGATGCAGCGCACCGTGAAGGGAGAGGTCGTCGCCTCCACCTTCGACGAACCCGCCGCCCGCCACGTCCAGGTCGCCGAGATGGTCATCGCCAAGGCCAAGCGCCTGGTGGAACACAAGAAGGACGTGGTCATCCTGCTCGACTCCATCACCCGCCTGGCCCGCGCCTACAACACGGTGCAGCCCACCTCGGGCAAGGTGCTCACCGGCGGCGTCGACGCCAACGCCCTGCAAAAACCCAAGCGCTTCTTCGGCGCCGCCCGCAACATCGAGGAAGGCGGCAGCCTCACCATCATCGCCACCGCGCTGATCGACACCGGTTCCCGCATGGACGACGTGATCTACGAGGAATTCAAGGGCACCGGCAACATGGAAATCCATCTGGATCGGCGCATGGCGGAAAAGCGCGTCTATCCCGCCATCAACGTCAACCGCTCCGGCACCCGCAAGGAAGAGTTGCTCATCGAGGCAAGCGTGCTGCAGAAGATCTGGGTGCTGCGCAAGCTGCTCTACCCCATGGACGACATGGAGGCCATGGAATTCCTCAGCGACAAGATTCGCGCCACCAAGACCAACGCAGACTTCTTCGATTCCATGCGACGGGGCTGATCCCCGTATATCAGGAGTAGCGCCATGCCCCGTCCCGGACTCGCCCTCTCCCTCTCGCTGCTATTGCTGGCCACGCCCGCCTTGGCGGGAGACTCCGCCAAGGCGGCCCAATACTTCGAGGACGCGCTTGGACGATATGACCGGGAGGACAATGCCGGGGCGATCATCCAACTCAAAAACGCCTTGCAACAGGACTCGCGCCTATTGCAGGCCCACGTTCTGCTCGGCCGCGCCCAATTGAAGTCGGGCAACGCGGCCGCCGCGGAAGCCGCCTTCGACAACGCGCTGAAACTGGGAGCGGATCGGGCCGAAATCGTGCCCCAGCTTGCCCAGGCCTATTTCGCGCAAGGGAAATTCAAGGAACTGGCCGAGCGCATCTCGCCCACGGGACTCCCCGCTTATATCCAGCAGGAACTGCTCCTGCTGCGCGCCTATGCCCATATGGAACTGGGCGACATGACCAGCGCGGACGCGACGCTTACCCAGGCGGGCAACCTGGGCAGGACCGCCAATTTTCTGGTCGCGCGCGGCATGTACGCGCTGCAGCAGCGGCAACTGAAGCAGGCAAGGGACCTCGCGGATCAGGCGCTATCGCTGGAAAACAAAAACGCCAGGGCATGGAATCTGCGCGCCTCCATCGACCACCTGCAGGGCGCGACGCAAAGTGCCTTGAAAGGCTATTCGAACGCGTTGGAATTACTGCCGACCTTCGCCGATGCCCGTATCGCGAAGGCCGGTCTGCTGCTCGACTTGAATCGTTTGAACGAATTGGGCGAAGAGTTGGCGGTCCTGAAAGCGAAGAATCCCCAGGATCCACGCGGCACCTATCTGAACGCCGTCTACCTCAGCCGCAAGGGCAAGGACGCGGAGGCCAAGGCGGCGCTGCTGGAAACCGCGAAACTCATCGACGCCCTGCCACCAGCGGGCATCCGCAAGCGCGGCCAATTCCTCATGCTCGGCGCGCTGGCCCACTACGGCTTGAAATCGAGCGCCAAGGCACAGGGCTATCTGGAAGGCTATCTGCAATTGCATCCAGAACACACCGGCGCGCGCAAGATGCTCGGCTCCCTCTACCTGAAAGACAAACGTTCCGAAGCCGCGATCGAGGTGCTCGACAAAGCGGTCAGGCTCGCGCCCAACGATCCGGACATCCTGTCTCTCCTGGCCAGCGCCTATCTGGCCAGGAACCAGTACGCCAAGGCGGCCAGCCTGCTCGAACAAGCCGGCGCCGTCGCGGAGAGCAAGCCCGAACTCTCCGCTTCCCTGGGACTGAGCCAGGTGGGTGTCGGGAAAGTTGACAGCGGCCTGCAAAATATCACCAAAGCCTTCCGCCAGCGCCCCGCCGACGGCCGGCTGGGCACGGCCTTGGTCATGCTGCACATCCGCAACGGGCAGGCGCGTGAAGCCGTCAGCGCCGCCGATGCGTTGGTGCGCGCCAGCAAGCAGAAAGGCCCCGCTTATAACCTGCTGGGCGTGGCAAAAACCGCGAACAACGATTACAAGGGCGCTCGCGCCGCCTACGAAAAGGCCTTGTCCCTCGACCCCAAATTGGATGCGGCCCGCCTCAATCTCGGCAAGCTGGAGACCGCAGCCGGCCACCTGGATTCCGCGCGCCAACAGTTTGCCTTGCTGATCAAGCGCAATCCGCGCCATGCCCAGGCACAGTTCGAATTGGCCAAGACCGACGCCGCCTCGGGCAAGCTTGCGGACGCGATAGACCGGCTGGAGAAATTGCGAGTCGACGATAGCGGGATGAACGTTGGCCTCACATTGGGAAATTACTATCTGGCTAACGATCAACCCGCCAAGGCCGTGGAGGTCGCAAAGGATCTCAGCGGCAAGTTTCCGGAAAATATCGACGTACTGTCGCTGCTCGGGCGCAGCCATGCCGCCAATGGCCGCATCGATCTGGCCAAGGTCGCGTTCAGCAACATGGGCAAGCAAGCGGGTTTCAATGTCGCTCTGCTGGCGGATACGGCGCGCCTGCAATTGCGTCTGGGGGATCTGGATGGCGCCGCGCTGAGCCTGAACAAGGCGCTCACGACATCGCCGGACGATTTGTCCATCCATTTGTTGCTGGCCGAGCGCGATTTGCGGAAGGGCCTGCCCGAGCAGGCGCAAGTCCGCGCCCAACAACTTGTCTCCCGCTTCCCGAGAAGCGCCGAGCCCCACCGCCTGTTGGGCGACATCGCCATCTCCCGCAACCGCCCGGCGGATGCGGTGCAACACTATCGGACGGCATTGGAAAAATCCGAGACCGCCGACAACGTGTTGCGCCTCTACCAGAGCCAGATTCGATCAGGCCAAACCGCCCAGGCCCTGGGAACGCTGGAAAGCTGGAACCGGCGCCACGCCGACGTCCCTTCCACCCAGTTGGCCTTGGCCGATGCCTTGTTGCACGCGGGCAACCTCGACCGGGCCAAGGCCGCCTACGAGCGCTACATCAAGCAATATGGCGAGCAAATCCCCGCGCTCAACAATCTGGCCATCATCCTGCTCAAGCAGGGAAACCTGGGTTCCGCCTACAAATATGCCGAGCGTGCCTATCAATTGCTCCCGGACAATCCCGTCACCAGCGACACCCTGGGCTGGATACTGGTGCAGAAGGGCGAGAACGATCACGCGTTGAGATACTTGCGCGACGCGCGTCTGCGCGCTCCCAACGATCCGGAAATTCATTATCACCTGGGTGTCGCCCTGCAACGCAGCGGCCACGCCGACGAAGCCGGCAAGGAACTTGAACTGGCCTTGCAGTCCGGATCCGCTTTCGACGGCGCGGCTGATGCCAAGGAGTCGCTCCGACAACTCAGGCGTTGATCGCAATTCGCGAATCGGCGACATATCGCGGCATCTGTCGGGTTTTTTTACAAGACTTTACGGATGCCACCGTAGGAAAAACATAACCCATTGTTTTTTTTGAGTAAAACCCATTAATTTTCGTTGGCATGGATCCTGCTTATAAGCACTCCACAATGTTCACTTAGCCGAAGGATGCATCATGAAGCCGCTCTCCCACTCCGCTCTCGTCGTCGCGTTGACGCTCGGATTCGCATCCTCCGCCATGGCCACGACTTGGAATTCCACATCCACGGTCTCCAATCCTTCCGCTGATTACACCAACTCCGCCGGGTATACCTTGGATGTCGGCAACACCAGTACGACGAGTGCTGGCGGCGTCACCGCGACCGTGACCGCATGGGCCAATACCAACCAGTCGGGCGTGAAGAATGAAACCACGGTGGGTTCCGCCACGAACAGCCTGTCCTACGGCTTGGAGTCGGCCTACCTCGCTTATTATTCCGGCAGCGGTTACGGCGTCTCCAACCGCGACAAAACTGCTAGCAATAGCTCGAGCGGAGACAATAGCGAAGGCGTCAGTCCCGAACATGCCCTGGACAACGAAGATCGTTACGATTCGGTCCTCTTCAGCTTCAGCGGTGCCGACAATGGCGTCATGCTTTCGTCCATCACCACGGGTTGGGTGTCCGGCGATTCCGACATCAGCGTTTGGGCCTACACCGGCGGCACCAGCACCTCGACGGACCTGACCGGAAAGACTTACAGCGACCTGGGATCCG
Organism: Thiobacillaceae bacterium; assembly: GCA_044227325.1. Classification (GTDB taxonomy): domain Bacteria; phylum Pseudomonadota; class Gammaproteobacteria; order Burkholderiales; family Thiobacillaceae; genus PFJX01. The sequence continues at coordinate 170,356 of JBGAFI010000003.1, read as the reverse complement.
GCTGGACCCTGGTGGGCGAATACGCCGGCGGCAGCACCAGCGGCGGCTCCATCGCGATCAACGCCGGCAATATCAGTTCCAGCTACTGGCTGATCGGCGCCTATGCCGCCGCGTCCGGGGCGAACTGCAATGCCTGCGGCACCGGCAACGATTTCATGAAGATTGCTTCCGTGACCGGTTCTGTGGCGACTTGTACCAGCAACCCCACCGCGCCCGGCTGCCATCCTGGTGGTGGCGGTAGCGTGCCCGAACCCGCGACGCTTGGTCTGCTCGGCCTGGGCCTGCTGGGGCTGATCAGGGCACGCCGTTCGGCCTGATCCCGCGTTGCATCGAAACAAGGCCGTCCTAGCGACGGCCTTTTTCTTTGCCGATCGAAAGTAGTGTCGTCTTGAGTTCGTCGGTCTTTGCCGGCAACGACAAGGCGGCATCGATGCGAAAACGTTGCTTCAAGCGGTCCAGCGCGTGTTCATGGGCGCTTTCGTGCAGCACGACGATGTCCACGTCCTTATGGGTTTGCGCGGCCGCCAATAACGACTCCAGATTGCTGACCCGGTCCCGGAAATCCGGTTGGAAATAGAAGTCCGCGACGATGACGGCGGGCTTTTCCTTGCGCATCGAGGCGATCGCCTTGCGCACGGAAAACTCGGTGAGCACCCGGTAGCCCAGACTCTCGTAGAGGGGTCGCAGATTCGGGTAGCCGAGCAGTTCGATCACATTGAGTAAAAGCGGCGCCTGTCCGGTCATGTCATTCCCCATGAAAAAAGGGGGCCGGGGCCCCCTTGGTCGAAGCGATACCGGTTTTACAGCGCTTCGCCGTGCTTGGCCAGGTATTCGGCCACGCCCTCGGTGGTGGCCTTCATGCCCTCGTCCCCCTTCTTCCAGCCGGCGGGGCAGACTTCGCCATGCACCTCGGTGAACTGGAGGGCGTCAATCATGCGCAGCATTTCGTCCACGTTGCGGCCCAGGGGCAGATCGTTGACCACCTGGTGGCGCACGGTGCCGGCCTTGTCGATCAGGAAGGAACCGCGGAATGCCACACCGATGTCGTGCTCGACATCGTAGGCCTTGCAGATTTCGTGCTTCATGTCAGCGACCAGCGGGTACTGGACCTGGCCGATGCCGCCCTGGTTGACGGCGGTGTTCTTCCAGGCCAGATGGGTGAAGTGGGAATCGATGGAAACGCCGATGACTTCCACGTTGCGCGCCTTGAATTCGGCCAGACGGTGGTCGAAGGCCAGCAGTTCGGACGGGCACACGAAGGTGAAGTCCAGGGGGTAGAAGAAGATGACGGCGTACTTGTCCTTGATGTGGGCGGACAGGTTGAAGTTTTCGTTGATGGAGTTGTCACCCATGACGGTGACCGCGGTGAAATCGGGGGCTTGCTTGCCAACCAGGACTGCCATGATGCTTACCTTTTCGTGATGTTGGATAGGGAACGGGGTTTGATCCGGTCGCCTCTCCCCGGCGGCGGGCGCCGTCCGGGCACCGGACTGGACGAATTCTAACTCTTGTGCATTGCGACAAGAAAGCCGCGGGAGGGGACTCAAACCGCTTTCTTCGCGGCTTTCTCGGCCAGCAGCGCGACCGCCTCGTCCAGGGTCACTTCTTCCGGCTTGCGCTCCTTGGGCAGCGAAGCCATGAGCTTGCCGTGCTGCACATACGGGCCAAAACGGCCGGACTTGAGCTGGATCGGCTTGCCGTCCGCGGGGTGGGCGCCGATGTCCTTGGCCGGCGTCGCGGCGGCCGGCTTGCCGTCCTTCGCCGCGCGCGGCTCGAACTCGAAACCGACCTTGCCCTCCTTGTCGCGCACCAGGAAAGCGGAGAATTTGCGCCGGGTGCGCGCCGAGACGAAGCCGGTCAACAGCTCGGTCTTGCCCTCCGCCAGCAGTTTCTGCATCTGGGCGCGTTCGACCGGCTGTTGCAGGATCACCTGGCCACTGCGGAAATCGCAGCTTTTCGCCGGACCGACGCTACGCTCGCAGACATAGGCGGAACCGTGCTCGAACACGCCGCCGCCGCACTTGGGACACTTGCCCAGGCTTTCCTGGCCGGAGAAGTCCACCGGCTCGGCCTCCTCGCCTTCGCGCGGCTGGCCGAAATCGAATTCCGGCATCTTGTCGTCGTTCAGGCGGATCTCGGCGTCGAAGGGACGGCCCATCTTGTTGCGGAAGCCGGTGAGCGGGCCCACCTTGCCTTCGCTGATGAGGGTTTCCATCTCCTCCACCTCGAACTGGCGCCCGGCGACGATCTTCCAGGTGCTCCAGTCGCAGGACTGGCAGGCGAACTTCTTGTAGTTTTCCTTCACCACGCCGCCGCATTTCGGGCAGGGCACCTTGAGGGTGGAGAAATCCCCGGGCACGGTATCGGACTCGTAGCGTTTCGCCCGCTCGACGATCTCCTGGGTCAGGGCGGTGATGTGGCCCATGAACTCGTCCCGGGACAGCTTGCCGTGTTCCATCTGGGCCAGCTTGTATTCCCACGCGCCGGTTAGCTCCGGCGAGGCCAGTTCCTTGATGCCCAGGCCGCGCAGCAGGGTGATGAGGGAGAAGGCCTTCGCGGTGGGCACCAGTTCCCGGCCCTCGCGATGCAGATAGTTCTCGGAGATCAGGTTCTCGATCACCTGGGCCCGGGTCGCCGGGGTGCCCAGGCCGCGTCCGGCCATGGCGGCGCGCAGTTCCTCGTCCTCCACCATCTTGCCGGCGCCTTCCATGGCGCTGAGCAGGGTGGCTTCGTTGAAGCGGGCGGGCGGACGGGTGAAGGCGGCCTTGATGTCCACCGTCCTGGTCGCCAGGGTTTCCCCCGGGACGATGGGCGCCAGGGAGGGACCGCCCTCGTCGTCCTCGACCTGGACTTCCTTGCCGTAGACGGCGAGCCAGCCGGGATTGACCAGAACCTTGCCCTCGGTCTTGAAGGCTTGCTTCTCGACTCGCGTGACGCGGGTGGTCACCGAGTATTCCGCCGCCGGATAGAACACCGCCAGAAAACGCCGGGTCACCAGATCGTAGAGTTTCTGCTCGATCTCGTTCAGCGACTTGGGCGGCGTGCCGGTGGGGATGATGGCGAAGTGGTCGGAAATCTTGGCGTTGTTGAAGATGCGCTTGTTCGGCTTGACCCAGTCCTGCTTCAGGATGGTCTGGCCAAAAACGGCATATTCCTCCGGCAGGTTGCCCAGCACCTCCTTGACCGTGGGGAGGTAGTCCTCCGGCAGGGCGCGCGCGTCGGTCCGGGGATAGGTCAGCACCTTGTGCTTCTCGTACAGGGCCTGGGCCAGCCCCAGGGTGGTCTTCGCCGAGAAGCCGAAACGGCCGTTCGCTTCCCGCTGCAGACTGGTCAGATCGTAGAGCAGCGGCGACAGCTGGCTGGTCGGCTTGGTTTCTTCCTCGGCCTTGGCAGGCTTGCCCAGGCAGGCATCTCTAATCGCCTCGGCGCGGGCTTGCTCCCAGAACCGATGCGCGGTGGCGTGTTCGTCGTCCTCGTTGCGCTTGAACTTCTCGTCGAACCAGCGCCCGGTGTATTCGCCCTTCTCGCCGGCGAAGCGGGCTTCCAGTTCCCAGTAGGCGCGCGGCACGAACTTGCGGATGCGCTCCTCCCGCTCCACCACGATGGTCAGGGTGGGGGTCTGCACGCGGCCCACGGTGGTGAGATGGAAACCGCCGGTCTTCGAATTGAAGGCGGTGATCGCGCGGGTGCCGTTGATGCCCACCAGCCAGTCGCTTTCCGCGCGGCAGATGGCGGCGGTGCGCAGGCCGGCCACCTCGGACGCCTCGCGCAGGGAGGCGAAGCCGCTCTTGATCGCGGACTGGGTCATGGATTGCAGCCACAGGCGGCGCACCGGCTTCTTGCTGCCGCTGTGCTGGGCGATGTAGTTGAAGATCAACTCACCCTCGCGTCCAGCGTCACAGGCGTTGATCAGGCCTTCCACGTCCTTGCGCTTGATCAGCTTCGCCAGCAGTTTCAGGCGGTCCTCGGTCTTCTCGATGGGCGCCAGCGCGAAATGGGGCGGGATGACCGGCAGGTTGGCGAAGGACCACTTGCCGCGCTTGACCTCGTACTCCTCGGGAACTGTCAGTTCGAGAAGGTGGCCGATGGCGGAGGAGAGGACGTAGTGCTCGGACTCGAAGTAGTCCTTTTCCTTATGGAATCCGCCCAGCGCCCGGGCGATATCCTGGGCGACCGACGGCTTCTCCGCGATGATGAGTTGTTTGGTCACGATGAAAGGGGGGTTAGTGGAGCGTCGGCTTCCAGCCGTCCTCGTCGCCCTCGTCATCGGTGCGCACGAGATCCTCCAGCCACAACACGTCGCCGGCGCCCTTCAATTTCCAGAGGGCGATCAGGGAAATCCATTTGACGCGTTTCGCCGAAACCTGGGCATCGGGCAAGGCCAGGGCGCGATCGATGATCCACTCGCGGGCATGGGTCGGCAGCAGGCCGGAACTCTCCAGATAGGTCAGGAACCCGCGTCCGTCGCTGGCGATGCGGCTGGCTTCCTCGTCGCTGTAGATGCGGATGGAAGGCGCGCGCGCGGCATCCTCGCCCGGCCCCAGGTCTTCCAGGGTGGCGAGCCAGTCCAGGGCCTCGCCGATGTCATCGTCCCCGAAGCCGGCGGCGGACAGCTTGCGTGTCAGATGCTCGGCGTCCGGGAAGCGGTCAGCGTAGAGGTAGGTGTCGTAGAGATAGAGCAGGATGTCGAACATCATCGGAATAATCGTTGGTAGAGGCCGCCCGGCAGTTTGGCGACGGTGCCATCCAGCTCGGCCGCAAGTAGCTTGACGGAGACCTCCTCCACCGTCAAGCCGAGGCGGGAAGCCAGTTGATCCGGCGCCAAGGGGCCGCCCGCAAGTGTGGCTAAAAGGATATCTTCCGCCCCGTCTCCGGTCGTGCCGAGGCAAGGCGTCGCGGATGGCGAGGGCGGCAATACCCGGCCCAGCTCCTCCAGGATGTCGGTGGCGGACTCCACCAGCTTCGCCCCCTGCTTGATCAGGCGATGGCATCCCTTGGAAAGCGCGGAATGGATGGAGCCGGGCAGGGCGAACACATCCCGTCCCTGCTCGGAGGCCAACCGCGCGGTGATCAGGGAGCCGCTTTCCAGGGCCGCCTCCACCACCAGAACTCCTAGGGACAGGCCGCTGATGATGCGGTTGCGGCGCGGAAAGTGGCCGCTCTTCGGCAGGGTGCCGATGGGAAACTCCGAGACGATGGCGCCTTCCGCCGCGAGCCGGTGGGCCAACGCCTTGTTGCGCGCCGGATACACCCGGTCCAGCCCGGTGCCCACCACCGCCACGCTGCTGGCCAAACCGGCCAGGCCGCCTTCATGGGCGGCGGCATCCACACCCAGCGCGAGACCGCTGACGATGGTCAGGCCGGCCTCCGACAAGGCCTGGGCGAATGCGCGGGCATCGCGCAGGCCCTGGGGCGTGGCATTGCGGCTGCCGACGATGGCCAGCATGGGCCGCGCCAGCCAGGCCGGATCGCCGCGCACGTAGAGCCAGGCGGGCGGCGTGGCAAGATCGCGCAGGCTGGCGGGATAGGCCGGGTCGTTCCAGGTGACGAGGTGATTGTCCGGGCCGTCCAGCCAACTCAGGCCGGGATTCAGCGAGACCGGATCGGCACCCTGGACGATGGCCCGGGCCAGGGTGTCGCCCACCACCGGCGCGAGTTGCGCGGCGCTGGCGCCAAGAATCGATTCGGGCTCGGAGAAAACCGCGAGAAGCTTGCCGGCGGCATCCGGCCCCAGACCCGGAATGGCCTCCAGAGTCAGCCAGAGGGAGTCATCCGGGCGTCTGGGCAAATGCCGGCCGAGGTCAGGGGTTGCGCGCGCTGTCGCCGACGGTCACCGGTTCGGTGCCCTTCATGACCAGCGCGTAGGACACCTTGTTGAAGACCCGGTAGACGAAGGCCAGGCCGACGCGGGTATCCGGCAGGGCGGATTTGTCATCCTTGTTGGGCTTGCAGTCGCTCGCGTAGCCGCGCCCGCCGCCGGCAAGGAAACCGATCTTTTCCGCGTGCAGGCATTTGGGATCGGCCACGGAACGGCCGGCGCGGAACAGGGCCAGAACATGCCCCTCCTCGATCCCGTCGCGCAGGCCCTTGTTCAGCACCAGCGACATATAGGTGCCGGCGAAGACCGGTCCGCCCAGGGCGGCCACCACCTTCGCATCGATGGGCTTGTTCGGGCCGTGCGGCACGAACTGGGGCAAATCGCCTTTCCAAGCGGGGACCAGCCTGTCGCGCTCCAGGATTTCCTGGTCCGCGCTGACGATCTTCACGACCTGGGGATCGCCCGGCTGCACGGTATGGGCGTTGCCCAGATGCAGCATCTCGTAGGCCAGGATTTCCTTGGGGTTGTCCGGATTTTTCAGCGGCTGTCCGAGCCGCACGACACGCCAATCGACGGTATCCCCGTCGCCCTTGGTCGCGTAGACGCTGTCGCCGCTTCCGAACATCACGCGGGCATCGCTGGAACCCAGGATGCGCGGCGCTTTCTCCAGGTCGGAGGGCTCGCCGACGCCGCCCTTGGACAGCAAGCCCTGGATCGCCTTGACCGGAATGCTGGGGATGCCGGCCTCCTTGATGACGATGGGTTCGCCCCTGATCTGAGGGGAGAGCTTGACCACATCGCGGGCGCCGGGCGCCAGGGACAGACGCGGCCTGCCACCTTCCATGGTGAGGAGGACCACGTCGCCGGGGTAGATCAGGTGCGGATTCTTGATCTCATCCTGGTTCAACCGCCAGACCTCGGGCCAGAGCCAGGGATCCTTCAGGAACTTCTCGGAAATGTCCCAGAGGGTGTCGCCCTTGACCACCACGTGGCGGTCCGGCGCGTTTTCCTGGAGACGGACCTCGTCGGCCCAAGAGGGGGCGCTCAGCGCGGCACCCAGGCCAAGCGCGGCGATCAAAATGAGAGTACGCATGTTCCTGCCCTTCATGGCTTGCGGCGGATTTGCGGCCGTTATAATTCAGACAAGGAAAAACTTAAACCACTTTGTTAAATTTTGCACGGAATACCCCGCCGATACACGACATGGCTCTACTCAAAATCCTCCACTATCCCGATCCGCGCCTGCACACCGTCGCCAAACCGGTGGCCGTGGTGGACGACAAAATACGTCAACTCGCCGCCGACATGGCGGAAACCATGTATTCCGCGCCCGGCATCGGCCTCGCCGCCACCCAGGTGGACCGGCACGTGCGCATGATCGTGGTGGACGTGAGCGAGGAGAAGAACCGGCTCATGACCTTCATCAACCCGCGCATCGTCATGAAGGAGGGCGAGGCGGTGCACGAGGAAGGCTGCCTCTCCGTGCCCGGCATCTACGACAAGGTCACCCGCGCGGAACGCGTCCGGGTCCAAGCCTTGAATCTGCAAGGGGAAAGCTTCGAGTTGGACGCGGCCGGCCTGCTCGGCGTTTGCATCCAGCATGAGATCGACCACTTGGACGGCAAGGTGTTCGTCGAATATCTATCCCGCCTCAAGCAGACCCGCATCCGCCACAAGCTGCTCAAGCAGGCGCGGGAAGCCATGTAAACCGGCACGGAGCGGAGTGAGGGTGACACCTTCCCGCTCCTCGCCCCTTCTCCTCACGCCCAACACACCCATGCGCCTTATCTTCGCCGGCACCCCCGAGTTCGCCGCCGCCGCCCTCCAGGCCCTGATCGCGGCCGGGCACGAGATCCCCCTCGTGTTGACCCAGCCGGACCGGCCCGCCGGGCGCGGCATGAAATTGAAGATGAGCCCGGTCAAGGAGTTGGCCCTCGCCCACGGCCTCCCGGTCGCCCAACCGGAAAACCTGAAGTCCGAGGAATCGCGTCAGCGCATCCGCGCAGCGAAGGCCGAGCTCATGGTGGTCGCCGCCTACGGTCTGATCCTGCCCCAGGCCGTGCTGGACATGCCGCGCCTGGGCTGCGTCAACATCCACGCCTCCCTGCTGCCGCGCTGGCGCGGCGCCGCGCCCATCCATCGGGCCATCGAGGCGGGCGACGCGGAGACCGGCATCACCCTGATGCGGATGGACAAGGGGCTGGACACGGGCGCGATGCTGTCCCGCGCCGCGCTGCCCATCCTGGACACGGACACCACCGGCAGCCTGCATGACCGGCTGGCCGAACTGGGCGCGCGGGAGATCGTCGCCCTGCTGCCGGAACTGGAAGCGGGGCGTGTCCAGGCGACACCCCAGGACGACGCCCTGGCCACCTATGCCGCCAAGATCGGCAAGGACGACGCGCGGCTGGACTGGTCGCTTTCCGCGCGGGAACTGGACCGGCGCATCCGCGCCTTCAATCCTTTCCCCGGCGCCCACGCTCTGCTCGACGGCGCGCCGCTGAAAATCTGGCGCGCCCGGTTGGCGGACGGCCAGGGCGAGCCCGGGCGGATTCTCTCCGTGGACCGGCAAAGCCTCGGCGTCGCCTGCGGCACGGGCAGCCTGGACATCACCGAAGTCCAGAAGGCCGGCGGCAAGCGCCTGCCGGTGGAAGCCTTCCTGGCCGGGCATCCCCTGCATGCCGGGGACCGCCTCGCTTGAGCCGCTCCGCCCGGCGGCGCCGCACAAGCCATTGAATTCCTGCCGTTTTGTCCCATCTAAAGGGACGAAATCGTTGCCTTCCGGAGATTCGCAATGCTTAACAACTGGCTGAAAACCACCCTGCTGATGGCCGCCATCGTCGCCTTGTTCGGCGCGGTGGGCATGATGCTGGGCGGCGCCACCGGCATGCTCATCGCCCTGCTTCTGGGCGGCGCCATGAATCTGTGGGCCTACTGGAACTCGGACAAGATGGTCCTGCGCATGTACCACGCCCAGGAAGTCGGCCCGGTGGAAGCCCCCGAGTTCTACGGCATCGTCGCCGACCTGGCGAGACGTGCCGAGCTGCCCATGCCCAAGGTCTACGTCATCGACGAGGCCCAGCCCAACGCCTTCGCCACCGGCCGCAATCCCGAACACGCCGCCGTGGCCGCCACCACGGGCATCCTGCGCATGCTGAACACGCGGGAACTGCGCGGCGTCATGGCTCACGAACTGGCCCACGTGAAGAACCGGGACATCCTCACCTCCACCATTTCCGCCACCCTGGCCGGCGCGATTTCCTCCCTGGCCCAGTTCGGCATGTTCTTCGGCGGCGGCGACCGGGACCGGCCCAACTTCATCGTGCAACTGGCGGTGATGATCCTCGCCCCCCTGGCCGCGATGTTGATCCAGATGGCGATTTCCCGCGCCCGGGAGTTCGGCGCGGACCGGGGCGGAGCCGACATCTCCGGCGACCCGGAAGCGCTCGCCTCCGCCCTGCGCAAGATCGAGGCCTACGCCCGCGGCACCCCCATGGACACCGCCGAGATGCACCCGGAAACCGCCCAGATGATGATCATCAATCCGCTCTCCGGCGGCGATCTGCGCGGCCTGTTCAGCACCCATCCGGCCACCGAGCAGCGCGTCGCCAAGCTGCTGGAACTGGCCGCGCGCTTGCGCTGAACAGCCTGGTTCAGAGCCCCCTCGCGACCTCGGCCTGCATCTCTTCAATGGTCTGGTCGCGCGGCGGCGTGTCCAGGTAAGCCTGTTCCGCCATGTCGAACTCCGGATCGAAAGTCAGGGCGGCGTAGAACTCGCGCCGCGCTTCCGCGAACTTCCCCTCGTCCAGCATCTTCAAGCCCTGGGTGAAACGGGCGTAGGCGTCCCAGTTTTTCGTGTGGATCCGGTCCACCGAGGCCGGGATGTCCTTGATGTTCAGGGTGTCGAGGATGCCGTGGACAATCTTCTTCTCCAGCTCGAAGTAGTTGTACTGCCAGCCGCTGGCTTCCTGGCTGCCCACCACGCGGCCCTGCTCCACATCCGAGACCACGGTACCGATGGTGTAGCGGCCCGTATAGCCGTTGCTGTAGGCGTCGTAGCCCCTGTCCTCGTTGAAGACCACGCCGGACACCAGACTGCCCGCGCCCAGCATGCGGCCGGCTTTGGCGGCGCTGGCCGGGTCCAGCAAGCCGGATTCGCCCAACTTCATCTCCCGCAGCAGGTAGTCCATCTTGTTCCGTTCCAACAGGGTCAAGGCCGGCACCTGGGCCAGATCCGTGGCGACCATGGCCTGGATCGCCCGATTGAAGGGCTTCGCCCGGGCCGCCGGAGAGTCGTCGCTACTTCGGAACGGCAGCAAGGCGACATGGAAACGGTCGGTCTTCGCGTAGCCGCCCGCCTGCTCGGCCGCCACCGCCTGTTTCGCGAAGCGTCGCGCGGTTTCCCGTTGCAGCAGCGTGAGATAGCCGCGCACGGCCTGTGTCCTCGCCAGATGGGTCGGCGCGATGTCGGCGTATTGGCGCCAGGCATCCATCGCGGCATCCAGGTCGCCGCGCTGCATGGACTCGGCGCCGGTCCTGTACAGGCGGTCCATCTTGTCGGCCAGCGCCGGCACGAGGACTTGTTCCTGGCTTTGCGCGGGCATCGGCCGCAAGCCCAGGCGGGCGTTCAGCGCCGTCATGCGCGCCGACGAGCAGCCCGCCAGGGCCAGGACCAGCGCCAGCAGCAGCCGGCTTCCCATTGTCAGAACCATGCGCGTCTCCAGTATGTTCCGGTTGTCGGGCCGGCGGCCTCCCGCCCATGCCACATCTCCGCGGCCGGCCTGCGCGAATTCTGGTTCCCCCTCCGCGGGGAAAGCAAGAAAACCATGCCTTCCCGCCAGTCTCGCGGCATGAACTGAAACATCTCCTTGCAAGCCGGTAATGGTTCGGAAATACCAGGCTTACAGCGCCTCACCAGACTGACCTTACCCCCTTCGCATGTCGCGAAGGCCGGGAACCCACAAGGAGTCCAATCATGAAATCCCCCGCTTCCCTCAAGAAACTGAGCCTGTTCGCCGCGACCGTCATGGTGTTCGGCACCGGATCCGCCCTGGCCGACGAGTCTTGTCTGCTGGGTTCCGGCCCTCAGGCCAGGATGCCCCAGGTCGGTGCCATGGGCCCCACTTCAAGCACCGCTTTCGTCTATACGCAGGCGCTCCAGGAACAGATGGGCTTGATCGAACAAGCCCTGCGCGAACACCGGATCACACCCTATGAGGCCGGCCGCCTCATGCGCCAGCAATGGGAACTGGCCCAATTCCAGCAAGGCTTCCTCGCGGGGAACCTGGCGAAGCGCTCCGGCGGTTGCGGGCTGAGTCCGGATCTGGCCGCGAAGTTCGCCCCACTGGTGGAGGATATGGCGAAAAACGGCATGCAGACCGCCGGCACGGTGATGCGCGCGCTGATGCGGGAAACCGAACGCCTGCTAGGGGAGGATGCCACCGACAAGACGCCGCTTTGACACCCGCCACAAGGCCATTCTGGAGCCCCGTTCGCGGGGCTTCTTTGCACCAAGCGGGTGCAATCCAGGCCCCATCGCCCCGTAATCAGGCAAACTAATCGACAAATCCGCATCTACGTCGACATTCCCTTTTCTTTTCAGCGTGTTATCAACGAGTTAACAAGCACGCTCAAAACCATTCCTATGGTGTGGTTCTTGCTACGTCATTTGTACTACGTGAGGACACGAATATGGCGTTATACAAAGGCGTTGAACTGGACGATGCGTTGCCAGGGCTGATCCGGCACATGGACAGCGTCGAGGAGTATCGGGAAACCCTGCAGAACCTCCAGAGTGTTTGGGACAACCTGACCCTGCTCGGCCAGCTTTCCGGCACCGGCACCGACATGAGCGGCACGCGCCAGGCATTCCAGCGCCTGACCTGCGACCTGCTCAACAGCCTGGGCCGCGAGACCCTGAAGAAGACAGTGCTGGAGATGCAATCCAAGGCCCAGGTGGCGGTGGACATCATGATCCGCAACCTGTTCGAGCGCACCGCCGACATCGGCTTCCTGGCCACCGACGACGACCTGCGCGCCTATCTCGCCTCCTTCGCGGGGAACGAGGCCGCCGAGCCCGCCGCCCGCGCGAAGCTGGAGGCCCGCTTCCGGGAGTACGCGCAAAAGTATTCCGTGTATTGCGACATCCTGCTGCTGACGCCGGACGGCCGGGTCCACGCCCAACTCGATGAGACGCATCCGGTCGAGCTTTCCCGCGACGCATTGATCCAGGCGTCCCTGACCACCCGCGACGCCTATGTGGAAACCTTTCGCGCCAGCGATCTGCAGCCCGGCGTGCCCGCCGCCCTGATCTATTCCTACCGCGTCGCCCGTGACGACGACCACGCCCTGGGCGTGCTGTGCCTGTGCTTCCGCTTCCAGAACGAAACCGAGGGCATCTTCGCCAACTTGACCGGCCCCGACGACTGGTCGGTCATCACCCTGCTCGACCAGGACGGCCGGGTCATCGCCAGCAGCGATGCCTGGCAGGTGCCGGTGGGCGCTCCCCTGGATTTGGTGACGGATGGCGACTGGCGCGTGGTGCGCTTCGCCGGCCGGGAATACCTGGCCACCACCCGCGCCACCCGTGGCTATCAGGGCTACATGGGCCCGGGCTGGTACGGCCACGTCATGCTGCCCCTGGAACACGCCTTCTCTCATGCCGCCCTGGGCGCGCTCAAGCAGGTGGACGAGGAAGTGCTGGCCGGCGTCATGGCCAACCCGGCCCTGTTCGACGAGCGCCTGCGCAACATTCCCAACCAGGCGGAACAGATCCAGCGCGAATTGAACCGTTCCGTGTGGAACGGCAACGTGCGCCATAGCGGCAAAGGCAAGTCGGTGAACCCCGCCTTCTCCAAGGTGTTGTTGTGGGAGATCAGCAACACCGGCATGAAGACCCGGGACGTGTTCGAGCGCTCCATCGGCAACCTGCACGAGACCGTGGTCACCGCCATCCTGCAGAACAGCCGCTTCCTCGCTTCCCTGGCCATGGACATCATGGACCGCAACCTCTACGAGCGGGCCAACGACTGCCGCTGGTGGGCGCTCACCTCCGCGTTCCGGGAACGCCTGGCCGGACGCATGGACGACGAAGGCGCGCGCGCCATCGGCGACATCCTCGCCTACATCAACGGCCTCTACACGGTGTACGACAATCTCCTGGTGTTCGACCGCCAGGGCCGCGTCGTCGCCGTCTCCAACCCGGAATACGCCGGCCTGCGCGGCACCCTGCTGATCGACGACTGGGTCAAGCAGACCCTCACCCTGCACGATTCCCAGAGCTACACCGTGTCCAGCTTCAGCGCCACGCCGCTGTACCGGGAGCGGCCCACCTACATCTACGCCGCCGCGCTCCGCTCGCCCGGCGGCGAGAACCACGTGGTGGGCGGCATCGGCATCGTGTTTGATTCCGCGCCCCAGTTCGAAGCCATGCTGCGCGACTCCCTGCCCGGCGACGAAAATGGCGCCGCCCTGCCCGGCAGCTTCGGCGTCATCGCCCAGCGCGACCGGCGCGTGGTCGCCTCCACCCTGCCCGACCTGCGTCCCGGCGCCTGCCTCGACCTGCCCGCCGGCTACTTCAACCCGGAAGAAGGCAGTTCCGGCATCGTCGTCTACCAGGGCCAGTACTATGCGGTGGGCACCTGCCCGTCCAAGGGATACCGGGAATACAAGGGCCCGGACGACGCCTACCGCAACGAGGTGGTCGCCCTCATGTTCATCCCCCTCGGCGCCGTCGGCGCCCAAGCCGCGCAGTCCCACAACGCCCAGCCCGCCCGCCTGGGCATCGCCAGCGTCAACCGGGGCGAGGGCGACAGCGTGGAGATCGCCACCTTCCACGTCGCCGGCCAATGGTTCGGCGTCCATTCCGACCGGGTCATGGAAGCCATCGAGGCGCGCGGCCTCACCAGCGTGCCCGGCACCACCCGCAACCTGTTCGGCTACATCATGTTCCACGAGGAGGTCATGGCCGTCATCAACCTGGCCGTGCTGCTGGGCGCCGATTCCCCGCTCACCCCCGCCGCCCTCGCCGGCAAGCAGATCGTCGTCCTGCGCGACGAGGCCCCCAACGGCCCAATGGGCCTGCTGGTGGACCATCTGGGGGAAATCCCGGAAGTCCCGCTGGACCGCATCGAGCGCCTCTCCGCCATGCTGGGCGGCGATAACCAACTGGCGGATAGCATGGTCAAGAAGAGCGCGGGCGAGACCGCCCAGGAAATGCTGGTGCTGCTCTCCGCCGAACGCATCCGGCACCGGATACAGAATCTGGGCAAGCTGCCGGACATGGTGCCGCCGGGGAACGGGGTCGTGGAGGCGGCCGGGTAGGCCTTGGGTAGGCCTTTTCACGGCATTGGAGCCGACATCCCGGGGGAGTGGACCGGGCGAATAACCAAGCCCATGCGGAGGGCGCATGAAAAAGCCCGGCACATTGGCCGGGCCTATCCGCGGAGCCGGACCGGGCTCAGCTTGCGCGGCGCATGCCGGCAAGACCGGCCAGGCCGATACCCACAAGCGCCAGACTGAGCGGTTCCGGCACGCTCGTCGGCTCGAAGTCGTAGGCGGCGGCATAGCCCTGGCCAAACGAGTGGCTGATGCTCACATCGTCGAAGTAGCCGATCTGGCCCGGGTTGTAGGTGCCGACCCCCATGCCCACGGTAAGGAGTTCCGCATCCAGGAAGCCGCTGTCGAAGGCGCCCAGCCAACCCTCCAGGGTTTTCAGGGGCGGCCCGCCGGCGCTGTTGGCCTGGCCGAAACCGCCGTTCTGCCAGAACAGGCCTGTGTCGAAATCGATATCGACGGCGGTCCAGACATCGGCTGTCGGATTCACCGCCGCACCCGTTTGCCAGTAGGGTTCGTAGACAAGCGTGACGAACCCATCGCCCGCATACGAGGCGTTGAAGAAAGTCAGCTTCAGCGACGGCGCGGCGGCCTGATTCCCGCCGGCCAGATTGGCACGATAGTAGTCGTAACTCAGCGCCAGGGAGCGCAGGATATCGCCGGCCTTGCCGTAGGAGTCTGCTACCGCGACCTCGGCTTTCGCGGCGTTGGTATTGTCCGTGGTGAGCAGCGCGGCGCCGGTGGGCAGCGGCTGGCTGCCCTCCAGATTGCCGCCCATGCCGATCAGGCTGATGATCGAGGCGCTCCCGCCGGTACGCACATCCGACTCATACCATTGACCATTGGCCGTATAAGCCGGGTCGAACGAGGAGATCGTCGTCGCCTGGGCAATGCCCGCCGACGACATCAGGATCGCTACCGTGCAAGAGGTGGTGAGACTTTTCATACGCATTTCTTCGCTCCAAGAATGTTTGAGGACATTGCATCGGCGTTTGGTCGAAGCAAGAACACGAAAAGCGCCATCTCTTAAGCATTTCTTAAGCCAACGATTCCTCGCCCGGATTTAATTATTTTGAAACAAAAGGATAGCGCCCCGGGAAGCGGCTAAGCCACGTCTTGGTTACCGCCTAATGTAAATTTTCCCGACGACAGCCAGGCACCATCACATCGCTGCGGCCTGCCGATCCGCGTGATAGCTGGAGCGCACCATCGGCCCGCTGGCCACGTTCCGGAACCCCATCGCCAAAGCCATCCTTTCGAATTCCGCGAACTGCTCCGGCGTCACGAAGCGCTCCACCGGCAGGTGGTGTCGGGAAGGTTGCAGATACTGGCCGACGGTGAGCATGTCCACCTCATGGGCGCGCAGATCGCGCAACACCTCCAGCACTTCCGCGTCCGTCTCGCCCAGGCCCAGCATGATGCCGGACTTGCTGGGCACGGCGGGGCAGCGTTCCTTGAAGCGTTTCAACAGCCGCAGCGAATGGGCATAGTCGGCGCCGGGGCGGCAGGCCTTGTACAGGCGCGGCACGGTTTCCAGGTTGTGGTTCATCACGTCCGGCGGCGCGGCGGCCAGGATGTCCAGGGCCGCGTCCATCCGCCCCCGGAAGTCCGGGGTGAGGATTTCGATGCGCGTCGCCGGCGCGGCGGCGCGGGCGGCGCGGATGCAGGCGGCGAAGTGGCCGGCGCCGCCGTCCTTGAGATCGTCCCGGTCGACGCTGGTGATGACCACGTATTTCAGGACCATCGCGGCCAGGGTCGCCGCCAGGTGGGCGGGTTCCTCCGGGTCGGGCGGCAGGGGCTGGCCATGACCCACGTCGCAAAACGGGCAACGGCGGGTGCACAGGTCGCCCAGAATCATGAAGGTGGCGGTGCCGTGGCGGAAGCATTCGCCCAGGTTGGGGCAGGAGGCTTCCTCGCACACGGTGTGCAGTTTCGCGTCGCGCAGGATGGCCTTGAGCTGGGCCACCTCCGGCCCGCCCGGCGCCTGCGCCTTGATCCACGCCGGCAGCCGCAGGCGCGGCTTGGGCACGATCTTGACGGGGATGCGGGCGGTCTTCGCGGCGCCCTTGTGGAGGATGGAGTCGGCCATGGCGGTTTCCGATGGAATGCGGGCCATTCTACCCGCCGCCGCCGGGGCGCCGGCCGCGCCGGGGACAGGAATAACCCGCGCGCGGACGGGCTAGTCCCCCACGTGCACGAAGGGCGCCCAGAAGAAGGGTTGGGCGCGGGAAAGGTGCGGACGCGCGTCCCGGCTGGCGCGCAGATCGGTCTGGCCCTGGGACTGCTCTGGCTCGCCACCCTGGCGGCCTGGTGGCGCGGCCGCCGCGCCGGTTCGCGCCCGGCGCCAAATAACGCCATCCCAAACAACGCCGCACCTAATGGCGCCACACCGGCCAACGCGGCGCGCAAGGCTTTCCGCCAGGCCTGCCGCGACAGCGCGGCCGCCGCCGCGCGCCGGCATCTGCTGGCATGGGCGCGCGCCGCCTGGCCCTCGGACCCGCCCACCGGCCTCAACGCCCTGGCCCGGCGCCTGGATGATGCTGCGCTATCCGCCCTGCTGCGCGACCTGGACCGGGCCTGTTATGCCGGCGGTGAATGGCGTGGCGAGGCCTTGGCCGAGGCGCTCCAGACCTTGCCCGGCGGCGAGCGCGAAGGCGCCGCGCAACCCGCCTCGGCGCTGGCGCCGCTCTACCCTTGAAGGCCCTTTTTCGGACTCGAATCTCCCGGAACTTTCCCGCAAAACGATTTTCCATTTCGCACGGCGCACCCTTTCGCGCCGGTTCATTTTCAGGAGGTCTCCATGAAAACCGGAATCTCAACCCCATCCATCCTGGCCCTCTCCCTCGCCCTGGCGGCGGGCGGCGCCTACGCGGGCGAATGCCCGCCGCAGGCCGGCGCGACGGCCAATCCGCAGTCGGCCGCAGCCATGCCCGCGCCGACGCATGCCTTCTACTACAACCCCTGGGCCGATTTCATGCGCATGCAAGCCGCGCTGGAAAGCCCCTTCGGCGCCATGAACCCGCTCTGGGTGCCGGTCATGTTCGTCCCGCCGCCATCCTTTGCCGTGCCCACCCGGATATCGGCCCTGCAAC
Organism: Thiobacillaceae bacterium; assembly: GCA_044227325.1. GTDB lineage: Bacteria > Pseudomonadota > Gammaproteobacteria > Burkholderiales > Thiobacillaceae > PFJX01. Next base: position 153,112 of record JBGAFI010000003.1, on the reverse strand, counting down.
AGACCAAGGATGGCTACCAACTCGCGATTCCCTTGCCCGGCTTCAAGCCGGAGGACGTCCACATCCGCCTGGACGGCCAGTTGCTGTCGATTTCCGCGCAGGCATCCAGCGTTCTCAAGGTCGGCCAGAACGACGAGCAAAGCACGAGCCGCCGCGCCTTCGCCGAAACCCTGACCCTGCCCGCTCCGGTCAAGGCCTCGGAATTGAAGGAAAGCTTCAAGGACGGCGTGCTGACCATCACCCTCCCCGGCCAGAAGGACACCCACAGCTAAACCCGACCGCGCGTCCGGCCGCGCAAGCGGCCGGCGCGCCGGCACGGACGCGAAGCGCGCGCCGCGTGCTGCGCCATCCAACGCTTTCAAAATAATCATAAGCTTATGGCTTGGCCGCATCGGCCTAGCGAACCCGGGAGCCATACCGCGCGGGGCGGGTTTTATCCCAACAGATGGAAATCAACAGGCCGATCAATATTTTGGATCAGCCGCGAAACCCAGCACTGGCCCCGGTCCGCGCAATATCCCTAAATTTTTGGAGGATATTTCTCTTGACTCGGGTCAAGATTTATTCGGATATTCATATCTGCTCTAAATCGGGCGAGCCAACAACACACAACAACACAACTAGCCAGCCCGAACTTTCCATACCTTCACCAAGGAGACTTCCATGAAAGCACGCGTACTCGCTGTCGCCGTGATGTCCGTCGTCACCGCCCTGGCCTGGTCGGGTAGCCAGGCCGCCGAACCCATCCAGCCCATTGCCGCCGCCAAGGTCAAGAACGCCGCGATGGTGGAGCTGGGCAAAAAGCTGTACTTCGACCCGCGCCTGTCCAAATCCGGCTTCATCTCCTGCAACTCCTGCCACAACCTGTCCATGGGCGGCACCGACAATCTGCAGACCTCCATCGGCCACAACTGGAACCAGGGCCCCATCAACGCGCCGACGGTGCTCAACTCCAGCATGAATCTGGCCCAGTTCTGGGACGGCCGCGCGAAGGATCTGAAGGCCCAGGCCGGCGGCCCCATCGCCAATCCGGGCGAGATGGCCTTCACCCATGAGCTGGCGGTGGAGGTGCTCAACTCGATTCCCGCCTACAAGGCCGAGTTCAAGAAGGTGTTCGGCAAGGACATGGCCACCATCGACATGGTCACCGACGCCATCGCCGCCTTCGAGGAAACCCTGGTCACCCCCGATTCCCGCTTCGACAAATGGCTGAAGGGCGACAAGAAGGCGTTGAGCAAGACCGAGAGCGAGGGCTACATGCTGTTCAAGAACAGCGGCTGCACCGCCTGCCACTACGGTCCCGCCGTGGGTGGCGCCTCGTTCCAGAAGATGGGCGTGGTGCAGGAATACGACACCAAGAACAAGGCGGAGGGCGTCGCCGGCCTGACCGGCAAGGATGCCGACCGCATGAAGTTCAAGGTACCCACCCTGCGCAACGTGGCTATGACCTATCCCTACTTCCACGACGGCGCCGCCTGGAGCCTGGAGGAAGCGGTGGACATCATGGGCAGGCTGCAATTGGGACGGACCTACAGCAAGGAGGAGATCGCCAAGATCGTCGCCTTCCTGAAGACGCTCACCGGCAAACAGCCCGACTTCAAGCTGCCCATCCTGCCGCCTTCCACCAACGACACGCCGAAACCGAAACCCTTCGGCTGAGCCGCTCCCGCTCAAGGGCACTGGCCGACGCCCGCTTCCACGGGGAGGCGGGCGTTTTTTTATGCTTGAGACAGCCGTCGGCCCAGGGGCAAGGTCTATGGCTTCACTTGATGGGCAGCGTCCCCGGCGGCAGGCGGGCCGACAGGGTTCCCGCCAGCATTTCCAGGGTGTAGGCCAGGGGCGAGCGTCGCCGCCAGACCAGGCCGATGGTGCGGGAGGCGCCGGGTTTCGCCAGCGGCTTGAGCACCACCGAGGCGCCGCCGGACAGGCTGTCCGCGCAGGCCAGGGTGGGAAGCAGGGTCACGCCCAGGCCCATGGCCACCATCTGGCGCAGGGTCTCCAGGCTGGTGGCGCGAATCTCCTCGCTCTTCAGGCCTTGCAGATGGCAGGCATCCAGGGCCTGGTCGCGCAGGCAATGGCCTTCCTCCAACAGCAGCAATCCGGCCTGGGCCAGGTCGTCGATGTTCACCGAGCGGGACTTCGCCAGGGCATGGCCGGCGGGCACGGCGGCCTGGAACGGTTCGACGAACAGGGGCGCGACCTCCAGGGTGGGGTCGAGGATGGGCAGGGCGAGCAGGCCCGCGTCCAGCTTGCCTTCCGCCAGGTGGGTCAGCATGTGGGGCGTCATCTCCTCGCGCAGCAGCAGGCGCAGCTTGGGGTGCGCCGCGCGCAACTGGGTCAGCACGTGGGGCAGGTAATAAGCGCCCAAGGTCGGGATGACGCCCAGGTGCACGGTGCGGTCCATGGGATCCTTGGCGAAGTTGGCCACGTCGCGGATGCGCGCGGCCTCCTCGACGATGCGCCGGGCCGATTCGACGATCTCGCGGCCGATGGGGGTGGGCGTCACCCGCTTCAGGGAACGGTCGAACAGGACGAGGCCCAGGTATTCCTCCAGCTTCTTGAGGCCGGTGGACAGGGTGGACTGGCTGACGAAGCAGGCCTCGGCGGCCTGGCCGAAATGGCCGGTATCGGCCAGCGCCACCAGATAACGCAGTTCCTGCAGGGTCATGGCCTGTTCCATACAGTGGTTTGATGGAAATATTCTAGGCAATTCATGATCTGGATCAAATCCGGGAACCAACCGTGCCCGTCCCGGACTACGTCGCCATGACGCCCTTCGCCCGGGATAGCGCACAATGTTCCGTACCCGCTCACCACAGCCACCCGACATGACGCCCAGCCGCCTGGCCCCCGCCCTGTTTGTCTGCGCCTTATCCGCCATGCAATCCGCCCATGCCGGCGCCAGCGGACCCGCCTGCGACCAGCCGGGCCAGTGGCTGATTCCCGCCGTGCCGGCGGCCCGGGTCGAGCCCGCCCCGGCGCTGCTGGAGCGCCTCGCCGGCAAGCAGATCGTGCTGCTGGGGGAGCGCCACGACAGCGTCGACGACCACCGCTGGCAACTGGCCATGCTCACCGCCCTGCACGCGCGCCGGCCGGACATGGCCATCGGTTTCGAGATGTTCCCGCGCCGGCTGCAAGCGGTGCTGGACCGCTGGGTCGCGGGCCAGCTCTCCGAGGCCGATTTCCTCAAGGAGTCGCAATGGGACGAGGTCTGGGGCTACGACGCCCAGCTCTACCTGCCCCTGTTCCGCTTCGCCCGGGAACACCATCTGCCCATGCTGGCCCTCAACATCGAACGCGGCCTGGTGAAGCGGGTGCGCGCCGCCGGCTGGGAAAACGTGCCCGCGCCGCAGCGGGAAGGCGTGGGGCGGCCGGCGGAACCGCACGCGCTGTATCGCATGGAATTGCGCTCCGTGTTCGACACCCATCCCACCCTCAAGGACGCGGCCGAGGACGACGCGACCCAGTTCGCCCGTTTCGTCGAGGCCCAGACCCTGTGGGACCGGGCCATGGCGGAAGGCATCGCGCAATTCCGCCAGGCGCATCCGCAAACCCTGGTGGTGGGCATCCTCGGCGCGGGCCACTTGCGCAACGGCTACGGCGTGCCGCACCAGCTCCAGGCCCTGGGCCACGCCCAGTACGCGAACCTGGTGACCCTGCCCAGCGACCTCGCCTGCGAGGCGGCCACGCCCGGCCTCGCCGACGCGGTGTTCGTCGTCCCGCCCCAGCCCGACCAGCCCAAGCCGCGTCTGGGCGTCTCGCTCCAGGCGGCGGCGGATGGCGTCATGATCGAAAAGGTGTGGTCGGGCAGCCTCGCGGAGAAAACCGGCCTCCAGAACGGCGACGTGGTGCTCCAGGCCGCCGGCAGCAGGATCGCCGGCATCGAGGATCTGCGCGGCCACATCCAGCGCCAGCCCCCCGGCACCTGGCTGCCCCTGCTGATCCGGCGCGGCACGGACACCCGGGAAATCGTGGTGCGCTTCCCGGCGGCGACCGAGCCGGCTGCCGAGCCCCATGCCGAACCCGGCGCGGCACGCCCGCAACCCTGATGCGAGCGCCGCTGTTCCCACTCCTCCTGGCGCTGCTTTCCGTCGCCCCGGCCTGGGCCGCGAGCGGCGTCCCGCATCTGGAGCTTGACCTGAAGTTGAACCCGGCTACCCGGCGGCTCGCGGCCCAGGCCAGCCTCAGCCTCAGCGCCGACCACCTGGATTGCGCGCTGCTGCCCGGCCTGAAAATCACCCGCCTGAGCATCGACGGCCGCGCCCGGCCCGTGCCGGCGGGCGACGCGTCGCTCCGCCTGAATCTGGCCGGCCCCGGCCCGCACCGGATACAGATGGATTACCAAGGCGGCCTGGCAGCCCTGGCCGATCTGGATCACCGGGAAGTACTCGCCCGCCTGCCGCCCATGGCCGATCCCCAGGGCAGCTTCCTACCCGCCGGCGGCGGCTGGTATCCGGACCCGGGCGTGCCGTTCAGCTACACCCTCCGCCTGCATTTGCCCCAAGGCCAGAAGGGCGTCGCGCCGGGCACCCTGGCGCGGGAATGGCAGACCGCCCCGACGGCGGCCAAGGGCAATCGCAAAGCGCCGCCCGGCGCGGCCAGAGACAACGTGGGCTACAACGCCGGCTACAACGCCGAATACCGCTACGCCCAGGCCGCCGAGGGCATCGATCTGATGGCCGGCCCCTATGACGTGCAAGAGCGCCTGATTCCCCGTCCCGGCCAGCCGCCCCTGCGCCTGCGCACCTGGTTCTACCCGGACATGGCCGATCTGGCGCAAGGCTACCTGGACGACTCGGCGCGCTACATCGCCCGCTACTCGGCGGCCATCGGCCCCTATCCCTTCGACGCCTTCAGCGTGGTGGCCGCGCCCCTGCCCACCGGCTTCGGCATGCCCAGCCTCACCTACCTGGGCCGGGACGTGCTGCGCCTGCCCTTCATCCGCGCCACCTCCCTGGGCCACGAGGTGCTGCACAACTGGTGGGGCAACGGCGTCATCCCGGACTGGGCCACGGGCAACTGGTCGGAGGGCCTCACCACCTTCCTGGCCGACTACGCCTACAAGGAGGACCAGTCCGCCGACGCGGCGCGGGACGCGCGCCTGGCCTGGCTGCGCGATCTGGCCGCGGTGCCGCCCGCCGAGGACACGCCGCTGGCCGCCTTCACCGCGCGCCACCACGGCATCTCCTCCATCGTCGGCTACGACAAGGCGGCCATGGTGTTCCTCATGCTGCGCGACGAGATCGGCGCCGAGGCCTTCGCCAAGGGCCTGCGCCTGTTCTGGCAGCGCCACCGTTTCCAGCGCGCCGGCTGGCGCGACCTGGCGCACGATTTCGGCGAAGCCGCCGGCCGCGACCTGGACGCCTTCTTCCGGCAGTGGGTGCAACAGGCCGGCGCGCCCGCGCTGAAACTCACGCAAGCCCATTGGGCCAAGGGCCGGCTGGCACTCACCCTGGAACAGTCCGAACCCGCCTACCGACTGCGCGTGCCGGTACGCCTGCTGGCTTATCCGGACATCGAGGAGACCCGCTGGATCGAGGTCTCGCGGACGGTCACGGAAGTCGGCCTGCCCGCCCCCAAGCTGGTCCAGGCCGTGGACCTGGACCCGGACTACCGGCTTTGGCGGCGCGTGGACCCGGCCAGCTTCCCGCCCATCCTGCGCGAGGTCTTCGTCGCGCCCCGCGCCGGCCTGCTGGTCCTCGGCGACGACCTGGCGGCGGCCGCCCGGGCGCTGGCCGAACACCTGTTGGATGCCAAGCCCGAGTTGTTGAACGCCGACAGCGCCGGCCTGTTTGGCGACGATCCGACCCTCATCGTCGGCCGCCCGGACAGCGTGGATGCCCTGCTCGCCCGCCTGAAGCTGCCGCCCCGCCCCCCCGAAGCGAAGGACAAGGGCGACGCCCAGGTCTGGAGCGACCGCGATGCCGGCGGCCACCCTTATGCGGTGATCTCGGCGCGGGACGCGCAAACGCTGAGCGCCCTCGCCCGCCCGCTGCCCCACTACGGGCGCCAGAGCTGGCTGGTGTTCGCGGGCGCGAAAGCGCTGGACAAGGGCATCTGGCCCGCCCGCGCGGCGCGCCTGCGGGTGCGGGCGCCGGGCATCATGTGGCCGCCGCCGACGCCCAGCGCAAGGCCCTGATTCCGCTCCGGCTTGCGCCCGATGCCGCCCCGGCCTAGCCTGAGACACGGGCCGCGCGGCCCGCGATCGCCAAAACGAATTTCATAGGAGAAGGCAATGTCAGCGAAGAAAATCCTCATGCTGGTGGGCGACTTCGTGGAGGACTACGAGGTCATGGTGCCGTTCCAGGCTTTGCTCATGGTGGGCCACACGGTGCACGCGGTGTGCCCGGGCAAGAAATCCGGGGAACAGGTGCGCACGGCGGTGCACGATTTCGAGGGCGACCAGACCTACAGCGAGAAGCCCGGCCACAACTTCACCCTCAACGCGTCCTTCGACGAGGTGCGCGCCGAGGACTACGACGCCCTGGTGATTCCGGGCGGCCGCGCGCCGGAATACCTGCGCCTGAATCCCGCCGTGATCGCCGCGGTGCGCCACTTTTCCATGGCCGACAAACCCATCGCCTCCATCTGCCACGGCGCCCAGATCCTCGCCGCGGCCGGCGTGATCGAAGGCAAGGGCTGCTCCGCCTACCCGGCGGTGGGCCCCGAGGTCAGCCGGGGCGGCGGCCGCTACATGGACATCCCGGTGGACCAGGCGCACGTGGACGGCAAGCTGGTCACCGCGCCCGCCTGGCCCGCCCATCCGGACTGGATCGCCAAGTTCCTGGTGGTCCTGGGCACGCGCATCGAGCCTTGAGGCATCCGGCGCGGGCGGTGGCCGGCATGCCGCCATCTGGCGCGCTTCTTGCCTCTCTGGACGTGTAGCCGCACGCACGGAACACCATGCCACTGTCCGTACCCGACATCGTCCTCGTCGCCAAGCAGCGGGAAATCGAGGCCCTGCGCCGGCTCGCGGGGAAGGCGCGGCTGGTGGGCGTCATCGGTGAACTGATCCACGCGCTGCAACGCGAACGGGGCGCGACCAGCATCTTCCTGGCCTCCGCCGGCCAGCGCTTCGAGGCGCCCCGCCTGGAACTGGCGCGGGAGGCGGAAGCGGTGGAGCGCCAGTTGCGCGCGATCTTCGAGATGGAACTGGCGGAGACCGCCTTCGCCAACGCGAAGCTGCTCTCCCTCATGGCCTGGGTGTTGCTGGGCCTCGACGCCATGCCCGATTTCCGCCGCCGCGTCGCCGCGCTCCAGCTCGGCGCGGAGGAATCGGTGGCGGCCTTCAGCCGCCTGATCGCCGGCCTGGTCTCCCTGATCTTCGAGGTGGCGGACACGGCCATCAACCCGGGCATCTCCGGCCTGCTGGTCGCCCTGTTCAATCTGATCCAGGGCAAGGAGTGCGCGGGCCAGGAACGCGCGGTGGGCGCCCTCTCCTTCGCCTCCGGCCGCTGCGATGGCGCCCACCAGCAGCGGGTGACGCACCTGATCGACGCCCAGGAACGCAATTTCCAGGTGTTCTGCGAATTCGCCGGGGAGTCCATCGTCGCCCGCTGGGAGGAAATGCAGTCGGCGCCCTACGCGGCCCAGTTGGAACGCCTGCGCCGGGTGCTCTACACCACCAAGGCGGGCGCGCCCCTGGACGCGAACCTCAGCGACAAGTGGTTCGAATGCTGCAGCGAACGCCTGGACGCGATCTGGACCCTGCAATGCGCCCTGGTGGATCTGCTCCAGGCCCGTTGCGCCGATCTGATCGCCGACGCGGAGCGGGATCTGCGGGATGCCCAGGGCTTGCTCAGGGTGCTGCGCGACAACCCGCCCGCCGGCGCCGGCCGCATCGACCGCTTCTTCGATCCCGAGGTGCCGGTGGAACTGGCCCTGCGCTTTTCCCCGCCGGACGGCGCCGGCGCGCCCCAGGGCGCCTCCATCATCGACGTGCTGCAAGGCCAGTCGGAGCGGCTGGCCAGCATGGAGGCGGAGTTGGCGAAGGCGCGCAACGCCCTCAACGAACGCAAGATCATCGAGCGGGCGAAGGGCGTCCTCATGGCCCGCTTCAACCTCTCCGAGGAAGCCGCCTACAAGACTCTGCGCAACGCCTCCATGGACCAGAACCGGCGCCTGGTGGAAGTGGCCGAGGAAACCCTGGCCCTGGCCATCCGCGCCTGAGGCCTCCCAACCCCAGCGAATCGCACCAGGATGCGCCGCCGGCGCACCATCCCGGGGCGAAAAAACGGCAAGTTCCGCCTCGATTTCCCGCAAACCCGCCGTTTAGACCCGTTCCACAGGCTGGCACGCTACGTGCTCAAGCCTATGCATCAAGCCAACGGCGGTTTGATAGCTTCACGGTGACGCGTTCACCGTCCGGTTGATGAAATGGATAACGGCGTCCATTTCCGTTCCCCCTCCAGGCGAGGGGGGCGGAAGTGGACGTTTTTTTTGGTTTTTTCACTGACTCAAGGGGAATTGTCATGGCGTATCTAATGCCTTCCGAATTTGTCACCAAGATGGTGGATGCCGGTGAATCCAAGGTTTTCATGTCGACCCGGGATACCTTGATCCGCGCCTATATGGCCGGCGCCACCCTGGCCCTGGCGGCGGTGTTCGCCATCACCATCACCGTGCAGACCGGCTCGCCGCTGGTCGGCGCCATGCTGTTCCCGGTGGGCTTCGTCATGCTGTATCTGATGGGCTTCGACCTGCTCACCGGCGTCTTCATGCTGACGCCCCTGGCCCTGCTGGACAAGCGTCCGGGCGTCACCGTGCAAGGCATATTGCGCAACTGGGGCCTGGTGTTCGTGGGCAACTTCGCCGGCGCGCTGACCGTCGCGGTGATGATGGCCTTCGTCTTCACCTACGGCTTCTCCACGGACCCGGGACCGGTCGGCACCAAGATCGCCGGCATCGGCGAGGCGCGTACCCTGGGCTATGAGAAGTGGGGCCTGGCCGGCTGGTTCACCATCTTCCTGCGCGGCATGCTGTGCAACTGGATGGTGTCCATGGGCGTGGTCGGCGCCATGATCTCCACCCACGTGAGCGGCAAGGTCATCGCCATGTGGATGCCCATCATGCTGTTCTTCTTCATGACCTTCGAACACTCGGTGGTGAACATGTTCCTGTTCCCCTCCGCCATGATCATGGGCGGCAACTTCTCCATCGCCGACTACTTCATCTGGAACGAGATCCCCACCGCCCTGGGCAACCTGGTGGGCGGCATCGCCTTCACCGGCCTGACCCTCTACACCACCCACGTGCGCACCGCCGCCAAGCGCGCCATCAGCGGCAAGCCCGCCCTGGCCTGATCGGCGACAATGGCGTGGACCTCGGCTCCGCGAGGGGCCGGGGTCTTTTTCATGAGCGCGACGAACACGCTGCGAATCGCCGTAGGACAACATTCCGACAAGGGCCGCAAGCCGGCCAACCAGGATTTCCACGGCATCCACATCCCGCAGGGGCACCCGCTCGGCGCCAAGGGCATCGCCATCGCCCTGGCGGACGGCATCAGCAGCAGCGAGGTCAGCCAACTGGCCAGCCGGACCGCCGTCAACGGCTTCCTGGCGGACTACTACTGCACCTCCGATGCCTGGTCGGTGAAGCAATCCGCCCAGCGCGTGCTGGCCGCGACCAATTCCTGGCTGCACGCCCAGACCCGGCAGAGCCAATTCCGCTACGAGCAGGACAAGGGCTACGTCTGCACCTTCAGCGCCCTGGTCCTCAAGGCCACCACGGCCCACCTGTTCCATGTGGGCGATACCCGCGTCTACCGCCTGCGCGGCCACGACCTGGAACAGCTCAGCGAGGATCACCGCTACTGGGTGTCCCAGGAACAGAGCTACCTGGCCCGCGCCCTGGGCATCAACCCGCATCTCGACATCGACTACCGGAGCCTGCCCCTGGAGTTGGGCGATGTTTTCGTGCTGGCCAGCGACGGTGTGTACGAACACGCCTCGCCCCAGTTCATGGTCCAGACCGTCCACGCCAACCCGGACAACCTGGACGCCGCCGCGCAAGCCATCGTCGACGAGGCCCTGGCGCAAGGCAGCGGCGACAACCTCACCATCCAGATCGTCCGCGTCGACGCCCTGCCCAGCCAGGACGCCGGCGCCATCGCCCAGCATCTTACCGAGCTGCCCTTCCCGCCCCCGCTGGACGCCCGCATGGCCTTCGACGGCTACAGGATCGTCCGCCCTCTCCACGCCAGCCACCGCAGCCACGCCTACCTGGCGGTGGACGACGACACCGGCGAGCAGGTGGTCATCAAGACCCCCGCCACCGAACAGCGCGACGACCCGGCCTACCTGGAGCGCTTCCTGTTGGAGGAATGGATCGCCCGGCGCATCGACAATCCCCATGTGATGAAGCCCCGCGCGATCACGCGCAAGCGCAATTTCCAATACATCGCCATGGAGTTCATCGAGGGCCAGACCCTGGCCCAGTGGCTGCGCGACCACCCCAAGCCGGACCTGAAAACCGTGCGCGACCTGGTCGGGCAGATCGCCAAGGGCCTGCAGGCCTTCCACCGCCTGGAGATGCTGCACCAGGATCTGCGCCCGGAAAACATCATGATCGACAGCACCGGCACGGTGAAGATCATCGACTTCGGTTCCACCCGTGTCGCCGGCCTGGCGGAACTGGAGGACGCCGACGCCCCCGCCCCCATCCTCGGCACGGAACAGTATTCCGCCCCCGAGTACTTCCTCGGGGAAAACGGCACGGCCGCCTCGGACATCTTCTCCCTGGGCGTCATCGCCTACCAGATGCTCACCGGCCAGTTGCCCTACGGCGCCCGGGTGTCCCGCGCCCGCACCCGCGCCGCCCAACGCAAGCTGCGCTACGCCCCCGCCCGCGGCGAGGACCGGCCCATCCCCGCCTGGGTGGACGAAGCCATCGCCAAGGCCGTGCACCCGGACCCTGCGAAACGCTACGAGGAACTCTCAGAGTTCATCTACGACCTGCGCCACCCCAACCAAGCCTTCCTCAACAGGACCCGGCCGCCCCTCTTGGAGCGCAGCCCCGTGGTGTTCTGGAAGACCGTGTCCTTCATCCTGGCTGCTGCCCTGGCCGTGGCCCTCTACAAGCTGCACACGCTCACGTAACCCATTCCGTCCACTCCAAGGAAATCACCATGACCCGCGATGAAGTCACCCAACTCATCCTCACCGCCAAGCGCAAGAAGCAGATCAAGTGGCCCCAGTTGGCCGAAGCCACCGGCCAGAGCAAGGAATGGACAACCGCCGCCTCATGGGCAAGATGACCCTCTCCGCCGAACAGGCCGGCAAGGTGGGCGCCATGCTGGACTTGCCCGCCGAGGCTGTGGAGGTGCTGCAAGTGGTGCCCGACAAGGGTTCCCTGCCCACCGCCGTGCCCACCGACCCTCTCATCTACCGCTTCTACGAACTGGTGAACGTGTACGGCACCAGCATCAAGGAACTGATCCACGAGGAATTCGGCGACGGCATCATGAGCGCCATCGACTTTTCCATGGACATCACCCGGGAGCCCAATCCGAAGTGCGACCGGGTGCATATCGTCATGAGCGGGAAGTTCCTGCCGTATGTACTGAACCGCCGCCGACCCGGCGGATCACGAACCCTGGCGGAACGCGCGGCGGCCTGGAGGCCCCGCCGCGCCGGGATCAGCCCAGCCTGTGTGCGCCGATGCGCGACCGTCCGCGCGCGGTCACCAAGCCCATCACGCCCAGACCGGCGAGGAACAGGGCCCAGGTATCGGTTTCCGGCACCGGCGACAGGCTGATGTCATCGAGGGCGAAATCGTTGCCCGGGACGCTGTTGTTCGTTTGCAGGTCGAAAATATTCAGCGTCACGCTGGAGTTTGCGCCCGAGTTCCATACCGACGAAAACGACTGCCAGAGGTCGTTCGGGTAGTTGACGAGGGTCAGCGTGCCCATGGATACACCGTTGGCGCGGAAATCCAGCGTGATGTCCGGACCGGCGCCGCGCATGACGGAACGTCCCCATGCCAGGAACTGGTAGTCGGTGTTAGGCGTGACCGCGAGAGTTTCCTGCCATACCACCGTTGTCGAGGTATATGCGCCATCCACCATCAGCATGCTGTCCACCCCCGCCTCCGTGTGATCTTCAAAGGCCAACGGGGAGCCGGCGTTGTAATGGGTCGGCTGCCAATACATGGGAGACGCGTACTGATAGCCCGAATCAAAACCGGTGTTGCCCGCGCTGAAATCGCCATTGACCACCAGATTGCTCGCCGACACCGCGCCCGATAGCGCTAAGGAAACCAACATTGAGGAAAGGCGCATGGCCTTCAAGCCGATACCCGTTGACACGATTCGCTCCTTGACAAGGCGAGCCGGAAATCCGGTCGAGTAAGTTCGATGGAGCCCAGCCCGCAAAACGCCAACTAAGGCTATTCCTTAGTGGTTACAAGGTCTTTAGCAACATTCTTGCCGTCTGCTAACACCTTGTTTTGACAGTCGCTGCGATCGGTTCGGCACTCACACTGTAAGAATTTCCGACACAGGCAGTACAGCATTTCTGCAAGGCGAGCGGGATATCCGGGCCCGGGCAACAGATCCGGCAACCCATGCAAACTTTCCAGTCCCCGGATCAAACGCCGCCCTTGCCTCCCGCCGTGACGCACCCGGATCAGGATCGGAGCACCCCCCATGCCGACACTGACTCGTCCCCGTGGTTTCTTCACATGGAGTCGGCAAGCCAGACAGACGCTTCCTGCGGCGTTGCTCAAGCTGATGACGCCGCCACCGGCGCGCCTCGATGGCAACGCGCCCTCGGATATCAGGTGCGTGATCCACGCGCTGTACCGGCGCATCCTCGCCCAAGGCGCGCTTGGTTTCGGCGAGACCCAGATGGACGGACTTTGGCCCAGCGACTGCCTGGACTCGTCATTCGAACGTCCGCCGCGCGTCGCCGTGGAGGAGTAGCCGGCGGGCTGCGCGCGCCTGGCCCGGCCTTTCGGACAAGTACGACGAGCGTTTCCACCGCATGTGGAAGTACTACCTGCACTGTTGCGCCGGCTTCTTCCGCTCCGGCCAGGGCCAGCTCTGGCAACTGGTGCTGAGCAAGCGGGGGCGCGACGCGGTCTATCGGTCGGTGCGATGAACGCGGCAGGCCGAAGCATGCAATCTATAACGTAGATGGTGGCGAACGGGACTATCCATTTCACCCGGTTCCGCCGATGTCTTTAAATAGGGGCAAGACGAACCCCTATCAGGAGAACATCATGACTTTGAGCCTCTACAGCACCTACCGCGCCTGGCGCCGCGATGTCGCGGCGGAGCGGGCCGCCGCGGCACCGGCGGCCGGCGCCTCGGCGCTCTACGACGCGATGGCCCGCTTGGGTGTCGGCCTCGCCGGCATCGCCTGCGGCGGCGACACGCCCGCCCCCGGCGCGGACCCTGCGCGCCGATAACGCGGACACCCCGGACCGATCATGGAACTTGCCCGGCAAACCCCGACCCTGCGCGCGGACTGGCTGCGCCACGCGGGCGCCCATCCCCATGCCGCCCTGGGCCTGGGCATCGCGCTGCTGGCCGTGCTGGCGCTGTTCCTCAACAGCGCCGCCGGCATGCTGGCGGGCCATGCCGACACCGCCCTGCGCTACGGCCTGATCGGCGGCCTCGCGGGCTTCGCCGCCACCACCCTGGGCGCGATTCCGGGTCTGTTCATGCGCGGCATCGGCAGCCGCGCCGAGGACACCCTGCTGGGCCTGGCCGCCGGCATGATGCTGGCCGCCAGCTCGTTTTCCCTGTTGTTGCCGGGCCTGGAAGCGGGCAAGGAGATCACCGGCAGCGCGGCGGCGGGCGGTTTCGCCGTGGTGCTCGGCCTGGGCCTGGGCGTGCTGCTCATGCTCGGCCTGGACCTGTTCACGCCCCACGAACATCCCCACGGCGGTCCCTGCGGGCCGGGCTGCGAGCGGGTCAACCGGGTCTGGCTGTTCGTGCTGGCGATCACCCTGCACAACCTGCCGGAAGGCATGGCCATCGGCGTCAGCTTCGCCCGCGGCGACATGAGCGTCGGCCTGCCGCTGACCAGCGCCATCGCCTTGCAGGACATCCCGGAAGGACTGGCTGTCGCCGTGGCCCTGCGCGCCGCCGGGCTGGCGCCCTTGCGCGCGGTGCTGATCGCCGCCGCGACCGGCTTCATGGAGCCGGTCGGCGCGCTGCTGGGCGTGGGTCTGTCCAGCGGGCTGGCCATCGCCTATCCCATCGGCCTCGGCCTCGCGGCCGGCGCCATGATCTTCGTGGTCTCCCACGAGGTCATTCCGGAAACCCACCGCAACGGCCACCAGACCCCGGCCACCCTGGGCCTGATGGCCGGCTTCGCCATCATGATGCTGTTGGACACCAGCCTCGGTTGAGGCTTTTTCATTCACGACAAGGAGACGGACATGACCAAGAAAAGCGCGACACCCAAGGCCAAGGCGGCGGCCAAACCGGAGGCCAAACCCTTTCTCACCGACATCAAGACCCTGCGCGAGCGGGCGCGCAAACACATCGAGGACGGCGCGGTCACCGCCGGCTACCGGGCCGACCGGAGCACGGTGGTCAAGCTGCTGAACGAGGCCCTGGCCACCGAGCTGGTCTGCATCCTGCGCTACAAGCGCCACCACTTCATGGCCGCCGGCATCAACGCCGACGCGGTCGCGGCCGAGTTCCTGGTGCACGCGAACGAGGAGCAGATGCACGCGGACCAGATCGCCGCGCGCATCGTGCAGTTGAAGGGCGAGCCGGACTTCAGCCCGGAAGGCCTGGCGACGCGCAGCCACGCGGAATATGTGGAAGGCGACGATCTGATCGACATGATCAGGGAGGATCTGGTCGCGGAACGCATCGCCATCGACAGCTACGGCGAGATGATCCAGTACATCGGCGACAAGGACATCACCACCCGGCGCATGCTGGAGGGCATCCTGGCCATGGAGGAGGAACACGCCGACGACCTGTCCAGCATGCTGGAGGATCTGAAGGGGGGTTGAGAACGCCCGGCAAACTCAAGTTTCGTGACGTGGAGACGATATACGCGGGGTGAATCGTCTGCGCTCCATTGCACGAAGCCCGCTGGTTTCCGTGGAATTGTGATCCAGGCCACAGAATCACCGCCGGCTTGCTGTCAGAGTGCGGCCTGGAGTTCACGATGCCCAGAAACGAGACGTCTCCATTTCTCCATGCACTGCTGACCGCCGCGTTGGCGGGCGCCGTGCCGGCCCACGCCGCCGGCGAAACCGATGCCACGCTGGACAAGCTGGTGGAATTGTCGCTGGAGGAGCTGCTTCAGGTGGAGATCACCTCCCTGGGCAAGAAATCCCAGCGACTGGCCGACGCCGCCGCCGCGGTCCATGTGATCACCCGGGAAGAAATCCGCCGTTCCGGCGCCACCAGCCTGCCGGAAGTCCTGCGCCTGGCGCCCGGCGTGGATGCCGCCCGCATCGGCGACAACCGCTGGTCGGTTTCCATCCGCGGCTTCAGCGGGCGCTGGGCCAACAAGCTGCTGGTGCTGGTGGATGGGCGCAGCGTCTACACCCCCTTGTATTCGGGCACGGAGTGGGAACAGGAAAACATCCCCCTCGCCCTGATCGAGCGCATCGAAGTCATCCGCGGCCCCGCCGCCGCGACCTGGGGCGCGAACGCGGTCAGCGGGGTCATCAACATCATCACCCTGCCGGCCAGCGCCACCCAGGGCGTCGACGTGCAGGTATCCGTCGGCACCCAGGAAGCCCGCGCCGTGACCGCGAGCAAGGGCGCGGAAATCGATCCCGACACCCATTTGCGGCTGTTCGCGACCGGCGACGAAATCGGCCACGACGAGCGCCTGTCCGGCGGCGAATCGAACACCGGTTCCCATCGCGTCCGCGCCGGCATGCGCCTGGACAAGCTCGCCTCGGGGGCGGACTACACCTTGATCAGCGAATTCTGGCGCGGCTGGGAAAGCACCACCAACATCGCCGGCCTGCCCACGCCGGCGGCGCCGTTTTCCCTGGAAGTGGACTACGACACCCTGGTCGAGGGCGGCTTCGTCATGGGCCGCCGTGAAGGAAAAACCTCGGGCGGACTTGATTCCAGCCTGCAGGCGACCCTCGAGCACGTCCATAACGAGAACACCCTGGGCTGGTCCATGCAGCGCAACACCCTGGACCTGGATTTCCACCTGCGCCATGAATTCGCCTCCGGCGCCGACCTGACCTGGGGCGCGGGCTATCGGGTGGCCATGGATCGGATGGGGGCGCCGACGCTCACCATCGCCTATTCGCCCCTGGACCGCACCCTGTCCACCTTCAGCCTCTACGCCCAGGGAGACATTCCCCTGGCGACGGACCGCTGGCGTCTTTCCCTGGGCGCGCGCCTGGAAAACGACACCTATACCGGCTGGGAATTCCAGCCCAACGCCCGCCTGCTGTGGCATGTGGACGAACGCAGCAGCGCCTGGGTGTCCGTCGCCCGCGCGGTGCGCACACCCAATCGCACGGAGCGGGATGCCCAGTTCCAGTTCATGCAGACCTACGCGCCGAATACCTCGCCCTTCGCCGGCGCGGGGGCGAACGCGGTCACCGTGGCCCTGCTCGGCAACAGCGCGCTGGATTCGGAAACCGTGAATGCCTTCGAACTGGGCTACCGCACCCAGTTCACGCCGCGCCTGTCCCTGGACCTGGCGGCTTTCGCGCACCGCTACGACGATCTGCGCGCGCCCGTCCTCACCGGTTACACGCCACTCGGCGCCGGCATCGTCATGGCCAACACCGTCCTGCAGAACGCCCTGTCCGCCGATCTGCACGGTTTCGAAGCCGCGTTGGACTGGCATCCACAGGACGATTAGCGCCTGTCCGCCGCCTACAGTCACGCGCGCATGAGGATCAGCGACGACAGCCTGGACACGGTGGAAGACCTGGAAGGCTCCCTGCCCAGGCAGATCGTCTCCCTGCGCTCCAGCCACGACCTGAGCGAAAGGCTGAAGTTGGATTTCTGGCTGCGCCATGTGGCCGAGCGCGATACCACCCATGTCGCCAGCCGCCGCATCCCCGCCTATACCAGTCTGGATTTCCGCCTGGCCTGGTCGCCGAGCAAGGATCTGGAACTCAGCCTGGTCGGCCAGAACCTGTTGGATTCCTCGCACCAGGAATTCGCCAGCGACATCTTCGAGACCGTGCCCGTGGTGATCGAGCGGCGCGGCTACATCCAGGCGCGCTGGCATTTCTGACCCGGCTCGCGCCGGCCGATAGAATCCGGTGTTTCCTCACCCGGAACACCGTCCGGCCATGGCGTCCACTCCCGACCTGATTCCCGTCACCCTGCTCACCGGTTTCCTCGGCAGCGGCAAGACCACGCTGCTGAACCACCTGCTGCGCCACCAGCCCCTCACCGCCGTGGTCATGAACGAATTCGGCGAGATCGGCCTGGACCATCAACTGCTGGAGGAATCGCGCGGCCCGCTGGCGCTGCTTTCCGGCGGCTGCGTGTGCTGCCAGATCCAGGGCACCCTGGCGCCGACCCTGAAGAACCTCTACATGGCCCGTTCCGGCGGCTCGCTGCCGCCCTACCAGCGCATCGTCATCGAAACCACCGGCATCGCCGACCCGGCCCCCATCCTGGACACCCTGCTCAACGAGCGCTGGCTCGCCGCGCGCCATCGCATGGACGGCGTGGTGACCCTGGTGGATACGGTCCTGGGCGCGGAACAGCTCGCCACCTACCCGGAAGCCGCGCGCCAGGCGGCGACGGCGGATCGGCTGCTGCTCACCAAGGGCGACCAGGCCACGCCGGAAGACCGCGCGGCGCTGGAGGCGCGGCTGGACGAACTCAATCCGGCCGCGCCCAGGTACACCGTGACCAACGGCATCATCGATCCCGCCCTGATCCTCGACGCCGGCCTGTTCAACACCAGGGACAAGCATCCGGACGTGGAAAAATGGCTGGCCCTGCAACGCTACAAGCCCGTCGCCAAGGCCGGCCTGCTGGGCGGCAAGGCGCCGGCCGCCCCGGCCCACCAAAACGAACGCATCCGCGCCTTCAGCCTGACCTTCGCGACACCGTTGGACGGGGACGGCCTGCACGCGGCCCTGGAAATGCTGATCGCCTTCCGCCCGAAGAATCTGCTGCGCATGAAAGCCATCGTCAATCTGGCGGGCCAGCCCCATCCGGTCGTCCTGCATGCCGTGCAGCATCTGCTCTATCCGCCCGCCGAACTCGCGGCATGGCCGGACGAGGACCGGCGCAGCCGCTTCGTGTTCATCACCGCCGATCTGGAAGAGAATTTCGTGCGCAAGCTGCTGGAGGATTTCACCCTGGCCGTCGCCGGCAATCCGGCGAGCTGATTTTTTGCTGACCGTACTCTTGAGTTATTGACAACCGTTCTCATTTGCATGAGACTTCGCCCGTCAACTCCGAGGAGCCCATCATGTACGTCTGCATTTGTCAGGCCGTCACCGAAAAGCAGGTTCGCGACGCCGTCGACCAAGGCGTGCATTCGCTGAGCGCCATGCGGGAACATCTGGGCGTGGCCTCCGAATGCGGCAAGTGCGCGCGCTGCGCCCACGGCATCATCAAGGAATGCCGCCAGTGTCCCAACGAGGCGCGGAACATGGCCTGCGCCGCCTGAGCCCCGCTCCTTCCCCCCGCATCGATCCGCCCACCCTATTCCCCCGCTCGCGGTGGCGCTGAATCCCGCGCGTTTTCATTGCCGCCTTTGCCTATAATCCGTTGCATCCGACTTACGGTCGGCTCGCGCGGCGGATTGCCCTTTAGCCACTTTCCAGCCAACGGCTCGCCGAGATTCCCAGGTTGCGCCCCGCTTCCGGACAACATAGACAGGAGTCCCCATGAAAGGCGACAAGAAAGTCATTCAATTGCTCAACAAGGCCCTGGCGGTGGAGCTGACCGCCATCAACCAGTATTTTCTCCATGCCCGCATGTACAAGAACTGGGGCCTCAACGCCCTGGGCAAGCACGAATACGACGAATCCATCGAGGAAATGCACCACGCCGACAAGCTCATCGAGCGCATCCTGTTCCTGGAAGGGCTGCCCAATCTGCAAACCCTGAACAAGCTCAACATCGGCGAGAACGTCCCCGAGTGCCTGTCCGGCGACCTCAAGCTGGAACTGGGTGGACGCGAGCTCTACGTCGAGGCCATCGCCTACTGCGAATCGGTGAAGGACTACGTCTCCCGGGAAATCCTGGACGGCATCCTGGAAGACACCGAGGAGCACATCGACTATCTGGAAACCCAGCTCGACCTGGTCGACAAGGTGGGCTTGCAGAACTACCTGCAAAGCGCGATGGGCGATTTCGGCTCCTGAACGGAACGTTGCGCCGAAAGATGAAGCGGGCCGGCGTGCCCGCTTTTTTCTTGTTCGGGCCACGACAAATACCTTGTTATTGAGAATCGTTATCGTTTAATATCCCTTCCAACGCATCCTGAATTCCCGATTCAGATCGGGAAACGGACGCGAAAACCAGCCAGCGAAGGATGCCGCGCCCCCGGGTCGGGCTCCTGCCAGCCATTCCCTATACCTCTGTTACAGGAGACCGAAATGGAATGGGCTCGAACGATGCTCTGGGTGGTGCGCGGCAGCGCCAAGGGTTTGCTGGTTTTTCTCGCGCTGGTGGCGGCGGTCTATGCCCTGGTACCTCTGGAAACACCCCTGGCCGCCGGCCGGATCGAATACCGGTGAGGCCGCCATGAAGACGACACACTCCATGAACGATGGCCGCGCCGACCTGATGGCCGCCGTCATCGAACATCTGGCCTGTTATATCCAGAGCGGCCGGCCCCGCTCCGCCCACCTCGCCACGCTGCTGCTCGACCGCCTCGCCGGCGATGCCGCCGCCGACCCGCGTCTGCGGGAACGCTGCCGGCAGTTGAGCGAGGTGCTGGAACACCGGGGCGAAGCGCTTCCTGGTCCGGCCACGGGTCCGGCCACGATAGCCGCCGCGCCGCGCCGGCAGCCGTGGCTCACCTGGGAATGCCAGGGAGAAGCGGCATGAGCGCGGTCATCCCTTTCACCGGTCGTTCCGAAAACCTGGCCAAGGAATGGACCGCGCGCTTCCTCGGCCAGGAAGAGGGGGCGCCGAACGAAAACCCAATGCCCGAAGCCGGGCAAGCCGAGCCGCCGCGCGCCAGCCGGCTGCCCACCCGGCTCTGGGAACTGGAACACAAGCTGCTCTGCCCCGTCATCGGCACCTGCCTGTCCATGGAGGAAGTCCGCAAGCTGGCGCGCAAACAGGGCGTCGTCCCCGCGAACGCCTCGGATTACGACGCCCACGTCGGCGTGGTGTCCCACTGCAAAAACCGCAACCCCGTTTCGGAGACGGTCCAGCAGATCCTCGACCGGCGCCACGCCCTCTGGGTCGGCCGCTTCGCCAAGGCGAAAACCGAATCGGCGGCGCGGGACATGTGGCAAGCCGCGCTGGACCGGGGCGAGGCCGCCGGCGCCATGTGGGGCGCCATCACCTGCCGCGTCGCGACCCGCGACATGTGGCAGCGCATCTACGAGGATATCCACATGCTGTCCCACCAGGTCGGCGCCGGCGTGCGCGCCGACCTGGCCCGCATCGCCGCGCTCGAAGGCGAGATCGGCCAGTTGCAGGGGCAGATCAAGCGCGGCGCGCAACGGGCGGATGCGGAACTGGCCGCCCGGAACGCGCGCGTCCGCCATCTGGAGCAGGCCCTGGCCGCCGCGGAAGAGCGGGGGCGCGAGAACGAAAACCTGCGCAAGCGCCTGCATGAAGCCCACTCCGGCCAAGGCCTCGCGGATCTGGAACGCCGACTGGCGCTAGCCGAGGAAAGGGCGGAAGCGCTGAACCGCCACGCCGGCCGCGCGGAAGCCCTGGAAGAACGCCTGCTCGCCCTCAAGGCCGAAAACCGCAAGCTGGCCGAATCCCTCCAACTCGCGGCGAAGGAGCGGGACGCGCTGGAGCGGCTGCTGGACGAAACCCCGTCCTGCGCGGATTGCGGCATGGACAACGCCTGCCCCGCCCGGCCCGAATTCGACGGCCGCCGCCTGCTCTGCGTGGGCGGCCGCACCAACCTGCAACCCCAATACCGCAGCCTGGTGGAGAAAGCCGGCGGCCAATTCATCTTCCATGACGGCGGCCGCGAGGAAGCCCTGTCCCGCCTGCCGGAACTGCTCGGCCAGGCCGACGCGGTGATCTGCCCCGCCGACTGCGTCGGCCATCCCGCCTATTACCAGCTCAAACGCCATTGCAAACAGGCCGGCAAACCCTGCGTCATGCTGCGCGGCTCCGGCCTAGCCAGCTTCGCCGACGGTCTGCAACGCCTGGCCGCCGGCCGCCTGGATTTCGGCGCGGAAACGCGCATCCCGCTGGCCGCGCCGACCGGCGCGCGCAAACCGTCATGAACGCCACCGCCATGCATGCCGCTCCCGCCACGCCCGCGCTGCCGCCCGTGAAAACCCTGCTCGCCGCCCTGGTCTGGCTCGCGTCCCGGCAACGGACCCGGCCCGACATCAGGAACCTGCACGCCATCGTCCATCAGATCCAGCGCCTCGCCCTGCATCCGGACGCCAACAGCCAAGACATGCAGGCCGGACTCCGGCTCGCCGCCGGCGCGCAGCTCGATGTCACCCAGTGGTTGGCGTGCTGTCTCGAGAACGAAACCGGCGTCAGGCATTGAGCCAAGGCGGGCTCTGCGTGCCGGGGTCGGCGGCCTCCTCCGCCAGCGCCGCGATCAATCCGCGCGCGTAGTCCTGTTCCACGCCTCGGCCGGGGCCGGGCTCGGCCAGATAGATTTCCAGTCCGACATAGAGGAAGCGGGGGTTCTCCCAGATTTCCGCGGGAATCACGGTTTCCGCGCTGGGGCCCGCGCCGGCCTGGCCCAGTGAAATGAGGCGGGGCGGGTTCGCCGGGGCGTCCGCGCGCGCCAGGCGGGCCGCCAGGCGAGGGATATCCCGGCTGTAGACGTCGGCGCAGGGCGCCTGCCGGTCCAGGCCGGTATGCAGGTCGATCAGCAGGCGATGCCGGGTCCGCACGTGGGGTAGCAGTTGCAGATAGAGCGCCCGGTGCAGAGTGTCGAAGTGAAAGCGCTGGTCCGGGCGCGGGCGGCGGCCGGAGAGGCCCTCGGAAATGGTGAGGACGTCGACGCGCTCTCTTGCCAGGCCCGCCGCGACCGCTTTGCCGAAGGCCAGTTCCTCCCGGTGGATGCCGACGACCAGAAGGGCGGCCGGCCCGCTCATGTCAGGCGCTGGGGCGGGGCTGGCAACGGGCATCCCGGCATTCGTTGATTTCCACCGTCAGATGGTCCAGGCCGGCGACGCCCGCCAGACGCTCCCGGTAAAACGCCGCCGGATGGGGCGAGTGGGTGACCAGGGACAGGATGCAGGCGCGGCTCTCGGGACCGACGCGCCACAGATGCAGATCGGCCACCTCGTGGTCCGGCAGGGCTTCGATCAGCCGCCGCACTTCCGCCGCGGTCGCGCCGTGGTCTTCGGCGTCCAGCAGAACCTGGGCGCTATCCCGCGCCAGGCCCCAGGCCCAGCGGCCCACCAGCGCCGCGCCCACCAGCCCCATGAGCGGGTCGAGGAAACTCCAGCCGTAGAGCAGGCCGCCGCCCAGGGCGACGATGGCCAGCACGGAAGTCAGCGCGTCGGCCAGGACGTGGATGTAGGCGGCCCGGAGATTGTGGTCCACCGGTTCGTGGCCGTGCTCATGATGGTGCGCGTGGTCATGATCGTGGTGGTGCGCGTGTTCATGGTGGTGGTCGTGGCCGTGATCCAGCAGCCAGGCGCTGGCCAGATTGACCGCCAGGCCCAGGGCGGCGATCGCCATGGCCTCGGCATAGTGGATGGAGACCGGCGCCAGCAGGCGATGGGACGACTCCCACACCATCCAGAGCGCCACGCCCACCAGCAGCAGGGCGCTGGTGTAGCCGGCCAGGGCGGTGACCTTGCCGGTGCCGAAGGTGTAGCGGGCGTCGCCGGCATGCTGGCGCGCGAAGCGGTAGGCGTAGGCGGCGAGGCCCAGGGCGGCGACGTGGCTGGCCATGTGCCAGGCGTCGGCGAGCAGGGCCATGGAGCCGGTCAGCCAGCCGGCCGCCAGTTCCACCAGCATGGTGACGAAGGTCAGCCCCACCACCCAGCGGGTGCGGCGCTCGGCGTGCTGCTGGGCCTCGGTGCCGAAATCGTGGGCGTGTTGCCAGAGGCGAAGGTCATGGGTCGTCATGGAATAGCCTTAAACAATTGCCTTAAGCGTCCGTGTTCGAATGCCCCCTTCCCCGCCGCCGCGCGGGAAGGGGCCGGCCGCGCGCGGCCTGGAGGCAGGTTAGCGGAATCCGCATTACTCGCCCACCCACTCGTACAGTTCCACGCTGTTCGGGTCGCATTTGCAGCAGCCGCCGCCGCAACCGGTACCGCTGGGTAGACGGCGCACCCGGCCTTTTCGTTCCAGGGCGCCCAGCATCGCCTTCAACGCCTCCGGCGCGGCATCCAGGCCAAGGGCCATGTCCACCACGCTGGCACGCTTGTGTTGCCTCAGATATTCGTTGACGCGGGACAGGATCATGGCGGACGCCTCACGCCTTCTGCGGCAGCGGCAGATCGAACCCCGCATCGCGCCGCCCCTGCCAGCGCAGGAACAGGAAGGCGCCGGCGAAGCCCGCGAGCACCAGGCCGATCCAGGCCAGGGCCATCGCCGGGTCGCGCGCGTAGCTGGCCGCCTGGTAGTACAGGGTGGCGAGGCCGTAGCCCATGCCCGTGGTCCACAGGGCCACGAAGGCGGTCCAGCGCGCGCCGGACTCCTGGTAGACGGCGGCGATGGCGGCGGTGCAGGGGAAGTAGAGCAGGATGAACAGCAGGTAGGCGAATGCCCCGGCGGCACCGTCGAAGCGGCTCGCCATGGCGCCGAAGGTGCCGGTGGAGACTTCCTGTTTCTCCGCCACCGCGGCCTGATCGCTCACATCGCCCACCTCCACGCCCAGGGGGTCCGCCCATTTGCCCAGGGCGTCGGCCAGGTTGGCCGGGATGGTGGCGAAGGCGCCGGCGACCGCGTCGCCCAGGTCGAAGGCCTCCTCGTCGGCCGGCGCTGCGCCGGCCGCGGCGGCATCGCGCTGCGCCAGGGCCGTGTAGGCGGAGTTCAGGGTGCCCACCACCGCCTCTTTCGCCAGCACGCCGGTGAAGATGCCCACGGCGGCGGGCCAGTTCTCCTGGTTCAGGCCCATGGGCGAGAATGCCGGCGCGATGGCGCGCCCCACCTCGGCCAGCATGGACTTGTCGCTGTCCTCGTTGCCGAAGCTGCCGTCGGTGCCCACCGCGTTGAGGAAGTTGAGCACCAGCACCATGGGCACGATGACCCGGCCGGCGCGCAGGACGAAACTCTTCAGGCGGTCCCAGCTGTGGATCAGGATGCCCTTGACGGTGGGCAGGTGGTAGGGCGGCAGTTCCATGATGAAGGGGGTGGCCTCGCCTTTCAGGATGGAGTTCTTCAGCACCAGGCCGGTCAGCACGGCGACGACGATGCCGATCAGGTACAGCCCGAACACCACGTTCTGGGCGCCGTGGGGGAAGAAGGCGGCGGCGAACAGCACGTACACCGGCAGGCGCGCGCCGCAGGACATGAAGGGCGCCATGGCGATGGTGATGAGCCGGTCGCGCTTATGCTCCAGGGTGCGGGTGGCCATGATGGCCGGCACGTTGCAGCCGAAGCCGACGATGACCGGCACGAAGGACTTGCCCGGCAGACCCACCCAGCGCATGAAGCGGTCCATGACGAAAGCGGCCCGGGCCATGTAGCCGGAATCCTCCAGCACCGACAGGAACAGGTACAGGAAGCCGATCACCGGAATGAAGGTGGCCACGGTCCGCAGGCCGCCGCCGATGCCTTTCGCCAGGGCCACGTTCACCCACTCCGGCGCGCCCAGGCCGGCCAGCAAGGCGCCGAAGCCGTCCACGAAGAGCGCGCCGGCGAACTGGTCGAAGAAGTCGATGAAGGCGCCGCCGATGTTGATGGTGAACATGAACATCAGATACATCATCCCCAGGAAGATGGGGATGCCCATGGCCCGGTTCAGCACCACGCGGTCGATGCGGTCGGTCAGGTCGCGGCCGACCTGGCCGCTGACGGTCACGGCCTGCCGCGCGATATGGTTGGCCAGGCCGTAGCGGGCATCGGCCACCAGGATGTCGAGATCCTCGCCCAGGGTTTCGGCGCGCCGCGCCGCGTCCTCGGCCAGTTCGGCGCCCGCCGCGCGCCGGGCCAGATCGTCGCCTTCCAGCAGCCGCACCGCGAGCCAGCGCGGGGAGATGCCGCCGGCCGCGGCGGCGCTTTGCAGGCGCGGCGCCAGGCCGGCGATGGCGTGGTCCAGGGCCGCCTGGTATTCCACCAGGGCGGTGGAACGGGGCCGCTCTGCCACGGCGGTATTGATGGCGGCCTTCAGGGCGTCGATGCCGATGCCCTCGGAGGCCACCACCGGCAGCACCGGGCAGCCCAGTTGCCGGGACAAGGCCTCGGCGTCCACCCGCATGCCCTTGCTTTCCGCCACGTCCACCATGTTCAGCACCACCAGCAGGGGCACGCGCATCTCGGCGAGCTGGCTGGTGAGGTACAGGTTGCGCTCCAGGTTGGAGGCGTCGACGATGTTGACGATCAGGTCCGCCTCGTTGGCGTGCGCGAAGTCCCGCGCCACCTGCTCGTCCAGGGAGACCTCCCGGTCCACCACGTCCAGGGAATAGGTGCCGGGCAGGTCCACCACCTCGAAGCGGCTCGTTTGCGTACCCTCGGACAAGCGGTACTCGCCGCTCTTCTTCTCCACGGTGACGCCGGGCCAGTTGCCCACCCGCTGCTTGGAGCCGGTGAGGGCGTTGAACAGGGTGGTCTTGCCGCAGTTGGGGTTGCCCACCAGACCGATGGTGTAGATGCTCTTAATTGCGTTGCCCATCACAGTTTCTCCACCGCAAGGCTCGCCGCCTCGGCGCGGCGCACCGACAGGGCGAAGCCGCGCACGCGGATCTCCACCGGATCGCCCATGGGCGCGACGCGGGTCACGCTGATCTCGGCGCCGGGCGTCAGGCCCATGGACAGCAGCTTGCGGCGATAGGCGTTGCCGCCGGCGGAACCGCTTTCGAGAAATCCGGCCACCTTGGCGCGGTCGCCGACCTGCAGGTCTTTGAGAGTCATGACTGTTCTCCTTGAAACGCGAACACGCGTACTTGCGAGTGTGTGAAACGTGAGATGTGACGGGCCGCCGCGCGGCTCGGGTGAAACGAGGCGTGCGCGTGGCCGCCTTCTTCATTTCCCCTTTCACACCTCACGTTTCGCATCTCCCTACCCCACCGCCTCCACCATCACCTTCAGGGCCATGCCGCCGCCCAGGGCGAAACGGGTCTCGCCCCGGGACACCACCAGGCCACCGCCCTGGCGCTGGCGCACGACCAATTCGCTGCCCACGTTGAGGCCCATCTCGGTCATGCGCTTGTCCAGGCCGGCGCCGCCGCGCAGGGCGACGATGCGCACGCGCGCGCCCGCATCGGCCATGGCGAGGGGAAAGGGCGCGGCCATGGCGGTCAGAGCAGGACGCCGATCAGGCGGCTGGCGGTGCGCTGGGCCAGCACACCCACCAGGGCCTTGCCGAAGGCGCCGGCCACGCCTTCCTTCGGCGTGGCGGAATGGGCGGGCACGTGGATTTCGGCGGCAGCGTGGAGGCAGCCCGCGGCTTCCAGCACCGCGAGCAGTTCGCCCTGGCTGTGGATCGCCGGGTCGTAATGCACGGTCAGACTGCCGGCATGGGGATTCAGCTTCACCAGTTCGACGCCGGCCAGGCTTTGCAGGCCGGCCACCGCCTTGCGCGCGCGCTCGCCTTGGCATTGGAAATGGCGACCCTTGACGCGCAGGCGGCCGGGGGTGTGATGGATGTATTTGATTGCGGTCATGGTGCGGCTCCTCTCGAAACTACGTGGAAATCCGGCAAGACGGGCCTGCACGCCCGCCTTCCCGGGAACTTGCGAGCGCCCCCTGGAAAGCGGGGGGAACGCCGTGGCCGGCCCATGCGCGGGGGTTCCGGCGCTCGATGACGAGGCGAGTGGGGACGGGGCGAATGAAGACGGAGTTCATGCCGCATCCGTCTCAGTGGTAGGCGCGCTCGAGGGTATCGAGACGCCGGGCGGTCTCGCCGGCCGGGGCGCCGGAAATGCCGACGCCGGCCAGGGCGCGCAACAGCACGCCGATGGTGGTGCCGTTGTGCAGCACCGCGCTCATCACCGGGCTGAGCCAGCCCATGACGGCGCCGGCCAGCACGGCGGTGTTGACGCCCACGGCCACGTTGAAGTTGCTCTTGATCAGGGCCATGGTGCGCGCGGCGATCTCGCGGGCGTCGGCCACGGCGGTGAGGCGGTCGTCCATCAGCACGATGTCGGCGGTGGCGCGGGCGATGTCGGCGCCGCGCGGCATGGCGATGCCCACTTCCGCCACCGCCAGGGCCGGGCCGTCGTTGATGCCGTCGCCGACGAAGGCCACCTTGCGGCCTTTTGCCTGCAAGGCCTTGATGATCTCGGCCTTTTCCTCGGGCGCCACCTCGGCGTGAACCGCGTCCAGGCCCAGTTCGGCGGCCAGGGCCTCGGCCTTCGCGCGCTTGTCGCCGGTGATCATGACCATCTTCGTGATGCCCAGGGCGCGCAGGCGTTTCAGGGCGTAGGCCGCGTCGGCGCGCAGGGTGTCGCGCAGGGCCACCACGCCGATGGGGCCGCTCTTGATCTTGCCCTGGGCTGCCGCGCCAACATAGAGCAGGGTCTTGCCTTCGTCCTGGAGGCGGTCGATGACCGCCTCGTGGCGGGCGAAGGAAACGCCGTGGTGTTCTTCCAGGAAATGCCGGCTGCCGATGATGACCTTCTTGCCGTCCACTTCCGTGGACAGGCCGTGGGCCACCAGGTAATCCACCTCGCCATGGGTGATGTGCTTGAGATCCCGCTCCTTGGCCGCCTCGACGATGGCCTGGGCCAGGGGATGGCTGGCGTGTTCCTCCACAGAGGCGACCAGGGCCAGCAGGGCGTCCTCGGAAAGGTGCTGCGGACCCAGGGCCAGCACGTCGGTGACCACCAGTTCGCTATGGGTGAGGGTGCCGGTCTTGTCAAACACCATGGTATCCACCTCGGCCAGATGCTCGATGGCGCCGCCGCCGCGCATCAGCACGCCGTGGGCGGCGGCCCGGACCATGCCGGACTTGAAGGCCATGGGCGTGCCCAGCTTGAGGGCGCAGGAGTAGTCCACCAGGAACACCGATTCCAGCCGCGTCAGATCCCGGGTCAGGGCGTAGACCAGGCCGCCGCTGACCAGGGTGAACCAGACCCGCTTGTCGGCCAGTTCCTCGGCCATGCGCTGGGTGTCGGAGCGGTTCTCCAGAGAGGACTGGATGAAGCTGGCCACCCGCGCCGTGGTGGTGTCGGAACCCACCCGCTGGGCCTCCATGCGGATGCGGCCTTCCTCCACCACGCTGCCGGCCACCACGCGGTGGCGTTGCTCGCGGCGCACCGGCAGATCCTCGCCGGTGACCGCGGCCTGGTTGACCAGGGCGGTGCCTTCCACCACCCGTCCGTCCACCGGCACGGTCTCGCCGACGCCCACCACGACGATTTCGCCCACGTGTACCGCGTCGCCGGGCACCTGGACCATTTCGCCGTCCCGCTCCACCCAGGCGGGCGCGGGTTCGGGGCTCAACAATCGGCGCAGCAACTGGTCCGACTTGCGCTGGGTCTGGTGTTCCAGATACTCGCCCAGGGCCAGGAGAAAGGCGGTGATGTTGGCGGTGTAGGCCTCGCCCTTGAAGGTGGCGAGCCCCACGGCCAGGGCGTCCAGCACTTCCATCTTGATGCCCTGGCGCAGCAGGGTATCGGCGCCGTCGACCAGGATGGGAGAGACGTTGGCCAGGGTCAGCAGGCGGCCCAGGCTGGGGCGCAGGAAGGGCAGGGCGGCCAGGGTGGCGGCGCTGGTGACCATGGGGGCGATCTCGCCCGCCACCGTGGGCTTCG
This sequence comes from Thiobacillaceae bacterium, assembly GCA_044227325.1. Classification (GTDB taxonomy): domain Bacteria; phylum Pseudomonadota; class Gammaproteobacteria; order Burkholderiales; family Thiobacillaceae; genus PFJX01. The sequence continues at coordinate 124,153 of JBGAFI010000003.1, read as the reverse complement.
CCCCCGAAGCCGGCGCCTGGCCGGGCCGGTAGGCGGCCAGGCGCGCCAGCACCGCCGCCCGGTCGGCGCGGGCCGGATCGAAGCTCACCACGACGCTGGCGGCCTTGCGGTTGATGCGCACATCCCTCACCCCCGGCTGCCCTTCCAGCCAGGTTTCCAGCCAGGCCGGATCGCAGCGCTTCTCGGCCAGCGCGGGCAGCCGCACGCGCAGGCGGGCCGGGGTCTCGTGCAGGATGACGGGGGGGTTCATGGATCAGCGTTCCCGTGGACGCGGGGTGCCGGCGGGACGCGACCGGCCGAGCCCCATCACCTTGCCCGCGAGATACAGCAACGCGGCGCCGGCCAGCAGCCCCACCAGCCAGCGATCCAGCTTGGCCGGCTCGCCTTCGTGGGGCTCGTCGTGCCGATGCCGGCCGGGCGAACCTCCATCCCCTCCCCCCGAGCGGGAGGGGGGTGTCGAGCCGCGCGTAAACGCGGGGTATCCCGGACTGATCACTCGCCGGTCTCCGCGCGGATTTCCGCTTCGGCGTCATGGAAGCGTTCCTTGAGTTCCTCGACGCCGCCCTGCAGCAGGCCCCAGGCCTTCACCGCGCCCTTGATGGCGGTGCGCTGCACGTTCTCGTTGGTGAGCAGGTAGGCGGCGGCGGCGCCGATCAGCAGGCCCTTGAAGAAGCGCTCGTTGAGCAGGCTGCCGTTCTGCTGTTGCGGGTACTGGGGCGCAACCATGGGATAACCGGCATAGCCCATGGACTGGGGATACTGGCCCTGCATCGCCTGCCCCATGCCCTGGCCCATGGCGGGGCCCTGGGCCTGGCTCATGGAACCCGCGCCTTGCTGGGGATACTGGGAATAGGCATTCATGGGGTGGTCCATTGCTTGCTCCAATCAGGTTTCGGTGGATTCGGGAGGATTCGCGGATTTCGCGGCGGGTTTGGTCGCGGCCTTCCCCGCCGTCTGCGTCCGGGCGCGGCCTGGCTGCTTGGCGACGGGCGTGGTGGCCTTGGCTGGCGCGGCGCGCTTGGACGCGGCCCGTTTCGGCGCAGCCGGTTTCGGCGCGGCCTGCTCCACGCTTTCCGGCGCGGGTGCCGGCGCCTCGGCCCTGGCCGCCTTCCCGCCCTTGAGGAAGCGCGTCAGCAGAAGCACCGCCGCCGCGCCGATGAGCACGCCGCCTATGCCTTCCACGAGGTTCTTCCTCACGCCGTGATGATGTTGATGTCCGGCGTCATACATCTTTCTCTCCTTTGCCTTCGGCCCAGCGGTTGAGGCCGTAGAGCATGGCCGCGCCGACGCCGAACATGACCGACAGGCGCAGCACGCCCTCGCCCGCCACCGCGTTGGCCGCCGCGCCCGCGACGGCGGTGGCCGCGGCGCTGGCGACGGCCGCGCGGCCGGTGGCGAGCATGGCCTCGCCCAGTTCGGTCTCGTCCCGCTTCATGCGCAGGGCGTTGTGGGCGGCGGCGGCGGAACCGCCCACCACGGCGCCCACCAGGGCCATGTTGATCAGCGCCTCGCAGGCGCGGGATTCAGCGGGCGCGGCGGCCGGCGGATAGGCGCCACCTTGGGTATAGGGAACCAGGCTGTGCTCACTCATCGCTCTTCTCCTTGGCGGTGCGCACCTTGTCCTTCACCTTGCCCACGCCCTCCTTGACCTTGCCGACGCCTTCCTCGACCGCATCGCGGCCCTTCACCGCGCCCCGGAACAAGGCGCGTTGGACGTTATCGTTGGTCAGCAGCAGCACCGCCGCCGCTCCCACCAGGGCGCCCTTCCAGAAATCCTTGTCGTCGAAATCCAGCAGTTTGGTGAGGCTGGACAGGCCGCCGCCGTTGGCGATCTCCTGCATGGCCCGGGCCATGCCCTGGCCGGCGTGCTGGTCCGCCTGTTGCCCCGGCATCTGGCCCGCCGCCGGGCCCATGCCGGGCGGGTAAGCCGGCATCGCATAGCCGTGGCCGGTCCAATAAGGCATACCCTGGGCGGGCGGGTAGTGAGGAGGATATTGCGGAGGTTGGGGGGGCATGGCCTGACCGGCCTGGGATTGCCCCATGCCACCCTGGCCCGCGCCATTCATGCCGCCCATGCCTTGGCCGCCTTCGCCTTGTCCGGCGCCTTGCCCGGACATGCCTTGTTCGCTCATCGTCGACTCCTTTTTCCTAGAGGGTGTTTCGCAACGACTGGCCATGGCGCGCCAGCCAACGGTTCAATAGTTCGCCCGCCGCGGCCGCGTCGCCGCGCAGCAGGGTCTCCCAGCTTTGCGGGGGGACATGGGCGGGGTCGTACTCGATCACCACCGAGGCCACCGCCTTGTTCAAGCGCACCTCGCGGATGCCTTCCAAGCCGTCCAGCAGGCGCTGGAAAGCTGCCCGGTCGATTTGGGAGGCGCCGCCCCACAGGGCGGGCCCCAGGCGCAGCCGGATGCGGCCGGGCAGGTGATGCGCGACGGAAAGGTGGCGCCGCATCCCGAGCAGGGCGGACACGTCGAAAGTCTCCGCGCCGTTCATGCGCCAACTCCGAAAAGCCGGCGCGCCGATCCGGCGGGAAGTAGGGGAATGTCATGGCCTAGCAAAGCGAACATCTGCGCATCCAGCGGTTGATCGTTTTCCGACTGGCTGGCTGGCGCGCCCTGGCGGGTTTGGCTGGCTGGCTGGCAACGCGTCCGGGGTTTGCCGGACGGGTACTGCGTCAAAGCTCAGGCACGGGTTGGCGATCTGGCCATTTCCCGAGGTTTTCCCTTGGGAGATCCCCGGCCTGGGGTGGGTCACTTGTTGAGAATAATTATCAACACCGCATGAGGCCGTGTCAATGGCAAACCCGGATATGCGCGTATTTTTATCGACGGGAGCCGTCATGCCGCCCAGCCGCAGCCACGGCGCAAGGCAAACGCCTCTCCTGACGGGAGAGGCGTGGGGCGTGGCGCGCCGCGCGGCTCAGGCGGGAAGCGGGCCGCGGATCAGGTGGTCGAAGGCGGACAGGCTGGCCTTGGCGCCTTCGCCCATGGCGATGATGATCTGCTTGTAGGGCACGGTGGTGCAGTCGCCGGCCGCGAACACGCCGGGCACGCTGGTCTGGCCCTTGGCGTCGACGATGATCTCGCCAAACCGGGACAGCTCGATGGCGCCCTTCAACCAATCCGTGTTGGGCAGCAGGCCGATCTGCACGAACACGCCTTCCAGGGCGATGTGCTGGCTCTGGCCGGTGACCCGGTCGGTGTAGGTCAGCCCGTTCACCTTGCCGCCGTTTTTGCCAACCTCGCCGGTCACTTCCGTGGTCTGTGCGCTCTTGATGACGGTGGTGTTGGGCAGGCTGTGGAGCTTGTTCTGCAACACCGCGTCGGCGCGCAGCGCGTCGCCGAATTCCAGCAGGGTGACGTGGCCGACGATACCGGCCAGGTCGATGGCCGCCTCCACGCCGGAGTTGCCGCCGCCCACCACGGCGACGTGCTTGCCCTTGAACAGGGGGCCGTCGCAATGGGGGCAGTAGGCCACGCCCTTGCCCCGGTATTCCCGCTCGCCGGGCACGTTCAGCTCGCGCCAGCGGGCGCCGGTGGCCAGGATCACGGCTTTCGCCTTGAGCAGCGCGCCATTCTCCAGGCGCACCTCATGGAAACCGCCGGCCTGGCCGGGGATCAGGGCCGCCGCCTTTTGCAGATTCATGATGTCCACGGCGTATTCCTTCACGTGTTCCTCCAACGCCCGGGCCAGTTTGGGCCCGTCGGTGCGGGTCACGGAGATGAGGTTCTCGATGGCCAGGGTGTCCATGACCTGGCCACCGAAGCGCTCCGCCAGCACGCCGGTGCGGATGCCCTTGCGCGCCGCGTACACCGCCGCCGCCGCGCCGGCCGGGCCGCCGCCCACCACCAGCACGTCGAAGGGGGCCTGTTCGGCGAGCTTCGCGGCTTCCCGGGCGGAAGCGCCGGTGTCCAGCCTGGCGATGACTTCCTCGATGCCCATGCGGCCGTTGGCGAACGGTTCGCCGTTCAGGTAGACGCTGGGCACGGCCATGATCTGGCGCCCGTCCACTTCGTCCTGGAACAGGGCGCCGTCGATCATCACGTTCTGGATGCCGGGATTCAGCGCCGCCATGGCGTTCAAGGCCTGCACCACGTCCGGGCAGTTGTGGCAGGACAGGGAGATGTAGGTCTCGAAGCGGAAGCTGCCCTGGATGCCGCGGATCCGCTCGATCACGTCGGCTTCCAGCTTGGGCACGTAGCCGCTGGCCTGGAGCAGGGCCAGGATCAGCGAGGTGAATTCGTGGCCCATGGGCAGGCCGGCGAAACGGATGCGGGCGCCTGTCTCCCCCTCGTCCGCCTTGCCGACGGTGAAGGACGGGCGGCGGGCGTCGTTGCCGTTTTCGAGCAGGGCGACCTTGGACGACAGGCCGGCGATGTCCTCCAGCAGGCCGCGCATCTCGGCGGACTTGGGGCTGTCGTCCAGAGAGGCCACCAGCTCGATGGGGGCGACGAGCTTTTCCAGGTAGGCCTTGAGTTGGGTCTTGATGTTGGCGTCCAGCATGGTGTTTCTCCTGAGGTAAAGGGCAATACGAAGGCGTCACCGTTGGAAACGGCTTGGTGTTGCGCTTTGGGGGTGCCCCCTCCCCCTCCGGGGGAGGGTTGGGGAGAGGGAACCACGATTGATATTGCTGGCCGGATTCCCTCTCCCCCTGCCCCTCTCCCGGGGGGAGAGGGGAGTGAAGGTCAGATCTTGCCGACCAGGTCCAGGCTGGGCGCCAGGGTGGCCTCGCCTTCCTTCCATTTGGCGGGGCAGACCTCGCCCGGGTGGGCGGCGACGTACTGGGCGGCCTTGATCTTGCGCAGCAGCTCGGAAGCGTCGCGGCCGATGCCGCCGGCGTTGATCTCGATGATCTGGATCTTGCCCTGCGGGTCGATGACAAAGGTGCCGCGCTCGGCCAAGCCGGCTTCCTCGATCATCACGCCGAAGTTGCGGGTGATGGCGCCGGTGGGGTCGCCGATCATGGGGAACTGGATCTTGCCGATGGTCTCGCTGGTGTCGTGCCAGGCCTTGTGGGTGAAGTGGGTGTCGGTGGACACGGCGTAGATCTCCACGCCCATCTTCTGGAACTCGGCGTAGTTGTCGGCCAGATCGCCCAGTTCGGTGGGGCAGACGAAGGTGAAGTCGGCGGGGTAGAAGAACACCACGGACCACTTGCCCTTCAGGTCCTCATCGGTCACGTGCTCGAACTTGCCGTTCTGGTAGGCCTGGGCCTTGAAGGGTTTGATTTCGGTGTTGATCAGGGTTTGCATCCTATTTCTCCTAAAGGGTGGGTTGCTGCGAGGGGTTGATGAACTTGCGTGGGACGAACTGTATGTGGCGGCGCATCATTGATCCAATTGAAATGCCTGAACGCTGCAATCGACATCCTGAATAAGACAGCCATGCCGTCTATGGACGCGCCGGGCCAGCCCCTTGTCGCATTCCCCGGCCGGATGGCGTTCAGGTCGCGGCCCAGCGCCGCAGCAGGTTGTGGTAGACGCCGGTGAGCTTGAGCAGGCGCGGATCGTCCGGCGCCAGCGCCGGGGTGAGGCCCTGAATCGCCTGGTCCAGGTCGTACAGCAGGGTGCGCGCGCCCTCGTCGGCGACCAGGCTCTGGATCCAGAAGAAGGCGGCGACGCGGGCGCCCCGCGTCACCGGCGCGACGCGGTGCAGGCTGCTGGACGGGTACAGCACCAGGTCGCCCGCCGCCAGCTTCACCGCCTGCACGCCGAACGGCCCCTCGATCTCCAGTTCGCCGCCGTCGTATTCGTCTGGTTCCGCCAGGAACAGGGTGGCGGACAGGTCGCTGCGCACGCTCACCGCCGTGCCCGGCACCTGCATGATGGCGCTGTCCACGTGGGCGCCATAGTGGCCGCCGTCGGCGTAGCGGTTGAACTTGGGCGGATAGATGCGCTGGGGCAGGGCGGCGGCGATGAAGCCGGGATGGGCGCCCAGGCGGCGCAGGATGTGGTTGCCCAGCTTCACCGCCAGCTCGCCGCCGTCCTCCAGCTGCTGGTTGCGCTTGACGGCGCGCGCCAGGGAGCCGGCGGTCTCGGCGCCGTCGCGCCAAACGGCCCGCTCCAGCAGGGCGCGGAATTCGCCCACCTCCTCTTGTCTCAGCACGCGTTCGATGGGAATCAGCATGGGTTTCTCCGGAATCAGGCCAACAGGGATTCGGGGCCGATGTCGGCCAGGGTGGCGCAGCCGGCCAGGGCCATGCACACCTCCAGCTCCTCGCGCAGCAGCTTGAGCATGTGGGCCACGCCCAGGGCGCCGGCGACGGCCAGGGCGTAGACCTGCAGGCGCCCCACCAGCACCGCGTCGGCGCCCAGGGCCAGGGCCTTGAACACGTCGGCGCCGGAGCGGATGCCGCTGTCCAGCAGCACCGGATAGTCCGGCCCCAGGGCGGCGCGGATGGCGGGCAACATGCGCAGGCTGGCGGGGGCCTGGTCCAGGGAACGGCCGCCGTGGTTGGACACCACCACGCCGGCCGCGCCCAGGTCGCGCAGGGTCAGGGCCGGCTGGGCGCCCGCGCCATCAGGCCCTGGAAGATGCGGCTTTGCCCGGGCGCGGGCAGCGCCGGCGCGGACGCGGGCTGGTCGCGCAGGTTCGCCGGCGCGCAATCCCCGGGCAGGCGGAAGCCGGCGCGCAGGGCGCCCGGGCTGGGCGCCTGGATGGCGGCGTCCAGGGTCGCGACGAGGGCGCCGTAGCCGGCGGCCTCGGCGCGGTGCAACAGGTCCAGGGTGGCGTCGCGCCCGGGCTGGAAATAGAGCTGGAACCATTTGTCCGGTCCGGCCAGACGGGCGATGTCCTCGAGCGGGAAGGAGGACAGGGTGCTGGCCACCAGACAGGTGTCGCTCGCGGCGGCGGCGCGGGCGGTCTCCCGCTCGCCCTGGGGATGGGCGAGCTTCTGGTGCGCCACCGGCGCCAGCAGAATGGGGTGGGCCAGTTCCCGGCCCAGCAGGTTCACGCGGGTATGGCCCGCGCTCGCGTCACGCAACAGGCGCGGCACGATGGCGGGGGCGGCGAAGGCATCCAGGTTGGCCGTCAGGGTGACGTCGCGGCCGCCGCCGCCGGCGATGTATTCGTAGCTGGCCGCGGCGATGAAGCGCCGGGCCAGGGGTTCGTACTCCCAGGCGCCGTGGATGCCGGGCGGAATCCGGTCCAGGTGGGCGAGGGGGGAAGTATTCGGGTTCATCGGAAAATGGCGCCGGGCCGGGGCCCGGCGCCGCCTTTCGCTCAGAAGTCGTAGTTCAGGGTGAGTCGGACGTTGCGGGCGTCGCCCTTGTACAGGAACGATCCGGAGCGGTAGCCGGCCAGGTAGTAGTCCTTGTCGGTCACGTTGCCCACGTTCACTCGCAGATCCAGGCGCTTGTTGAAGCGGTAGTTGGCGAACAGGTCGAGCACCGTGTAGGCCGGGATGGGCTGGCTGTATTCGCCCGTGCCCGTGTACCCCGCGGCCGTGTCCGGCTGGCCGGCGTACTTCCTGCCTTCGTACTTCACCGCGCCGCCGATGGCCAGCTTGGGCGTGAACTGGTACTTGAGCTGGGCGCTCGCCGTGTTGTCGGCGAAGTTGCTCAGGGTCTTGCCCACGTTCGCGGCCACGTTCGATTCCAGCACCTCGGCCTTCATGAAGGCGACGCCGGCCTGGGCGGTGAGCTTGTCGGTGAGCAGGCCGGAGACGCCGAACTCGATGCCGCGCACCCGGTTCCTGCCGGTGTTCTGGGAGCCGGTGGAGGTGTAGCCGGTGCCGCCCGGCGTGGATTCCATCACGTCCGACTTGGTGATCTGGAACACGGACGCGGTGGCCAGCAGCTTGCCGCCCATGAGGTTCCACTTGGTGCCCAATTCCAGGTTCTGGGAGGTTTCCGGCTTGCTGCTGGCGATGGCGACGCCGTTGGCCGGGTCCACGCAGATGCCGCCGTAGCCGCAACTGGAGCCCACGTCCGACTCGCCGCCGTTGATGTCGCTGGCGCTGGCGTAGGTGAAGTACACGTTGGCTTCGGGCCGGAACTTGTAGGTCAGGCCCAGGTGGCCGTTGTACAGGTCGTCGTCGTATTGGTAGTGGGTCTGGGCCAGGGTGGTGGTGTTCTGGGTGGTGGTGTCGAAGGAAAAGTGGTCGTAGCGCAGGCCGGCGAACACGGTCCACTGGTCGTTCAGGTCCACCGTGTCCATGGCGGACAGGGAGGTGGTCTTCACGTTCCAGTCGATGTCCCAGTTGCCCTTGGCGATGACCCGGTTCATCACGCTGTTGAGGCCGCTCACCACGTTGCCGCCGGCGTCGGTGACGCACCAGGCATTGAGCGCCACGCCGCCGCCGGTGATGCAGTTCTGGCCCGAGTTGGCGACGTTGTAGACGCCGTTCAGCACCTTGTGGTCGGTGTACTCCAGGCCGAAGATGAACTCGTGCTTCTTGCCGCCCAAGGTCTTGTCCAGGAACAGATTGGTCTGGTTGGCGAAGTACTCCACCTCCTGCCAGCCCTGGTGGGTGCTCAGGGTGGCGGTGTCGTACACGCCGCCCGGGTTGTTGATGCCGGTGGTGGTGGCGCGCGCGCCGGTGGCCACGTAGCCGTTGTCCGAAGTGCCGTAGCGGGTGGCGTTGGTGATGCGCAGATCCGGCGCGATCTTGAACTTCAGGCGGGCGGTGACGGTGTCCACGTCGGACTCCAGGAAGTCCTGGTCCTGGGCATATACCGGCACGTTCTTGGCCGGCACCCGGTTGGGCACCGTGCCCACCAGATAGCTGCCCAGGTCCGGCTTGTCCTCGCCGCGGAAGCCGTAGTAGTCCAGCACCACCTCCACTTTGTCGCTGGGCAGGAACAGGCCGGAAACGGCCACGCCCTTGCGACTGCGATCGGCAGGATCCCGGTCCGGCACTTCCTCGTAGCCGTACAGGGCGTTGGCGCGCAGCGCGACCTTGTCGCTCAGCACCTGGTTGGTATCCAGGGTCACCCGGGTGTGGCTGTCGCTGCCCACGGCGGCGGAAAGCTTGGAGAAGTCGTAGTCCATGGTGGCCTGCTTGGTCACCGAGTTCACCGCGCCGCCGGAGGTGCCGCGGCCGGCGAAGCTGGAGTTGGGGCCCTTGGAGATTTCCACCTGTTCCGTGGCGAAGCTTTCCCGCACGGTCATGCCCGGGTCGCGCAGGCCGTCCACGAACACGTCGGAGCGGGCTTCCTGGCCGCGGATGATGTAGCGGTCGCCGAAGGCGTTGCCGTTCTCGCCGGTGCCCAGGGTGATGCCCGGCTGGGCATCCAGGATGGCGCGCAGGTCGGTATAGCCGGAATCGTCGATGGCGGCCTTGGTCAGCACCGTGATGTTCTGGGGGGTTTCCGCCAGCGGGCGGGTGTGGCGCTCGTCGCCGGAATACTTGGCCTTGTAGGGCACGCCGGGTTCCGCGTTGGGGTTGGGATCGATGGCGGTGTCCTCCACCTTCACCGTGCCCAGGGCGGTTTCCTTGCCCTCCACCTGCTCCGCGGCCACGGCCGCCAGGGGCATGAGCATGAAGGTGGACATGCCCAGGGCCAGGCTGGTCCTCACCATGGGGGGGACCGGGTTCGCCGGAGCGCGCAGACTGCCGGGCAGCCGAATCTTGTTTGATCGCCGTTGCGTCATGATTTCCTGCATTCCTCTGAAAAAATGATTGGCTGGCGACGGGCTGGCTGTTGGTTGGACTTATGGGTTATTCGGGGCGGGTGACGAAGCCGATGCGGGTGAGTCCGGCGCGGGCCGCGTCGGACAGGAGCTGGGCCACGCGCCGGTACGGCACCTCGCCGTCCGCGCGGACGCGCAGCTCCGGCGCGCGCGGCAGGGCGGCGGCCTCGGCCATGCGCGCGCGCCAGTCCGCCTGGTCGACGATGCGGTCGTTCCAGTACACGCGGCCGGCCGCGTCCAGGCTCAGGCGCACCGCGTCCGGCTCGGCGCTCTCGGGCCGGGAACTGGCCACCGGCAGTTCCAGCTTGACCGCGTGGGTCATGAGGGGCGCGGCGATGATGAAGATCACCAGCAGCACCAGCATCACGTCGATGAGCGGGATCATGTTGATCTCCGCCAGCGGTTGCCGCGCCGCGTCGTGGGAGAAGCCGCCGAACGCCATCACGCCGCCTCGACGACCAGGCTGGGCCGCGCTTTTCGCGCGGAGCGCGCGGGCTCCTCGCCCCGGTTGCCGGTGGACATGAAGGCGAACAGGTCGTGGGCGAAGCCGTCCAGCTCCGCCAGCAGCATGCGGTTGGCGCGGGAGAAGGCGTTGTAGGCGAGCACGGCGGGAATCGCGACGGCCAGGCCGAGGGCGGTCATGATCAGCGCCTCGCCCACCGGGCCCGCCACCTTGTCCAGGGTGCTCTGGCCGCTGACGCCGATGGCCAGCAGCGCGTGGTAGATACCCCAGACGGTGCCGAACAGACCGACGAAGGGCGCGCTCGACGCCACCGAGGCGAGCACCGTCTGGCCCTGTTCCAGACGCGCCGTGTCCTGCTCGATGGCGCGGCGCAAGGCGCGCGTGAGGAATTCGTCGGCGCTGCCGGATTCGATCATGCGCCGGCCGCTGCGCCCGGTGTGCTGCTCGGCGGCGCGCAGGGCATGGTGGGCGAGATGGGAGAAGGGATCGCGGACGCCCTGCTCGCGCAGGTATTCGCCCACCGCGCGCATGTCCGGGGCGTCCCAGAAATGCCGCTGGAACGCGCTGGCGTGGCGGCGCAGGGTGCGGTAGGACCAGGCCTTGCCGACGATCAGGTACCAGGTGGCCACGGACATCAGCAGCAGCACCGCCAGCAGGAAGTGGCTGAGCGCGTCGGCCTGGGTGAGGAAGTGGGCGATGCCCAGGTTTTCGTTCATATCAACTCCGCAGGGAAAAGGAAAAAGGCACCAGCACCCAGTCTTCCACCGCCCTGTCGCCCCGGCGCGCCGGGGCGAAACGCCAGCGGCGCACGGATTCGAGGGCGGCGGCGTCCAGGCGCGGATAGCCGCTGGAATCGCGCATCTCGACCCGCGCCGGCAAGCCGTCGGCGGTGACGAACACGCGCAGCAGCACGCGCCCTTGTTCCCGCAGGCGACGGGACATGGGCGGATAGACCGGGGCCGGGTTGTGGAGGTAGTCGGCGTCGAAGCGCGGCGGCAGCATGGCGACCGGGGCGGGCGCGGCGCCCACCGGCGCGGGCGCGCTAGCCGCCGCCGGCTGGGGCGGCGGGACGGGCGCCGGCTTGGCCGCCGCCTCGGCGACGGGCGGCGCGGGCGTCGGCGCCGGCGCGGCCTCCGGCTTGGGCAATTCCACCGGGATCGTGTCGGTCTGCGTGCGCGCCGGCGCCGCCAGCACCGGCACCGGCGTCGGCGGCTTGACGGCCGGGGGGCGGGGCGCGGGCGGCGGCGGGGCGGGGACGGGCTCCGGGGCCGGCGCCACGCTGAGCAGACTCACCATGAGGGTTTGCGGCATCTGCACCGCCTCCACCCGGGGCTCCACGCCGAGCAGGACGGCGAGAGCGGCGCAATGCAGGCCCGCCACCCCGGCCAACGCGCGCCAATCCCCCGATGTACCGTAAGCCGGGTTCATTTGGTGAGGATCAGCTTGTTCTGGCTGGTGATGCGCAGGCGATAGGCCCTGCCCTCGAAGTCGATCACGACCTCGCGCCGGCCCTGGAACAGGCCGGCGGCCGAAATCACGCGCGGCGGCTCACCCGGCTCGTCCTCGGGCCGGGGGAAGGGAAGGGGTGCGACTAGGGCGGAATCCAAGGCCTGCTCCAACGAAGAAACGCATCACGTTGGCTGGCAATCGGCTGGCTCACGTCGGGAAACGGGTGCGGACCGGTGCGGGTTTCACACCGATACACATGTTTGCAAATGATAACGGTTCTTGTTCGCTTGATCAAGCATCAGCCGATGCTGAACACAAGAAAAACCGTGGGCGATCCGCCGCGCGAACCGTCAGGCCAGGGCGATCCAGTGGTTGTCGAGGCGGATGTCCGGCACCGGCGCGGCCAGGAAAGCGGGGCCGGCCCGACCCGGAGAATCCGCGTCGGCCTCCATGCCCAGGGCGCGGAAGCGGCCGCCCGCCCACAGGCGGCCATGGGCGGTGGCGAGGGGGCACACCTCGGGCAGATCCACCAGGCCACGAAAGCCCTCGGCGCCGTAGATGGCCAGGCCCTGGCTACGCGGGCAACTGACCGCGAAGCCGTCCCCCAGGGCGGCGATGGAACCGCCATAGCCGGCCAGGGAGACGGAGGCGCCCACCGGCCGCAGGCATTCGTCCGCGAACACCGCCAGCACCGGCGCCGCCGCCTTGTCGGCGGCCGCGTCGTGTTCGGCCTGCAGGGCGATGCCCAGGCGGGCTCCGTTCCAGGCCAGGTGGCGCAGGGACAGGCGCGGGTCGGCCAGGCGCCATTGCCCGATCGCCCGGCCGCCGGCCGCGTCGAGCCGCACCAGGGACGAGTCCATGCGTTCCAGGTCGCGTTTGATGCGGCCGGTCTCCGGCTGGGTGGGCACGCCGCCGTTGGCGACGATGAGGGAATCGGGCCGGGTCGCGTCCCAGGTCAGCATGTGCGGGTCCATGCCCAGGGTGGGCCACTCGGCGCGCTTCTCCATGCTGGCGCCGTCCCGCGCCCCCACCAGGCCCATGCCCGTGTCCAGGTCGATTTCCGTGGTGTACAGGGTGCGGCCGTCGGCGCTGGCCAGCACGTGGCCGGCGAAGGCCCGGCGCGGCTCGATCCAGCGCCAGGCCAAGGCCCGGCCGCGTTCGTCCCAGCGCAACAGCCAGTCGCCGGGCCGGCGCGCGACCGCGAGCAGGGTGCCGGTGGGCTCGCGCAACAGGCCGTGGGCGCGGGTGGGCACCTCGACGCCGGCCTCGATGGCCAACGCGCCCGCTTCCGGGAAACCCAGGACACCGACCCGGTAGCCCCGCTGGGCCTGCCAGGACGCGGCCAGGCGGACTGCCTCGCCGGCAGCGGCGGCGGCGCGCGCCCAGGCGGGGAGGGCGAGCATGGCGGCCACGCCTGCGAGGAATTGCCGCCGGCCCATGCTCCCCCCTTTGGAAAAGAGGGGTTGGGGGGGATTCAGAAAGGCTTCACTCTGATCGAAGTCGGGAAAATCCCCCCTGCCCCCCTTTTGCCAAGGGGGGTGCACTCCAGCGTATCGATCATCGGCCATGCTCAATCCCCGTCCGCGTCGGAGAAACCGATGTTCACGCCAAGGGCCGGCGCGACCTCGGTTTCCACCAGGCGCTTCAGATCGGCGAGAACCTTCGCGGCGGCGAGGATGCGTTCGCTGTCATCGAGGCCGAGGCCGGCCAGGGCCGCGTCGCTGCGCGCGACGGCTTGCGCGAGCTTGTCGGCGACCGCGTCCTTGCCCCGCTCGCGCAACGCGGCGGCGAGGGACACCGGACCTGCCGCGAGGGATTTCACCGCGTCCCACTGGGCGGCCCAACTCGCCGCGCCGGCACCCGCCGCCTTGCGCGGGAAGTCCGGCGCCACGGTGCCGGGCGGCCCGGCGGTGAGGGCGACGCGCTGGGGCATTTCCAGGTTGGCCCAGCGCAGGCGCTCCAGGCCGCCGACCCACTGATTCACCAGCTCGCTCAGGGCGGTTTGCGCGTCCTGGGTGGCGGACTCGGCGCCGGCCAGATCGGCCGCTTCCCGGGCGATCTCGGCGGCGACCTGGACCGCGTAACGGCATTCCGCCGAGGCGGGTGCGACAGGCTTGCTCCACAGCAGCCATTCCAGGGCCGGGAAGCCCTTCGCCGGCGTGCCGATGAGTTCCATGTCCCGCGCGGTCGCGGGCGCGGCCTTGACCGCTTTCTCGATCATGCGCGGCCGCGTCGGAATGAAGTCGATTTGCCGCTGGGAGCGGCGCTCCAGCAGCGGGCCGACGGCCACCGCGGAGAGGCGTTCCCAAGCGGCCAGACTGGCGCGCCATTGTCCACGGGCCCGCTCCAGGGCGGCGGCGGCAGCCTCGGGTCTGGCGTCGCACAGGGCCTGGACGGCGGGAGCGAGGCCGCCGCTCACCCGGGTGAATTCGGCGGCGCGAGGGGCGAACCAGGCCTGGTGCAGGGCGGATGCGGTCAGGGCGTCGGCGTGGGCGTGGGCGGCTACTAGCGCGATGGCGGCCAGAAAAATCCCCTCTCCCCAACCCCTCCCCCGCTTGCGGGGGAGGGGTTTTTTCTCCCCTGATGGGCAAGCCGGCGACTTCACAGGAATTCCGGAACGGTTCATCACAGAGACTCCACGAATTTGACCAGGGCTTCCCGTTCCGGCCTGCTCATCTTCAGCACCCGGTCCCGGCTCGCCTGGGCCTCGCCGCCGTGCCACAGGACGGCCTCCAGCACGCCCCGGGCGCGGCCGTCGTGGAGCAGGCGCTCGTGGCTGTTCACGTCCTTGATGAGACCCACGCCCCACAGGGGCGGCGTCTTCCACTGGCGGCCGCTGGCCTGGCCGTCCGGACGGCCGTCCGCCAGGGCCTCGCCCATGTCGTGCAGCAGCAGGTCGGTATAGGGATGGATGGGCTGGCCTTCCAGGGCCTGGCTGCTGAAGCGGGGATTGGGGCCCGCCGCGGTCTCGTAGCTGGGGCGGTGGCAGGCGGCGCACTGGGCGTCGTGGAACAGTTTCTGTCCCCGCATCACCTGGGCGTCATCCGGCGAACGCCGGGCCGGCGGCGCCAGGGTGGCCTGATAGAACACCACGTCGCCGAAGGTCTTGTCGTCGATCTCCGGCGCCTGGCCGTGGGCACCCCGGGGTGCGGCCTGGCAATCCTTCTGGGTCGCGGTGCAGGCTTCGCTCGGGAACACGGAGGAGGTGATGCCGATGTCGCCGTTGAAGGCGCCGGCGGTCTGGTGGGCGATGGTGGCCACGTTGGCCTTCCAGCCGAAGCGGCCGGTCATCATGCGGCCGGAGGGCGCGTCCCAGACCGTGTTGGGCACGCCCTTGATGGCATCCGGGCGCCGCGCCTGTTCCCGGGCGTTGGCCAGGATGTCACCCTCCGGAATGGCCTCCAGCAGGCCGACGCCGATGATCTGGGGGGCGACGCGCGGACTCACCAGCACGTCCCTGGCCATGGGCCCGTAGCCCAGATCGCGGAAGCTGTAGGTGGGGGCGAGCAGGGTGTAGGCCGCGCCGTCGGCGAATTGGCCGGCCACCTCCCGGTAGGTGATGACCACCTTGCCCTCCGGCTTCACGTTCTGCACCGCGAAGTTGTTGAACTGGTCGCCGTAGGTGGGCTCGGGCAGCACGCCGCCGTGGGCGCCGACGCCCGGGATGGACAGGCGCAGCAGCAGGGACACGGGCTGCTCCCCCTTGGCCAGGTCCGGCGGCGCGCCGCGCCCGTCGGTGACGTGGCAGCCGCCGCAGGAGCGGGCGATGAAGTGGGGGCCGAGGCCGTCGCGGGCCTTGGTGGAGGCGGGCGCCTCCACCCAGTTGCGCTTGAAGAAGGAGTTGCCGATGACGAAGCGGGTGCGTTCCGGGTCGCTCAGATTCGCGGCGGGGAAGGAGAAGGCGTTGCGGCCGGTGGCGAACACCGTGGTCGCGCCGCCCACCTTTTCGCCGAGGGGATCGTCGGCGGGCGCGGCATGGACGGGAACGGCGAGGGCGCCGAGCAGGAAGGCGGAATGGCGGAAATTCATGATGGCGGTTTCGTGGTTGGCTGGCGGTAGGCTGGCTTGTCGCTCCCGCTTCCCGCGGGAGCGGGTCGGGGGCGGCGCTAGGGTGAGGGTTGCGGCACCCTCTCCCCAGCCCCTTCCCCGGCGGGGAAGGGGAGGATTACGGTTGCACCAAGGTCAGCTTGGTGATGCCCACCGCGTTGGCGGCGGCCACCAGATCCTTGCTCTGCTGCACAAGGCTGTCGATGGTTTTCTGGATGCGCTGGCGGCCGGGGGCGTCCTTGGCGCCGACGATCTCCCGGTCGAAGGGCGGCTGGATCGCGTTCGCCGCGGCCACGGAGGCGGCAATCTGCCTGCTGGTCCTGTCGGCGACGGCGGCGTCCCTGGCCGCGACCAGATCGCGCGGGGACGGGCCCTGCAGCAAGCTGCCGTCGGCGCGCTTGTAGCGCCCCAGCCAGACGTTCTCGATGCCGAGGGCGTCGGTCACCGCGTCCCGGTGGGTGTTGTCGGAGAAGCAGGAGTGCTCGTCCTCCTGGTCCTGGCTGTTGAGGGCGACTTCCATGCGCTCGCCAGCGAGTTCGCCCCGGGACAGGGAACCCAGGCCGACGAAGATCTTGCGCAGGGACTCCTGGCCGCCCTCCTCGAAGCGGGCGCGGAAATTGAGCTTGCTGCCCGGACGCCAGGCCTTGGCGAGATAGGCGAGATCGTCGATGAGCAGTTCGCTGACCACGCTCAGGTACTGGCGGCGGCGGTCCGCGTTGGGCGCGTCGACGTAATCGGTGTAGGCGCGCTCGCCGGGCCCGGTTTCGCTGCGGTCCTGGCCCCACAACAGGAATTCCACGGCGTGCCAGCCGGTGGCGATGTTCTCCTCGCCGCCCCGCTCGTTCTGCTCGGCGATGGATTTCCTGGTGATGGCGAAACTTCGGTCGTTGATCAGGCCCGCCTCCGGCTTGCCTTCGACGCCGTCCACATAGGACTCGTCCATGGGCCAGGCGTTGATGCGGCCTTCCGGGCCGTTGTCGTCGTCGATGGGGCCGCCGTAGAAACGGAACGCCTCGGTCTGGCCGTAGAACTCCCGTGCCGCGCGCCAGGCCTTCTGGGCGGCCTGCTGGGTGTCGGCGGAGGGATGGGCGAGGAAGGCGTCGATGGCCCGCTTCATGGCCTGGGCGGCCTGCAGCGTGTCCTCGTAGTTGGCGTACACCAATTCGGCGTAGTGGCTGAGCACCGGCGCCACATCGCGATCGGACTGGGGAGCGGCCAGCACGGCCGGGCTTGAGAACGACAGCGCGGCGGAGAGTGCGATGGCGTGGAACGTCTTGTTCATGGGTCTTTCCTTTCCTTTCCTTTTGGGCCGGCGCCCGGCCCGCTTTCATGCGGTGTTTACGCGGTCAGAATCAGCTTGTTGGCATTGGTGATGCGCAGCCAGTACTCGCGCCCTTCGTGCAGGATGAGCACCACCCTGCCGCCCTGGAACAAGGCCTCGCTGCGGTAGGAGGGTGGCGGCTTGCCCCCGGGGGGAGTCGGCTTGGCGGGCGGCGTCGGGGTATTCATGGCGATTGGCCTGGCGCTTCGACGCGGCGGCTCAGTAGGACACCTTGGCGCGCAGACCCAGCACCGTGATGTTCTTCGCCGCGCCATCGCCCGCGGGCCGTCCGATCCATTGCAGGCTGGGGGCGATGTGGACCTGGTCGTTGAGCTGCCAGGCGTAGAACAGCTCGGCCTGCTTCTCGGCGCCGGAAAGGCCGGGATTGGCCAGCTTGTATTCGTCGCTGGTCTTGAGCCAGCCCAGCGCGAGGCCGAGCCGGTCGTTCTCGCGGCCCCAGCCCGCGCCGCTCAACTGGCCGCCGAAAGTGAAGGCGCGGTCGAAGCCGACCTCGCCTTTGGTGGAAAAGCCGATGCGGGAGAACAGGGTGAGGTGTTGCGCCACCTGCTGGTCCAGGGACACGCCCCAACCGGCGTGGCGCTCCTCGGTGACGCCGTCCAGCGCCGTCGCGCGGCCGTTGTTCCAGGCGTACAGCCGGTAGGCGCCGGGCATGCCGGCCAGGGCCTTGCCGTTGTATTCCACCTGGCCGATGACGAAGGGCTTGGTGAAGCTGGTGTCGAAGGTGGCGCCGGGACCGGAGCCGAACACGCCCAGGGACACGCCCCAGTTGTTGCCGCCGTTGACGTCGCCCACGTAGGCCGCGCGCACGCCAGGCGTGAAGCCGTAGGCGTCGACGCCGGCGTCGCCGCCGGAATCCAGTAGCGGGTTGTGCACGAACACGTTGTTGAGGAAGGACTCGGATTCGTCGTCGGCCATATTGTTGCCGTCGAAGAAGACGAAGGGATCGATCTTGCCGACGGTGACTTCCATGCGGCCCAGATCGCCGCTCGTGCCGCCCACCGGGATGTCCAGCTGGTACCAGGCCTGGGCCAGCAGGGCGACGGAATCGTCGGGCGCGCTGGCGCCGCCGTTGCCGAGTTCGAAGGCGGTGGAGTTGACCGCGCCGGTCAGGGTGGGATTCAGGCTGGAGAAGCCGGTGCCCTGGCCGAGCCGGAAATGGGCGAAGAACTTGCCTTCCGCGTCGCCGATGGCGCCGCCGGGGATTTCCACTTCCACGTCGCCGCGATAGTTGAAGTCGCTCTCGTCCTTGCCGGTGGTGGTGCCGCTCAGCGCCCGTTGCGCGACCATGGTCAGGCTCGCGCCGACCGCGAGCCCTTCGAGTTTTTCGAAGGGCTTGGGCTGATGGCGGATGGCCAGCACCTCATGTTCCACGTCCTCCAGGCGGGTGTGGATAGCCTCGACGTCGGCGGGGCCTTGCAGGCGTTTCTCCAGCTCCGCGTTGCGGTTTTCCAGGCGGGTCAGCCTTTCCTGCAACTGCTGAACCAGCGCCGCCAGGTCGGCGGCGACGGGATCGGCCGCGAACGCGGACTGGCCCGCAACAGCCGCGAGCAAGGGCAGCAGGCGCCAAGCCGGCGCGCGGGTGCGCGAGACACGGGCAGAGGAAGCGCTATCGCGCGGCACGGATACGAAATGCATGGACTTCTCCAATCAGTAACGAAAAATCAGTCATCTCTGGCTGGCTACTGGGGCGGAGAGGCCCGTTGGCTGGCTGTCCCGTCGCCGGGACGGTCACGCTTATTTGGTCAGGATCAGCTTGCCGTTCTTGGTCAGGCGCAGCAGGTAACGCTCGCCGGCATGCTCGATCACCAAGACCTGACGGTTCCGCAGCAAATCCGTCGCGCGCACCACTTCGGCCGGGGCCGGATGGGGCTGCGCATGCAAGACGGGCTGGGGGAGCGGGCGGTTCATGGCTCGCATATTAATGAGAATAGTTCTCAGAAGCAAGCTCGTTTATCAAGATGGGAAAGTCCGAAACAGCGTGTCGCGGTGCTGCAAATATCCCCTTGCGGGCCAAGCGGAAGTTCACCCCGCGCCGCCTCTGGGGCACACTTGCGGACTTCACCTCCACTAGCCTTACAACCCGATGAAATTCACTCCCGAATCCTTTCGTGCCTGGGAATGCAAGAAGATCACCCTGCTGGGCATGTCCGGCGTGGGCAAGACCTACATCTCCGGCATGCTGCGCCGCCACGACTGGTTCCATTTCTCCGGCGACTACCGCATCGGCACCCGCTACCTGGACGAGCCCATCCTGGACCTGATCAAGCAGCAAGCCATGCGCGTGCCCTTCCTGAAGGAGCTGTTGCGCAACGACTGGATCGACATCCGCAACAACATCAAGATCGAGGATTTGGGCCCGGTGCTGTCCTTCGTCGGCAAGCTTGGCAATCCGGACCACAACGGCCTCTCCCTGCCCGAATTCAGCCGGCGCCAGGCTCTGTACCGGGAGGCGGAGATCGCGGCGATGAAGGACGTGCCCGAGTTCATCCGCAAGGCGCGGGAAATCTACGGCTACGACCATTTCGTCAACGACGTGGGCGGCAGCCTGTGCGAATTGGAAGAGGATTCGGTCATCGACCTGCTCGCCGAGCACACCCTGATCCTTTATATCCAGGTGACCTCGAAGGACGAGGAGGACACCTTGATCCGCCGCGCCCAGTCCGACCCCAAGCCGCTTTACTACCGGCCCGCCTTCCTGGCCGAGAACCTGCCCGTCTACATGGCGGAAAAGGGCCTGGATTACATCGCCCAGGTGGAGCCCAACGACTTCACGCGCTGGGTGTTTCCGCGCCTGTTCCATTCCCGCGTGCCGCGCTACGAGGCCATCGCCGGCCCGCACGGCTACACGGTGACCTCGCGGGAAGTGGCCCAGGTGAAGAACCAGGCGGACTTCCTCGCCCTGGTGGAAACCGCGATCGGACGTACCGGCAACCACTGACGGGAGTAGCCCATGCCCATCGTCGCCCACAACGACCTGCCTTCATTGCTGCGCCTGCGCGAAGCCGGCACGACCATCGTCTTGCCGGCGGGACGGGCGGAACAGCAGGACATCCGCGAACTCCACATCGGCCTGCTCAACATGATGCCGGACGCGGCCCTGGAGGCCACCGAGCGCCAGTTCTTCCGGCTGGTGGGGGAAAGCAATCCCATCGCCCAGTTCTACGTGCATCCCTTCACCCTGGACGCCATTCCCCGGGGCGAGAAGGCGGCGGCCCACATCGCCAGGTACTACGAGTCCTTCGAGACGATCCGAGCGGACGGCCTGGATGCCCTCATCATCACCGGCGCCAACGTCACCGGCGAGGATCTGTCCAAGGAGCCGTTCTGGTTGCCCCTGGGCGAGGTCATCGAATGGGCCTGGGAGAACGTCACCACCACCCTGTTGTCCTGCCTCGCCACCCACGCGGTCCTGCACTTCCGCCACGGCCAGCCCCGGGTCAAACAAGCGAGCAAACGCTGGGGCGTGTTCTCGCACCGCGTCCTGGACAAGCGCCACCCGCTGGTCGCCGACGTGAACACCCGCTTCGACGTGCCCCACTCCCGCTGGAACGACGTCTCCCGCGCCCAGTTCGAGGCCGCCGGCCTGCGCGTGCTGGTGGAAAGCGAGGAGGTGGGCGTGCATCTCGCCACCAGCCACGACGGCCTGCGCATGGTGTTCTTCCAGGGCCATCCCGAGTACGACACCATTTCCCTGCTCAAGGAATACAAGCGCGACGCCCTGCTCGCCGCCCAGGGCGCGCTGCCCGCGCCGCCGCCTTTTCCCGACAATTACCTGCGCCCCCTGGAGCAGGCGATCCTGCGCGAATGGGTGGACAAGCTGTTGGCCGCGCGCCGGCTGGGCGAGCCCATACCGGAGTTTCCCGAAGCGCTGGTCGCCGATAAACTCGACAACACGTGGCACGATACCGGCGAGGCCGTGGTCGGCAACTGGATGGGCTGCATGTATCAGGTCACCCACCGGGAACGCAGCAAGCCGTTCATGGACGGGATCGACCCGAACGACCCATTGGGTCTTTACTCGGCGTGAACATGGCATAATCCGCCGCTAATTTTTCCCGCGCAGTCTAACGACGGAGGAATCGATCGTGGCAACAGCAGCCAAGAAACCGGCAAGCAAGACCGCATCGAGCAGCGCCAAGAAACCCGCCGCCAAGGCCGTGATCGCGAAGGCGCCTGTCAAGGCGCCGATCAAGGCCTCGGCGAAGAAACCGGCAGCGGCCAAGGTCGTCGCGGCGAAAGCGGCCCCGGCCAAAGCGGCCGCCAAGACCGCCGCCGGGAAAGCCAAGACCGCCCCGGTGAAAGCGGTCGCGTCGCCCGCCAAGGCGACCAAGACGGCGAAGCCCGCCGCGCGGGCGCCTGCCCTCAAGAAAACCGCCGGGAAACCCGATAAAGTGAAGAAGTCACCGGCCGCCAAGCCCGCTCCGGCGAGCAAGTCGGCCGCCCCGAAACCCAAGGCGGCGCCCGCGCCCGCGAAAGCGATCGCGAAACCCGCCCCGAAGAAAGCCGTTCCGGCCAAGGCGCCCGCGAAAAAACCCGCGACCGCGCCAAAACCGGCGGCGGCACCTGTTCCGGCCAAATCCATGAAATCCACAGATACCAAAACCACCGCTTCCAAGCCCGCCAAGGCCGCAAAAAGGCCCATCGGCGTTCCCCTCACCGATGCCGATGCCCTGGCCATGCCCGAGAAGGACTACATGAACGAGGCCCAGCTCGCCTTCTTCAAGGCCAAGCTGGAAGCCATGCGCGACGAAATCCTCGAGAACGCCCGGGAGACCGGCGAACACCTCAAGGAAAACGAAGTCTTCGCCGACCCCAACGACCGGGCGACGGTGGAAGAGGAAAACCTCCTGGAGCAGCGCGTGCGCGACCGGGAACGCAAACTGCTGAAGAAGATCAACGCCTCCCTCGCCCGCATCGAGGATGGTTCCTACGGCTACTGCCTGGAAACCGGCGACCCCATCGGCATCCCCCGCCTGCTCGCCCGGCCGACGGCGGAGTTGTCCATCGAGGCGCAGGAAAAGCACGAGCGGCTGGAGAAGCTGTACGCGGATTGAGCGTCCCCGCTCACAAGCAAGTGGCCGCGCATGCGGCCACTTTCGTTTGGGCTATGGCCCCTCCTCCGTTTACGGAAGGGGCGCGGCAAGCGCAGACGGAAACGGCCACCTTCGTGGCCGTTTCCTTTCCCGTTCCATGGGCCGACGACCTTCGCCGTCGCCACGTCAACGCTTCTGCGCCCTCTCGTAGACGTCCTCCTCGAACTCCTTCAACCCTTCCTTCGCCACGCCGATCTCCTCCAGGGCCTGATCCTGGAAGTCCGGCCAATCGTGGTCGTCCTTCATGGCGTTGAGGTTGTAGATGTGGATCGCGGTCTGCAGGATGGCCACCATGGTGGCGGCCTGATCCTTGACGTTGACCGGCTCGTGGTGCCAGCGGATGGCGTCGCACACGTAGGCGGGCAGATGCCAGTGGCGGGCCGCCAGGTGCCCCACCACGGCATGGTCGGTGTCGAGGCGCTTGTCCTCGTCCACCACGTTGGGCCAGATGTAGCCGTTGGCGGTCATGAACGGGTATTCGTACTTTTCGATGTGCTGCAGCAGGATGGGCACACCGCAGTCCACGAACAGCGAGGCGAGGTGGGCGTGCTCGGGGAAGACGTTGCAGACCATACGCTGGCGCTGGGCGATGGCGCCGGCATAGCCGGCAATCTCGTTGGCCCGCTCCCAGAACCAGGGATAGAACGGGGAATCGCCGTAGATGGCGGCCTGGATGCTGAGGCCGCTGATGAGTTCGGCGATGGTTTTCAGGCCCACCAGGGAGACCGCCTGGGCGATGGTTTCCGGCGGACGGCGCAGGCCGTAGATGGGTTTCGCCAGGGTCTTGTAGAGACTGGCGGTGATGCCGGCATCCTGGTGCACCAGGTCGGCGATGGAATCCATCTCGGAGAACGGGTCGTCCAACACCTTTTTGAGTTCGTCGACCAGGGGCGGTGGCGAGGGAATGCGGATCGCCATGCCCAGCTTGGGATCCTTGAATGTCTTGTGGGTTGCCATGGGAACTTCTGAAATTGGATGACGGAGATAAGTCTTATCGGACCGTCCGGAAAATACTTGAAGCGGAAAACATTCTCATGGCGGACCGGCCAGATAGCCGGCGAGAAAACCCAGGGCCGCCGCGAGATTGGCCTCGGCGGCGACGCTCAAATCCGCGCCCAGTTCGAATGCGTGGGCGCGGATGGCCAGCACGAAGCTGGGTGGCGGCGGCCGGCCGTAATGGCGAAGGAAGGCGGCCAGGACGGCCGCCGGGGAAAGCGCGTGGGAGGAGAAACTGTGGTCTTCCAGCGCATGGACGGGATCGAAGCGAAACGGCCCATCGCCCGCGAGGCTCGCGTCGATGAAGATGACCCGGTCCCGCCCTTCCATGTCCAGCAGGTATTCCACCTGCAACTGGAAGTCCGTCAGCAGTTCCACGTCGGGCAGGTTCATCGCCTCCAGGCGCTCTATGGCGAGCGGCCCGACGGCGTCATCCCCCCGGCTGGGGTTGCCGATGCCGATGATCAGTCGGCCGGCCTTGCCCGCGATCCGGCTCAACAAAAGCCCTGCATGTCCCGGGTGACGGCATCCAGGCGGGTGCCTTCCGCGTCCAGCAGTTCCACCTCCAGGGGCATCTTGCCCAGGGCGTGGGTGGCGCAGGACAGGCAGGGATCGAAGGCGCGCACCGCCACCTCGATGTGGTTGAGCAGGCCCTCGCTGAGCTTGCGGCCGTCCAGGTGCTGGCGCGCCACCTGGCGGATGGCCTCGTTCATGGCCTGGTTGTTGTGGGTGGTGGAGACGATGAGGTTGGCGCGCACCACCAGATCGTTCTCGTCCACCCGGTAGTGGTGGATCAGGGTGCCGCGCGGCGCCTCGATCATGCCCACGCCCCGCTCCCGGCGCTCGCCGGTGACCACCAGGTCGCTGCCCAGCAGATCGTCATCGTGCAGCAGCTCCTTGATCATCTCGGCGGCATGCAGCATCTCGATCATGCGCGCCCAGTGGTAGCCCAGGGTGGCGCCCGCGGCGCTGCCGCCGTCGAAGGCCAGGAAGTCGCGCCGCTCGTGGTCGGCGAAGGGGGTCGGGATGAAGTCGCACTGGGTGACCCGGGTCAGCGGCCCGACCCGGTACCAGCCTTCCTCCGGGCCGAACTGGCGGAAGAAGGGGAATTTCATGTAGGACCAGGATTTCACCTGCTCGTGGATGTGGTCCCAGTAATGGCTGTATTCCACGTGGTCGAACAGGGTCTTGCCGTCCATGTCGCGGGCTCGCAGGCCGCCGTGGTAGAGGTCCATGGCGCCGTCGGCGCGGATCAGGGACAGGCTGTGGGCGCGGAAGCGGCCGAACGTGTTGTAGAGCGCCAGGTTCTGCTCGAACAGGTTGCGCGCGAGATGCACCGCGTCCCGGCACCAGCCGATGATCTGATAGATGTCCTTGAGCAGGAAATCCCGCTCTTCCGCGCTCAGGTTCTTGTTGACGCCGCCGGGAATCGCGCTGGTGCCGTGCACTCGCTTGCCGGCGGTGAGGCGGATGACCTCCTGGCCGTACTTGCGCAGCAGCACGCCCTGCTTCGCCACCTCGGGATGGGCGGCGGCGACGCCGACGATGTTGCGCTTCGCCATGTCGGAATCGAAGCCGAACAGCAGGTCCGGCGAGGACAGATGGAAGAAGTGCAGGGCGTGGGATTGCAGGATCTGGCCATAGTGCATGAGCCGGCGCAGCTTCTCCGCCGCGGGCGTGAGGTGATCCACGCCGACGATCTGGTCCATGGCCTTGGACGCGGCCAGGTGGTGGGACACGGGGCAGATGCCGCACAGGCGCTGCACCATGACCGGGATCTCCCAGAACGGCCGGCCCTGGACGAACTTCTCGAAGCCGCGGAATTCGACGATGTGCAGGCGCGCCTGCCGGACGTGGTCATCCTCGTCCAGCAGCAGGGTGACCTTGCCGTGGCCCTCGACCCGGGAAATGGGCTCGATGGCGACCCGGCGCAAAGCTTCGGGATTGGTGGCGGTTTCCAGTTCCAGGCTCATGCGGTCAACCTTCAGTCGTACTTGATCAGGCCGTGCCCCAGCTTGGGCGTGCGCCCGGCGATGAGGTCGGTGAGGAATTTCCAGATGGCGTCCGCCGAGGGCGGGCAGCCGGGGATGAAGTAATCCACCTTCACGACTTCATGCAGCGGGTGCACCTTGTCCAGGGGCAGGGGCAGTTCCGGATCGTTGGGGATGAGGCCCTTCTCCAGGCCGCCCTCGGTCAGGTAGACCTCCGACAGGCAGTCGCCCAGGTCCAGGTGGTTGCGCTGGGCGGGCAGACCGCCGGTCACCGCGCAGGCGCCGATGGCGATGAGGATCTTGCAGTTGTTGCGGAACTCGCGCAGCACGTGGACGTTTTCCGCGTTGCAGATGCCGCCCTCGACGATGCCGATGTCGCAGGGACCGCAGTGCTTGATGTCGGTCAGCGGCGAGCGGTCGAACTCGATCAGCTCCAGCAACGGGAACAGGCGCTCGTCGATGTCCAGGAGGGACATGTGGCAGCCGAAGCAGCCGGCCAGGGAGGTGGTGGCGACGCGCAGCTTCTTCTTCGCTTCGACCGGGGCGTTCATTCTTCCACCTCGCAGGCGGCGCAATGGCCCGCGCCGGACTGGGCGCGCGGCGCGTCGCGCAGGGCCTGGGCGCTGATGGGCTCCGGGTCGAAGCGGCGCTGGCCGATGGGCTGGGCGAAGCCGACCCGTTTCTTCAGGATCACGCCCACCGGGCACACGGCCAAGGCCTTGTCGCTGAGCGCCACGTCGGTATCCACCAGCAGGCCGGATTCCGCGTTGACCACCAGATGCTTGTCCAGGCCGCGCCCGGACAGGGCGAACACGCACTTGTCGTCCACTTCGCAGGAGGCGCGCACGCACAGTTCGCACAGGATGCAGCGGTTGAAGTCGAGCAGGATGTCCGGGTGGGAGGCATCCACCGGCCGTTCCGGGAAGAAGTGGCGGAAGCCGGCGGTCATCACACCCAGGTCGTAGCCCAGGGCCTGCAGGGTGCAATTGCCGCTCTTCTCGCAGGAGGGGCAGAAATGGTTGCCTTCGGCGAACAGCATCTGCACCAGGGTGCGGCGCAGATCGTTGATCTCGTCCGTCTCGCTTTCCACTTCCAGGCCGGCCTGGGCGGGCAGGGTGCAGGACGCGCCCATGCGGCCGTTCACCTTCACCGTGCACACCTTGCAACTGCCGTGGGGCCTGAACTCCGGGTGGTAGCACAGGTGGGGAATATAGCGCCCCGCGCTCAGCGCCGCCTGGATCACGGTCTGGCCGGGCTGGAACGGGACTTCCTCGCCGTCGAGGAGAAAGGTGGCGGTCTCGGTCATGACTCGGCTTCCATGGAAAGGTGGGCGCCCGCGTCGTCCCTTCCGGTCATGCGCCGGGCCGTGGCCAGGGCGCCGTCCAGGTCGAAGGCGGGTTCGAAGTCCAGGGACTTGAGGCGGCGCTCGTACATGGGCCGGAAGCGCTTGAGGGTGTCCAGGGTGGGATTGCAGGCGGTGTGGCCGAGGCCGCAATGGGCGCTCTGGTGCAGCACCCGGTCCAGCTTCTCGACCTCGGCGAGGTCGAAGGGGGTGCCGTGCCCCTCGGCGATCTTGTCCATGGTGGTCTTCAGCATGGCGGTGCCGACCCGGCAGGGGGTGCAGAAACCGCAGCTTTCGTGGGCGAAGAAGTGGGCGTAGTTGCGCGCCACCTCGAACATGTCCCGGCTGCTGTCGAACACGGTGAAGGCGCCGGCGGTGGGCAGATCCTCGAAGGCGATGCGACGGTCGAATTCCGAGGCGTCGATGCACACACCGGACGGTCCGCTGATCTGCACCGCCAAGGCATCCGTGGCGCCGCAATCCTCCAGCACCTGGCGCACCGTGGTGCCGAAGGGGTATTCGTAGATGCCGGGCCGGGCGCAGTCGCCGGACACGGACAGTAGCTTGGTGCCGGCGGATTTGGCGGTGCCGACGGCGCGGTACCAGTCGCCGCCGTGCTTGGCGATGAGGGCCGCGGCGCAGAAGGTCTCCACGTTGTTCACCGTGGTGGGTTTCTGCAGGTAGCCGTGGGTGACCGGATAGGGCGGCCGGTTGCGCGGCACGCCGCGCTTGCCTTCCAGGGATTCGATCAGGGCGGATTCCTCGCCGCACACGTAGGCGCCGGCGCCCAGGTGGATCTCGATGTCGAAGTCGAAGCCCTGCTGGCCGAGGATGCCATCGCCCAACAGGTTTTCCGCCCTGCGCCGGGCCAGGACTTCATTCAGGGGATCGAGCAGGAAGCGGTATTCGCCGCGCAGGTAGAGGAAGCCGTGGCTGGCGCCGATGGCGTAGGCGCACACGGTCATGCCCTCGAACACCAAATCCGCGTAGGAACGCAGCAAGACCCGGTCCTTGAAGGTGCCCGGTTCGCCCTCGTCGGCGTTGCACACCACGTAGCGGGGCTTGCCGTCGGCGTTGCGGCAGGCCTCCCACTTCATGCCGGTGGTGAAGCCGGCGCCGCCGCGTCCGCGCAGGTTGGAACGCTTGATCTCCTCCAGCGTGGCGAGCGGACCGCACAGGGCGACGCTGGGGATGCCCTCGCGCCAGGAACGCTCGTTGGCGGCGGCCTCCACCGCGCTGCCTGGCACGCAGACCTGGGCCATGGCGGCGCGCAGGGCATCGCCGGGCTGGATAGCGTGGTCGAGCAGGATGTCCTTGCGCCGGATGTTGTCCTTGATGGCGAACAGTTCGGCGGGCCAGGCTTCCATCGGCGTTTGCGCCAGGATCAGTTCGGCGATGCGGTCCAGCCGCTGGGGCGTGATGTTGGGGATCGCGCGGCCGTTCACCAGGATCGCCGGCCCCTGGTCGCACAGGCCGGTGCAGGACGTGGTGTCCACCGAGACCAGGCCATCCTCGGACATGCGGCCTTTTTCCACCCAGAGTTTTTCGCACAGGGCGGCGAGCAAATCCCGATTGCCCAGCATGCGGTCGGTGATGTTGTCGGAGAACAGCACCCGGTAGCGGCCCCAGGGCTCGGCGGTAAGAAACGCGTAGAAGCCGATGACGCCCCAGATGCGCGCGAGCGGCACGTCCAGCGCCTGCGCGACCCGGCTGACCGCCTGGGGAGAGATGGATTGGTAGGTTTCCTGGATTTCCCTCAGCACCTGCAAAAGCCGGTGCGGCTGGCCGCCGTGGCGTTGCAGCAGGGATGCCAACCGGGGCTCCAATTCCGGCGCCGGCGCCGGGTCTCCTTGTGGGCTTGTCATGTTTGTCTTCTGCTTCATGGCGGACTGGCGTTCAGTCTAATAGGTGTTTGATTTGTCGCCAGTTAAGTTTTTCTATCCTGTCCAGCTTTGCCCATCTCTCCTTTCAATAATCCACCGGATCCACGTCCAGGCTCCAGCGCACGCCCTTGCCGGGCAGGCCCGGCAGCAGCGGGAGCCAGTCGTCCAGGAAGCGCTGCAAGCGTGTCCGGGCGCCACTTTGCGCCAGCAGTTGCATGCGGTGCCGATTGGCCACCTTGGCCATGAGCGCGGACACCGGATCGAACAGGACGACGCCCTGGCCCAGACCCAGCCCCGCTTCCCGGGCGGCGATCAGGAATCCCAGCGCGGCCTCCTCGGAAGCCGCCTCGGCGCGCAGCAGGGCCTGGCTGGCATAGGGCGGCGCGTCGGCGCCGCGCCGCTCGCGCAAGGCGGTTTCGGCGAACCCGGGATAGTCGTGGCGCACCAGGGACTGGTACAGGGGATGCCGCGGATACGCGGTCTGGATCAGCACCTCGCCCGCGTGCTCGGCCCGGCCGGCGCGGCCCGAGACCTGCATGAGCTGGGCGAACAAGCGCTCCGTGGCGCGGAAGTCCGGCGAGATCAGGGCGTAGTCGGCGCCGAGCACGCCGACCAGGGTGAGATGGGGGAAGTCGTGGCCCTTGGCGACGATCTGGGTGCCCACCAGGATGTCCACTTCCCGCGCCTCGACCCGGTCGCGCATCGCCGCGAAGGAGCCCTTGCGCGAGGCGGTATCCCGGTCGATGCGCAGGATGCGCGCCTCGGGAAAATGCTCGGCCAGGGTCTCCTCCACCCGCTGGGTACCCTGGCCGGCGGCGCGCAGATCCAGGCCGCCGCATTCCGGGCAGGCTTCCGGCGGCTTCGCGGTCAGGCCGCAGTGGTGGCAGACCAGGCGATAACCGCCCCGGTCGCGGTGCAGTACCAGATGGGCCGAGCAGCGCGGGCAGGGGAACACGTGGCCGCAACCGTTGCACAGCATGGTGGGCGCATAGCCGCGCCGGTTGATGAACACCAGGCTTTGCTCGCCCCGTTCCAGGCGTTCGCCCAGCCCGGCCAGCAGGGCGGCGGAGAAGCCCTGGCGCGGCCGGTCCGTGCGGCTGTCCACCAGGCGCACCGCGGGCAGCTCGGCGCGCGCGTTCGCGCGCCGGGTCAGGCTGAGCAGCTTGTAGCGGCCGGCCTTGGCGTTGCGCCAGGTCTCCAGGGACGGTGTCGCCGAGCCCAGCAGCACCGGCACGTCGCGCTGGCGAGCGCGCCAGACCGCCACGTCGCGGGCGGAATAGCGCATGCCTTCCATCTGCTTGTAGGCACCGTCGTGTTCCTCGTCCACCACGATCAGGCCCAGGCGGGGCAGCGGCGTGAACACCGCGAGGCGGGTGCCGAGCACGATGTCGACGCGGCCGTCCAGGGCATCCAGCCAGGCCGCGCGCCGCTCGCCATCCGCCAGGCCGCTGTGCAGGCCGAGCAGTTTGCGGCCGGGAAAGCGCCGGGCGAAGCGTTCGGTCAATTGGGGCGTGAGGTGGATTTCGGGCACCAGCACCAGGGCTTGCCGGCCGCGCGACAGGGTTTCCTCCACCAGGCGCAGGTAGACCTCGGTCTTGCCGCTGCCGGTGACGCCGTGCAGCAACCAGGCGGCGAAGCCTGGCGAGGCGGCGGCGAAGGCGGCGAGGACCGCGGCCTGCTCGCCGGTCAGGGACGGTGGGTTGCTGCCGGGCTCGCCACTCTCGATGTGAATCGCGCCGGCGGCCGCCTCGACCCAGCCCCGCTTGAGCCAGTCGCGCACCAGGGTCTTTTCTCGATCCGAAAGCGCCGCGCGCTCCAAGTCGCCCAGGCGCAGGCGTGCGGCCAGGGCAAGCTGGGCCATGGCCCGGTTGGGAATCGTTGCGGCATGTTCCCGGCCGGAGTCGGTGAATCGATAGGCGCCGGGGAGCGCCGCTCGGCGCGGCGAATCGGCGCGGCGCAGGGCCGGGGGCAACAGGGTCGCCAGCACCGCGCCCAGGGGGTGGTGGTAGTAGCCGGCGACGAAGCGGGCGAGTTCCAGCAAATCCGCGGGCAGCGGCGGCGTTTCCCGGTCGATGGCACGCAGGGACTTGAGGCTTTCCGGCGGTAGATCGGAGCTGGCGACCAATTCCAGCAACACGCCAACCTGACGCCGGTGTCCGAAGGGCACTTCCACCCGGCGCCCGATATCGTCGGCTGTCGCGCCCGCCGCCAGATAGTCGAACAGCCTGTCCAGCGGCGTATCCAGGGCGATGCGGGCAATGCGCGAGGCGGAGGGGGAAGGTAGCGGAGCCACTTCGGTTGTTAGCGGGCGAAGTTAAAGTGAGTTGGGAGAAGTACGGACGAACTAGATGGTCTGTCAGCGGGTTTTCCGGTTGTCCACGAAACCTGTGGATAACTGTGTGGAAAAGATGTCGCCAAACTGCAAAAAAGCCTTATGGGACGGCAGTTTATCGCCCTGGCCCAAAAAATGGGCAGTCTAATTTTCCTTATTTTTCAATAAGTTAAAATCAACCTCGCGAGACGCGGTCATTAACTGCATGAATGGACTGTGTCAAGTAAGCGGGTGTGCATAAGTTAATGCTTAATTTCCACTTTACTCATCTGCCGCCCGGGCTCCGGGGCAGCATCCGCCGCCGCCGCTGCTGCCCACTCCAGCAAGGCTTCCTGGGCTTTTCCGGCGGCGGAAGCATTGGCATGGTTGATCAGCATGACCAGAATCCGCCGCCGGCCGTCCGCGCCCAGCACATAGCCGGCCAGATTGCGGACGCCGGTCAGGCTGCCGCTCTTGAGCCAGGCCTGCCCCACCAGGGAGGAACCGTTCAGGCGGCCCTTCTGGGTGCCTTCCAAACCCATGGCCGGCAGGCTCGCGGCGAATTCGTAATAGGCCGGCCGGCGCGCGGCATAGGCCAGCAGCCGGGCCAGGGAGGCGGCGGAAATACGCTCGATGCGGGACAGGCCGGAGCCGTTCTCCAGAACGATTTCCTCCGACCACAAACCGTTTTCCGTCAGCCATTCCCGTATCGCCCTGGCGCCCTTGTCCCAGGTGGCGGGGGCGCCGTAGCGGATCGCGCCCAGGTTCAGGAACAGCATCTTGGCCATGACGTTGTTGCTGTACTTGTTGATGTCCCGGATCAAGGAGGACAAAGGCGGCGAGTCGAACTCCAGCAGGAGGCGCGCCTCGGGGCCGGGCACGCAGGGCAGGACAGCGCCTGTGAGCGTGCCGCCGACCTCCTTCCAGAGGGTGCGGAACAGCACCGCGACGGTGGCTTGCGGAGCAAGCAGGTTGAGGGGATGGACCTGATCTCCGCAGGCGGCCGGGTAGCGGCCGGACAGGGCCAGCCGGCCATCCTCCAGGGTCGTGACAAGCTGCTCGCGCCAGCCGTTGCAGGCCGAGCCGGAAGCCTGCAGCCGATTGTCCAGCGGCGGCGCGTCGTCCGCCTCGATATTCGCCTCGACCTCTTTATCCTTGAAGCCCAGGCGCAGATTGAGGGTGTTGAAATTGGCCAGCAGCGCCGAGGGCGGCGCGTTGTAGGGGCGCAAGGGCGCCTGATCGAAGGCGGCCGGATCGATGGGGTCCAACTGGTAGAAACTGTCGTCCAGGATCACGTTGCCGCGAATCTCGCGGATGCCCTTCGCACGAATCTCCCGCAGCAGGAGCCAGAACCGTTCCAGCGTCAGCGCGGGATCGCCGCCGCCTTGCAGGATCAGGTTGCCGGACAGGACGCCGTCCTTGGCCTCGCCCTCCACCCAGACCCGGGTCGTGAAGGTATGCGCGGCGCCCAGGCTGTCCAGCGCGGCCAGCGTGGTGACCAGCTTCATCACCGAAGCGGGATTGAAGGAACGGTTTTCGCCGTGGGCCAGCAGTGGCGCGGGATTGTCCACATCCCGCACGACGATGCCGATGTGGCTGTCGGGAATGCCCGCCTGCTTGAGCGCGGTGGCGACAGCCGGAGGAAGTTCCGCGAACGCCGGCCGGCAAGCCAGCAGGAAGAGCAGCGCCAGAAGAGGAAGACGGATGCGCGGCCCCGCGATCACCGGCTGAGATCGTTGACGTACCAGTCCATGGCCTCCACCAGACCTTCCAGGATGCGGTGGCTGGGCGCGTAGCCGAGCAGGGTCTTCGCCTTGGTGATGTCGGCCAGGGAATGGCGCACGTCGCCGGCGCGGAAATCCCGATAGGTGGGCTTGAAGCCCTTGAGATGGGGGAAACGGGGTTCCAGTGTGGCGCGGATGGCTTCGAACAGGTCGTTGAGGGTGGTGCGATCGCCCACCGCCACGTTGTAGACCTGGTTCGCGGCATCCGGGTGGGATGCGGTGGCGGCCAGCAGATTCGCCTGCACCGTGTTGGCGATGTAGCAGAAATCCCGGCTGGTCTCGCCGTCGCCGTTGATGAACACCGGTTCGTTGTGGATCATGGCCGAGGTCCACTTGGGCACCACGGCGGCGTAGGCGCCGTTGGGATCCTGGTGGGCGCCGAAGATGTTGAAGTAGCGCAGGCCGATGGTCTTGAAGCCATAGGCCTTCGCGAAGACATCCGCGTATTGCTCGTTGACCAGCTTGGTCACCGCGTAGGGCGACAGGGGTTTGCCGATCACGTCCTCCACTTTTGGCAGCCCCGGATGGTCGCCATAGGTGGAACTGGACGCGGCGTACACGAAGCGGGCCACTTGCGCGTCCCGCGCCGCCACCAGCATGTTCAGGAAGCCGTCGATATTGGCGGTGTTGGTGGTGATGGGGTCTTCCAGGGAACGGGGCACGGAACCCAGCGCCGCCTGGTGCAACACGTAATCCACGCCGGCGCAGGCCGCCTGGCAGTCCGCCAGCTTGCGGATATCGCCCTCGATGAACTTGAAGCGCGCCCACTGCGCCGGCGTGACCGCCTCCTGGATCTGTTTGAGATTATGGCGATGGCCGGTGGCGAAGTTGTCCAGGCCGACCACGTTCTGGTCCAGCTTAAGCAGCTTTTCCAACAGATTGCAGCCGATGAAGCCGGCGACGC
Source organism: Thiobacillaceae bacterium (assembly GCA_044227325.1). GTDB lineage: Bacteria > Pseudomonadota > Gammaproteobacteria > Burkholderiales > Thiobacillaceae > PFJX01. Next base: position 90,912 of record JBGAFI010000003.1, on the reverse strand, counting down.
CGGTGATCAGCCAGGTTTTCGGGCTGGCGGGCAGGCTGGCGAGGAGATCGGTGTATGCGGACATGGAACTCGGGCTTTCGCCGGCCGCCGTTCAGGTCGGCGGACCGGCAAGTGGTGGGAAAGTGATTACAAACGCCAGAGGGAATAACCCGCCGCCTTGACCGCGGTCTGGTCGTAGGCGGATTTCACATCGGTGAACACGCCCCCTTTGCGCAGCTTGCCCAGGATGTCGGACAGCGGCATGGCTTTGTACTGTTTGTGGGATACCGCCGCGACGACGGCATCCACCTCGCCGGGCAGCTTGTCCCAGGGTGTGAGACTGATGCCGTATTCGTGCTCGGCCTCGGGCGATTCGGCGATGGGATCGTGCACGCTCACGTCGCAGCCGAAGGATTGCAGTTCCTTCACCAGATCGGCCACCTTGGAGTTGCGCAGATCCGGGCAGTCTTCCTTGAAGGTGAGGCCCAGGACGATGACCTTGGCGCCGCGCACCGCGCTGCCGTTCGCGATCATGCCCTTGACGGTCTGTTGCGCGACATAGGCCGCCATGCCGTCGTTGATGCGCCGGCCGGCCAGGATCACTTGCGGGTGATAGCCCAGCATCTCGGCCTTGTGGGTCAGGTAGTAGGGATCGACGCCGATGCAGTGGCCGCCCACCAGACCGGGCCGGAAGGGCAGGAAGTTCCACTTGGTGCCGGCGGCCTGGAGCACCTCCAGGGTGTCGATGCCGAGGCGGTCGAAAATCAGCGCCAATTCGTTCATCAGGGCGATGTTCAGGTCGCGCTGGGTGTTCTCGATGACCTTCGCGGCTTCCGCCACCTTGATGGAACTGGCCCGGTGCACGCCGGCCTCGATGACCGTGGCGTACAGGTCGCCCACCGTCTTCAGGGTGGCTTCGTCATCGCCGGAAACGACCTTGACGATCTTGGTGATGGTGCGTTCCTTGTCGCCCGGGTTGACCCGCTCGGGGGAGTAGCCGACGTGGAAATCCCGCATCCACTTCATGCCGGAATGCTGCTCCAGCAAGGGAATGCACACCTCCTCGGTGGCGCCGGGATAGACCGTGGACTCGTACACCACGATGGCCCCCTTCTTCATATGCTTGCCCACCGTGGTGCTGGAGCCGACCAGGGGGGAAAAATCCGGGATGTGGGCCTCGTCCACCGGCGTGGGCACGGCGACGATGATGACGTCTGCCTTGCCGATGGTGCTGGGGTCGGTGCTGACGGTAAGCTTGGTTGCCGCCTTCAGGGCTTCCGTGCTGACCTCGCCGGTGGGATCGCAATAGTTCTTGTAGTTGGCGATCTTGGCTTCCGAAAGGTCGTAGCCGATGGTTTCGAACTTCTTGCCGAATTCGGCGGCCAGGGGGAGGCCCACATAGCCCAGCCCCACTACAGCGACAACAGTCATGACGACTCCCAATAAAAAGGCGGTGACATTCTAACTAGGAAAGCCCATGGCATGATGGGAACAACATTGGAGAAACCATGCGCACGAAATTTACATCACTGCTTATATCGGCCGGACTTTGCATTTCGTTGAGCGGTTTTTCAAGCGGCGCAAGGGCCGACATTGTCGAGCTCCTGCCCCGCGTCAAAATGGCCATCGCGGGGGTGGGCACGCTGCACCCCCTGCGCAACCCGCGCATCAAATTTTCCGGGACGGGTTTCGTGGTGGCGGATGGCATCCATGTCGTCACCAATGCCCATGTCCCACCCTTGCTCATGGAGGAAGAAAAGGGGGAATCCCTCGCTGTCTTCCTGCGCGGCCCGAGCGGCCTCATAGTGCGCAAGGCGGAAAAAGTCGCCAGCGATGCGGATCACGACCTCCTGCTGCTCAAGATGGAAGGCGCTCCGGTGCCGGCAATGAAGATCGGCGATTCCGACAAGGTCCGGGAAGGCCAACTCTTCTATTTCACCGGTTTCCCCATCGGCTCGGTGCTGGGCCTCCACCCCGCCACCCACCGCGCCGGCCTCGCCGCCATCGCCCCCATCTACAGCCCCACGCCGGGCACCCGGAGCCTCACGTCCAAGCTCATCAAGCGCGCCGACGATCCTTTCATGGTGTTCCAGCTCGATGCCACCGCCTACCCAGGCAACAGCGGCAGCCCGCTTTACGACGGAGAAACCGGCGAGGTGATCGGGGTGATAAATTCCGTTTTCGTGAAGGGTTCGAAAGAAAGTCTGTTGCGGGATCCGAGCGGCATCACCTACGCGATTCCCGGAAAGTATGTCAGGGACTTGCTGGAGAAGGCCGGTCTGGCCGTGAACTGATGCGTGACTGACGAGGAAGGAAAAACATGTTTCCGCTTCCCCTGGTTCTGACCGTGAAACCGTCACGGCAATTGAGCCTGGCGGTTGGAGTCCTGCACCTCGTCGCGAGCGTTGCGCTCTTGCTGGCAAATTTACCCGTCCCGGCGCAGATAGCGGGTATGGTGATTCTGGCGGCGAGTCTCCTCGCACACAGCCGCCCAGGCCCGGCAACCCACTTGCGCTGCAATCTGGACGGTAGGCTGGAGATTCGTCTGAACGGGGCTTGTAGACAGACCGAACGGGTATCCATCGATTTAGCCAAACCGCACATCATCATCATCCATTGCCGAATCGGGGAAGACACTCACGATCAGTTTCTTTGTGTTTTGTCGGATAGCACCTCGGTCGAGAATAAAAGACGGTTGCGTGTATGGCTAATGTGGTTAGCAAAAACACAGGGCTGATGCCAAAAAACCTCTCAAAAATCGCTCAGTGTAAGCAAATTTAAAGCGCAATTTAGGCATGCGACTCGAGCATGTAAATTAATTAAGGGGCGGCAATTTACTTGCCAATCCACGACCCTAAGGAAACGCCTTCTTCCAGGATGCAAACCGCCCCGGAAATCGGCTAGGCCGTCTCGCGCTCTTGTCGGGTCGGCATTCAAAGGCATTTGTTCAGCGTTTCCCTAAAGGAATTTGGCAAAAATTACTATTGTCCGATTCTTTGAGGCGCACTCACATGATTACAAGCGGACACCCAGCCCTTTTGACAAGCGCGGCTATAAGCCATGGCAGCTTCATCCAACCGTCCCAACCTCTCCAATGCCAATGCAACTCCAACATATGGTCGAGTATAGTCTGGATCAAGCCGGTTGGCTTCATTAAAATCAGCCAAAGCACCAACATTGTCCCTTAAATCAAGTCGTGCGGCGCCACGATCATTATAAGCATAGCTATAGTCTGGCTTCAGCACTAATGCGCGATTATAATCATGTATGGCATTGGGCACAAAACCCGCACGATACAATGCCAAACCCCGGTTATGATAGATTCGCGCCAAACCAGTGACACCAGGTTGTTTGCCTTGCTTCTCCGCCAATTTTACGGCCTCATCCCAAAGTAAAAATGGGTGAGAAAAGCTAGTGAGTCGATCAAAAGACAAGAGGAACAAACCTAGAGCGAGAATTATGCCAACACCCCAGGATACACGGATCGTTAATCGACGTAACCCTAATGCCACAGCCAGAAAAACCAGTGGCATCCACAAGTAACTACGATAAAGCACAAAGATTTCCTGTATGCGTACCGAGGAAAACTCAGTCATAAACATCAACCAAGGGACGACAAAAGAAAATCCCAAAAGTCCTGGTACTCCACCACGAGAAAGCAGGTAGGCTGCCATGCCGCCATAGGCCAAAAAAGCGCCGAAGCCCAACCATGCAGCAGGGGAATATAAGCTTAATTGGAAAGCTTCGCGCATGTCGATGGACATCCATGCAACATTTGGCAGCAGCCACAAAATCAAGTAATGAAAATAATGGGCGGCCTGGGTCAATATACTTAACACATGAGCATGTTCGGGAATATTAACATCACGTAGCATTTCCTGCGCAAACGGTTCATAAGCCACCCCGATGACCCCCTTAACTTGCAGAATAACCAGCAGTGCTATTGCGCCAAACACCCCAAACAGGGCAGTCAATTCAATCTTTTTAATGGCAATAGAGAAACCACTCCGGTTATGCAGCATCAACAGTGCATAACATACCGCCGGTGCCATGACTGCATGCTCTTTTGAATAAACAGCAAAAAAATAAAAAACCGGGGCTGACCATAACGCGCGACGCGACCCTTGTATTCCATGCCAAAAGGCCAACCAAGTTAGCATACTAAACAAAGTTGACATCAAAATGGTCCGCTGGATCAGGTAACCTGAGGCGTAGACTGCTACCGGGTGGAGTAAAAAGAGCAGAGTAGCGAGGGCCGCAGCCCAACTGACATTAACAGCATCAGATCTGATGTCATCCAAATCATTCAGCAGACGGCGAATCAGAAAATAAAGCACGAATCCCGTACCAATATGTAAAGCCAAGTTTCCCAATCTGAAGTTGGGCAATTCAGGGCCAAAATATACAAACGTCAAACCTAAAGAATAATAAGCCCACCAGCGTGGCACAGCTTGAAAACCGGATGCCACATACTTTTCCGGGCTCCCAGCCAAGAAAAAATAAAGGTCATCAAAAACTAGAGGATTATGAAGAAATCCCCCATAAAGGATCACCGGAATCGCAATCAAGAGCAGAAATCTTACTAACAATTGGCTCATATTCGACAATAAAAAAGCCCCTCGTTCGAGGGGCTAAATATAAGTAACTTATGCGATTATCTGCATAAAGATTATGCGAGTATGCCTGAAACAGTTCCGAGGCTACGGCACATTAATTACATATACCTGCCGCCGCACAGTTCCCGCCAGGCGTCCAAGTTACACCTGTGGTACGGGCTGTCGGGGTCAACACGTAAGTGCATGCTTGCGCGCCAGTGCCACAGACTGCGAGGTCACCCGTGGCAGTAATTACACCCGCGTCGCTCACAGCCAAACTATCAAGCTGACCTGCCGCAGGTGACGCAATAGCCTGGGGCACACCATTTGATCCAGCACCGCAACCCACAACATTAACGCCAGAAAGACCTTGTTGCTGAATACAGCCCTCCACTGCTAATTTGTATGGTGCGACAGCATTTACAACTTCAGTAAAACGAGCCTTATTCGTGTAGCTCTGGTATTGAGGCACTGCGATCGCCGCCAAGATGCCAATGATGGCGACCACAATCAGCAGTTCAATCAAGGTAAAGCCAGCCTGACCGGAACGGATTTGCATCGATTTCATTTCGCACTCCTATTGAGTTGAAGAATTGCGCCATTTTGGCGGCGTGGAACTCTATGCGAGATTCGTGCCAGCCATCTCGACCCCGGCACGCTCGCACACTGTATCCGCAGGAATACGAGTGACTTTAGGGCACACGCCGTATAGAAGAAATATCATTCGATGACCACGACAACCCCGAACGACCGAAACAAAAGTGACGAAATTCGTCACTGCATTGCCTTTGCCCGTCAACCTCGTTTCTGATGCCGCCGTGACCAGCCCTCTACAACCCGCCCTCGTCCCTCGCCTTAGTGCTGTCGTCGAAGCCTGTGCCGGCAGCGGCAAGACCTGGCTACTGGTCTCCCGCATGCTCCGTCTTTTGCTTGCGGGCGCGGCGCCTTCCGAGTTGCTGGCCATTACCTTCACCCGCAAGGCGGCGGCGGAGATGCGGGTGCGCTTGGACGGGTGGCTGAGCGATCTGGCGCTGTTGCCTGATGCGGACGCGGTCGGCTTTCTCGTCCAGCGCGGTTTGAGCGAAGCGGAGGCCCGGTCGGCCTTGCCGGATGCCCGGAATCTGTTGGAGCGGGTGAGCACCGCGCGGCCCGGTCCCATGATCACCACCTTCCACGGCTGGTTCTTCCATCTTCTTTCCCGCGCGCCGCTTCCCCTGCGCTTGCCGGGAGAAATCATCGAAGACGCGGTGTTGTTGCGGGAGGAGACTTGGCATGCCTTCGTCGAGAAGCTCGGCGGCGACCGGGGCGGCGGCGTGGAAGCCGCCTTCGCCGAGTTGGCCGGGGAACTCACTCTGGACAGCCTGCGCAAACTGCTGGATGGGCTGATGGCCCGGCGCGCGGAATGGTGGGCGGCGGGTTTGGGCAAAAGCGATCCTTTGGCCGCGGCCCAAGAGGATCTGGAATCTCTGCTGGGCGTGAGCGAGGGCAGCGACGTCATCGCGGATTTGTTCACCGTGCCCGGATTCGCCGCGGCATGTCGGGAATATCTGGAATTGCTCGCCCGCAACGGTGCGGCGGGTCTGAAGGGATATCTGGAGCGGGCGGCGGCATTGGAAGGCAGCCTTGGCTTGATGAATGGGGTTCCCCCCTCATTTGACACCGCCCATGAGCAAGACGGTGCCCGGGAGATATTTGCATCCTTGCGCTCGGTTTTTCTGACTCAAAAGAACACGATCCTGGTGCGCAAACCCGGCAAGGAAATGGACAAGCGGCTGGGCAGCGAGGGCGCCGCCCGCTATCTGGAGCTGCACCGGTTCCTGGGCGAACGGGTTCTGGATACGCAGCATGGTCTAGCCGAGCAACGCGCTTTGCGCCTCAACCGCCTTGGCCTCATGGTCGGCCAGGCTTATCTGGATACTTATCAGCAATTGAAACTGGAAAGAGGCGGACTGGATTTCAGCGACGGTGAACTGGAAGCGGCCAAGCTGCTCGCCGACGAGGAGGCCGCCGCCGCGATCCAGATGAAGCTGGATGCCCGCTGGAAGCATGTGTTGCTGGACGAGTTCCAGGACACCAATCCGCTGCAATGGCGCATCCTGCGCGGCTGGCTGGAGGCCTACGGGGCCGATGCCCAGCGGCCGACCGTGTTCATGGTGGGCGATCCCAAACAGTCCATCTACCGCTTCCGGCGCGCGGAGCCGCGCCTGTTCGAAGCGGCGGCGACATGGTTGGAGCGCAACTTCGCCGCGCGCCGTTTTCCCCAGAACGAAACCCGGCGTTGCGCGCCCCGCGTTGTGGCATGGCTGAACGCCCTGTTCACGGAGCGGGCCGATTACCCGGGTTTTGTCCCGCATAGCGCGCATCAGACCGGCTTGCCAGGCTGGTGCGAACTGCATGCCGCGCCGGTGGACGCCGCCGAAATCGCCGCCATCCCCTTCCGCAATCCCTTGGCGTTCCCGCCCCCCACCCAACCCCACAAGCGCGCGGACGAGGCCGCCTGGGTCGCGAACCGTATCCTCGATGTGGTGGGCAGACTGAACCTGGACGACGACGGCGGCCGGCCCGCGCGCTTTTCCGACATCCTGGTGCTGTATGCCAAGCGCGCGGACCTGGAGGTCTTCGAGGAAGCCTTCAAGCATGCCGGCATTCCCCATGTCAGCGACCGGCGCGGCGGCCTGCTGGATACCCTGGAGGCCAGCGACCTCGGCGCCCTGCTCACGGTTCTGGTCTCGCCCCTGGACGATTTGAGTCTGGCCCATTGCCTGAAATCGCCCGTCTTCGCCTGCTCGGACCCGGATCTGCAAAGCCTTGCGCGCGGCGCGGGCGCCTGGTGGGAGCGACTGCAACAATGGGCGCAGGCGGCCGACGCGCCGGTCCATGCGCGGCGGGCCGCGAACCTGCTGGCACGCTGGCGCGGTCTGGTCGGCACGCTGCCGGTACACGATCTGCTGGATCGCATTTTTCACGAAGGCGACATTCCGGCCCGTTACCGCCAGGCTCTGCCGGAGCGGCTGCGCGCCGCGGCATTGGCCAACCTGGACGGTTTCCTGGGACTGTCCCTCGCCCTCTCGGGCGGCCGCTATCCCAGCCTACCGCGCTTTCTGGACGAATTGCGGCAACTGCGCGACAAGGCCGGCCTGGACGGTCCGGACGAACCGCCGGCGGCGAACGGCGACGTCGTGCGCATGCTCACCATCCACGGCGCCAAGGGTTTGGAAGCGCCCGTGGTGTTCCTGATCAAGGCGGACCAGGCGGACGGCCGCGACGCGAGTTTCGGCGTGGCGGTGGACTGGCCGCCGGAATCCGACCGACCGATCCACTTCTCGCTGCACGGCGGTTCGGAATGGCGCGGGCCGGGCCGGGACGCCCTGTTCGAACGGGAGAAGAACCAGGCGGAGCGGGAACGTCTGAACCTGCTCTACGTGGCCATGACCCGGGCGCGCCAGGCCTTGTTCGTCTCCGGCACGGACGACGGCAAGGAAGGCGCCTGGCTGGCCCAGGCGCGGGACGCGCTGGCGCGGGCGGAGATGGCGGGCTTGCCGGAAATGCGCTGGTCCGCCGCCCTCGCTTCCGTTTCGCCCAGTGGCGCGGATTCCGCGACATCCGCCCCGCTCGCCGCATCGCCGCCGGGGGAAATCCCGCCGGTTGGCAGCAGGCTGGAGCCCGCCGGCCCGGAGGCGGATTTCGGCATCCTGGTGCACGCCTGGCTGGAAGGTCTCACGGACGGCCGCGACGAGGCCGCATTGCGCGCCCGCCTGGCCCTGGACGAGACCGTGGCGGAGCGGACCCGCGCCATGGCCCGGCGCATCCTCGATCTGCCGGAACTGACGGCCGCTTTCGATCCCGCGCTTCATCTCTCCGCCTTGAACGAAATGGAGTTCATCGATCCCTCCGGCCGCGCCGCGCGCATCGACCGACTGGTGGAATTCGAGTCCGAGGTCTGGGTGCTGGACTACAAGACCGGCGGCCTGAACGAACCCGACCTCGCGCGCCGGGCGGAACCCCATCTCGCCCAGATGGCCGGCTACCGGGCCGCCGCCCTGGCCCTGTATCCCGGAAAAACCGTGCGCATCGTCCTGGTGTTCGGCGACGGCCGTCTGCATTGGGTGGAAGCGGACGATGGCATCGGTCATGATTCGACGCAAACCACGGAATCGACCCCATGACCGATGTGCTCATCACCATCGTCGACGACGACGAAGCGGTACGCGACTCCCTCGCCCTGTTGTTGAATTTCCGCGGCTACCGCACTCGCGCCTTCGCCAGCGCGGAAGACTGCCTGCAAGCCTGGCAACCCGACTGGCGCGGCTGCCTGCTGCTGGATCTGCGCATGGGCGGCATGGACGGCCTGGCCCTGCAGCGCGCCCTGGCCGAGCGCGGCAACACCCTGCCCATCGTCTTCCTCACCGGCCATGGCGATCTGGCCCACGCCCGCGCCGCCCTGAAGGGTGGCGCCATCGATTTCCTGGAAAAACCCTATGAGGAAGCCGCGCTGCTCGCGGCCGTGGACGAGGCCATCGTGCACGACAGCCGCCTGTACGCGGTCCAGTCCCGCTCGGCGGAACTCGCCGCCCGCATGGAGCGCCTCTCGGAAAGGGAACGGCAGGTCATGGACCTGGTGGTCGCCGGCAAGCCCAACCGGGAAATCGCCGCCCTGCTGGGCATCAGCCCGCGCACCGTGGAAGTGTTCAAATCCCGCATGATGGAAAAGATGCAGGCGCGCAGCGTGCCGGAACTGGTGCGCATGTGCCTCGAGGGCGCCGGCTAGGCGACGGAACCACCGCGCCGGTCAAGCCGCGTACGTGATCCCCTTACGTGACTAAGCCAATTTAATTCCGACTCCATCCATCGACAATGCCCGGTCATGGATGCCAACAAACACTTTCTCGACCCCTCCCAAGATACCGATGTGGCCTGGGCGCGCCGCAAGGAAGCCATACTCGCCGCGCTCAAGATGTTCCGCATGACCCTGGATGCCGTGCGGCGGCACTCCGAATGGGTCGAGTCGCGCCACGGCATCAGCGCCGTCGAACTCTGGGCGCTGTGGGAACTGACGCAGACCCCCGGGCTGCGCACGGTGGATCTGGCCAAATCCCTGGCCTTGCCGCGCACCAGCGCCGAGGCCTTGCTCGAGGGCTTGATCAATCGCGGCCTGGTGAAACAGTCCACCGAGGGCGGGGCGGAAAACCCCGCGGTCTACTTCCCCACCTTCGACGGCCAGCGCATCGCCGACGCCTCGCCCCAATACGGGCAAGGCGTGCTCAAGGCCGCCATGGGCCGCCTGCCCGACGATTCCCTGGTCAAACTGGTCCAGTCCATGGGCGACCTGATCCAGCACCTGCCGTTCCGGGAGGAACGCGCCGCCCTGCAACCCATGGCCGACCTGCTGCGCCCCGGCGGCCAGGCGCCCGCCGCCGCGCCCGGCACGTCGGCGCCTGCCGGCCCGAGCGCCACGAATCCGCGTTCCCCGTCTTTTTAAGAGGCCGCCATGGACACCCAGATCGATCTTTTCCTGACCTCCCTGCAAACCTTCTGGGGGCAGATCGCCCTGTTCATGCCGAAACTGCTGGCGGCCCTGCTTCTGTTGCTCATGGGCTGGCTGCTGGCGCGCGTTCTGCGCGCGGGCGTCAAGCGAGGCCTGGAAGCCCTCGGCTTTGGCGCGATGGCGGAAAAATCCGGCCTGGAAGCCCTGATCCGGCAAGGCGGCGTCGATCTTTCCCTGGCCGGCATCATCGCCGGCACCACCTACTGGCTGGTGCTGCTGGTGGTCGCCGTGTCCGCCGCCAACAGCCTGGGCCTGGACTCCGTGGCCGGCCTGGCCAACAAGGTCATCCTCTATCTGCCCAAGGTGGTGATCGCCGTCCTCATCCTGGTGTTCGGCACGCTGTTCGCCCGGCTGATCAACCGTCTGGTCTTCACCTGGCTCAACAACAACAAGTTTCCCGGCGCCCTGACCGTCAGCACCGGCAGCGAGTACGCGGTGCAGATCTTTGCCCTGTTCCTGGCCTTGGAGCAGTTGGAGATCGGCACGACCATGCTCACCGTCGCCTTCGCCATCGTCTTCGGCGGCGTCGTGCTGGCCCTCGCCCTGGCGTTCGGCCTGGGCGGGCGGGACTGGGCCGCGGAACGCATCAAGGACTGGTCGAAGAAAAACTAGCCACTGAAGCGACGGCCACACCGGCTCGCCGATGCAAGCACCCGACTACCTGCTGCAGCTGCTGCTGATCCTGCTGGCGGCCCGCGTCTTCGCGGAGCTGGCCACCCGCTTCAAATCCCCATCCGTCATCGGCGAGCTGCTCGCCGGCGTGGTGCTGGGCCCCAGTCTGTTCGGCTGGCTGGAACCCGGCGAGATCATCCGCCTGCTGGCCGAGATCGGCATCATCCTCTTGTTGTTCGAGGTGGGCCTGGAGACCGACGTGCGCGCGCTCGCGCGCACCGGCGGCCGCGCCGGCATCGTCGCCATCGCCGGCTTCGTGCTGCCCTTCCTGTTCGGCTTCGCCATCGCCCACCAGTTGCTCGGCCTGCCCCTGCTGCCCGCCCTGTTCATCGGCGGCACCCTGACCGCCACCAGCATCGGCATCACCGTGCGCGTCCTGACCGACCTGAAACGCCAGGACAGCGGCGAGGGGCGCATCGTGCTGGGCGCGGCGGTGCTGGACGACGTGCTGGGGGTCATGCTGCTGGCGCTGTTGTACGAGTTCTCCATCGGCGGCGGCGTGAGCCTGGTCAACGTGGGCAAGGTGCTGCTGTTCGTCGGCCTGTTCTTCGTGTTGGCCGCCCCGGCGGCCAAGCTGATCTCGGTGGTCATCAAGCGCTTCGACGCGATCAGCGAGGTGCCGGGCCTGGTTCCCACCACCATGGTCTCGCTGGTGCTGTTCTTCGCCTGGCTGGCCCATGCGGTCGGCGCGCCGGAACTGCTGGGCGGCTTCGCCGCCGGCCTCGCCCTGTCGCGCCGCTTCTTCCTGCCCTTCGGCGCCGCGCTGCACGCCGACCCGGCCTTCGCCGAGCGGGTGGAACACCAGATGAAGCCCATCGTCCATCTGTTCACGCCCATCTTTTTCGTCATGGTGGGGCTTTCCCTCAACCTGCGCAAGGTGGACTGGAGTTCGGGCTTCATCTGGGCGCTGTCCCTCTCCCTGCTGGCGGCGGCGGTGCTGGGCAAGCTGATCGGCGCCATGTTGATCCGGGAAAACTGGCCTACCCGCTTCATCATCGGCACCGCCATGATTCCGCGCGGCGAGGTGGGACTGATCTTTGCCGAGCTGGGCCGCGCCGGCGGGATACTCGACAACCAGGTCTACGCGGGCATGGTGATCGTCATCGCCCTCACCACCCTGCTGCCGCCCTTTGTCATGAAATGGATGTATCGGCGCTGGGGCGGGGCTTTGTCCACCTGATCCAGGACTGCGCCATCGCTTTGTAAGTATTCCCCTTACGCGCGGTCGCCAATTCTTATTCGGATTTGGACGCCTACCATTTTCCGACATTCCTAAAATTTTCAGCCATGACCCTGCGCGCGCTGGCTTTCGGGCCGTCACCCCTCAGCATCTCCGCCGATACCTCGGCGCGCGAGGTGCTGCGCCACATGCTGGAACAGCGCATCAACCACGTGGCGCTGCGCGGGAAGGATGGCCGTTTCGCCGGTCTGGTCAGCGTTCAGAGCCTGTTGCGCCGTGTCGTCCCGGCCTCGGCGCGGATGTCCCACGGCCTGGACGACCTCGCCTTCGCGGGTGACGCCCTGCCCATGCTCCTGTCCCATTTCCGGGAAATCGCCGCTTTCCCCGCCGCTTCGCTGGTGGAGGCTTCCGGCGCCGTGCTGCGCACCAACACGCCGATCATGGAGTCCGCCCTGATGTTGTCGCGCAGCCAGGGCCCCTTGCCGGTGCTGGATGCCGACGGTTTCCTGGCGGGCGTGCTGAGCGCCCGCTCCATGCTGGCCTACCTGGCCAACGAGGCGGAGACGAACTGAGATGCACGGCGCCGCATCCCATGTCGGGCAAGTCATCCTGGGCTGGTCGCCCCTGGTGGTCGCCTTGAGCGTCTTCGTCGCGACCTACGCCGTCATCGTCACCGAGCGCATCAACCGGGCCATCATCGCCCTGCTTGGCGCCGGGGTCATGATCCTGACCGGCGTGTTGCACCAGAACGAGGCCTTCGCCGGCATCGATTTCAATACCATCGGCCTGCTCACCGGCATGATGGTCATCGTCGCCATCACCCAGAAAAGCGGCGTGTTCCAGTATGTGGCGGTGAAGTCGGCGAAGCTGGTCAAGGCCGATCCCTGGGGCCTGATGGTCATGCTGGCCCTGGTCACCGCCCTGTTCTCCGCCCTGCTCGACAACGTCACCACGGTCCTGCTGGTGGCGCCGGTCGCGCTGCTGATCACCGACGCCCTGCGTCTGAGTCCCTATCCCTTCATGTTCGCCATCATCTTCGCCTCGAACGTCGGCGGCACCGCGACCCTGATCGGCGATCCGCCCAACATCATGATCGGCTCGGCGGTGGGGCTCACCTTCAACGACTTCGTCTTCAACCTGGCGCCCGTGGCCCTGGTGGTGCTGGGGCTGACCCTGATCCCGTTCTGGTGGTTCTGGGGCCGCAAACTCAGCGCCAGCCTGGAACTGCGCGCCCAGGTCATGGCCTTCGACGAGCGCGCCGCCATCACCGACATGAAACTGCTGAAGCAGTCCCTGGCGGTCATCGCCCTCACCATCTCCGGATTCGTCTTCGCCCACAACCTGGGTCTGGAGCCCGCCACCGTGGCCATGACCGGCGCCGCCCTGCTGCTGCTGCTGCGCGCCTTCGGCCAGGACGCGGAACACCAGTCGGAGCAGGTGCACAAGAGCTTCGCCGAGGTGGAATGGGTCACCATCTTCTTCTTCATCGGCCTGTTCGTGGTGGTGACCGGCGTGGAAAAAGCCGGCGCCCTGAAGATCCTGGCCGAACAGTTGGTGGCCTTCACCGGTGGCGAACTGGCCGGCACCGCCTACCTGATCCTCTGGGCCTCGGCGATCATCTCCGCAGTGGTGGACAACATCCCCTTCGTCGCCACCATGATTCCCGTGATCCAGAACCTGGGCCCGGTGGTGGGCGCGGAAAACCTCAATGTCCTCTGGTGGTCCCTGGCCCTGGGCGCCTGCCTGGGCGGCAACGGCAGCCTGGTGGGCGCCTCCGCGAACCTGGTGGTGGCCGGCTTCGCCGAGCGCGCCGGCCACCCCATCCGTTTCCTGCCGTTCATGTTGGCGGCCTTCCCGCTCATGTTGATGAGCATCCTGGTGTCCAGCCTGTACGTGGGCTGGCGCTATCTATGAGCGGGGTGGCCAACGGCTAGACTGATTTTACGAGTCCCTTGAGCAGGGCTTAGCTGCGCACGAGCGATAGCAGCTTTACAGGCGACTCCGGTCGCCTGCTTTTTTTTGGAAGCCTGATCATGCCCGATGCACGCACGCAATGGCACACCCTGAGCCCCCGGGAGGCGGCCGGGCTGCTGCATGTGGACCCCGCGCAAGGACTGTCGGAAGCCGAAGCGGAGCGCCAGCTTGCCCGCCACGGGCCGAACCGCCCGACCCGGGCGCGCGGACGCGGCGTGTTGATGCGCTTTCTCGACCAGCTCACCCAGCCCCTGGTGCTGGTCCTGATCGCCGCCGGCGCGGTGACGGCGTTCCTCGGCGAATGGGTGGACAGCGGCGTCATCCTGGGCGTGGTGCTGGTCAACGCCCTGATCGGCTTCATCCAGGAAGGCCGCGCCGAATCGGCCCTCGCGGCCCTGGCCCGGGCCGTGGCGACGGAAGTGACGGTGCTGCGCGAGGGCGAGCGCAAACGCATGGACGCGGTCGGGCTGGTGCCCGGCGACGTGGTCTGGCTCGCCGCCGGCGACCGGATTCCCGCCGACCTGCGCCTGCTGCGCGGCAAGGAACTGCGTCTGGTGGAAGCCATGCTGACCGGTGAATCCGTGCCCGCCGACAAGCAGCCCGCCCTGGTCCTGGACACGGACACGCCCCTCGCGGACCGCCGCAACATGGGCTACGCCGGCACCCACGTGGCGGCCGGCCAGGGCCTGGGTGTGGTGGTGGCCACCGGCGCCGGCACCGAGACCGGCCGCATCGCCGCCCTGATCGCCCAGGCGCCGGACCTGAGCACGCCATTGACCCGGCACATCGCCGCGTTCGCCAAGCGCCTCCTGCTGATCATCCTGGCCTTCGCCGCGTTGACCTTCGCCATCGGCCTGCTGCGCGGCGAATCCGCCTACGCCATGTTCATGGCGGCGGTGGCCCTGGCGGTGGGGGCGATTCCCGAGGGCCTACCGGCGGCCATGACCATCACCCTGGCCATCGGCGTCGCCCGCATGGCCAAACGCCGCGCCATCGTGCGCAAGCTGCCGGCGGTGGAGACCCTGGGCAGCACCACGGTGATCTGTTCCGACAAGACCGGCACCCTCACCGAGAACGCCATGACCGTGCGCGCGATCTGGGCCGGCGGGCGCCGCCACGCGGTGGACGGGCAGGGCTACGCGCCGGAGGGCGTCGTGGCGATGCCGGAAGGAGACGGTCTTGCTGGCGCTTTGCGGGAAACCCTGCTGGCGGGCGTGCTGTGCAACGACGCCGGTCTGCGTCGCGTGGATCGCCACTGGCGCATCACCGGCGACCCCACCGAGGCCGCGCTGCTGGTGGCCGCGCGCAAGGCGGGGCTGGACGAGGACACCCTGCGCGCCGTGTTCCCGCGCCTGGACGAGCTGCCTTTCGATTCGGCGCGGCAGACCATGGCGACCCTGCACGAGATCGAGGGGGAACGGGTGCTTTACACGAAGGGCGCCCTCGAACGCCTGCTCCCCGCCTGCGCCGCGATGCTCGACGCGCAAGGCCGGGAAACCGCCCTGGACGCGGCGGCGATCGAGGCCGAGGCGCGGGATCTGGCGCGCCAGGGCATGCGCGTGCTGGCCCTGGCCCACGCCCACCTGGCCGCCGACCTGGAACTGACCGGTTCGCGTCTGGACGGCGGCCTGGTGTTCCTCGGCCTCGCCGGCATGCTGGACCCGCCCCGGGCGCGCGCCGTCGCCGCGGTCAAGACCTGCCACGCGGCCGGCATCCGCGTGAAGATGATCACCGGCGATCATCCGGAAACCGCCCTCGCCATCGCGCGCCAGATGGGCATCGCCAAGGGGGATGCCGGGGTTCTCGCCGGCCGCGGGCTGGCGGCGCTCGACAGCGCATCCCTGGCGCGCGCGGTGCGCGAGGTGGACGTGTTCGCCCGCGTCGAACCGGAACAGAAGCTGCGCCTGGTGGAAGCCCTGCAAGGCAACGGCGAGGTGGTGGCCATGACCGGCGACGGCGTCAACGACGCGCCGGCCCTGAAGCAGGCGGATATCGGCATCGCCATGGGCCTCTCCGGCACCGAGGTGGCCAAGGAAGCGGCGGCCATGGTGCTCACCGACGACAACTTCGCCAGCATCGAGGCGGCGGTGGAGGAGGGCAGGGGCATCCACGACAACCTGGTGAAATTCATCACCTGGACCATCCCCACCAATGCCGGCGAGGGCCTGGTCATCGTCGCCGCCATCTTCGCCGGCGTCACCCTGCCCATCACGCCTTTGCAGATCCTGTGGATCAACATGACCACGGCGGTGCTGCTGGGCCTGACCCTGGCCTTCGAGCCGGCCGAGAAGGGCATCATGCGGCGGCCGCCGCGCCCGCCGTCCGCGCCCATCCTGGACCGGGCGCTGGTGTGGCGCATTGTGCTGGTGGGCGTGCTGCTGCTGCTGGGCTCCTTCGGCCTGTTCCTGCTGGAGCTGGACCGTGGCGGCACCCTGGCCGAGGCGCGCACGGTGGCGGCGAACGTGTTCGTCATGGTGGAACTCACCTACCTGTTCAACTGCCGCTCCCTGACCCGTTCCATGTTCACGGTGGGCCTGTTCAGCAACCGCTGGGTCTGGGTCGGCGCCGGGATCATGCTGGCTTTGCAACTGGCCTTCACCTACCTGCCCCTGTTCAACACCCTGTTCGGCACCGCGCCCATCGATGCGCGGGCCTGGCTGGGCATCGTCGGTTTCGCCCTGGCCTGCGGCCTGCTCGTCGGCGTGGAAAAGGCCGCGCGCGTCCGCCTGGGCGGGCACGCCGCTCGGCGCTGAAAAACACCGTCGGCGCGCGGCGAGAAGCGGCGCGGCGATCCGGCAGTTTGCCGTCCCGCCCGCCCCATGGACCGCTTCACCTCGTTCACAGTGACAATAAGCGGCTGCCCAGCGCATCCCCGGGGCCATGGCGATCTACAATCCCGGGCATTTCCCGGCCGATGCGAGTCCCAGCGGGTGAAGAAGGTCTACCTCCGCAACCTGTTCCGCTACTACAGCTTCTATACCGGCAGCTTCGTCCTGTTCCTGTTCACGCTGGCGGTGGCGGAGTTCATGGGCCTGCCGGAGAAGTGGATCGGCTGGGTGTTCATGGCCGCGACCATCTCCCTCTACGCGGGCATCGGCTTCATCTGCCGCACCTCCGACGTGGACGAGTTCTACGTGGCCGGCCGGCGCGTGCCGGCGATCTACAACGGCATGGCGACGGCGGCGGACTGGATGAGCGCGGCCTCCTTCATCGGCCTGGCCGGCACCCTCTACGCCAAGGGCTACGACGGCCTCGCCTTCGTCATGGGCTGGACCGGCGGCTACGTGCTGGTGGCGCTGCTGCTGGCGCCCTATCTGCGCAAGTTCGGCCAGTTCACCATCCCGGATTTCATCGGCGCCCGCTACGGCGGCAACCTGGCCCGTTCCATCGCCGTCGCGGGGGCGATCCTCGCCTCCTTCACCTATGTCACGGCCCAGATCTACGGGGTCGGCATCATCACCAGCCGCTTCCTCGGCATCGCCTTCGAGACCGGCGTGTTCGTCGGGCTGGCCGGCATCCTGGTGTGCTCCTTCCTGGGCGGCATGCGCGCGGTGACCTGGACCCAGGTGGCCCAGTACATCATTCTGATCATCGCCTACCTGGTGCCGGTGGTGTTCATGTCCTACAAGATCACCAGCGTGCCGGTGCCGCAACTGGTGTATGGCACGGTGATGCAGGATCTGGCGGAGCGGGAACGGGTGCTCCAGGCCGACCCGGCCCAGGGCGAGGCGCGCGCGGCCTACGCGCAACGCGCCGTGGACTTGGAGGCGCGCCTGCGCGACACGCCGGCGGCGTCGCCGGACCAGCGCGGCCAATGGCAAAGGGACATGCGGAGCGCCCAGGAGAAGGCCCAGCCGCCCGCGCCCCATGCCGAGGCCTTCCCCGGCGCGAACGAAGCCCAGCGCAACGAGGCGCGCCTGAATTTCCTCGCCCTCACCTTCTGCCTCATGGTGGGCACGGCGGCGCTGCCCCATGTGCTGATGCGCTACTACACCACGCCCTCGGTGCGGGAGGCGCGGGAATCCGTGTTCTGGTCCCTGTTCTTCATCTTCCTGCTGTACTTCACCGCGCCGGCCTACGCGGTGTTCGCGAAATACGAGGTCTACACCAACGTCATCGGCACCGCCATCGCCGAACTGCCGTCCTGGGTGGCGTCCTGGAGCCGCGTGGGCCTAGTCGCGGTGGAGGACATCAACCGGGACGGCATCCTGCAACTCGCGGAACTGACCCTGGACCCGGACGTCATCGTGCTCGCCACGCCGGAGATCGCCGGCCTGCCCTATGTGGTCGCCGGGCTGGTCGCGGCGGGCGGCCTCGCGGCGGCCCTGTCCACCGCCGACGGCCTGTTGCTGACCATCGCCAACGCCCTGTCCCACGACGTCTATTTCCGCATGATCGACCCCGCCGCCTCCACCGCGCGCCGGGTCGCCATCTCCAAATCCCTGCTGCTCGTGGTCGCGGTGATCGCCGCCTGGGCCGCCTCCCTGCGCCCCGACACCATCCTCTCCATGGTCGCCTGGGCCTTCTCCATCGCCGGCGCCTGCTTCTTCCCGGCACTGGTGCTGGGCATCTTCTGGCGCCGCGCCACGCGCCAGGGCGCGGTGGCCGGCATGCTCGCGGGCCTGGGCACCACCCTCTATTACCTGCTCGGCGTGAAGTTCTTCGACATGGAGAAATGGTGGGGCATCACCGACATCTCCGCGGGCGTGTTCGGCATTCCGATGGGCATGCTGACCATCGTCCTGGTCAGCCTCGCCACGCCCAAGCCCGACGCGGCGATCCGCGCCCTGGTGGAGGGAATCCGCTATCCGGGCGCGAGCCCCGTGGAAAAGACCCCGGTAGAATGACGCGGTTACCCAGACGGCACCGACCATGACAACCCTGAAGAACGATACCTTCCTGCGCGCCCTGCTGCGGCAACCCACCGAATACACGCCTTCCTGGCTGATGCGCCAGGCCGGCCGCTATCTGCCGGAATACTGCGCGACCCGCGCCCGCGCCGGCAGCTTCCTGAACCTGTGCAAGTCGCCCGCCCTGGCCACCGAAGTGACGCTGCAACCCCTGGCCCGCTACGACCTGGACGCGGCGATTCTGTTCTCTGACATTCTGACGGTGCCGGATGCCATGGGCCTGGGCCTGTATTTCGCCGAGGGCGAGGGGCCGAAGTTCGAGCGTCCGCTGCGGGAGGAATGGGCGATCCGCGACCTGAAGGCGCCGGACCCCCACGACCATCTGCGCTACGTCATCGACGCCGTCTCGGAAATCCGCCGCGCCCTGGACGGCTCGGTGCCCCTGATCGGCTTTTCCGGCAGCCCCTTCACCCTGTCCTGCTACATGATCGAAGGGGAGGGCAGCGACAGCTACACCCAGGTCAAGCGCATGATGTATAGCCGGCCCGACCTCATGCACCACATCCTGGAAGTCACCACCCAGGCCGTCATCGATTACCTCAACGCCCAGATCGAGGCCGGCGCCCAGGCGGCGATGGTGTTCGATTCCTGGGGCGGCATGCTGTCCCAGGCCGCCTATCTGGAATTCTCCCTGCCCTACATGGCCCGCATCATGGCCGCCCTGACCCGCACCCGGGAAGGCCGCAGCGTGCCCCGCATCGTCTTCACCAAGGGCGGCGGACTCTGGCTGGAGCACATCGCCGCCTGTGGCTGCGACGCCGTCGGCCTGGATTGGACCATCGACATCGGCGACGCCCGCCGCCGGGTGGGCGACAAAGTGGCGTTGCAGGGCAACATGGACCCCGGCATCCTGCTCACCACGCCGGAAGCCGTCGCGGCGGAGGCAAAGGCCATCCTCGCGAGCTACGGGCCGGGCAGTGGCCACGTGTTCAACCTGGGCCACGGCATCTCCCAGTTCACCCCGCCGGAGAATGTGAGCGTATTGGTGGAGACCGTGCGGGAAGTCAGCCGCGCCTATCACGCCGGGTAGCTTTGCTTGATGGCTCCCCTCCCACGCCAGCGGGGGAGGATTGGGAGGGGAGGGAAGGTTTCGCCTTGCCCGCCCGGCGCGAGCCGCGTGGAGACGGTGCGGAGGGCGGCCGCGGCCGAGCGGCGATAACCGCTCAGTTCACTTTCTCGCCGTGCTCGTGGAATTGCATGCGGTGTAGGCGGGCATAGACCCCGCTCAGCGCCAGCAACTCGGCGTGGCTGCCCACCTCGACGACGCGCCCCCGTTCCATCACCACGATGCGGTCGGCGTTTTCGATGGTGGACAGACGGTGGGCGATGACCAGCGTGGTGCGGCCTCGCATGAGCGTTTCCAGCGCCGCCTGGACGTGGCGCTCGGATTCCGTATCCAGGGCCGAGGTGGCCTCGTCCAGGATCAGGATGGGGGCGTCCTTCAACAACGCCCGGGCGATGGCGATGCGCTGGCGCTGGCCGCCGGACAGCTTGACGCCGTTTTCCCCCACCAGGGTATCGAACCCCTCCGGCATGACCTCGATGAACTCCAGCGCATGGGCCATTTCCGCCGCGCGCCGGATCGACTCCGGCGTGGCGCTGGCGAGCCGCCCGTAGGCGATGTTCGCGGCAACGCTGCCGTTGAACAGGGTCACGTCCTGGGACACCAGGGCGATATTGGCGCGCAGGTCGGCCAGCTTGATCTCGGGCAGGGCAATGCCGTCCAGAAGGATGCGGCCGGAAGTCGGATCGTAAAATCGCGGCAGCAGGTTCACCAGGCTGGTCTTGCCGCTGCCGGACGCGCCCACCAGGGCCAGGGTCTCGCCGGACGCGATGGTCAGATCCACATCCGCGAGGGCGGGAGAGGCCTTGCTCGGATAGATCAGGCCGACCCGGTCGAAACGGATTTCCCCCTTGGCCCGCCGCATGCGCACCGCGCCGGTATCCCGCTCGCTCTCCTGGTCGAGCAGATCGAACACGGATTCGGCGGCCGCGAGGCCGCGCTGCAACTGGGGCAGGACGCCGGACAACCGTTTCATGGGCGCGGACAGCATGAGCATGGCGACCATGTAGGAAACGAAGCCGCCCACCGTGGTTTCGTTGGAGGACGCCTGCTCGGTGGCGATATACACGATCACCGCCAGGGCCAGGGCCGCCAGCAGTTGCAGCACGGGACCGTGGGCGTTGGCGGCGACCGTCTGTTTCATGGCGAAGCGGCGCGCGGCCTGGATGGCGCGGGCGAAGCGGCCCTGCTCGTAGGACAAGCCGTCGAACACCTTGACCAGCTTGTGGGCGCCCACGCTCTCTTCCAGCACGTGGGTGATGTCGCCCAGGTTTTTCTGCATCTCCCGGCTGGTGTAGCGCAGGCGCTTGCTCGCCAGGCGGTAGACGAGGACGGCGGGTGGCGCGATGACCAGGGTGACGAGGGTGAGTTTCCAGTTCAGCCAGAACAGCCAGCCCATCAGCCCGACGATGGCGAGGGAATCCCGCACCAGCGTCGTCAGGACCGTGGTGGCGGATTCGGTGACCTGGGTGACGTTGAACGCCACGATGGCCACCAGACGTCCTTTCGCCTTGTCATCGAAAAACGCGGTGGGCAGATTCAGCAGTTTTTCGAACATGGCCGCGCGCAAATCCATCACCACGCGCTGCCCCACATAGGTCACCGTGTAGCCCGAAGCGAACATGAGCACGCCCCGCACCACGAACAAGCCGACCAGCGCGATGGGCACCCAACGGATGATCACGGCATCCTTCTGTACAAAACTGCCGTCCAGCATGGGCTTCATGAGCGCGGGCAATACCGGCTCGGTCGCCGCCAGCGCCACCATGGTGAGGATGGCCGCCGCGAACATGCGCCAGTGCGGACGCACATAGGCCAAGAGGCGGAAATAGAGGGCTCGACTGTCCATGGAGGGTGCGATATCGCGAGTGGGCTCGAAACCCTTTGTTGCGCGAGAAAATGGCGGCAATTATAGTGCCGATATGCAGGCCGAACTGGACACCCTGGAAACCAAGCTCGCTCAGATGTTGGAGCGCTTTCAGGCAATGCGCGAGGAGAACCTCAAGCTGCGCCAGCAGGTGGTTTCCCTGGAAAGCAGCAACAAGAAACTCGCCGATCGTCTCGAGGAAGCGCGCGCCCGCATGGAAACCCTGTTGAACAAGATTCCGGACTGATCGATGGCCTCCAACAATGTCAGCCTGGATGTGGCCATCATGGGCCGCGAGTTCCGCGTGGCCTGCCCGGAGGAGGAGCGGGAAGGCCTGCTGCAGGCCGTGACCTACCTGGACCGCAAGATGCGCGAGATCCGCGACGGCGGCAAGGTCATCGGCCTTGAACGCATCGCCATCATGGCCGCCCTCAACATCACCCACGACTTTCTCGCCGCCCGCCCCGCCCAACCGGACACGCGCGAGCACCGCGAGCATATCGACCGTCTCATCGGCCTGCTTGATCAGGCCATGGCCCAGCAAGATAATCTGTTCTGAACGCTCGCGGACGCCATTGTCCCGGGCGAATCAATCTCCCTGCTCCGCTCGCGAAGGTTGCGTATTCTTTGAACCGATAAGCGTAAGCGCAGGTCACTGTAGTTCCATCGCGGGTGTGCGCGTGGCTTGTCCCATGTACCCGAAGCGACGGCGCCGTGACCGACCTTGAACCCCAGGGTTCAGGATTGCAGCCCAGACGGCGCGAGCGGGGAGACCCTTCTTCATGATCCCATCCTCCGACTTTCCCGATAAAGCCGCCTTGCGGCGCGAACTGCGCGCCCGTCGCGCCGCGGTGCCACGGGCGGCGCGCCGCCTCGCCGGGCGGCGCCTGGTCCGTCACGCCTTGCGCCAGCGCCTGCTGGCGCGCAAGCGGCGCATCGGCTTCTACATGCCCGCCAAGAACGAGATCGACGTGCTTCCCTTGCTCGGCCGGGCGCGCCTAATGGGCGTGGATTGCTATCTCCCGGTCGTGCCGGGACGCGGGCACCGGAAGCTGTGGTTCATCCGTTTGGGTGATCGTCCGGCCTGGCGCCTGAATCGCTACGGCATTCCGGAGTATCGGCACGCGCCCGCGCGCAAGGTGCGGGCCACGCAACTGGACGTATTGTTCCTGCCGCTGCTGGGTTTCGATGAACAGGGCTGGCGCGTCGGCATGGGAGGGGGCTATTACGATGCCAGCCTGGCCAGGCTGGGCAAGCGCCGCGTCTGGCGGCAACCGCGGCGTGTGGGGGTCGCGTTCGCCGCGCAGCAGGTGGATCGGATACCGAACGACGCATGGGATATCCCGTTGAGCGGGATTCTTACCGAGCGCGGCTATCTGGCCGCCAGGCAGCCCTAATAGCGGTAATGCCGGTTGGGACCGAGCCAGGGGTTCAGCCTGGGGTCCGGCATGGGCAGCTTGAGCCACTCCTGGGCCGCCTCCTGGCCACCGGGTCCGCCGCTGTAGGCATTTGACCAGAGCGTCGGTTTCAGCGGGACACCCGCGCGCGCCTCGACGGGAATCTCCAAATACATGGGGAAAGCGATCCAGAACGGCACGGCCTGGAGTTCCGGCTGGCTTTTCAGGATGGCCCGATTGAAGCGGGGGTCGAGCATGCCCGCCTTCCAGCGCAGATAGAGATCCGGATCGACGAATTCGGCCCAGTTGCGCACCTTGGCCGGGTCGATGCCGCGATTCAGCGCTTTGGGTTCGGCGCCGGGCTCCAGGGCCACCGCGGCCAGGGCGGTCATGAAACGCGGCTCGGTCACCGCGTCCAGCCACTGATTCATGATCTGGGAATTCTTCGCCTGGGCGATGGCCTGGGCCGGCCCCACTTCCCCGGCCAATGCCCCATCGCCAGCCGCCGGATTGGGAGCGGCATCCGCGGTCCTGCCGGACGACGCCACAGCGGGCATATCCAGACGGACGACCACGCTGCCGTCCTTTCTGCGCACCTTCTTGACCGTCAGCTTGTGGCCGGCTTGCGAGACTTTGGCTCGCGCGCGCGCCGTTCCGGTCGCAGCCTGGACATCCAGGGACAAACCGAAAATCAACAAAGTCAAAAGGAGCGCCACCCGGCCGAACATGCGAAAACCTTAACAATCATAGAGATAAGAAATATAAGCAAATAGTAACATGCTTTATCGTGGTGCAAACAAAAAGGGCGGAACCGAAGTTCCGCCCTTTTCAGGCTAGCGCAATCCGCGAGAATTACTTGGCGGGAGCGGCGGGCACGGGGATGAAGCCGGCGAAGGGGTTAGCCATGTTGCCGTAGGTGGCGGGGTTCATGAAGCTGCCCCACATGCCGTAGGTCTTGGGATCGGCAGCGGCGCCAGCCCATTGGGTGTACAGGTTGGGGTTCAGGGGAGCCATCATCAGGTTCATGTTGGCGGGCGCGACAGGAGCCATGGCCCAGTTCATGTACATGTTGGGGTTCAGGGGAGCCATGCCCATTTGCAGAACGCGGGGGTCCAGGGGGGACATCATCCACTTCATGTACATGTTGGGGTTCATGAAGGGCGCCATGGCGGCCATGTAGAAGTTGGGGTCCATGGAAGCGGCCAGCCACTTGGTGTACATGTTGGGGTCCAGGAAGGCGGCGTAGGACTTCAGGATGTCAGGAGACATGCCGGCCTGGGCCATCTTGGTGAAGGTGGCGGGATCCATGCCCTTCTGCATCAGGATCATGGCGGTGGCGGGATCCATCAGGTTGGTCATCGCGGCGACGGCGGCCTTGGGGTCCTTGGCGATGTCGGCGGCCTTGGCGGGGTCCAGCAGCTGGGCAGCGGTGGACTCGGGGGTGGCGGCGGTTTGGGCGAAAGCGGATTGGGCAACCAGGGCCAGGATCAGGGCGGAAATCTTCTTCATGGCAAAACTCCTAGAGGGTTGATAACAAAGGGGTAAAACAGGTGTCTGGAACTGAGCCCGCAGTATATGGACGAATATTAGAACATTCGATTGTTCGCCATACTCGCCCCAGGGGCGGGAATTTCTATGTTGCGCAATTGCAACGGAATCTTGGGGCACGCCCTAATTTGAGGCGTTCTCATCCCCAAGATAGGCGGCTCTGACCAGGGGGTTGGCGCTTAGTTCAGCCGCCTCGCCGCTCAGCGAGATGGCGCCGCTTTCCAGGACATAGGCGCGTTGACTGACGCGCAGCGCCAGGTTCGCGTTCTGTTCCACCAGCAGGATGGTCACCCCCTCGCGGGCGATGGCGGCGATGGTTTCGTAGATTTTCCTCACCATCAGCGGCGCCAGCCCCATGCTCGGCTCGTCCAGCAGCAGAAGCCTGGGACGCCCCATCATGGCGCGGGCGATGGCGAGCATCTGCTGTTCGCCGCCGGACAGGGTGCCGGCCAATTGGCCGCGCCGCTCCGCGAGACGGGGAAACAAGTCGTAGGCGCGCGCCCGGTCGGCGAGGATGCCCGCTTTGTCGCGCCGGATATAGGCGCCCATCTCCAGGTTTTCCGCCACCGTCAGGCGGCCGAAGATGCCGCGCCCCTCGGGCACCAGGGCCAAGCCCCGGGCGGCAATGGCGTGGGTGGGCTGCTTATGGATCTTCTCGCCGGCGAAAACGATCTCGCCCCGGGGATGGGCCAGGCCCATGAGGCCTTTCAGCGTGCTGCTCTTGCCGGCGCCGTTGGCGCCGATCAGGCAGACCAGTTCGCCCTCGGCGACCTCGAAATCGATGCCGCGCACGGCCTGGATGCCGCCGTAGGCCACCTTGAGTCCGCGCGCTTCCAACAAGCTCACGGCGTCTCGCCCTCCACGTCGCCGCCCAGATAGGCCGCGATCACGCCCTTGTCCTGCTGCACGACCTCCGGCTCGCCCTCGGCGATCTTGCGGCCATAGTCCAGCACCGCGACCCGGTCGCACAGACCCATCACCAGCTTCACGTCGTGTTCGATCAGCAGCAGGGTGACGCCGCCGTCGCGCAACTTGAGGAACAGATCGCTCATCTGGCGTCGTTCGGTGGGATTCATGCCCGCCACCGGCTCGTCCAGCGCCAAAAGTTTGGGTTCCGTGGCCAGGGCGCGGGCGATTTCCAGACGACGCTGGTCGCCGTAGGAGAGGTGCCCGGCCAGTCCGCGGCCCTTGTTCTTCAGGCCCACGTATTCCATCAGTTCGCGCGCCTTGCTGCGGATGGCCGCCTCCTCGGCGCGGGTGCGGGCGCCGCGGAAGACGGCGCCGAGCACGCCGGCGCGGGTGCGGGCATGGCGCCCCACCATCACGTTTTCCAGGGCGGTCATGTTGGCGAACAGGCGGATGTTCTGGAAGGTGCGCGCGAAGCCGCGTTGCACGATCTGGTGTGGCTTGATGCCCTGGATGGCCGCTCCCGCCAGTTCGACCCGGCCGGAGGTCACCGAATACAGCCCGGTCATGCAGTTGAACAGGGTGGTCTTGCCGGCGCCGTTGGGGCCGATCAGGCCGTAGATCTCGCCTTCGCCCACACTGAGCGAAACGTCGTCCAGCGCGGCGAGGCCGCCAAAGCGCTTGGTCACGCCCGAGACGCGCAGGAGTTCTCGCGAGCGCTCTGTCATGTCAGGCCCGGGCGTCGTAAAGGTCGGCCTGTTCCTGCTCGGCGACGCCGTCCTTCGCCCCGAACTCCCGCTTGCGCTGGCGCGAGGGCAGCAGGCCGGCGGGCCGGTACAGCATCATGGCCACCAGGGCCACGCCGAACAGGAGCATGCGCAGATCGGCGGGATCGACGAAGACTTGACCCAGGGTCGCCCGTTGCAGATCGCCCAGGTAGCGCAGGGCTTCGGGAATCACCGTCAGCAGCACCGCGCCGAGGATCACGCCGGGGATGTTGCCCATGCCGCCCAGGACGATCATGCACAGCACCAGGATGGACTCCCACAGATTGAAGCTTTCCGGGCTGATGAAGCCCTGGAAGGCCGCGAACAGGCCGCCGGCGAGGCCGCCGAAGGTGGCGCCCATGGCGAAGGCCAGCAGTTTCACGTTGCGGGTGTTGATGCCCATGGCCGCCGCCGCCACCTCGTCCTCCCGCAGCGCGGCCCAGGCGCGGCCGATGCGGGAATCCTGCAGGCGCATGGCCACCAGGATGACCAGCAGGGTCGCGGCCAGGAACAGGTAGTAATACAGATAGGTGGAGGGCAGGGCGACGCCCAGGACATGCTGGGTCTTGCCCAGGGAAAAGTCGCCGATGCGCACCGGGTCGATCAGGTTCATGCCCTGGGGTCCGTTGGTCAGGTTGAACGGCGAGTTCAGGTTGTTCATGAAGATGCGGATGATCTCGCCGAAGCCCAGGGTGACGATGGCCAGATAGTCACCGCGCAGACGCAAAGTCGGCGCCCCCAGCAACACGCCGAACACGCCGGCGAACGCGGCGCCCAGGGGCAGGACGATCCAGAACGGCAGGTGCAGGCCGAAGTGCGGGCTGGCGAGCCAGGCATAGAGATAGGCGCCCAGGGCGTAGAAGGCGATGTAGCCCAGGTCCAGCAGGCCCGCGTAGCCGACGACGATGTTCAGGCCCAGGGCCAGCAGCACATACAGCAGGACGAAATCCAGCACCCGCACCCAGGAATTGCCGAGACCGGACCCGACCAGGAAGGGCAGCGCGAACAACAGGACGGCCAGGAGCGCGAAAGCGAGGCGGGGACGCTCGCGCAGGAACTTAAGCACGACTGGCAACCCGCTCCCCCAGCAGGCCGGACGGCCGGAACACCAGCACCAGGATCAGCACGAAGAAGGCGAACACGTCCTGATAGTGGCTGCCCAGGAAACCGCCGGTCAGGTCGCCGATGTAGCCGGCGCCCAGGGCTTCGATGACCCCCAGCAGGAGGCCGCCCAGCATGGCCCCGGCGATGTTGCCGATACCGCCCAGCACGGCGGCGGAAAACGCCTTGAGACCCAGCATGAAGCCCATGTAGTAATGCGCCAGGCCGTAGTAGGCGCTCACCATCACGCCGGCGATGGCGGCGATGGCGGCACCGATGACGAAGGTCGCGGAGATGACCCGGTCCACGTTCACGCCCATCAGTTCCGCCACTTCCCGGGACTGGGCGGTGGCGCGCATGGCGCGGCCGAGCCGGGTCTTTTCCACCAGCAGCACCAGGCCGGCCATGGTCGTCAGGGACAGGACGACGATGACGATCTGCAGATCGGTGATGCTGGCGCCCAGGAACTCGTGCTGGCCGCGCGGCAGGATGGGCGGGAAGGACACGTACTGGCGGCCCCACACCAGCATGGCCAGGTTCTGCAGGATGATGGAGACGCCGATGGCGGTGATCAGCGGCGCCAGACGCGGCGCGCGGCGCAAGGGCCGGTAGGCGATCTTCTCGATGGCGAAGGCCAGTGCCATGCAGGCCGGGATCGCCACCAGCAGGCCCGCCACCACCACCAGGAGCCCGGGCAGATCGGGCGCGGCGCCCACCAGCGCGCCGATGACGGCGAGGGCCACCATCGCGCCGATCATGGTCACCTCGCCGTGGGCGAAGTTGATCAGCTCCAGGATGCCGTAAACCATGGTGTAGCCCAGCGCCACCAAGGCGTAGATGCTGCCCAGAACCAGGCCGTTGACGAGTTGCTGGGTGAAGATGTCCATGCCTAACCCGCGCCCGAAGAGCGAGGGGGGAAGATCATTTCACCGTTTCCAGCACCTTCCAGGCGCCGTCCTTGACCTCGTAGACGGTGACGGCGCCGCCCATGGTGTCGCCCTTCGCGTCGAACTTGACCGGGCCGGACACGCCCTGGATGTCGACCTTCGGCAACTCGGCCAGCACTTTCGCCGGCTCGGCGGACCCGGCGCGCTTCATCGCGTCCACCAGGGCATAGACGGCGTCGTAGGCGTAGGGCGCGTAGACCTGGATCACGCCGTACTTGGATTCGAAGCGCTTGCGAAAATCCGGTCCGCCGGGCATGGAATCGATGGGCAGGCCGGGCGAAGAGGCGACCACGCCCTCGGCATCGGCGCCGGCCAGCTTGAGGAAGTTGATGTTCTGCAGGCCGTCGCCGCCGAGCAGTTTGGCGCTCAGTCCCAGCCGCTTCATCTGCTGGGCCATGGGCCCACCCTGGGGATCCATGCCGCCGAAGAACACCAGGTCCGGGCTCTTGCCCTTGATGCTGGTGAGGATGGCGGTGAAATCCGTGGCCTTGTCGTTGGTGAATTCCCGCGCGACCACCTCGCCGCCGGCGGCCTGCGCGGCCTTCTCGAACTCATCCGCGAGGCCCTGGCCGTAAGCGGTGCGGTCGTCGATGATGGCGATCTTCCTCACCCCCATCTTGCCCACCGCGAACTGGCCCAGGGCCTTGCCCTGCTGAGCGTCGTTGGCCATCACCCGGTAGGCGGTGTTGTAGCCCTGGGCGGTATAGGCCACGGCGGTGGCGGAGGGGGAAATCTGGGGAATGCCGGCGTCGTGGTAGATCTTCGAGGCCGGGATGGTGGTGCCGGAATTCAGGTGGCCGATCACCGCCACCACGCCCGCGTCCACCAGCTTCTGGGCGACGATGGTGGCGGTCTTGGGCTCCGCCTGGTCGTCCTCGCCCAACAGCTCCAGCTTCACCTTCTTGCCGCCCAGCTCCAGGCCTTTCGCGTTGATCTCGTCCACCGCCAGGCGGGCGCCGTTCTCGTTGTCCTTGCCGATGTGGGTCTGCGGACCGGTCAGGGGCGCGACGGAACCGATCTTGACGATGTCGCCGCCTTCGCTCTTTTTCTCGCCGCAACCGGAAAGCGCGAAGACCAGGGCGAGCGCCAGAGCGGAAAAGGAATATTTTGCGTGAATCACCTGAAAACCCCTGAAAAGCCTGGAAACACGCGATTTATATCACACCGGCGCGCATCGGGCTCGGCCGGCGGAGCGGGGGACATGCCACGCCGGAACAATGAAAAAGGCCGGGCAAGCCCGGCCTTTTCGCCGAATCGGCAAGCCTTACAGGGACAGAACCCACTCGGCCAGCTTCTTGGCGTTTTCGTCGGAAACCTGCGGGTGCGGAGGCATGGGAACCGGACCCCAAACGCCCTTGCCACCCTTCTTGATGACGCCGACGATATGTTCCTCGGCCTTGGCGTCGCCCTTGTACTTCTTGGCCACATCCTTGAACGCGGGGCCCACGACCTTCTTGTCGACCTGATGGCAGCTCAGGCAAGCACTTTTCTGCGCCAGCGCCATATCGGCGGAAGCGACACCCGCGGTCAGAGCCAGAGCAGCGGCGGCAGCAAACACGATAGCTTTCATTTGATTAATCTCCTTGTAAGGCAACTTACGTTGCGCGGCGAATCTTACTGGACGGCCTAGTCACTGAAAATAGTCAATAGATCATGAATTTGGACTATTTCCGGTAGGCAATTAACGCCAGTGCAGACATAAGCGTTGACCGCGTTTTTCACCGGCTTGCGCAAACCGGCGGGAACTTCCGGGCCGGCGCCGGAAAACGCGAAGACCAGATCGCGCGGGCCGGCGGCGCGGTCCGCGGCCCGCTTCCATTGCGCCAATTCCGCTTTCGGTCCGGTCAGGACCACGATCCGGGGCGGCGCCAGGCATTCCCGCTGGGCGGTGAGCAGGCTGGCGAAGGGCGCCGGCATTTCCAGCATGGCCGCCTGGAACAGGCGCAAGCCCCGTTCCACGGCCCGGCCGTAGCGCGGCTCGTCCAGCAGCAGGCCCAGTCGCCCCAGGGCGACGGCGGCGACGCCGTTGCCGGAGGGCGTGGCGTTGTCGTGGACCGGCTTCGCCCGGTGGATCAGCTTCTCGTGGTCGTGGCTGGTAAAGAAAAATCCGCCCGCCTCGGCATCCTCGAAATGGGCCAACTGGGCCTCGGCCAATTCCCGCGCCCAGGCCAGTTCCGCGTCGCGCCAATCCGCCTGGAGCAGTTCCAGCAGGGCATCCAGCAGAAACGCGTAATCGTCCAGATAGCCGTTGTGGCGCGCCCGGCCCTGCTGCCAGGTGGCGCTCAGGCGGCCGTTGTTCCAGACCAATAGGCGCAGGGCGTCCGCCGCGCCGCGCGCCAAGGCCAGCCAGTCCGGCCGGCCGAAGCGCCGGGCCGCGCGGGCCAGGCCCTTGATCGCCAGCGCGTTCCAACCGGTCAGCACCTTGTCGTCCCGACCCGGCCGGACGCGGGTTTCCCGCGCCGCGAACAGCTTGCGCCGGGCCGATTCCAGCCGGGATTCCGCTTCCGCCAGCTCCAGGCCGAGTTCTTGCGCCACCTCGGCCAACGGATGTTCCACGCACAGATGCCAGGCGCGGTTCTCGAAGTTGGGCGTGGCATCGAGCCCCCAGTGAGGCCGCGACAGGGCGTACTCCGCCGGCGTCAGCAGGGATTCCACCAGCTTCGGCGGCCACACGTAGAACCGGCCTTCCTCGTGTTCCGAATCCGCGTCCAGGGCCGAATGGAACGCGCCTTCCGTGGTCAGCATCTCGCGCCCCAGCCAGTCGACGATACCCGCCGCCGCACGCTCGAACAGCGGATCGCCGGTGGCCGCCCAGGCGTCGGCGTACAGCCCCAGCAGGGGACCGTTGTCGTAGAGCATCTTCTCGAAGTGGGGGATGGCCCAGTGGGCGTCGGTGGAATAGCGGAAGAAACCGCCACCGAGCTGGTCCATGAGTCCGCCCCCGGCCATCTTCTCCAGGGTGAACAGCGCCTGGGCGCGGGCCTCGGCATCTCCCGAGGCGAACAGGAACTCCAGCTCCGCCGGGCGTGGGAACTTGGGCGCGCCGCCATAGCCGCCATTCGCCGCGTCGAAGCCCTGCTTGATGTCCGCCACCGCCTGCCGGACGGGCGCCTCGTCCAACGCCCCGGGCGCGCCTTCCCGCCCGCTCGCCGCCAGGGCCGCGAGCAGGGAGGCGTTCTGCTCTGCGATCTCGCCGCGCCGCTCCCGGTAGGCCTTGACCACCCCCGCCATCAATTGCACGAAGCCGGGCAGGTTGTAGCGCGTCTCCTTGGGAAAATAGGTGCCACCGAAGAAAGGCGTGCCATCCGGCATCAGGAACATGGTCAGTGGCCAGCCGCCGGCCTTGCGCGTGAGCAGCTGCAGCGCGGCTTGGTAGATCTGGTCCAGGTCCGGCCGCTCCTCCCGGTCCACCTTGACGCACACGAAATGCGCGTTCATCACCGCCGCCACGTCCGCATCCTCGAAGCACTCCCGCGCCATGACGTGGCACCAGTGGCAGGTGGAATAACCCACCGAAAGCAGGATCGGCTTGTCTTCCCGCTTCGCCTGCGCCAGCGCCTCCGGCCCCCAGGCCTGCCAGTCCACCGGATTGTCGGCGTGTTGCAAGAGGTAGGGGCTGGTTTCCTGGGCGAGGCGGTTGGGCATGGCGGACTCCGGGGTTGCCGCCAGTGTAGGGGAGGGGGCTATATCCGACAAACAACGTCGGGTTTATGCGCGCCGGGCCGTTTCGCGGAAGCCTCGCCGGCGCGGCCCAACCGGCAGGTGGGACAGCGCGCGGCCGTTACAGCGTATCCAGCAGTTCGCGGGCGACCGCGGCCATGAGGGCCATCTCGGCTTCCTCGACGATGTAGGGTGGCATGAAGTAGACGGTGCCGCCGATGGGGCGCAGGAACAGGCCCCGGGCCAGGGCGCGCTGGTGGAAATCCGTGGAAAAGCCGGGCGGGGCATGAGCCACGTCGAAGGCCCAGATCATGCCGGTTTGGCGGAAGTGGAGCACGCGGGGATGTTCGGCGACGGGAGCGAGCAGTTCGGTGAAACGCCCGGCCCTGACCCGGTTCGTGGCGATGACGTCGTCTTGTTCGAAGATGTCGAGCACCGCGAGGGCGGCGCGGCAGGCCAGGGCGTTGCCGGTGTAGGAGTGGGAGTGCAGGAAGCCGCGCGCGGTGGCGTCATCGTAGAAGGCGGCGTAGACCGCGTCGGTGGTGAGCACGCAGGACAGGGGCAGGTAGCCGCCGGTGATGCCCTTGGACAGGCACAGGAAATCCGGCTTGATGTCGGCCTGCTCGCAGGCGAACAGGGTGCCGGCGCGGCCGAAGCCGACGGCGATCTCGTCGGCGATGAGATGCACCCGGTAGCGCTCGCACAGCTCCCGCGCGCAGGACAGGTAGATGGGGTGGTACATGGCCATGCCGGCGGCGCCCTGCACCAGGGGTTCCAGGATGACGGCGGCGGTGGTGTCGGCGCATTCGGCCAAGTAGTCCTCCAGGTTCGCGGCGGCGCGCAGAGCGTAAGCCTCGGCGGATTCCCCGTCCTCGGCCAGGCGCGAGTCCGGGCTCATGACCTGATGGGAGGGGCGCAGCAGGAGGTCGTAGGTGTCCTTGAACAGGGCGACGTCGGTGACCGAGAGCGCGCCCAGGGTTTCACCGTGGTAGCCGTTGCGCAGGCTGACGAAGCCGGTCTTGCCCGGCTGGCCGACGTTGCGCCAGAAGTGGAAGCTCATCTTCAGGGCGATCTCGGTGGCGCTGGCGCCGTCGGAACCGTAGAAGGCGTGGCCGAGGCCGGTGAGGCGGGACAGGCGTTCCGAGAGTTCCACCACCGGCGCGTGGGTGCAGCCGGCCAGGATGACGTGCTCGATGCGGCCGAGTTGGTCGATGAGGGCGGCGTTGATGCGCGGGTTGGCGTGGCCGAACAGGTTGACCCACCAGGAGGAGACGCAGTCCAGGTAGCGCCGGCCCTCGTAGTCGATCAGCCAGGGGCCCTCGCCGCGGGCGATGGGCAGAGGCGGCACCTGTTCCAGATGTTTCATCTGGGTGCAGGGATGCCAGAGGGCGGCCCGGGTGCGGGTCAACCAGTCGGCATTGCCTTTCCCTTCACCCGGCGGCGCCTGACGCTCTCCGCCCGCGCTGGCGGGGAAGGGGCCGGGGGTGGCGGGAGCCATGCGCGACGGACGGGCGGCTACTGGAAGAAGTTCTTGGACAGCAGCTCCATGGTGAGCAGCCGGTAGTCGTGGGCGCCGGGAGAGTCGGACGAATAGGCGAAGATATCCATGCCGTGGGCCGGGCTCTCGGACAGGGCCGGGTCGTCCTGGATGCGGGTCTCGCACAGGTTCTCGCCGTAGCGGCTCTTCAGGCTGGCCAGGGCCTCGCGGCATTGGGGCTTGCTCTCGTCGAAGCGGGTCAGCACCACGCGCCGCTCGATGCGCCGCTTGAGCGGGCCCTCCAGCACGTTGAGGGCCAGGTCCAGGCGGTTCAGGCCCTGGATGGAAAGGAAATCGGCGGTGACTGGAATCAGCACCCGGTCGGCGGCGAACAGGGCGTTCAGGGACAGCACGCCCAGGGCCGGCGCGCAGTCGATGAGGATGGGGGCGTCGTCCCAGGCCAGGGTGGCTTCCAGGCCCTTTTTCAGGCTGGCCGCGACGCCCGGGGTGGCCCCCAGCATGGCGTCGATCTTGGACAGATCCGGGTGACCGGGCAGCAGACGGATGCCGTTGGCGAGCCGGCGCATGAGCCGGTCGATGGGTGTCTTGTCGCGGAAGAAGGCGGCCAGCGTGTTGCCGCTGGGCAGATGCTTGACGCCCAGGGCCAGGCTGACATGGGCCTGGGGATCCAGGTCGAGCACGATGGGCTTGCGTTCCAACAGCGCCAGGGAGGCGGCGACGTTGAGGGTGGTCGTGGTCTTGCCGACGCCGCCTTTCTGGTTGAATACCGCGATAACTGCCATCTATGTCGCCTTTCTTGGGTTATTCCACCGTCACGGATTTGGCCAGATTCCTGGGCTGGTCCACGTCGGTGCCCTTGAGCACCGCGACGTGGTAGGCCAGCAATTGCAGCGGCACACTGTAGACGATGGGCGCCGTGCTGGGATAGATGTCGGCCAGGGTCAGGTTCTGGTAGCGGTCCAGCTCGATCTTCACCTTGTGGTCGCTGAACAGGAACAGCTCGCCGCCGCGGGCGCGCACCTCCTGCAGATTGGACAGCACTTTGTCCAGCAGCGGGTCGTCGGGCAGGGCGCAGACCACCGGCATGCTCGCGTCAACCAGGGCCAGGGGGCCGTGCTTGAGTTCGCCGGCGGGATAGGCCTCGGCGTGGATATAGGAGATTTCCTTCAGCTTGAGCGCGCCTTCCAGGGCGATGGGATAGAACGGCCCGCGTCCCAGGAACAAGGCGTGCACCTTGTCGGAAAAGGCATCCGCCATTTCCTTGATGGCGTCGGACAGTTCCAGGACCACTTCCACCTGGCGCGGCAGGGCGTGCAGCTCATCCACCAGCCGCTTCTCGTCCTCGACGGAGAGGCCGCGCCGTTTCGCCAGGGCCAGGGTGACCAGACGCAGGGCGGTGAGTTGGGTGGTGAAGGCCTTGGTGGAAGCGACGCCGATCTCCGGCCCGGCCCGGGTCATCAGGGCCACGTCCGACTCCCGCGTCAGGGACGATTCCGGCACGTTGCAGATGGTGAGGGAGCCCACGTAGCCGGCCTGCTTGGCGAAACGCAGCGCGGCCAGGGTATCGGCGGTCTCGCCGGACTGGGAGATGGATAGGAACAGGGTGTCGGGCGGCACCACCACCTTGCGGTAGCGGTATTCGCTGGCCACTTCGACGCTGCACGGAATGCCGATCTCCTCCAGCCAGTAGCGCGCCACCAGGCCGGCGTGATAACTGGTGCCGCAGGCGATGATGTGGACGCCCCGGGTCTTGTCGAACAGGGCCTTGGCTTCAAAGCCGAAGCTTTCCTCCAGCAGCTTGCCCTTGTGGATGCGGCCCTCCAGGGTCTCGGCGATGACCGAGGGCTGCTCGAAGATTTCCTTCAGCATGTAGTGCTTGTAGGGGCCCTTGTCGGCGGTGGAGGCGGAAATCTGGGAGACGCGCTCGGGACGCTGCACCGGCTTGCCGGCCACATCGAACACGGAGATGCCGTCGCGGCGGATTTCCGCGATGTCGCCCTCCTCCAGGAACACGAAGCGCTGGGTCACCGGCAGCAGGGCGAACACGTCGGAGGCGATGAAGTTCTCGCCCACGCCCAGGCCGACCACCAGGGGACTGCCGGCGCGGGCGACCACCAGCCGGTCCGGCTCGCCGGGGGTGGACACGGCGAGGCCGTAGGCGCCGACCAGATGGGTCACCGCCTTCTGCACCGCCTTGAGCAGGTCCGGCTCGCTTTCCAGCAAGTGGGCGAGAAGGTGGGCGATCACCTCGGTGTCGGTCTCGGAGGTGAAGAAAAAGCCCTTGGCCTTCAGTTCCTCGCGCAACTCGGCGTGGTTTTCGATGATGCCGTTATGCACCACCGCGACCTTCTCGCCGCTCATGTGGGGGTGGGCGTTGCGCTCGGCGGGCATGCCGTGGGTCGCCCAGCGGGTGTGGGCGATGCCCAGGCTGCCTTCGATGGGGTTGCTTTCCACCAGTTGCCGCAGCATGGCGACCTTGCCCACCGCGCGGATGCGGCCGAGGTGGCCGTCGGCTTGGCGGATGGCGAGACCGGCGGAGTCGTAGCCGCGATATTCCAGGCGTTGCAGCCCCTCGAGCAGAATGGGAACGACATTGCGTTGGGCGACGGCGCCGACGATGCCACACATAGGTTTCTCCTTGTTACTTCTTCTTCGTCGGCCGCTGCCAGCCGGGAATCGTGAGTTGCTTGGCGCGGGACAAGGTGAGTTGGCCGGCTGGCGCGTCCTTGGTAAGCGTGGTGCCCGCGCCCAGGGTCGCGCCTTCTCCCACCGTGACCGGCGCCACCAACTGGGTGTCGGAACCAATGAAGGCGTTGTCCTCGATCACGGTGCGGAATTTGTTGGCGCCGTCGTAGTTGCAGGTGATGGTGCCGGCGCCGATGTTCACCTTGCGTCCCACGGTGGCGTCGCCCACGTAGGACAGGTGGTTGATCTTGGAATTGAAGCCCACCTGGGCGTTCTTCAATTCCACGAAGTTGCCGACGTGGGTTTCCTCCGCCAGCTCGGTGCCGGGACGCAGGCGGGCATAGGGGCCGATCTGGGCGCGGGCGGCGACGGTGGCGCCCTCGAAATGGCAGAACGGGCGGATCTCGCACCCCTCGGCGATGCTTGCATCCTTGAGCACACAGTTAGCGCCCACTTTCACGCCATCGCCCAGCACTACTCGTCCCTCGAACACGCAATTGACGTCGATCAGCACGTCCTTGCCGCATTCCAGGCTGCCGCGCACGTCGATGCGGGCCGGGTCGATCAGGGTCACGCCCTGGACCATGAGCGCCTCGGCGATGTTGCGCTGGTGGGTGCGCTCCAGTTCGGCGAGCTGCTGGCGGCTGTT
Organism: Thiobacillaceae bacterium; assembly: GCA_044227325.1. Classification (GTDB taxonomy): domain Bacteria; phylum Pseudomonadota; class Gammaproteobacteria; order Burkholderiales; family Thiobacillaceae; genus PFJX01. The sequence continues at coordinate 53,969 of JBGAFI010000003.1, read as the reverse complement.
GATGCCCAGCACCTCCCATTCGGACGCGGGATGGCAGGGGATGACCTGTTCACCCTCGGCGGCGGCCATGCCGATCACGTCGGTCAGGTAGTACTCGCCCTGGGCATTGTCGTTGTTCAGGCGGGACAGCCAGCCGGCCAGCTTGCCGGCGGGCAGGCAGAGGATGCCGGTGTTCACCTCGTCGATGGCCAGCTCCTCCGCGCTCGCGTCCTTGTGCTCGACGATGCGTCGCACCTGGCCGCGGGCGTCGCGCACGATGCGGCCGTAGCCGGAAGGATTGGCGAGCCGGACGGTGAGCAGGGCGATGACGCCCTCCCGGGCGATCAGGGTCATTTCGCGCAGGGTCTCGGGCCGGGTCAGGGGCACGTCGCCGTAGAGAATCAGGCACAGCGCGTCGGGATTGAGATGGGGCACGGCCTGCTGGACCGCGTGCCCGGTGCCCAGTTGCGGCTCCTGTTTCGCCCAGGCGATGTCGAGCCCGGGAAAAAGCGGGCCGATGGCTTGGGGCAGGGCTTCGCCGCCGTGGCCGTAGACCACGCAGATCTTCTGCGGGGAGAGGGTGCCGGCGGCGGCCAGGACATGCCCGAGCAGGGGCTTGCCGGCGAGGGGATGCAGAACCTTGGGCAGGTCCGACTTCATCCGCGTGCCCTTGCCGGCGGCGAGGATGACAACGTTCAGGGGTGCGGTCATGTTTCGGCTTGGCGGCGACGGGTCGCTCTGGAGGAATCGCGCGTAAGTATAAACAGCCGGCCCCGCGCTGTCCGGCCCGAGAAACAAAAACGGCAGCCTTTCCGGGCTGCCGTTTCGCGTGCCATGGGGAGAGCCTCAGTGCTTGATCTTGCGCAACTTCTGGATGGCGGCCAACTGGGCCACGGCTTCCGCCAACTCGGCCTGGGCGCGGGCGTAGTCCATGGAGGAGGTGCGGTTCTTCATGGCTTCCTCGGCCTGGCGCTTGGCTTCCAGGACACGGGCCTCGTCCAGGTCCGTGCCGCGCAAAGCGGTGTCGGACAGGATGGTGACCACGCCGGGCTGGACTTCCAGGATGCCGCCGGAAACGTAGATCAGGTCTTCCTCTTCCTTGTCCGGCGACTTGATGCGCACGGAACCCGGCTTGATGCGCGTGAGCATCGGCGTGTGGCGGGGATAGATACCCACCTCGCCCATCTCGGCGGGGACCACCACGAACTCGGCGAGACCCGAGTAGATGGCGGCTTCCGCGCTGACGATGTCGACATGAATGGTCATGGCCATGATGGCTGTCCTTTATCCGCCCGCTTACTGAATCGTCTTGGCTTTTTCGACCGCTTCGTCGATGGTGCCGACCATGTAGAAGGCCTGCTCGGGCAGGTGGTCGTATTCGCCGCTGACGATCGCCTTGAAGGCGGCGATGGTTTCCTTCAGGGAAACGTACTTGCCGGGCGAACCGGTGAACACCTCGGCCACGAAGAAGGGCTGGGACAGGAAGCGCTGGATCTTGCGGGCGCGGGCCACGGCCAGCTTGTCCTCGGGGGACAGCTCGTCCATGCCGAGAATCGCGATGATGTCGCGCAGTTCCTTGTAGCGCTGCAGGGTGGCCTGCACGGAACGCGCCACGGAGTAGTGCTCCTCACCCACGACCAGAGGGTCGAGTTGGCGCGAGGTGGAATCGAGCGGATCGACCGCGGGGTAGATGCCCAGTTCGGCGATCTGTCGGCTCAGCACCATGGTGGCGTCCAGGTGGGCGAAGGTGGTGGCCGGGGACGGGTCGGTCAAGTCGTCGGCGGGCACGTACACGGCCTGGAAGGAGGTGATGGAACCGGTGCGTGTGGAGGTGATGCGCTCCTGCAGGCGGCCCATTTCCTCGGCCAGGGTGGGCTGGTAGCCCACGGCGGAAGGCATCCGGCCCAGCAGGGCGGAGACCTCGGTGCCGGCCAGGGTGTAGCGGTAGATGTTGTCGACGAACAGCAGGACGTCGCGGCCTTCGTCGCGGAAGTATTCGGCCATGGTCAGGCCGGTCAGGGCGACGCGCAGACGGTTGCCCGGCGGCTCGTTCATCTGGCCGTAAACCAGGGCGACCTTGTCCAGCACGCCGCCTTCCTTCATCTCGTGATAGAAGTCGTTGCCTTCCCGGGTGCGCTCGCCGACGCCGGCGAACACCGAGAAGCCGCTGTGCTCCACGGCGATGTTGCGGATCAGTTCCATCAGGGTCACGGTCTTGCCGACGCCGGCGCCGCCGAACAGGCCGACCTTGCCGCCCTTGGCGATGGGCATGACCAGATCGATGACCTTGATGCCGGTTTCCAGGATTTCCACGGCGGGCGCCAGATCGGCGTAAGCCGGGGCCTTGCGGTGGATGGGCATGTGCTGGTCGGCGTTGACGGGGCCGGCCTCGTCCACCGGATCGCCCAGCACGTCCATGATGCGGCCCAGGGTGGCCTTGCCCACCGGCACCGAGATGGCCGCGCCGGTGTTCTTCACGACGGCGCCGCGCTTGAGGCCGTCGGTGGAGCCCATGGCGATGGTGCGGACCACGCCGTCACCCAGTTGCTGCTGGACCTCGAAGGTCAGCGCCGGGGTTTCCATCTTGATGGCGTCGTAGACCTTGGGCAATGCCCCGCGGGGGAACTCCATGTCCACCACCGCGCCGATGATCTGAACGATTTTTCCTTCGGTCATGGCTATTTCCTAACTGATATCGAATCTATTTAAACGGCCGCGGCGCCTGCCACGATCTCGGAAATCTCTTGGGTGATCGCGGCCTGGCGGGTCTTGTTGTAGACCAGCTTGAGCTCCTCGATCACGCTCTTGGCGTTGTCGGAGGCGGACTTCATGGCCACCATCCGCGCGGACTGCTCGCACGCCATGTTCTCGGCCACGGCCTGATAGATCAGCGCCTCGATGTAGCGCACCATGAGGCCGTCCACCACGGAGCGCGCTTCCGGCTCGTAGATGTAGTCCCAGTGATGCTCGGCCTTCTCCACGGCTTCCTCGCCGGACAACGGCAGAAGCTGCTTGAGGGCGGGCTCCTGCTTCATGGTGGAGATGAAGCGGCTGTAGATCAGGTAAAGCGCGTCGATGCGGCCTTCCTTGAAGGCATCCAGCATCACCTGCACCGGGCCGATGAGCCGCTCCATGTGGGGCGTGTCGCCCATGCCGGAAACCTGGGAGGCGATGTTGCCGCCCAGGCGCTGCATGAATCCCAGGCCCTTGTTGCCGATGGCGCAGATGTCGACCTCGAGCTTCTGCTCGTCCCAGCCCTTGAGCTTGGAGACGGCCAGACGCAGGGCGTTGGTATTGAGACCGCCGCACAGGCCCTTGTCGGTGGTGACCAGGATGAGGCCGACGCGCTTGGTGGTTTCACGTGAAACCACGAAGGGGTGGCGGTACTCGGGATGGGCCTGGCTGAAATGGGAGGCGACGCGGCCGATCTTCTCGGCATAGGGACGCGCGTGCCGCATGCGTTCCTGCGCCTTGCGCATCTTCGCGGCCGCCACCATTTCCATGGCGCGGGTGATCTTGCGCGTGTTTTCCACGCTCTTGATCTTGGTGCGTATTTCCTTGCCTGCGGCCATGCTCTGTTCCTATCCGATCAATAAGCCGCGCTGGCCTTGAAGTCGTCGATGGCGGCGGAAAGCTGCTTCTCGGTCTCGCCGTCCAGGTCGCCGGTGCTCTGGATCTTTTCCATCATCGCGGCGTACTTGCCCTTCAGGAAGGACTGGAGGGAAGCCTCGAAGGCCAGGGCGCGCTTCACTTCCACGTCGTCCATGTAACCCCGGTTCACGGCGAACAGGGTGACGGCCATCTCGGCCACGGTCATGGGCGAATACTGGAACTGCTTCATCAGCTCGGTGACCATCTTGCCGCGTTCCAACTGCTTGCGGGTGGCTTCGTCCAGGTCGGAGGCGAATTGGGCGAAGGCGGCCAGTTCGCGGTACTGGGCCAGGGCGAGACGGATGCCGCCACCCAGCTTCTTGATCACCTTGGTCTGGGCGGCGCCGCCGACGCGGGACACGGACAGGCCGGCGTTGATGGCGGGACGGATGCCGGCGTTGAACAGGTCGGACTCCAGGAAGATCTGGCCGTCGGTGATGGAGATCACGTTGGTCGGCACGAAGGCGGACACGTCGCCGGCCTGCGTCTCGATGACCGGCAGGGCGGTCAGGGAACCGGTCTGGCCCTTGACCGCGCCGTTGGTCTTCCGCTCGACGAACTCGGCGTTGACGCGGGCGGAGCGCTCGAGCAGGCGGGAGTGCAGGTAGAACACGTCGCCGGGGTAGGCTTCGCGGCCCGGCGGGCGGCGCAGCAGCAGGGAGATCTGGCGGTAGGCCCAGGCCTGCTTGGTCAGGTCGTCATAGACGATCAGAGCGTCGCGGCCGGTGTCGCGGAAATACTCGCCCATCGAGCAGCCGGCGTAGGGCGCGATGAACTGCATGGCGGCGGGGTCGGAAGCGGTGGCGGCGACGACGATGGTGTGGGCCATGGCGCCGTGTTCTTCCAGCTTGCGCACCACGTTGGCGATGGAGGAGGCTTTCTGGCCCACCGCGACGTAGATGCAGAGCACGCCGGTGCCCTTCTGGTTGATGATGGCGTCGACGGCGACGGCGGTCTTGCCGGTCTGGCGGTCGCCGATGATCAGTTCGCGCTGGCCGCGTCCGACCGGCACCATGGCGTCGATGGACTTGAGGCCGGTCTGCATCGGTTGGGACACGGACTGGCGGGCGATGACGCCGGGGGCGATCTTCTCGATGGGAGAGGATTCGCTGGCGTTGATCGGTCCCTTCGCGTCGATGGGTTGCCCCAGGGCGTTGACCACGCGGCCGAGCAGGGCTTCGCCCACCGGCACCTCGAGAATGCGGCCGGTGCACTTGACCGTGTCGCCCTCGGTGATGTGTTCGTATTCGCCCAGCACCACGGCGCCGACGGAGTCGCGCTCCAGGTTCAGGGCCATGCCGAAGACGTTGCCGGGGAACTCCAGCATTTCGCCTTGCATGACTTCCGCGAGGCCGTGGACGCGCACGATGCCGTCGGTGACGGACACCACGGTGCCCTGGGTGCGCAGCTCGGAGCCGGATTCCAGGTTCTGGATGCGGCTCTTGATCAGCTCGCTGATTTCAGACGGGTTGAGTTGCATAGCTACTCCGATTTTCTAATCAAGCTTTCAGGGTGACGGCGAGGTTTGCCAACCCGCCGCGCACCGACGCGTCCATGACTTCGTCGCCGACCTGGATCACCACGCCGCCGATCAGGTCGGCATCCAGGGATTGGGTGGCGCTGATCTTGCGGCCCAACTTGGCTTCCAGTTTCGCGACCAGACCCGCCAACTGCGTGTCGGACAATTCGAACGCGGTGGTCACATGGGCTTCCAGCACACCCTCCTGGGCGGCCTTCATGGCCTCGAACAACTGCACGATTTCCGGCAGCAGATTCAAGCGTTTGTTTTCCGCCAGCAGGCCGACCAGATTGGCGCCCTCTGCCCCCAGTTTGCCGTCGCAGACCGCGAGAATCACTTCGCTCAGGCGTTCGGCGGGAACGGAGGGGTTGCATGCCAGGGACTGGATCTGCTCATCGGCGGCCACCAGGGCGAGCAGCGCCAGCCGCTCCGACCAGACGGCCCAGGCGTTGCCCGCGCCGGCCAGCTTGGCAACCGCATCGGCATAGGGACGGGCGAGAGTCGAGCGTTCCATGGTCACAGCTCGTTCTTGATGGCTTCCAGCAGGTCGGCATGGGCCTGGGCGTTCACCTCGCGGCGCAACACCTTGCCGGCACCCGCCACCACCAGCGCGGCCACTTCGCCGCGCAGGGATTCGCGGGCGCGATGGCTTTCCTGCTCGATCTCGGCCTTGGCGGCGGCGATCATGCGTTCACCCTCGGCCTTGGCGTCGTTCTTGGCTTCCTCGACCACCTGCATGGCGCGTTTCTCGGCCTGGGCGATGATCTCCACGGCCTTCAGCTTCGCTTCATGCATGGTTTCGCTGGCGCGCTTGGCGGCCAGTTCCAGCTCATGCTTGCCGCGATCGGCGGCGGCCAGGCCGTCGGCGATCTGCTTCTTGCGAGCCTCCAGGGCTCCAATGATGGGCGGCCACACATACTTCATGCAGAACCATACGAAGATGGCGAAGGTGATGGACTGCCCGATCAGGGTCATATTGATGTTCATGACCGCTCCTCTTGCGGGTTATCGCGGTGATTGATCAGGCCGCGACGGCGAAGAGCACGTACATGGCCAGACCCACGGCGATCATCGGCACGGCGTCGACCAGGCCCATGACGATGAAGAACTGGGTGCGCAGCATGGGGATCAGCTCCGGCTGGCGCGCCGCGCCTTCCAGGAAGCGGCCACCCAGGATGCCGATGCCCACCGAGGCACCCAGAGCGCCCAGGCCCATCATGATGGCGCCGGCGATATAGAGCAGTGCGTGTTCCATGTAAGTACTCCTTTCAGTCGAATTCAGAAAATTTGCGGATGGATGAAATTGCGGGAAATCAGTGATGTTCCTGATGCGCCATGTCCAGGTAGACGATGGTCAGGGTCATGAAGATGAAGGCCTGCAGGGTGATGATCAGGATATGGAAAACCGCCCACGCCCATTGCAGCACGCCGCCGGTCAGGGCCAGCACGGCGCCGCCGGAGAACATGATGGCGATCAGGATGAAGATCATCTCGCCCGCGTACATGTTGCCGAACAGACGCAGGGCCAGGGAAACCGGCTTGGCGATCAGGTTCACGCCTTCCAGAAGCAGGTTCGCGGGCATGCCCCACTTGCCGAAGGGCTGCAAGGTGAGCTCGCCCATGAAGCCGCCGACGCCCTTCATCTTGATGCTGTAATAGAGCACGAGAAAGAAAACGGAGAGGGACATGCCGAAAGTGGCGTTGGGATCCGTGGAAGCGACCACCTTCAAGAACGGCAGTCCGAGCCAGCCGGCGACATGGGGCAACCAGTCGACGGGCAGCAGATCCATCAGGTTCATCAGGAAGATCCAGATGAAGATGGTCAGGGCCAGGGGCGCCACCATGGCGTTGCGGGCGGTGAAAGAGCCCTTGACACTGGTATCGATGAATTCGACCACCCATTCCACGAAATTCTGCAGCCCGGTCGGCACACCCGTGGCGGCCGCGCTTTTCGAGGCCCGGCTGAACAGAAAAAGGAACAGGACGCCCAGGATGATGGAGAAACCCATGGTGTCCACGTTGATGGCGAAAAAGCCCATGTCCTTGGCTTCCTGGGCGGAATGGGCCAGGGTCCAGGTGCCTTGTTCAAGCACCTCGCCATCGGTGCGTTGATAGCCCGCCGGCAGCTGGCCATAGGTCAGATTCTGCAAGTGGTGCTTGATGTATTCCGTCGAGGTGTGCGCTTCAGCGGACATAGCTCTTAACCTGTCATTCAGTCTTGCGGGCAGCGGCCGCGATCACCCAAGCGAACTGCCCAACGATGAAACCCGTCAACAACGGCAACGGAGCCAGACCCAATCCGGCAAGGCCCGCGGCCAACAAAGTACAGACAACAAAAAACCGCTCCATTTCGGAACGGTAGAACGATCTCAGATGGCGCCCGCCATCGCAGTGGTAATCATGCAAACCCCGATACCAGCGCCACACCAGCAAACCCGCGTTCAGCAAAGCCACGCACCCGCCATACATCACGGCGACGGCCACCGCCCATCCCTGCCATCCCCAAACCAGCAGCGCGACGACGCTCAACACGACCGCTTGCAGAGATAGGCCAAAAAACATTAGCGGACAATGATATAAGAATTAGCGCGGCTAATGCAATCATCAATCAGATTGATGAAATTGATCAGGCCTCGGGAATTTCCCGCAGTTTGCACTATTTGATGCGGCGCAACAATCCATCCAGTTGATCCAGACTGGAAAACTCGATGCTGATGCGCCCGGACCCCTTGCGGTTCGCGGCAATCCTCACGGTGCTGCCCAGTCGATCCGACAATTCCTCCTCCAGGCGGACCACATCCCGATCCCGCTTTTCCCCCATCATCTTGTCCTGGGGCTTCGTGAGCCGGCTCACCAGGCGCTCCGCCTCGCGCACGGAATAGCCGCGCCGGACCAGTTCGTGGGCCGCGTCCACCTGTTTCGCGTGGGTCAGGGGCAGCAGGGCGCGGGCATGGCCCATGTCCAGCTCACCCTCCATCAACAGCGCCTGCACCGGCTTCGCCAGGTTGAGCAGGCGAAGCAGATTGGAGACGGCGACCCGGGAGCGCCCCACCGATTCCGCCGCGGTCTGGTGGGTCATGCTGAATTCCTGGATCAGGCGATGGATGCCCTGGGCCTCTTCCAGGGGATTCAGGTTCTCCCGCTGGATGTTCTCGATCAGCGCCATCTTCAGTGCCGCCTCGTCCTCCACCACCCGCACCAGCACCGGCACTTCCTTGAGTCCGGCCAACTGGCTGGCGCGCCAGCGGCGCTCACCGGCGATGATTTCGAAACGGCCGCCGGGTATGGAACGGGCCAGGATGGGCTGCATCAAGCCCTGGGAACGGATCGAGTCGGCCAGCTCGGCCAACGCCCCCGCGTCCATGCGCGTCCGGGGCTGGTACTTGCCAGGCACCAGGCTTTCCACCGGCAGGGTGAGCAAACGCTCGCCATCGGAGGTGTCTCCCTCGCCCAACAACGCATCGAGTCCGCGCCCGAGTCCCTTGAGTTTAGCCATGCCGGAATCCTTCCTGCTTTTCGATGAGTTCGCGCGCCATCTGGAGATAGGCCTGGGCGCCTTTCGAGCCCCGGTCGTACTGCAATGCCGCCATGCCGTGGCTGGGCGCCTCGGCCAGGCGCACGTTGCGCGGCACCAGGGTATCGAACACCTTGGCGCCGAAATGGCCCTTGAGCTGATCGGAGACGTGTTGGGCCAGCGTGTTGCGATTGTCGAACATGACGCGCACGACGCCATCGATGACCAGGGCCGGATTCAGGCGCGCCTTGATCTTCTTGATGGTATTGACCAGATCCGCCAGGCCCTCGATGGCGAAGTACTCGCACTGCATGGGAATGATCACCGAATCGGCGCAGGTCAGCGCGTTGACGGTGAGCAGATTGAGGGCGGGCGGGCAGTCGATGAGCACGTAGTCGTACAAGTCCGCGAATTTCTCCAGCGCGGTCTTGAGGCGGAATTCGCGCTGGCTCGCATCCACGAGTTCCACCTCGGCGCCCGCGAGATCACGGTTCGCCGGCACCAGATCGAAGCCCCCGGCCTCGGCGCGCACGTGAACCGAGGCGAAGTCCGACGCGCCCAGCAACAGGTGATAGACGGTTTTCGCCAGCCCCTGCTTGCCGATGCCGCTGCCGGTGGTGGCATTGCCCTGGGGGTCCAGGTCGATGAGCAGAACCTTGCGCTCGAAACTGGCCAGGCTTGCGGCCAGATTGACGGCGGTGGTGGTCTTGCCGACGCCGCCCTTCTGGTTGGTGATTGCGATGATGCGGGCCATCAGGTCGGCTCCAGGACGATGAGATGCCGGTCAGCGTTCAGGCCGGGCACATGCAGGGGAATATCCCGGGTCACCCGGGCACCCGTGAGTTGGGCGATTTCCTCGTTGGGATACAGGCCCTTCATGGCGAGCCATTCACCGCCTTCCGCGACGAGATGCCGGGTCAGGCGCACGAATTCGGACAACTCCGAGAAAGCCCGCGACACGACCTGGGCAAAGCCGTCGCGCGGACGGAACTCCTCGACCCGGGCATGCACGACGGTGACATTGGGCAACTTCAGTTCTATCGCCGCCTGTTGCATGAAACCACATTTCTTCTGGCTGGCGTCCAGCAGCGTCACCTTCAGTTCGGGGCGCAGGATCGCCAGGGGGATGCCGGGCAAGCCCGCGCCGCTGCCCACGTCCAGCAGGGGGCCGGCGCCCACATGGGGCGCGACCGCGAGGCTGTCGAGCAGGTGGTGGGTGAGCATGCGCTCGAGTTCATGGATCGCGGTCAGGTTGAAGGTCTTGTTCCACTTGGCCATGAGATCCAGGTAGTCGAGCCAGGCGACTTCCTGGCGGGGCTCGGGGTCGAGCCCCAGCGCCGCCAGCGCCTCGGAAAGATGGGAACCCAGGTTCACACCGACTCCTTCAATAAGGCGCCGCGTTTCAGATAGACCAGGAGCACCGAGATGGCCGCGGGCGTCACACCGGATATTCGGGCCGCCTGACCCAGGGTGGCGGGCCGGGCCTTGTTGAGCTTCTGGCGCACCTCGATGGACAGGCTGGTCAGCGCCATGTAGTCGAAATCCAGCGGCAGGGGCTGCGCCTCCTGGGCGCGCTGGCGCTCGATCTCGTCTTGCTGGCGGGCGACATAGCCCGCGTACTTCGCGGCGATCTCCACCTGCTCGCGGGCCTCCTCGTCGGCGATTCCCTCACCCGCCTCCGGCAAAGTCATCAGGCTCGCGTAGTCGACCCCGGGCCGGCGCAGCAGGTCGAACAGGCTGTATTCCCGTTCGATGCCCTTGCCGAGCACACGTTGCAGATCCGCCGCCGACCCGGTGTTGGGATTCACCCAGGTGGATTTCAAGCGTTCGCTCTCGCGCGCGATCGCCTCGCGCTTGGCGCAGAACCGCGCCCAGCGCGCATCGTCGACCAGGCCGAGATTCCGGCCGATCTCCGTCAGGCGCTGGTCGGCGTTGTCCTCACGCAGGCTCAGGCGGTATTCGGCCCGGCTGGTGAACATGCGATAGGGTTCCAGCACGCCCTGTGCGGTCAGGTCGTCCACCATGACCCCCAGATAGGCCTGGTCCCGGCGCGGCCACCAAGCCTCCCTTTCCTGGATCAGGAGGCCCGCGTTCAGGCCCGCGAGCAAGCCCTGGGCGGCGGCCTCCTCGTAACCCGTGGTGCCATTGATCTGGCCGGCGAAGAACAGGCCGCGTATCACCTTGGTTTCCAGGCTCGGCTTGAGGCCGCGCGGGTCGTAGTAATCGTATTCGATGGCGTAGCCGGGGCGCAGGATGTGGGCGTTTTCCAGGCCCCTGATGGAGCGCACCAGATTCAGTTGCACATCGAAGGGCAGGCTGGTGGAAACCCCGTTCGGATAGAACTCGCGCGTGCCCAGCCCCTCCGGCTCGAGGAACACGTTGTGGCCGGACTTGTCGGCGAAGCGGTTGATCTTGTCCTCGATGCTCGGACAGTAGCGGGGACCGACACCCTCGATGACCCCGGTATAGAGCGGCGAGCGGTCCAGCCCCTGGCGGATGATCTCGTGGGTCCGCTCGTTGGTCTGGGTGATCCAGCAGGGCAACTGGGCGGGGTGCATGTCGCGCCGGCCCATGAAGGAAAACACCGGTACCGGATCGTCCCCGGGCTGCACCTGCATCACGCCGAAGTCGATGCTGCGTCCGTCGATGCGGGGCGGCGTGCCGGTCTTCAGCCGCCCCACGGGCAGGTTGAGTTCGCGCAGCCGGGCGGCCAGCGACACGGCCGGCGGATCGCCCATGCGGCCCGCCTGGAAGTTCTCCAGGCCAACATGGATCAGCCCCGCCAGGAAGGTGCCCGTGGTCAGCACCACCGCCCTGGTCCGGAAGACGATGCCCAGCTGGGTTTTCACGCCGGCCACCGCGTCCCCGTCGAGGATCAGGTCGTCCACCGCCTGCTGGAACAAGGTGAGATTGGGCTGATTTTCAATCCTCGAGCGGATCGCCTGCTTGTACAGCACGCGATCAGCCTGGGCGCGGGTGGCGCGCACCGCGGGTCCCTTCGAGGAATTCAGGGTGCGGAACTGGATGCCCGCCTCATCCGTGGCGATGGCCATGGCGCCGCCCAGGGCGTCGACCTCGCGCACCAGATGGCCCTTGCCGATGCCACCGATGGAAGGGTTGCAGGACATGGCGCCCAGGGTCTCGATGTTGTGGGTCAGCAGCAGCGTTTTAACGCCCATGCGCGCCGAGGCGAGCGCCGCCTCGCTACCGGCATGTCCGCCGCCCACCACGATCACATCGAAATTGTCCGGAAAAATCATTGAGTTACCCGCTCCGCCTTACGGCAATCAGGCGGCGGATTCTACGCCATGCATCAGCCTGTTTCACGTGGAACATGCCGATCCGGCGATTCAACCGGTGTTGCGCATGCCCGCCGCGATGGCATTGATGGAGCGCAGCAACGGCTCCAGCCACGGGCTGTCCTGCTGCTGCCCGGGCGCGATCCCGCGCAGGCGGCGCAAGAGCGCGACCTGGATGGAATTGAGCGGGTCGAGGTAGGGATTGCGGCTGGCGAGGGAAAGCGCGAGCGCGGGGGTCTCCTCCAGCAACGTGAGGCTGTCGGCGACATTGAGGATCTGCTGGCAGGCGCGCTGGTATTCCGCCCGGATCAATTCGTAGACGCGGCGGCCGGCATCCGGATCCTGGCATAGCTCGGCGTACTCCCCGGCGATGCCCATGTCGGTCTTGGCCAGTGCCATCTGAGCATTGGACAACAGGGTGCGGAAGAACGGCCATTCCAGGTACATGCGCTGCAGCTTGGCCAGACGCGCCGGATCGCTGCCGCGCCATGCCTCCAGCGCGGAACCGATGCCGTACCAGGCCGGCAACGCCTGGCGCGACTGGCCCCAGGCGAACACCCAGGAGATCGCCCGCACCGAGCTCTTGGAACGGTCTCCCGCCTTGCGATGGGAAGGGCGCGAGCCGATGTTGAGCCAACCGATCTCGCGCACCGGGGTCGCCTCGTAGAAATAGTCGAGGAAACCGTCGGTGCGCTCCGTCAGTTCCCGGTAGCGGTCCTCGCCGATGCGCGCGATCTCGTCCATGATGCCCAGGTAGTCGAGACGGTCCTCGCCCTCGCTGCGTATCAGATGGGCGCTCGCCTTGAGCAGGCCCGAGGCGCCCATGGTCAATTCGTAGATGGCGGTTTCCATGTTGTTGTACTTGTAGAACAACACCTCGCCCTGCTCGGTGAGCTTGATCTCGCCACGCACGGTACCGGGCGGCTGGGCCAGGATCGCCTCGTGGGTGGGGCCGCCGCCGCGCCCCACGGTGCCGCCCCGGCCGTGAAACAGGCGGCAGGGAACGCCTTCCGCCTGGGACAGGGCGACGATCTTCTTCTGGGCTTCGTACAGGCCCCACGACGAGGCCAGGATGCCGCCGTCCTTGCAGGAATCCGAATAGCCCAGCATCACTTCCTGGCCCTGCTGATAGGCGTCCAGCAGTTGACGGTACACAGGCTGGCGGTACAGGCGGGCGAGCACCGCCTCCACATGGGCCAGATCCTCGATGGTTTCGAACAGCGGACTGACGCCGATGTGGCAAAACCACTTGCCAGCCAAGCGCCCGGCCAGACCCGCCAGAGTGGCGAGGCACATCGCCTCCATGACGTGGGAGGCGGTATGGGTCATGGAGATCACGTAGCGGCCGAAACATTGCGTGCCCAGGTCGCGGCGCATGTGCGCGATCAGCTGGAACACCCTCAGGGTCTCCCGGGCGGCATCGGACAGGCTGGCGCTGTCGAACTGCAACGCGTTGGGATTGGCGATGGCCTCGGCGAGCAGTTCCAGACGAGCCTCCTCTTCCAGGCCGGCGTAGTCCAGGTCCAGGGCCTGCCGGAAAATCTCCGCCATGGTTTCGCCATGGCGTCCGGATTCCTGGCGCACATCCAATTGCAGCAAGTGGAAACCGAAGGTTTTCACGAGCAGGATGAGGTCGTCCAGATCGCCGTCCGCCACCTCCGCGTCGCCATGGCTATGCAGCGAGGCCCGGATGGTCGCGAGATCCTCCAGGAAACTCTGAGCGCTGGCATAGCCGAGTGTTTCATAGCCTGCCTCCATGCCGTCGATGGCGCGCTGGATCAGTTCCAGGTTGCGGACCAGACGGGCGCGCATCAGGGAAAGCTTGTGCCGGTACGGCTCCTGTACGAAGCGGTGAGATGTGTTTTCCCTGCCCACGTCCTGGCGCTCGATGTCCGTTTCCAGCGAAGCCATGAATTCCGCCGATGGCTGGCACAGCCGGGTCGAATAGGAGAGCTGGTCGCTGAGCAGGTCGATGCGGCGCAGATATTCCGCATAGGCGGTGCGTGCCTGCATGCGCCAGGCCAGCGCCGTCACCTCCGCTGTGACGAAGGGATGGCCATCCCGGTCGCCGCCGATCCAGGATCCGAAGCGCAGGAAATCGGGCACGCCCACGGCCTCGGCCACATCCGCGCCGTAGCTGTCCCGCAAGGCTTTGCGGAAATTGCGGTACACCCCCACCACCGCCTGGAACAGGGATTGGGGAAAGAACGACAGGCCGGCGCGGATCTCGTCGCGGACCTCGAGCTTGTAGGTGCGCACCTCGTCGGTCTTCCAAAGAATTTGGATCTGCTTGCCGAGCTGGGCCAGCGCCTCGTCGCGGAACATGCCCGTCAGTCGCGGATCGTCCAACGCTTCCAGGCTCACGAAGATGTTGCGCAACGCGCCCTTGATGGTGCGCCGCTTGGCCTCGGACGGATGGGCGGTGATCACCGGCATGAAACGCAGTTGGTGCAGGAGGCGGCCCAAATCCTCGGCGTGCACGCCATGGTCGCGCAGCACCAGCAAGGTATCGTGGAATGAGCCGGCCCACATGTGGCCGCCCTGCGCCACCGCCTTGCGCCGCTCGGCCAGGTTGTAGGCCTCCTCGGCGATGTTCACCAGGCTGAAATAGATGTTGTAGGCGCGGATGACCTGGCTCAGGGATTCGGGCGCGAGTTCGTCGATCTTCGCCATCAGCGCGGCGCGCGTCCGCGCGTCGTCCTTCTCGCGCAGGGCGATGAAGCCGAGGCGCAGGGTCTTCAGGGCGCCGTAGGTGGCGGCGTCGAGCTGGCGCTTCAGCACGCGGCTCAGCAGCAGAACGAGCAGTTTCACGCGTCGGTTCAAGGCGGGATCGGGGGTCGAGGCGATCATGGCGCTACGCTATTCCAGGGGGATGGGGAGACGGTATCACCCGCCGCGCGCCAGGAAAATCCACCTTTCGGATTGGTACCGATGTTTCACGTGAAACCCCCGGGTGCCGCGCCGGCACCTCACGCGTGGGCGTAGAGCTTGTGGTAGAGGCCGCCCTGGCGCATCAGGCTGTCGTGGCTCCCGTCCTCCACCACGCGGCCGTTCTCGAACACCAGGATGCGGTCCGCCTGCCGCACGGCGGACAACCGGTGGGCGATGATGAGTGTGGTGCGGCCCTTGAGGAATCCGGCCAGCGCTTCATGCAGGTGCCGTTCCGTGGCGCTGTCCAGGGCCGAGGTGGCCTCGTCCAGGATGACGACGCCCGGGCGCCCCAGGACCATGCGCGCGATGGCCAACCTCTGGCGCTGGCCGCCGGATAGGCGCACGCCGTTCTTGCCCACTATGTTGTCCAGACCCGCCGGCAATTCGGCCACGAAATCCTTCAGTTGGGCGATCTCCAGCGCGCGCCATAGATCGGCGTCGGCGTATTCCCGACCCAGGCTCAGGTTGTCGCGCAGGGAGGCATTGAACAGCACCGGGTGTTGCAGCACGACACCGACATTGTCCCGCACCGTGGACCAGCCGATTTCCGATACCTCCGCGTCGCCGTAGCGGATCGTGCCCGACTTCAGGGGATAAAGGCCGAGCAGGGCCTGCACCAGCGTGGATTTTCCGCCGCCCGAGGCGCCGACCAGCGCGACCTTTTCCCCCGGCGCGATGGCCATGTTCACGTCGTCCAGGATGGTCTCGCTGTCGCCATAGGAGAAGGTGACACCGTCCAGTTCCACGCCCACCGTGTCATGGCCGGCGAACGGGTCGCGGCCGGCATGGCCCGGCTCGGCCTGCCGCAGGGCCAGCAGGCCATTGATGCGCGACAGCGCCGCGTTGGCGCCGTACCAGGCGTATTGGATATTGATGATCTCCTGGACCGGGCCCATCATGAACCAGAGGTAGCCGAACACCGCCAGCATCTCGCCGATGGTGAGGTCCGAGTACACCACCATGAGCATCGCGCCCGCGCGGAAAGCGTCGAACCCGGCAAGGAAGACGAAGAACGACACCCGGTTCATGGCATCCGACTTCCAGGCGAAAGCCGCCGCGTGCTGGCGGATATTCGCGGCCTTGTCCGCGACCCGGGCCAGATAGTGCTTTTCCCGGTTCATCGCGCGAATCTGGTTCAACGCGTCCAGTGTCTCCGTCAACGCCTCCTGAAAAACCTCGAATGCCGAGTTCTCGCGCTTTTTCAGTTCCTTCACCCGCTTTCCCAGCCGGGTGGAAAAAGCGATGACCAGGGGATTCAACAGCAGGATGAACAGCGCGAGGAGCCAGTTCATCCATAGCAAGACCCCCGCCACGCCCACCAGCGACAAAGCCGCCACCAGGAAGCCGGAAATGGATGCGCCCAGGAAGCCATCCACCGCGTTGAGGTCGGTGACGAAGTGGGAGCTCACCCGGCCGGATCCCAGAGTCTCGTACTCGGACAGGGCGATCCGGGACAAGCGCTCCAGCATGCGCGCGCGGATGCGGTAGACCACTTCCTTGGAGATCAGGGAAAACGTGCGCGCCTGCCAGACGTTCAAGAGAATGGCGCTGAGCCGCAGCCCGACGGTCAGCATGAAGGCGACCAGCACGAACAGCACGGGACCGTGCCAGGAAGCCGGAAACCAGGGCGAGAAGAAGGCGATGAAACCGCCCGGCTTGTGCAGCAGGACTTCGTCGACCAGGACCGGCAGGAACAAGGGAACGGGCACGGAACACAGCACCGCGAAAAGGGCGATGAGATTGCCCTTCAGCAATCTCTGCCGGTGTTGTCTCACCTCGGCAAGGATGACGGGCCAGGTAAGGGTCTCGCTGGATGGGGCGTTCATTGTTGTTTTTTCAACAGTAGTGTCGGAACGAGCTTAGCCGCCACGCGGGGCGCATCGCAAACTTTGCCCCATGGAATTGACTAACCTACTGATAAATATCAGAAATATGTATATGTTGGTTTTGGCATGCATATTGCGCACACATAAATCAAATCCATCATTTTTCGGAGTCCATCATGATCGCCAACGTAACCAGCCTGGACCGGCGCGAAAGCCGCCCTGAAAAGGCGGCGATAGCGGAATCCGCCCTCGAACGGCGTTTCATGCGTATCGCCATCGAACTGATCAAGCGCTGGAAGGGTCCGGATATCGACGCCTACCTGGACAGCCTGCTGATCGACACTCGCGGCAACCGCATGGGTTTCCCCGAGGACGTGCTCGAGGAAATCATGTTCCTGGCCGGCGTGCGCTGGCATCTGGAAAAAAGTGCGAAATCGGAGTCGCTGGAAAGCCAGGAAACGCAGGAAAGCCCCAAGGACGAATTCAGTTTCTGCACCGACGAGTTTCGCCGCTGCGGCACCACGGGATCCTGGGTTCTAGTCTGACCGGAACAAACAGCGAGCTTCCCGCCATGCTGGGAAAACCAAAAGCAGGCAGCCACCGCCACGGCGCGGCGAAGATCATCGGCCTGCTTTCCCACTTCCACCCGGGCTCGCGCGGGCAACCCGCCGGCATGCCGGCGCGAGCCTTACTGAGTTCGGACAGGCGTGGGCCCTGGCAACTGGCCGCGCCACACCGGCGTTTCCGCCGGCACGACAAGCTGGCGACTATTTTCCGATACAGAACTGGCTGAATATCACGCCGAGCAGGTCGTCGGCACTGAATTCCCCGGTGATTTCAGCCAGCGCCTCGTGGGAGAGGCGCAATTCCTCGGCCAGGAATTCCAGTTGCTTGCCTGACTGCCGGGCGACATCCAGATGCGCCCCCGCGCGCCTCAGTGCGTCCAGGTGCCGCGCCCGGGCGGTGAACAGGCCTTCACCCGTGCTTTGCCAGCCGGCCAGTTCCAGCAGGCGCCGCCGCAGCAAGTCCATGCCCGCGCCGGTTTTCGCGGAAAGCCAGACTTCCCGGCCGTCCGCCGAAGCGCGCTCGGACTCCTGGGTGAGATCGATCTTGTTGTGCACCGTCAGCACGGGTATCGGCGGCAAGCGGGCGAGGATGCCGGCCTCCTGCTCGCCGACGCCGTGCTGGGCATCGGTCAGCAATACCGCCAAGTCGGCCTTTTCCAAGACCGCCCAGGTACGCTCGATACCCAGCCGTTCGACCGGATTGTCGGTTTCCCGCAAGCCCGCGGTATCGATGATGTGCAGGGGCACGCCCTCGATCTGGATGGCTTCGCGCAACGTATCCCGAGTCGTGCCGGCAATCTCGGTGACGATGGCGGCCTCATAGCCGGCCAACCGGTTCAACAGGCTGGATTTGCCCACATTGGGCTGGCCGATCAGCACCACGTTGAGCCCTTCCCGCAGCATGGCGCCCTGCCGGGCCTGGGCCATGACGGCATCGAGGCGGCCGCTCAGCTCGGCGAGCTTGCCCCAGGCATCGGCCTGCTCGAGGAAATCGATATCCTCCTCGGGAAAATCCAGCGTCGCCTCCACCAGCATGCGCAGATGGATCAGGCCGTCCTTGAGCGCGTTGATCCGGCGCGAGAATTCGCCCTCGAGGGCCCGCACCGCGCTGCGCGCCGCTTCCCGGCTGCCCGCGTCGATGAGATCGGCGATGGCCTCGGCCTGGGCCAGATCCAGCTTGCCGTTTAGGAAGGCGCGCCGGCTGAATTCGCCGGGCTGGGCCAGACGCGCGCCCAGCTCCACACAACGTTCCAGAACCAGTTGCAGCACCTGGGGACCGCCATGGCCCTGCAGCTCGATGACGTACTCGCCGGTAAAGGAATGGGGCGCGGGAAACCAGAGGACGATGCCGTCATCCAGGGATTCGCCAGCTTCATTCAGAAAGCGCGCGTAGGTCGCATGGCGCGGCGACGGATGCCGTCCGACGAGTCCCTGGAGAAACGGCTCCGGATTCGCGCAGGAGATGCGCACCACGCCGATACCCCCCCGCCCGGGGGCGGTGGCGATGGCGGCAATGGGATCGGAAGGCAGGGACGGCATGGACGCCGCCTGTAACGATAAGTTAGTGCTTGCTATCGTTCGCGGCTGCGCCGCCGGCTTCGATGACCTTGTTGATGCGCCACTGCTGAAGGATGGACAGCACGTTGTTGACCAGCCAGTAGAGCACCAGACCGGCGGGGAAGAACAGGAACATGACGGAAAAGATCACCGGCATGGCCATCATGACTTTCTGCTGCACCGGGTCCGGCGAAGAGGGGGACAGCTTCACCTGGATGAACGAGGTGATGGCCATGACGACCGGTAGCACGTAGTAGGGGTCCGGTTTGGACAGGTCGGTGATCCAAAGGGCGAAGGGCGCCTGGCGCAGTTCCACGGTGCCCAACAAAACCCAGTAAAGCGCGATGAACACCGGGATCTGGATCAGGATGGGCAGGCAGCCGCCCAGAGGATTGATCTTCTCCTCCTGGTAGATCTTCATCATCGCCTCGTGCAGCTTCTGCCGATCGTCGCCGAAGCGCTCCTTGAGGTGCTGCAGGCGCGGCGCCAGCTTGCGCATCTTGGCCATGGACTTGTAACTGGCGGCGGACAAGGGATAGAAGCCGGCCTTGATCAGCACGGTCAGCAGGATGATGGCCACGCCCCAGTTGTGCACCAGCTTGTTGAGCCAGTTGAGCACCACGAACAGGGGGTAGGCCAGCACCGTGAGCCAGCCGTAATCCACGACCAGATCGAGGCCGGGCGCCAGGGATTTGATCTTTTCCAGTTCCTGGGGACCGGCGTACAAACGCATGGAAACCGTCTTTTCCTCGCCCGGCTTCAGACTGAGCTCGGGCATGATCACGCCGGCGGAGAACTCGTCGTTGCCGACCGCGCGGGTGTAGAACTCGCGCTGGCTCGCATCGGCGGGATCCCGGGTCATCCAGACCGCGGCGAAGTGGTGTTCGATCATACTGACCCAACCATCCTTGGCGCTCTTCGCGAACTCCGCATTGCCCTTGGTGATAGCGTCGAATTTAACTTTCTGGAATTTTGCCGCCTCGGTATAGATCGCCGGTCCGGTGAAGGTATTGATGAATTTGGATTGGCCTTCCGGCGGCTGTCCATTGCGCAGGAATTGATAATAGGGGAAGCCCTTCACCACGCCGGAACCTGAGTTCCTCACCTGGGTGTCGACGTCCACCACGTAACTGTCGCGCTTGAAGGTATAGGTTCGTACAACCTCCGCGCCATTGACCTGGGCCTTGAGACTGACCTTCAGTTCGTTTTGGCCATCCTTGAGCCGGTATTCCCCCGGCACCAGTTCGAACACGGTCTTGTGGGTCGGCAGCTCGCCACCGATGAAGCCAAGCTGGGCGAAATAATTACGGCCGGCTTTTTCCTCGAACAGGCGGAACGGCTTGCTCGCGTCCTCGTTCTGACGGTAGGCGGTCAGGACAAGCTCGCGCAGGTCGCCGCCGTTCGCGTCGATCTCCGCGCTGAGAACGTCCGTCACGACCTTCGCGCGCGCGCCATTCCGGACTTGCCCGGATTCGGTCGCAGTCGCCGCGGCGGTGGGCGCGAGGGTCTGACCTGGTGTGGGAAGCGAAGACGCTTCGGGCGCTGCGGGAACCGCCGAGTGGCTAGCCTGGGTCTCGACCACGGGCTTGGGATTGTTGTAGCTCTGCCAGGATTCCCACAGAAGCAGCAAAGAGAAGGAAAAGACGATGAACGCGATGATGCGCTGGGTATCCATGGCGATTGGCTGGGTAGATTGTCTGTATGCGTCGGTATGGGATCAGGAGCGGGCGCTACTGGGCTCCGCCCTGCTGGCTAGGTTCGCGCGATTGGTGCGGTTTTCGACACAAGCTTTGCATTGATCCATGCCGGATTGAAAAGTGCCTTTGAGAATGTCTTCTTCCACTCGGGCCTTCAAGCGGGCCACCACGTCCAGACCCGCCAGATCCACTTGCTTCAGGCGAAACCCCTCGCGCAATAGTCGCTTGATCCGGTTGCGGCCCGCCGCGGTGGCGATGATCTTCTTGGGAACGATCAAGCCTAGGCGAGCGTAATCCAGTCCGTTGGGGGCGGCCAGCACATCCAGGCCGGGGCCGTTGCCTACACACCGGAAACGAAAAACGGATGAAAACTCATCCGTTTTGCGCATTTTTTTGTCTCGCCCGAAGGCGAAGGGCATGGTGCCCGAGCCCGATGTCAAACCCCTGGCTCAGACCGCCAGACGCTTGCGGCCCTTGGCGCGACGGGCATTGATGACCGCGCGGCCGCCCTTGGTCTTCATGCGAGCGCGGAATCCGTGGGTGCGCTTGCGACGAACGACGGAAGGTTGATAGGTGCGTTTCATGGGGAATCCTCTGGAGCAAAAAGTCGGCTGCGAAAAAGCGGCGTATTAGACCGCTAGCCCTCTGATTTGTCAAACTTTTCCGGCTTCCAAATCCACGGTGTAGAATGCCCGCTTCCCTCCCACCGGCCTCAAATCCCGCTGCGTCATGGACGACTTCTGGAGCCATTGTCTCGCCCATTTCGAGCGTTCCCTGAACGCCCAGCAGCTCAACACCTGGATCAAACCCCTGGTGGTGGAGGTGGGTAGCGGCAGTGTGGTGGTGAACGCGCCCAACCGGTTCGTCGCCCAATGGGTAAGGGATAAATTCCTGCCCCAGATCGACCTGCTGGCGCGCGGATTTTTCACCGACACCCCTTCCGTATCGCTGACGATATCGGATCAGCGCGCCCAGCCGGACAAGAGTTCCGAAGACAACGGCGAGGCAAAGCCGGATATCCGGAGAAAAACCGCGCAGACGGAGGCGCCGGCGAGAAGCGCGCCGAAACATGCCACAAAAACCGCCACCAAGCCGGAAAAACCCGTCACCGTGGATGAAAGCCGCCTCAACGGCCTGTTCAGTTTCGACACCTTCGTGCCTGGCAAGGCCAACGATCTGGCCCGTGCCGCCGCGCTACAGGTCGCGGACAATCCCGGCGCCGGCTACAACCCCCTCTTCGTCTACGGCGGCGTCGGGCTGGGCAAGACCCATCTGGTCCAGGCCATCGGCAACCGCATGGTCCAATACAACCCCAAGGCCCGGGTCCGCTACATCCATGCCGACCGCTATGTGTCCGACATGGTCCGCGCCGTGCGCTCCAATTCCTACGACGACTTCAAGCGCCGCTACGATTCCCTGGATCTCCTGTTGATCGACGACATCCAGTTCTTCGCCGGCAAGGAAGGCACCCAGGAACAGTTTTTCTACACCTTCAACACCCTGATCGAGGAACACAAGCAGGTGATCATCACCAGCGACACCTTCCCGAAGGACATGGAAGGCATCGAGGAGCGCCTGAAGTCCCGTTTCAGCTGGGGCCTTACCGTCATGCTGGAACCGCCGGAACTGGAGATGCGGGTGGCCATCCTGCTGGACAAGGCGCGTTTGGAAAAAGCCGAGCTGGACGAGGGCACCGCCTTCTTCATCGCCAAACAGGTACGCTCCAACGTGCGCGAGCTGGAAGGCGCCCTGAAGCGGGTCATCGCCTTCGCCCGCTTCAACAAGCGCGGCATTTCCGTGGAACTCGCGAAGGAAGCCTTGAAAGATCTGCTTGCGGTGCAGAACCGGCAGATTTCCATCGAGAACATCCAAAAGACGGTGGCCGACTACTTCAAGATCAAGGTCGCCGACATGTATTCCAAGAAGCGCACCCGCATCCTGGCCCGTCCACGCCAGATGGCCATGTATCTCGCCCGGGAACTCACCGATCTGTCCTATCCGGAGATCGGCCAATCCTTCGGTGGACGCGACCACACCACGGTGCTGCACGCCTGCGCGAAAATCGAGGAACTCAAGTCCAGCGACGCTACCATGCGCAAGGATTACAACCTGCTGATCCAGGTTTTGACGGGATAAGCCTGTGTACAAGTCGGGGACACAATGGGGATAAACGCGGTTTCGAAGGCCAGGGATAACTTATGCACAATTCCTCCCGCTTTTATCCACATACTTACCGACCTATTTTTCCACAGCTTAAACCGATGATTTTGATAAACTTTCGGCACTTATCCGGAAGAACTCCCCTGACCTATTACTACCATCAGGAATAAATAAATGCTTGTACTGAAATCTTCCAAGGACGCCTTGCTCAAACCTCTGCAAGCGGTGGCCGGTGTGGTGGAACGCAAGCACACCCTGCCCATCCTTTCCAACGTGCTGGTGGAAGTGGTGGGGGGGAGAGCCGCTTTCGTCGCCACCGACCTGGAACTGCAGATCAGTACCTGGGCCGAGGAACAGGGCGCGGCGGATGCCTCCCTGACCGTGTCCGCGCGCAAGCTGCTGGATATCTGCCGCTCTCTGCCCGACGTGGAGCCCATCTCCCTCGACCTCACCGGTGAACTGCTGAAGGTTCAGTCCGGACGCAGTCGCTTCAGTCTGCAGACGCTGCCGGCCCGGGATTTCCCCAAACTCCAGATTCCCGAGGGGCAGGGGCTGTCCTTCAGCCTGCCGCAAGGCAAGGTCAAACAATTGTTGTCCCGGGTGCAGTACGCGATGGCGGTTCAGGACATCCGCTACTATCTGAACGGCATGCTGTTCTCGGTGCAGGGCAAGCGCCTGACCGTGGCCGCCACCGACGGCCATCGCCTCGCGGTTGACGGCACCGATCTGGCGGAGGAAGTCGCCCAGGGCGTGGATGTCATCCTGCCGCGCAAGACCGTGCTGGAGCTGGGTAAGTTGCTGGGGGACGGCGATGACGAGGTCCATATCCAGGTCAACCAGAGCCAGGTGGTGTTCCGCCGACCCGATTTCGAACTGCGCAGCAAGGTGGTGGACGGCAAGTTCCCGGATTGGCAGCGCGTCATCCCGGTCGGCCACGACAAGAGTTTCACCATGCAGCGCCAGCGCCTGTCCCAGTCCCTGACCCGCGCCGCGATCCTGACCAACGACAAATACCGGGGCGTGCGCATCGCCCTGACTTCCGGCAGCCTGCGCATCGCCTGCAGCAACAACGAGCAGGAGGAGGCCCAGGAGGAACTGGACATCGATTATTCCGGCGAGCCACTGGATATCGGTTTCAACGTCCAGTACCTGCAGGACGTGCTCAACAACCTGACGGCGGAGGCCGTCCAGTGCAGTTTCGGGGATCCCACCAGTTCCCTGCTGATCACCGTGGCGGGCGAGGAAAATTTCCGCTACGTGGTCATGCCCATGCGCATCTGAATCAATAAATCAGGCAATCAGTGGCCAGGTTGGCGCCTTCCGGTATGTTCCGGCGGGCTGCCGCCGCCGCATCAAGCGAAAGAAGGTTTCACGTGGAACAAGACAACGGTACCGGCAAGGGTAACGAAAACGGCGGTTACGACGAGGACAGCATTCAGCAACTGGAAGGCCTGGAGGCGGTGCGCAAGCGTCCCGGCATGTACATCGGCGATACCTCGGACGGCTCCGGCTTGCACCACATGGTTTTCGAGGTACTGGACAACGCCATCGACGAGGCCCTGGCCGGTTATTGCGACGACATCAAGGTCATCATCCACCCGGACAACTCCATTTCCGTGTCCGACAATGGCCGCGGCATTCCGGTCGGCGTGAAGATGGACGACAAGCATGAGCCCAAGCGTTCCGCCGCCGAAATCGTCATGGTGGTGCTGCATGCCGGCGGCAAGTTCAACCAGAACAGCTACAAGGTGTCCGGCGGACTGCATGGTGTCGGCGTGTCCTGCGTGAACGCCTTGTCGAAATGGCTGCGTCTGACCATCCACCGGGACGGCAAGAAACACTTCATGGAATTCCATCGCGGCGCGCCGATAGACCGCCTGGTCGAAGTCCACAACGGCATCGAAGTCTCGCCGATGAAAATCATCGGCGACAGCGCGCGGCGCGGCACTGAAATCCACTTTTCCGCCGACGAGGAGATATTCGGCGATGTCATCGATTTCCACTACGACGTCCTCTCGAAGCGCATCCGCGAACTCTCGTTCCTGAACAACGGCGTCAAGATCGAACTCATCGACGAGCGCGACGGGCGCACGGAAAACTTCGCCTTCTCCGGCGGCGTGAAGGGCTTCGTCGAATACATCAACAAATCCAAGTCCGTGCTGCATCCCAACGTGTTCTACGCCACCGGCGAATCGAAGGTGGGCGATTCCGGTGTCGTCATCACCTCGGAAGTGGCCATGCAGTGGAACAGCGGCTACCAGGAGCAGGTGCTCTGTTTCACCAACAACATTCCCCAATCCGACGGCGGCACGCACCTGACCGGCCTGCGCGCGGCCATGACCCGGATCATCAACAAGTACATCGAGGAACACGACATCGCCAAGAAGGCGAAGGTGGAGATCACCGGCGACGATATGCGCGAGGGCCTGGCCTGCGTGCTTTCAGTGAAAATGCCCGATCCCAAGTTCGGGTCGCAGACCAAGATGAAGCTGGTCTCCTCGGAAGCGCGTCCGGCGGTGGAGGAAACCGTTTCCCAGAAGCTCTCGGAATACCTGCAGGAACGTCCCGCCGACGCCAAGCTGATCTGCGCCAAGATCGTCGAGGCGGCCCGCGCGCGCGAGGCGGCGCGCAAGGCGCGCGACATGACCCGGCGCAAGGGCGTGCTGGATTCCGCCGGCCTGCCCGGCAAGCTGGCCGACTGCCAGGAAAAGGATCCCGCCCTGTGCGAGCTTTATCTGGTCGAGGGCGATTCCGCCGGCGGCTCGGCGAAGCAGGGCCGCGACCGCAAGTTCCAGGCCATCCTGCCGCTCAAGGGCAAGATCCTGAACGTGGAAAAAGCCCGTTTCGACAAGATGCTGTCGTCCCAGGAAGTCGTCACCCTGATCACCGCGCTGGGTACCGGCATCGGTTCCGGCCTGGGCAAGGACGACTACAACCCGGCCAATCTGCGCTACCACCGCATCATCATCATGACCGACGCGGACGTGGACGGCTCCCACATCCGCACACTGCTGCTCACCTTCTTTTACCGGCAGATGCCCGAACTGGTGGAGCGGGGCCACATCTATATCGCCCAGCCGCCCCTGTACAAGGTGAAGCAGGGCAAGCGGGAGTCCTACATCAAGGACGACTACGAACTGAAGCAGTACCTGTTGCGCGAGGCCCTGAACGGCGCGGAACTGATACCCGCCGCCGGCGCGGAAGCGATTCCCAAGGACAGCTTCGAGCGTATCGCCCGGGAATTCCTGTTGGCGGAAGCGATGATCGAGCGCCTGTCGCGTCGTCTGGATGCCGACGTGCTGTACAGCCTGCTGAAGATTCCCGCGATCAGCCTGAATACCGAGGAAGAGGCCAGCCAGGCCGCGGAACTGCTTAGCGCCGAACTGGGCAAGCTGGGTCCGGTGAAGATCAGCCCCAGCCAAATCGAAGGCGATATCGGCCGGCGCCTGGAAATCACCAAGATCCGTCACGGCATCGGCCATACCAGCTTCCTGGACGCCAACTTCATCGAAGGCGGCGATTACGACCAGTTGCGCCGCACCACGGGAATCCTCGCCGGCCTGATCCAGGAAGGCGCGGAAATCCGCCGCGGGGAAAACAAAACCGCCGCCTACGACTTCAAACAGGCCCTGGATTGGCTGCTCAACGAGGTCAAGAAGAACCTGGGCATCCAGCGCTACAAAGGCCTGGGCGAAATGAACCCGGAACAGTTGTGGGAAACCACCATGGACCCAAAAGTGCGTCGCCTGCTGCGCGTTCAGATCGAGGATGCCATCGCGGCGGACAGCATTTTCACCACCCTCATGGGCGAGGAAGTGGAACCGCGCCGGAATTTCATCGAAAGCAACGCGCTGGGTGTCAGGAACCTGGACGTTTGAGGGGAAATGCCGTGACGAAGCAGGTCGTCAGCTGTATTTGCGCGGTATTGCTTTTGTTCTGCGGCGAGGCCCGCGCGGCGAACGAAACCGGCAGGTTGGACGCGGCATTGCGTCTGCTGGATGCGATGGACATGCGCGTCAACTTGGCCAATACCGTGGAAAAGGTGACCTTGGCCGAGGTGGAGAAGAATCCCAATCTTGAGCCCTACAAGGGCGTCATGTTGGAATTCATGAACAGATACATGGGCTTCGACAACATCAAAAACGAACTGGCCGATATCTACGCGAACTCGTTCACCCAGACAGAACTGGAGGAACTGGCCCGCTTCTACCAAACGCCCGTGGGCAAGAAGATTCTACAGAAGCTGCCCGAGTTGACCGTCGAGGGCGCGCGCCTGGGCCAACGCAAAGTCGAGGAGCATCTGGGCGAGTTGGAAATCATGATCGGCAAGGAGGCCGAACGTATTCGTTCGCAATCGGTACGGTGAAGCCGCTGAGCACGCGACCCACAATCGTGCATGGCCGCCCCAAATCTTGCCCATTCCCCGCACTCGACAGGCCGGCGGCTAGCGCGCATCCGCTTGGAATGGCACGCATATTCGCCTTATACCCCTGATTTTTCGCGCGCTGGAACGGGATCGAACGGCGCTGACGCAATCGGCACCGTTTTTGCAATATGCCGGAATGAATATTCGCCGACCGGGCCGATAGGGCCCGTGCGCCGCGAACACGAAGCCAACACAATAACTGCACACGGAAAGAGATAAACATGAACACACTCCATTTCATCGGCGGGGAAAAAGGCGGGGTCGGCAAATCCCTGGTATCGCGCCTCCTGGCCCAATACCTGATCGACAAAGAGTTGCCGTTTCTCGGTTTCGATACCGACAAATCCCACGGCGCCCTGCTGCGCTTCTATGGAGACTACGCGTCGCCGGTGATCGTCGACCGCTATGAAAGCCTGGACCGCATCGTCGAGGCCGCGGTGGCGGAACCCGAGCGGCGCATCCTGGTGGACCTGGCCGCACAGACCCACCAGTTCCTGGTGCGCTGGATCGAGGATTCCGGTTTGCTGGATATGAGCGACGAACTCGGCATGTCCCTGGTTTATTGGCATGTCATGGATTCGGGCCGGGATTCCGTGGATTTGTTGCGCCAGTTGCTCGACCAATTCGGCGACCGCTTGCGCTTGAACCTGGTGCTCAACGAGGTTCGCGGTGAGCGTTTCGATATCCTGGACGCCGCCGATTTGCTGCCGAGGGCGCGGGAACTCGGCGCCCGGGTGATCGGCATCCGGCGCCTGCAGGATACGACCATGCAGAAGCTCGACGCCCACAACACCAGTTTCTGGGCCGCGGTGAATGCGCCGGACAGCGCGGGCGCCGGGTTGGGCATGCTGGAGCGGCGGCGCGTGAAGATCTGGCTCAACAACTGCTATGAAGCCTTCGATTCCCTCGATGTTTGATCGGCGCGACCGCCGATGAACGGGGGGATCCGACCATGAGGACGATTCTGATCACCGGCGTCACGCGCGGCCTGGGCCGGGCCATGACGGCGGCGTTCATCGCCCTGGGCCATCGGGTCGTCGGCTGTGGCCGCTCGGTTACGGCCATCGCGGAATTGAACAAGGTTTACGGTCCGCCGCATCGCTTCGACGTTCTCGACGTGAGCGATGCCGCGGCCGTCGCGGTCTGGGCCGAAGCGGTCGCGCGCGCGAACGGCATTCCCGACCTGCTGATCAACAACGCCGCCCTGATCAACCGAAACGCGCCACTATGGCAGGTTCCCGCCGCCGAGTTCGGCGCGCTGGTGGATGTGAACATCAAGGGCGTGGCCAATGTCCTGCGCCATTTCGTGCCGGCCATGATCGAGCGGGGAAGCGGCGTCATCGTCAATTTCAGTTCCGGCTGGGGACGGACCACGGATCCGAACGTGGCGGCCTACTGCGCCAGCAAATGGGCGATGGAAGGCCTGACCAAGGCCCTAGCCCAGGAGCTTCCCCCGGGAATGGCGGCGATTCCCCTGTCGCCTGGCATCATCGACACCGACATGCTGCGATCCTGTTTCGGCGGCGACGCGGGCCAGTTCCCCGGGCCGGAGGAATGGGCAAAGTCCGCCGTGCCGTATCTTCTCGCGCTCGGCCCACAAGACAACGGCCTGTCGCTGACGGTCGGGGACCGCTGAAGCGCGTGAGGATTTATCTGGTCCGCCATGGCGAAAGCGAGGCCAACGTGGCCGGCGTCATCAACGACGATCCGGCGCAGCAGGTGCGGCTGACGTCGCGCGGGCGCGGGCAGGCTGAAGCCGCGGTCGCGGGTTTGTCCGGCGTGGCCTTTTCCCATGCCTATGCCTCCCAGTTTCTCCGCGCGCGCGAGACGGCGGAAATCATCCTGGCGGGCCTGGGGCTGGTTTTGCCTTTGCGTGTGGATGCGCGCCTCAATGAACGTCGCTCCGGCCTGGACGGCCAACCGGTCGAGGCCTTCAACGGACTGGTGCGCGCCGATCCGGTGCGCATCAAGCCGGAAACGGGGGAGTCCTTTCTGGAACAGATGGCTCGGCTTCAGGGGTTTCTCGACGAAACCGCCGGACGGAATCCGGAGGCGGTGATTCTCGCGGTGTCCCATGAAAATCCTATCCTGGCCGCGGCCGCGTTGGCCGGGAGACCGCCGGAAGAGGCGGCGCGAGGCGCCATCGCCAATTGCGGTTGGCTCTGCCTGGACTGGTAAAGTTAGGACTTACTTACGCAAGGCATGCCGTAGTTTCAAGGCGAGCACCAATCCGGCGAGGGCCAGCGTGATGCCATTGGCCAGAATCACCGGCCAACTGCCGATGAAAATCCCATAGATCAACCACAGCCCGACACCCAGGGTGAACAGGCTGTACATGGACAGGGAGATGCCGGACAGATCCCGGGTCGACCAGGATTTGACGGCCTGGGGCACGAAGGCGGCGGTGGTCAGGGCGGCGGCGCCGTAGCCGATCAGGTCGGGGATGAAGGGCGGATTCATTTGGGGGAAATACGGGCGGCTCGAGGCGGCGTGGATGGTATGGGATTGAGGCAAGCGCCGCGGCGAAGACTGCCCGAATGTTGGGCCGACATCTTACCCGGCCTTGATAAATGAATGAAATCAAAGGGTAGTAATAACAACTTAAGTGTATTCCCTATTAAGTTTCTACTAGAAACGTCGATATTCCAACACAGTCGTCACGTAGAAGAGAGGCTCGCGATGTTCATCAAATCCAAAGAACAAAAATCGGCACTCGTAGAAAAGCTTGCCACCTTGGAATCTGAAAACACCCGCCTCCATCGGGAACTGGAAGCGGCCAGGGCGGCCGCGGACAACGCGGAATCCGGACAGAGAAGCGCGAACGACCAGTGCGACCTTTTCCGAGGATTGACCCAGCACATCGGCAGTTTCAGCGATTCCGTGAAGGAGTCCCAGGCCTCCCTGGCGGCCTTGGCCCACGTCATGAAGGGCGAGACGGATCAGGTGGTGAACAGTTGCCATGCGGTGGGCGACAACCTGGGGCTGATCAACCGGATGGCGGACAACCTGATCGGTTTCACCGAACGCCTCAACGATACCGCCATCGCCGTCGAGAAACTCCATGACCGCATCGGCGAAGTGGAAGGCATCGTCAAGCTGATCAAGGAGATCGCCGACCAGACCAACCTGCTCGCCCTCAATGCCGCCATCGAGGCGGCTCGGGCCGGGGAGTTCGGCCGCGGCTTCGCCGTGGTGGCGGACGAGGTGCGCAAGCTGGCGGAACGCACCCGGGGCGCCACCGACGAGATATCAGGGCTGGTGCGCTCGGTGCAGGACGAGGCCTCGATCGTGCGGGATCAGGTCCAGGTGGATCCGGAACGCACCAATGCATTCCGGGAAGACAGCCGGAAAGCCCACGACGGCATGCAAGGACTGATGGACATGTCCAACAAGATGATCGGCACCATCGCCGCCAGCGCGCTGCGCAGTTTCGTGGAAACCGCGAAGGTGGACCATCTGGTGTTCAAGATGGAGATCTACAAGGTATTTCTCGGCCTGTCCGAGAAGACGGATGCCGATTTCGCGAGCCACACCAACTGCCGGCTGGGCAAGTGGTACTACGAAGGCGACGGCAAGCAGTGTTTTTCCAAGCTGCCCGGTTACAACGGGGTGGAGCCGCCCCACATCGAAGTCCACCACCATGGCGTGGACGCGGTGCGCCAGTTCCGCGCCGGCAATCAGTTCGCCGGCCTGCAGGAGCTGGGCAAAATGGAGGCGGCCAGCATGCTGGTGCTGCGCAACCTGGAAACCATGGCCTCCAGCGGCAGTAACGACCCGAGCATCCTCTGCGCCGGGCTAAAATCCTGATCCGCTCCCGGGCCAAGACCGGTCCGTGAGCGGGCCGGTCGGAGAGAGGGCGCACCCGCGCCGCCCGCCGGCAACCGAAACAGGCGCTTAGAGCGAAGCCGGCAGACATGTTGCGATTAACCGAAGTCAAACTTCCCCTCGGCCACGCCGAAGGCGCGTTGCGCGCCGCCATCCTCAAGCGCCTGGGCATCGCCGACGGCGACCTGATCCGTTTCGAAATATTCCGGCGCGGCTACGATGCCCGCAAGCGCGCCGAAATCGCCCTGGTCTACACCCTGGACGTGGCGGTGAAGGACGAGACGGCCACGCTCAAACGACTGCGCGGCGACAAGCACGTGGCCATCACCCCGGACATGGCCTACCGGTTCGTCGCCCAAGCGCCGGAGCGCCTGGCATCGCGGCCCGTGGTGGTCGGCGCCGGACCGTGCGGGCTGTTGGCGACCCTGGTGCTGGCCCAGATGGGTTTCAAGCCGCTCATGCTGGAGCGGGGCAAGGCGGTGCGGGAGCGCACCAAGGACACCTGGGGCCTGTGGCGCCAGGGCAAGCTGAATCCGGAATCCAACGTGCAGTTCGGCGAGGGTGGCGCCGGCACCTTCTCCGACGGCAAGCTCTACAGCCAGATCAAGGATCCCCATCATCACGGCCGCAAGGTGCTGGAGGAGTTCGTGAAGGCGGGCGCGCCGCCGGAAATCCTCTACGTCAGCAAGCCCCACATCGGCACCTTCAAGCTGGTCTCCATGGTGGAACACATGCGCGCCACCATCGAAGGCCTGGGCGGCGAGATCCGCTTCGAGAGCCGGGTGGCGGATATGGACATCGTCGACGGCCGGGTGCGCGGGGTGATCCTGGCGGACGGCGAGCGCATCGCCGCCGACCATGTCGTCCTGGCCCTGGGCCACAGCGCCCGGGATACTTTCCGCATGCTGCGCGAGCGTGGTGTGCACATCGAGCCCAAGCCATTCTCCGTGGGCTTCCGCATCGAGCATCCCCAGGCCCTGATCGACCGCTGCCGCTTCGGCGACAAGGCCGGCGACCCGGCCCTGGGCGCCGCCGATTACAAGCTGGTTTACCACGCCTCGAACGGCCGTTCCGCCTACAGCTTCTGCATGTGCCCGGGCGGCACCGTGGTGGCGGCGACCTCGGAAGAGGGGCGGGTGGTGACCAACGGCATGAGCCAGTATTCCCGCAACGAGCGCAATGCCAACGCGGCCATCGTCGTCGGCGTCACGCCGGCGGATTTTCCCGGCGACGCGCGGGCGAATCCCCTGGCCGGCATGGATTTCCAGCGCCAGTGGGAAAGCGCCGCGTTCCAGGCCGGCGGCGGCACCTACGCGGCGCCGGCGCAGAAGGTGGGGGATTTTCTCGCCGGCCGGCCTTCCACCGGGCCGGGCTCGGTGATTCCCTCCTACACGCCGGGGGTGCATTGGACCGACCTGTCCGCCTGCCTGCCCGATTACGTCATCGCCACCATCCGCGAGGCATTGCCGGCCTTCGACAAGCAGATCAAGGGCTTCGCCATGGACGACGCGGTGCTGACCGGCGTCGAGACGCGCACTTCCTCGCCCATCCGCATCACCCGGGGCGAGGACTACCAGAGCCTGAACACGCGCGGCCTGTATCCGGCGGGCGAGGGCGCGGGCTACGCGGGCGGCATCCTGTCGGCGGCGGTGGACGGCATCAAGGTGGCGGAAGCGGTGGCCCTGAGCCTGGTGGCGGGCAAGTAGTGGCCCCCCGCGTCGTGGTCGTCGGCGGCGGCCCCGCCGGGTTGATGGCGGCGGAAACCCTGCTGCGCGGCGGTGCCCGGGTCGAGGTCTACGACCGCATGCCTTCCCTGGGGCGCAAGTTCCTGTTGGCCGGCCGGGGCGGCCTCAACCTGACCCATTCCGAAGCGCGCGAAAATTTCCTGTCCCGCTATGGCGCCCGCCGCCGGGAAATCGAGCCTCTGCTCGACACGTTCGGGCCGGAGGCGTTGCGCGCCTGGGCGGAAAGCCTGGGCGTGGAGACCTTCGTCGGCAGTTCCGGGCGGGTCTTCCCTCGGGAAATGAAGGCCGCGCCCTTGTTGCGGGCCTGGCTGCGCCGCTTGCGCGAGGCCGGGGCCGTCATGCATGCGCGGCATCGCTGGCTGGGTTGGGACGGGGAGGCGCTGCGCTTCGCCGGGCCGGAAAGCGAGGTACGGCTCCAGCCCGAAGCGACGGTCCTCGCCATGGGCGGCGGCAGCTGGCCGAAGTTCGGCTCCGACGGTGCCTGGGTAAGCCTGCTGGAACGGCGCGGCGTCTCCGTGGCGCCGCTCAGGCCGGCGAATTGCGGCTTCGATGTGGGCTGGAGCCACCATTTCCAATCCCGCTTCGCTGGCCAGCCCGTCAAGCCGGTGGTCTTGAGCTTCTCCGACGCGGCGGGGGAGAGCGAACGCAGGCAAGGCGAATTCGTGGTGACCGGCAGCGGCGTGGAGGGCAGCCTGATCTACGGCTTTTCCGCGCGCCTGCGCGATGAGATCGCGCTGCGCGGATCCGCGCTGGTTCATCTGGATCTGATGCCCGGCTGGGACTTGCCGCGCCTGGCCGGGGAGCTCGCCCGGCCGCGCGGCTCCCGTTCCCTGTCCAGCCACCTGCAAAGCCGGGTCGGCCTGAAGGGCGTGAAGACCGCCTTGCTGCGGGAAGTGCTGGCGCCCGAGGAGATGGCCGATGCGCGGCGCCTCGCCGCCGCCATCAAGGCGCTGCCGTTGCGCCTGCTGGCGCCGCGTCCCCTGGAGGAAGCCATCAGCAGCGCGGGCGGCGTCGAGTTCTCGGCCCTGGACGAGCGGCTCATGCTGCGCGACCTGCCCGGCGTGTTCTGCGCCGGCGAGATGCTGGATTGGGAAGCCCCCACCGGCGGCTACCTGCTCACCGCCTGTTTCGCCAGCGGCAGGGCGGCGGGAGCGGGAGCGCTGGACTGGCTGGCGGGGAGGAATTGATGCATATCTGGGTCGACGCGGACGCCACACCGGCGGTCATCAAGGACATCCTGTTCCGGGCCGCCGACCGGAAGCGGATCGTCACGACCCTGGTGGCGAACAAGCTGCTGAGGGTGCCGCCTTCACCCTACATCCTGGCGTTGCAGGTGCCCCACGGCTTCGACGTGGCGGACAACGAGATCGTGGAACGCGTGGAAAAAGGCGATCTGGTCGTCACCGCGGACATTCCCCTGGCCGCCCAGGTCATTGAAAAGGGCGGCCACGCCCTCAACCCGCGCGGCGAGTTCTACAGTCCGGAGAACATTCGCGAGGCCTTGAATCTGCGCGATTTCATGGCCGGCCTGCGCGACGCGGGACTCGCATCGTCAGGGCCGGCGGCGTTTTCCCAGGCGGACCGCCAGGCGTTCGCGAACCAACTGGACCGTTTTTTGGCGCGACCGGGCTGACTCAGAAGCTGGCCGCCTCGATCTCCAGGTAGGCCTTGTTGATGTTGCCGCCCATCTGCTCGTCGAAGTGCAGCAGGGTCTTCCACTCGCTCAGATCCAACTTCTGGCGGATTTCGCTGTCGGTCAGCCCCTGCTTGAAGCCCGCTTCGATGCCGGCGTACAGGCTGCTCATGCGCTGGTGCATCGCCTCGGCCTCGGCCTTGGTCATGAGCGGGCCGTGGCCGGGAACGATGGTCTTCACCGGCAGCGCCTGGATGTCGCCCAGGGCCTTGATCCATTCCTTCAGGTTCGCGTCGCGGAACGCGGGGGTGACCTTGCTCACCAGCACATCGCCGGACAGCAGCACCTGGTCGTCCGGCAGCCAGATCATCATGTCGCCCAGGGTGTGGGCGGCTTCCGGCACCCAGAACACCATCTTCACGCCGTCGATGCTCAGCTCGGTTTTGCTGTTCTTGGGATAGGTGACATCGGCCGGGATGGCCTTGGTGTTGGGGAATTTGCGCTCCGCCGCCGCCTCGACGATGGCGATCCATTCCGCGCCCAATTCCTGCACCAGCTTGCGGCACTGCTCCGAACTCAGGATCTTGGCGTTGGGGAAGGCGGTGTTGCCCAGGCTATGGTCGCCGTGGTGGTGGGTATTGATGACGTGGGTCACGGGCTTGTTGGTCAAGCCGGCGACGGTCTTGGCGATCAGGCTGCCGATTTCGTCGGTGAAGCCAGTGTCCACGACGATGGCGCCCTGGTCGCCGATCACCAGAATGCTGTTGACCATGTAGCCCTGGTTCTTCTTGTCCGGCAGTTCCATGGGGCCGATCAGGGCGTAGATGCGTTCGTTGACCTTCACCACCCGGGGCGCGGGCAGTTCGGCGCGGGCGGCCGCGACGGCGAAGCTCAGCAGCAGGACGGACAGGAACATCAGGATGGATTTCATGGGCATTCCTCTCGAAAGGTCGTGTCGTCGGGGCCGGCGCGGCGCAGCTGTTCCAGCGCCGCCGCGTCCAGCCATTTCCAGTTTCCGGCCGGCAGGTCGGCGGGCAATGCGAAACCGCCCACGGCGACCCGGTGCAGGCTTTCCACCCGGTTGCCGGCGGCGGCGATCATGCGCTTGACCTGGTGGTACTTGCCTTCGCCGATGGTCAGTTCCAACTCCCGCTCGCCAAGGCGGATGCAGCGCAGGGCCGCCAGGGTCGCGGTTTCGTCGTGCAGCAGCACCCCGGCCAGCAGGGCGTCGATCATCCCGTCGTCGAACGCATGCTTGCAGACCACCCGATAGGTCTTGCCGAGCGCGCGTTTCGGCGCGGTGTGATGATGGATGAATTCGCCGTCGTCGGACATCAGGAGAAGTCCGGTGGTGTCCTGATCCAGGCGGCCGACGCACTGCACGCCGCGCGCCACCAGCGGCGCGGGCAGCAGGCCGAACACGCTGGGGTGGTCGCGCGCCTGGCGCGAACACTCGTAACCGGCCGGCTTGTTCAGCACCAGGTAGGCCTTCTCCCGGAACGGCCAGTCCTCGCCATCCACGCCCAGCACCAGCCCGGCGCAGGGGAATTCCCGCTCGGGGTTGGTGCAGCGTTCGCCGTTTACCGTCACCCGGCCGGCCCGGACCAGTTCCCGGCAGTCCTTGCGGCTGCCGAAACCCTGGGACTGCAATGCGCGGCAGAGCCGCATGGCGCCCGCGATCAAAGCGGCCGGCCCGGTTTGCGGCACTCGCATTTGAAGTCGATGCCCTCTCCTGGCCGGGCGCTGCAGCTGTATGCCTGTACCCCCGCGTCG
The DNA here is from genome assembly GCA_044227325.1 of Thiobacillaceae bacterium. Lineage (GTDB taxonomy): Bacteria > Pseudomonadota > Gammaproteobacteria > Burkholderiales > Thiobacillaceae > PFJX01. The sequence goes on along the minus strand of JBGAFI010000003.1, from coordinate 17,868 downwards.
CCGCATACGTCGCGGCATGGCTGTTCCCGATTGGCGCAGGCATTGGCGAAATCCGGCGGCGGCGCCTTGCTCGAATTGAAGGAGATGCAGCCGGCGAGCAGCAGGGACAATGCGATGGGGGACAAGAATTTCATGATGGACGGCGGGTGTGTGGTGAGCTCAAGTTTGTTCGCAACTATACGTAAATAAAGGAGGCCGCATGCACTCATGGCAAGAGTTCGCGGCGCGTTCGAATAAATAACCCTGATGCCGCGCCGTTTTGCGCGGCGCGATAATCCAAAGCTTTGCAAACCTGGAGAAAAAAATGGTCCTGACCAAGCGCCCGCTCGTGGCAAAACCCGCGACAGCGACCCGCCGCCGCCGACCCGCCGCGCCGAAAGCCGTGGCGGACGCGGCGTCCGCGCCCGAGGCGGTGGCGGTGCTGCATACCGCCGACGGCGACGTGAAGCTGGCCCAGATGCCGCCCGGACATGACGCGAACCCGGCCGCGGCCTCCGAAATCGAGGCGGTCAGCCACGATCCGGTGGCCATGGCGGTGGCTCACGCGCCCCACGGCACCAGCGAGGAAAGCGATTACGCCGCGCTGCCCGCGAGCTATCCCTACCGCACCCGTCTGCGCCGGACCGATTACGAGGCGCAGAAGCAGAATCTCCAGATCGAGCTGCTCAAGGTGCAGAGCTGGGTGCGGGATACCGGCCAGAAGGTGGTGGTCCTGTTCGAGGGGCGCGACGCGGCGGGCAAGGGCGGCACCATCAAGCGCTACATGGAACACCTGAATCCGCGCGGCGCCCGCGTGGTGGCCCTGGACAAGCCTTCCGATCGGGAGCGGGGCCAGTGGTATTTCCAGCGCTATATCCAACACCTGCCGACGGCGGGCGAAATGGTCTTCTTCGACCGCTCCTGGTACAACCGGGCCGGCGTCGAGCGGGTCATGGGCTTCTGCTCGCCCCACGAATACCTGGAGTTCATGCGCCAGACGCCCCAGTTCGAGCGCATGCTGGCGAACAGCGGCGTGCGTCTCTACAAATACTGGTTCTCGGTGAGCCGGGAAGAGCAGTTGCGCCGCTTCATCTCGCGCCGGGACGACCCCCTCAAGCACTGGAAGCTGTCCCCCATCGACATCAAGTCCCTGGACATGTGGGATCAGTACACCGACGCGAAGAACGCCATGTTCTTCCATACCGATACCGCCGATGCGCCCTGGGTGGTGATCAAGTCGGACGACAAGAAACGGGCGCGGCTGAACTGCATGCGCCATTTCCTGCATTCCCTGTCCTATCCGGACAAGAACGAGCACGTGGCTCACGCGCCCGACCCTCTTCTGGTGGGGTCCGCCGCCCAGGTGCTGGCCGGCGAGGAGAACATCCTGCCCCAGTTCTGAGGCGGTGTCTTACGCGGCGACGACAGGGCGGCCCTCGGGCCGCCCTTGTCATGCGCCGTTCAGCGGATCTCCCAGGCGCCGGGCTCGACCAGACAGGCGCTCCGGCGCAGGGTCTTGCCGCCCACGGTCAAGGCGAAATGGCGGCAGGGCAGGCCATCCTGGCTGAAGCCCTTGCCCGGCTTGAGCTGGTAGCGCCGGCCCGCGTTGTCGTTCCAGGTCACCCGGTTGCCGTCCCTGGCCAGTTCCAGGGCGTGGCCGATGCAGGCCGCGTCCTCCCGCTCCAGTTCCCGGCCCACCTGGGCGCCCAGCAGCGCGCCGAGCGCGGTGCCGACAACGATGGCCACCTTGTTGCCGTCGCCCTTGCCGATCTGGCCGCCGATGGCGCCCCCAACCGCGCCGCCGACCACGCCACCGAGCGCCGCGCCCACGGCTCCCCGGTCGCAGCGTCCGGCCAGGATGCCGTAGTCCCGCTCCCATTTTTTGCCGGTGTAGCCCATGTATTCGGGATCGTTCTGCTTGCGCCAGCCATGGGCCGGCGCGTGGGAAGGCGGCGTCGCCGAGGCCGGCATTTGCGCGATCAGCAGCAGGGCGGCGATCAGGCCGGCGCGGGAAAGCGGGGAATGGGTGCGGTGGAACATGGCGTTTCTCCCGTAGCGGTAAGGCTCAGATGAAAAAACCCAGGATGCCGAGAATCATGACCACCATGCCGACAGTGACGATGGTGCTGTCCGGCTCGTGCAGATTCTGGCGCACTTCCAGCCGCATGTGGTCCAGTTTGATATCCGGCTCGGCGGCGGGGGTGACCTCCAGGTGGTAGGTGCCGGCCTGGACCACCTGGAAGAACAGCAGGTGTTCCTTGAAGGTGGGATTGGAATCCGACACGTGCTTCACGCCCAGGGTGAAGGCCAGGGGTTTCGCCGCCTCGCTCCCCTTGTACAGGGTCGCGGCATAGCCGTCCTTGGGCGGCCTGCTTTCGTCCATGTTGGGGGAAAAGGCGCCGCCGGCATGCAGGATCAGCCCCACCGGCGCCATCCCGGGGGACAGGGTGAATTCGGCGGAACGCCAGGGCGACTTGGGGTCCGCGCCGGTCCGCTCGAGATTGATCATGGCCGCCTGCGAGCCGGTGAAGAACTTGGCGTAGATCCAATAGGCGGGTCCGGTCAGCAGGCCGGCGACGAGAAGGATGAGGGAGACGGTTTTCATTGTTCGAAACTTCGTTGGGATGTGTGGTCCGTGGCGCCGCCGGAGGCGGAGCCGGCGCCACCGGACAGGAGGTGGGAGAGGAAGGCCCGTAGTTTGGCGGGTTTCAGCGGTTTGTGCAGCACCGGCAGGTGACTGGCGTCGATGGCCTGGATGGTGTCCGGCGCGGTGTCGCCGGTCAACAGGGCGGCGGCGATGTGCTGGCCGAAGGCGTCGCGCAGGGTCTGGATCGCCTCGATGCCGGTGCGGCCGTCGCGCAGCCGGTAGTCGCACAGGATGATGTCCGGCTTGCTGCCCAGTTCCTCCAGTTCCTTGCGCACCTGTTCGGCGTCCTCGCCCACGGCGAGGGCCACGCCCCAGTGGTCGAACACCTCGACCATGGCGCTGAGGATGGCCTCGTCGTCGTCGATGAAGGCGATCAGGGCATTCTCCAGGGGCAGGGCGAACCCCGGCGAGGCCGGCACCGTCGACACCCGCTGCTGGGCGGCGGGGGCGCAGCGGGCAACCCGGAAGTTGAAGCAGGAGCCCCGCTCCAGTTGTGAGCGCACACTCACCCTGCCGCCAAGCAATTGCGCCAGCCTGGCGACAATCGCCAGGCCGAGGCCGAGGCCCTTGTCGCGGTGCCGCTCCGGGTTATCCAGCTGGAAATACTCTTCGAAGATGCGCATCTGGTACTCGGAGGGAATGCCCCGGCCGGTATCCCAGACCTCCAGGCGGATCCAGTCTTTCTGCACCCGCCGGGCGCCGATCAGCACCCGGCCCCGGTCGGTATAGCGCAGGGCGTTGGCCACCAGATTGGCGAGGATGCGCTCCATCAGCACCGGGTCGGTATAGGCCCACAGCGCGGTGGGATGCACCACCAGGCGCAGGCCTTTTTCCTGGGCCAGGGGGGCGAACTGGCGTTCCACGCTTTTCAGTGTCCGGCCCACCGGAAAGCAGATCGGATGGGCTTCCACCACGCCCGCGTCCAGTTTGGACAGGTCGAGCAGGGCGTTGAGCAGGCTTTCCATGGCCGTTGCGGAGGCCTCGATGTGTTCCGCGAGGCGGCGCGCCTCATCCTCCTTGACCCGTTCGCGCAGGGCGGTGACCAGCAGGGTCAGGGCATGCAGGGGCTGGCGCAGGTCGTGGCTGGCGGCCGCGAGGAAACGGGATTTCGCGAGCACCGCCGCCTCCGCCGCCAGTTTCTGGCCGAGCAGTTCCGCGGTCGCCTCCAGGATGCGCCGCTCCAGGGTGTTCTGGTTCTCCTCCAGGGCTTCCGCCATGCGGTTGACGCCGCTTTCCAGCATGCCGATTTCGCCCGGGGAGACTTCCGGCGTGCGCTCGGTCAGATTGCCGTCCGCGAGGCGGGCCACGGTCTCGGTGATGGTGTGCAGGGGACGGCTGACGCCGCCGGCCAGGCGCCAGGCCAGCACCAGGGCGAGCAGGATGCTCAGGCCGGCCATGCCGGCGGCGGCCAGGCCGATCTGGGAACGGATCAATTCCACCTTCCCATGATCGAGCACGACCACGGTGTAGGCCCGGTTTTGCGGATTGTCGGCGAGTTCCAGGTAGGGATCGGTATCGCTGGACACGCTCATGCGTACCGGATGCGAGAAATAGAGCAGGGCGCCGCGCCGCCATCGGCTCGCCGGCGGTTTGCCATCCAGAGTCGGCAGGTAGTCGGTGTTGCCGCTCACGATGGACCAGCGGGCGCCGTCGGAGATGGCGATGGCCGGTATTTTCTGGTTGCCGCGCTCGTAATCCAGCAGGTGCTTGACGTTGGGCAGGTTGCCGGTGAACAGGTCGTAGCCCACGGCTTCCGCGAGATGCCGGGCGCTGTCCACGCCCAGCCGCTCCAGGTTCTGTTCCGCCTCGCTGACGCCGCGATGGGCGAAGTACATGGCGAACAGGCCCACCGCCACCAGCAGCGGCAGCAAGGCCACCACCAGGATGCGCAGGCGCAGATTCAGGGTTGGGCGGAAACTGCTCACCGAGGCGGGCTCAGAAACGGACGCTTACTCGTTGCCATCCAGGCCCATCTTCTGGGCCACCAGCACGGCTTCGGTCCGGTTGTTGACCTTGAGGATGCGGAAAATCGCGGCCAGGTGGAGTTTCACGGTGCCCTCGGTGACATCCAGGGCGTAGCCGATCTGCTTGTTGCTCTGGCCCTTGGCCAGCTCCCTGAGCACCTGGATCTGGCGATAGGAAAGCGCCGGATAGCGGCTGCTGAGCGGCGGCGCCGGCGCGCCGTCCTCGCTTTCGGGGAACAGGCCGGGCGGCACATAGACGCTGCCCGCGAGCACGAGGCGCAAGGCCCTCAGGATGGCTTCGCTGGGCGAGGATTTGGTGATGTAGCCGAGCGCCCCCGCGCCCAGCAGGTGCTGGATGTCCTCCACCTGTTCGGAGGCGGACAGCACCACCAGGGGCACATCGGGAAAGGTGGCGCGGAAGCGGGTGATGCCCTCGATGCCGGACATGCCCGGCATGTACAGGTCCATCAGGACCAGATCCACATCGCGGGCCTCGTGCATGGTGTCGAAGGCCGTGGGGTAGTCGAATGCCTCCAGGATGACGACGTCCGGATCGAGCTTTTCCAGGACCGGTTTGACGCCCTCCCGGAACAGGGGGTGGTCATCGGCCAGCAATATCCTCAAGGCAGCCTCCCATGATGGCTTGTCTAATCGTCCAGTCCCAGGCGTTGCCAGATGGTGCTGGTCAGGCCGGCCTGGTTCAACGCATAGAAATGCAGGCCGGGCGCGCCGCCCGCGAGCAGCTTCTCGCACATGCCGGTGATGAAGTCCAGGCCGAAGGCGCGGATGGAGGCGGTGTCGTCCAGGTAGCTTTCCATCTTGCGCGCCAGCCAGCGGGGAATATCCGCGCCGCAGGCGGCGGAGAATCGGGACAACTGGCTGAAGTTGGAGATGGGCATGATGCCGGGCACGATGGGGAGGGTGACGCCCAGCTCGGCGCAATCGTCGATGAAATTGAAATAGGCGTCGGCGTTGAAGAAGTATTGGGTGATGGCGGCGTTCGCGCCGGCGTCCACCTTGCGCTTGAAGTTCTGGATGTCCTCCCGGTAGTTGCGCGCCTGGGGATGGGTTTCCGGATAGGCCGCCACCTCGATCTCGAACCAGTCGCCGGTTTCCTGGCGGATGAAGCCGACCAGTTCGTTCGCGTAGCGGAACTCGCCCGGTTCCGCCATGCCGGAGGGCAGGTCGCCGCGCAGGGCGACGATGTGGCGGATGCCGTGGGCGCGGTAGGTTTCCAGGATCTCGCGCAGGTTTTCCCGGGTGGAACCCACGCAGGACAGGTGGGGCGCGGCGGCGAGGCCATCGGCCTGGATCTCCAGCACGGTTTCCAGGGTGCGGTCCCGGGTCGAGCCGCCGGCGCCGAAGGTCACCGAAAAGAACTTGGGCTTGAGCTGGGCGAGCTGGCGCCGCGTGTCGCGCAGCTTGGCCATGCCCTCGGGGGTCTTGGGGGGAAAGAATTCGATGCTGAAGGTGTGTTCGGCCATGACGGGGTTCTGATTTCTAGTAAGCGGTTTGCGCGGGATTCTATCCCAGGGCCACGCCCAGGGCGCCGCCGATGAACCAGGTCGCGGCGCCCGCCGCCGCGCCGATGAGCAGCATGCGCGCGCCGCCCAGGGCGGCTTGCTTGCCGGTGAACAGGCTGATCGCCGCGCCGACGCCGAACAGGCTGATGCCGCTGGCCAGCAGCACGCCGGCGAAAGCGACCTGCCCGGACAACAGCAGGTAGGGCAGCAGGGGAATCAGGGCGCCCAGCGAAAATGCCAGGAAGGAGGAAGTGGCCGCGCCCCAGGGCGAACCCAATTCCTCCGGGTTGAGGCCCAACTCCTCCCGGGCCAGGGTATCCAGCGCCCGGTCCGGATCCTGGATCAAGGCCTGGGACATGCGTTTCGCCTCGTCGGCGCCGACGCCTTTCGCCTGGTAGATCAGGGCCAGCTCCGCCGCCTCTTCCTGGGGATACTGGTCCAGTTCCTCCCGCTCCAGGGATATCTGGTACTCGTGGAATTCCCGTTGCGAGCGCACCGAGACATATTCCCCGGCGGCCATGGAGAAGGCGCCGGCGAGCAATCCCGCGGCGCCGGACAGCACGATCATGTCCGCCGCCGCGCCGGCGCCGGCCACGCCCAGGATCAGGCTGGCGTTGGACACCAGGCCGTCGTTGACGCCGAACACCGCCGCGCGCAGATTGCCGGCGCCGCCGGTCCTGTGCCGCTCGCCGCGCATCTGTTCCAGGCTGACCGGCGTGCCGTGGGGCGGCGTGGCGGCATGGTAGAGGCTCATGCCGCGCACCTTCATCGCCGCCAGCACGTTCTTGAGGGGGCGCACGCCCAGGCGGGGGATCAGCCAGCCCACCAGGCGGGTGCGGGCATCGGGGCGAAATTCATCGGGAATCGCGATGCCCGCCTTGCGCATCTCGGTTTCCCACAAACCGGCCTGGGTATCGGCGGCCTTGGCGAGCTCCAGGAACAGCAGTTGCCGGGTGGTGCCGGATTCCGCGTCGGAAACGATGCGGTAAAGCCAGGCGGAACGTCTTTCTTCTATCCAGCTTTCCAGGGCGTGCATGATGTCATACCGATTTTTTCTCAGGCGGGATTATGACCCAGTCACCCCGCCCCGCGCCGGTATTGCACCGCCTCCGCCACCTGGGCCGCGCCCAGCTCGGCGGCGCCGGCCAGGTCCGCCACCGTGCGCGCCACGCGCAGTATGCGGTGGTAGGCGCGGGCGGACAGGTTGAGGCGGGTGATGGCCTGTTTCAGCAGCGCCTGGCCGGCCTCGTCGAGCGCGCAGTGGCGGTCGATCTCCTTGCCGCCCAGCAGGGCGTTGGGCTTGCCCTGGCGCGCGAGCTGCCGCTCGCGCGCGGTGGCGACACGCCGGCGCACCGGCTCGGACGGCTCGCCCGCGCCGGTCGTGGTCAATTCCGCCTCGGGCAGGGCGGGCACCTCGATATGCAGGTCGATGCGGTCCAGCAGTGGGCCGGAGATGCGGCCTCGGTAGCGCGCCACCTGTTCCGGCGTGCAGCGGCATTTGCCGGAGGGATGGCCCAGGAAGCCGCAAGGGCAGGGATTCATGGCCGCGACCAGTTGGAAGCGGGCCGGGAAATCCGCTTGGCGCGCGGCGCGGGAGATGGTGATGTGGCCCGCTTCCAGGGGTTCGCGCAGCGCCTCCAGGGCCTTGCGGTCGAATTCCGGCAGTTCGTCCAGAAACAGCACGCCGTGGGTGGCCTGGCTCACCTCGCCGGGCCGGGGCGGATTGCCGCCGCCCACCAGCGCCACGCCGGAGGCGGAATGATGCGGCGAGCGGTAGGGGCGGGTACGCCATGCCTCCAGCCGGAAAGCGCCGGTGAGGGACAGCACGGCGGCGGATTCCAGCGCCTCGGCCTGGGTCATGGGCGGCAGGATGCCGGGCAGGCGCGCCGCCAGCATGGACTTGCCGGTGCCGGGCGGGCCGCTCATGAGCAGGGAATGGCCGCCCGCCGCCGCCACTTCCAGGGCGCGCCGGGCCGTCCGCTGGCCCTTCACGTCGGCCAGGTCCGGGTAGTCCGGCGCTTGCTTTGTTTCACGTGGAACCGCGCGCGGCAGCGGGTCGCGGCCGGCGAGATGGGCGCACACCGCGAGCAGGCTGTCGGCGCCGTGGACCTCGGCGTCCTCCACCAGGGCCGCCTCCTCCGCGCTGGCGCGCGGCAGGATGAAGGCCCGGCCGGATTTGGCCGCGTTCAGCATCATCGCCAGGGCGCCGCGGATCGGCCGCAACTGGCCGGTGAGCGCCAGCTCGCCGGCGAATTCGTAGTCCTTGAGCCGGTCGCCGGGCAGTTGCCCGGAGGCCGCCAGCAGGCCCAGGGCGATGGGCAGGTCGAAACGCCCGGATTCCTTGGGCAGGTCCGCCGGCGCCAGGTTGACGGTGATGCGCCGCTGGGGGAATTCGTAGCCGGATTGGAGGATGGCGGCGCGCACCCGGTCGCGCGCCTCCTTCACCTCGGTATCCGGCAGGCCCACCAGGGTGAAGGAGGGCAGCCCGTTCGCGAGATGGGCCTCCACCACCACTTCCGGCGCTTCCATGCCCGCCAGGGCGCGGCTGGTGACGACAGCCAGGGTCATGACGCTCTCCCTATCGTTGTTTGTGGCCGAATCTTGGTGGGAGCCCGCCCGCGAAGCAAGCCTTGGGCAACGTCCGCTTCCGCTGGCGTGCGCCCGCCACGCGGTCCCGCTATTTGCCCCCGCGCCGCAAGCCCTGCCTGCCCACCCAGTCCCGCGCGAACTGCTGCGCCACGCGGCCCGAGCGGCCGCCACGCTGGATGGCCCATTGCAGGGCTTCGACGCGCATGGCCTCGTCCGTCTTGCCGCCCAGCGCGGCCACCCAGCCGGCGACGATGGCCAGGTAGTCGTCCTGATTGAAGGGGTAGAAGGTGAGCACCAGGCCGAAGCGGTCCGACAGGCTGATCTTCTCCTCGGTGCTCTCGCCCGGCCGCACTTCGCCGCCCAGGTGCCGGGTCTCCTCGTTCTCGGCGAAGAACTCGGGCATGAGATGGCGCCGGTTGGAGGTGGCGCAGATCATCACGTTGTCGGGCAGGCCGGCGACGGAGCCGTCCAGGGCCGCCTTCAAGGGCTTGTAGGCGGCGTCGCCGGGCTCGAACGAAAGGTCGTCGCTGAACAGGATGAAATGCTGGGGCTGGTCGGCCAGCCGGTCGGCGATGTCGGGCAGGTCCATGAGGTCGTCCCGGTCCAGTTCCACCAGCCTGAGGCCCTTCTTCGCGTAGCGGGGCAGCAGCGCCTTCACCAGCGAGGATTTGCCGCAGCCCCGGCTGCCCGCGAGCAGCGCGTTGTTGGCGGGCAGGCCTTTCAGGAACTGGCGCACGTTGCGGTCCAGCGCGGATTTCTGTTCGTCGATGCCGGTGAGGGCCTCCCAGGGCGGGCAGTTGAGGTGGGTGACCGGCGCCAGCATGCCGCGCCCCATGGCTCGCCGCCAGCGGCAGGCCAGGGTGGCGCGCCAGTCCACCCGGGGCGGCGCCGGCGGCAGCCAGGCGTCCAGGCGGATCAGCACGTCGTTGGCGCGGGCGATGAGCAGGGCGAGCTCCGGCGCGACCTGGTAGCGGGGGGAATCGTCTTCTTCGTTCATGGCGCGGGTCCAGTTCGGCAACGCCGAATTCTAGTCCGCCCGCATCGGCCAGGTTCGCTTACGGGCACAGCATGTCGTAGGCGAACTGTCCGGACTTGCTGCTGGACCAGCCCATGCCGGCGCACCAGGCCTTTTGCTGCTGCGCCTGCCAATCGTCGCCGCCCGAACTGGAGTAGGAGGAAGCGCGGGCGGCGCGGGCGCGGGCGCGCTCGACCTCCGCCTGCTCCGCCATGACCTTGTCCAGGTTGGGCGCCTCCAGACCGTCGCGGGTCCAGTGGAAATGGAGCTGGTATCGGGTGGTCTTGGCTTCGGCCAGACCGGCGAAGATGCCCGCCAAGCCGCCCACCGCCCGTTGGCGCGTGGCGAAGCTGCATTTGTAGCCGCCGCACTTGTTGTTCTCCGCGTCCTTGACGCAGGACACGTCCTCCACCCACATCTCGGTGCGGGCCCATTCCACGCCCATCAGCGGGTCGGTCTTGGAGAAGGTGCCGTCGGACTGGAGTCGGCCCCGGTTCAGGTGCCTGTCCCACGCCGACACCATCAGCGGGTAGATGTCGCTGGATTCGGGAGGCAGGTTCCCGGCCTGGCGTTCCCGGCGCGCCCGCTCGGCTTCCTCGGCCAGGCGCGCAAGCCGTTCCTCCTTCAGGAACGTGTCCAGGTTGTCGCTGAGGATGTTATTGCCGGTCTTGTCGCGGATGCGCTCGATACCGGTTCGATACCAGCGCTTGGCGGCCTCCGCGTCCGGCGGCTGGCCGCCGAGCTTGCCGGCGGCGATCTGGGCGAGCGCATCGTAGCCGCCCCAGTAGCCGCCGTCCGCGGAACGCAGCAGCCATTTGCGCGCCTGCGCCAGGTCCTTCTCCACATAGACGCCGTTCAGGTAAAAGCCGCCGAGGCGGTATTGGGAGAAGGCGTTGCCGCTTTCCGCCGCGCGTTGCGTCCATTTGAGCCGGTCCTCCGGCGTGCTGGCGGTCTCCGCCAGTTCGTTCCGGGCGTCCGCGCTGCCGGCTTGCGCCAGGGAGTAGACATCCGGCGCGATGCGATCCGGATGGGCTTTCATGTAGGCCGATTTGTAGGCGGCGAAGGCGGGCGCGTAGCCGGCCACGCTGGCCTTGGCGAACCATTCCGCCGCCTGTTGCGCGGATTGGGGCACGCCTTCGCCCTTGTCGTAGGCGACCCCCAGATTGAACATGCCGACCATCTCGCCCGCGTCGGCGGCGGCGCGCCACAGTTGGGCCGCCCGCGCCTTGTCGCGGGGGCGCTGCCCGCCCTGGTCATAGATCTGGGCCAGGATGAGCAAGGCCTTGCCGTGGCCGAGGGTCGCCGCCCGTTCCAGTTGCGCCAGCGCGGCGTCCTGTTCGGCGGGCGTCATCTTTGCCGAATACAGCATCTGGTAGAACCGGAAGGCGGACCAGTTGTCGCCCAGGTCGGACGCTTGCCGATAGAGCCGCCGGGCCTCGGCTTCGGATTTGGCGACGCCGCTGCCGGTCTCGTTGAGCCAGCCCAGCAGTTTGGCGGAACCCGCGTCCCCCGCCTGCGCGGCTCGGGCCAGCCAGGGGGCGGCCGCCGCGTAGTCGGGCGGCGTGCCCTCCGCGCCGTCGAAATAGGCCTGGGCGATCTGGGCTTCGGCTTCGGTACCGCCCTGGCTGGCGGCGGCCTCGAACAGCCGGGCGGCCGCCAGCGCGTCCTTTTTCACGCCCTGGCCGCGCAGGGTCAGGCGTCCGAGGGCCAACTGGGCGGGCCAGTCCATGAGGCCGGCGGCGTCCCGATAGTATTGGGCGGCGTGGACATAATCCTGCTTCAGGTCGCCGACGCCTTGCTCGTAGGCGTTGCCCAGCAGGCGCTGGGCGTAGGGGTCGCCCTTGCGCGCGGCTTTCTCCAGCCAGCCGTAGCCGGCGCGGGTGTCCGGCTTTTCGCCTTGCAGGGTGAGCAGGCCCATGCCCAGGTCGCCGTAGAGATGGCCGCCGGCCGCCAGCTTCTCGAACAGGGCGCGGGCGGCTTGCGGATCCCGCTCGCCGGCCCAGCCGAACAGATGGGCGAGACCCAGGTTGAAGGTGGCGCCGGTCTCGCCCTGCGCGCTGGCTTCGCGCAGCAAGGCCATGGCCTTGGCCGTGTCCTTGGGAATCGCCCGACCCTGCAGGTAAGCCTGGCCGGCGCGGGTCTTCGCGGCGGGATTGCCCTGGGCCGCCATATCCAGAAGCCGCGCCACGCTGGTCGCGGCCCGGCCCGGGTCGCCGCAGGGATGGACGATCACGTCCAGCGAAAACAACTGGGCCTGGCTCCAGGCATCGCCCGCCGCCGCCTGCTTGCGCAGGAACTGGGTGTAGCCCGGGCAGCCCTGGCTGCGCAAGGCGTCGCGGCTTTGCTCCAGGGAGCCGGCCCAGACGGCGGGGGAAAGCAGACTGATCGAGAGGGCGCACAGGGTGAGGGCGCGCAAAGGGGTGGAGGCGTGTTTCATGGCGTCGCTTTGTTTGGGTTCGCGGGGAAGCATAGCCCGCCCCCCAGGCCCCGGCATGTGACCGGGAACACAGGCCGGCGGCGGGCTGCGCGCGACCGGCGCCGGTGCTTCCCCGGGGCGGAATCCGGTATGCGGCGGGCGGTGGCGGATGCTGGCATGTCGTGGCGGCGGGGGATGGTGCGCCGCACAAGCATAACCGGGACGCAGGGGGCCGTGGCAACCCCGCGTCGCGCGCGGGAATGGTTTGCCGGGAGACAAGCGGACCGCGCCCACTGCATACTTGGCTCATGCGCGCCGCCACCCCTTCCGCCACCCCTTCCACCGTCTCCCCCGTCCGCGATCTGCTCGCCAAGGCCGGCGCGCGCATCACGCCGGCGCGGGAGGCGGTGCTGGACATCCTGCTCGCCGCGCCCCGCGCGCTCAGCCACCTGGAAGTGGAACAGGCGGCGCGGGAGCGGGGCCTCAATGCGGACCGGGTGACCCTGTACCGGGTACTGGACTGGCTGGTGACCCAGCGCATCGCCCACAAGATCGAGGGCCGCGACCGGGTCTGGCGCTTCAACGCGGTGGTGGCGGATGACCACGCCCACGCCCATTTCCATTGCACCCGCTGCGGCCGGGTGTTCTGCCTGGAACTGCCCGAACCCCGCATCGCGCCGGCTCTGCCGCCCGGGTTCCGGTTCGAGAGGGCGGAGCTGACTTTGCAAGGCATCTGTCCCGAGTGCGGTGCGGCGTGATCCCGGTCCAGCCGTGATCGGGAAAGTCGGGCCGTCGCCCAGCGCCACGATCCGCCACGCCAGCCCTCCCCCGCAAGCGAGGCAGGGGGCGGCAACCGGCATCACCGACACGAGGATTGGCAACGGGACGGCGCCGTTGTCGGACGCGCCCTGAGCCGCGTTCAACGGATGACTGGCGCGACGCGGCACCGGCGGAGTCCTGGATGCCGGCTTGCGTCGGTATGTCGGCCATGACCGGCCGTACCCGGCCGCGTCGACTGGGTTAACGCAACCGGGTTGCATAAAAAGCGGCAAGCCCGCATCATGCAACCCGATTGCATTTATGCCCGGTCGCCGGGCGGACTTCTCCCATGACCCTGACCTACATCCTGCTCGCCACCCTGGCGGGCGGCGCGCTCTCCGTGCTGGCGGCGGCGGCGCTTTCCCTGACCCTGCTGCGCCGCTGGGCGCCGCGCCTGGTGGGCTTCTCCGTCGGTGTGCTGCTCGCCGCCGCGTTCCTGGACCTGTTGCCGGAAGCGGCGGAGGCGATGGATTTCCACGATGTCGGCCTGGTCCTGCTGCTGGGCATCCTGCTGTTCTTCGGCCTGGAGAAGACCGCGCTCTGGCGCCACGACCACAGCCAGGCCCGGCCCGGCCACAGCCACCACGCGCCGGCCGGCATGATGATCGTGCTGGGGGACGGCCTGCACAATTTCGTCGACGGCGTGCTCATCGCCGCCGCCTTCCTCCAGGACACCAATCTGGGCATCGCCACCGCCAGCGCGATCATCGCCCACGAGGTGCCCCAGGAGATCGGCGACTTCATGGTGCTGCTGGCCTCCGGCTACAGCCGCGCCCGCGCCCTGGCCATGAACCTCGCCTCCAGCCTGGCCTCGGTGCTGGGCGGCGTGCTGGGTTGGATCGCCCTGCAAGGCGTGCATGGCGCGATTCCCTACATCCTCGCCCTGGCGGCGGCCAGCTTCATCTACATCGCCGTCGCGGATCTGGTGCCGGCCTTGCAGAAGCACCGCAAGCCCGTCGATTTCGTCACCCAGTTCGGCCTGCTCGCGGGCGGCATCGGCGTGGTGCTGCTGAACGCCCACGGGCATTGAACCCAGAAACGGCGGTTGACCGCTCTTCACCCCACAAGAAGCCGCATGGATATTGACCTTATGCCCTTCGATAACGCTCACCGGATGGGTGGCCCCGCTACGCACCCGCTGGCGCGTCCGGGCGCGCCTGGCTTTGTTGCTCCGCCTTGCGGGCCCCGGCCTGCGGCGTTGTCGCGTCGCGCCAGTCACCCGCCCGAACACACCTTCAGGCGCGTCCAACCGCCGTTTCTAGGTTGAAGCCAGCCCATGTCTATTTGCAATGTTTCCTCCGTAATATCCCAGGAGCAACGATGATGAAATCCCTCTCCCGCATCCTCCCCTTCGCCTGTCTGGCCGTCCTGGCCGGCGTCCGCGTCCCGCCGGCGCTCGCCGCCGAGGCCCATGTGCACGGCCTGGCGCGCCTGACCGTGGCGCAGGACGGCGCCAGCCTGGTCCTCGCCCTGGAATCGCCCCTGGCCAACCTGCTGGGCTTCGAGCACATGCCGCATGGCGCCAAGGACAAGGCCGCCGTGGCGCGCATGGCCAGGCTGCTGAACCGGCCCGGCGAGCTGTTCGCGCCGACCCCGGCGGCGGGCTGCAAACCCGGCGCGGTCAAGCTGGAATCGCCGGTGCTGGAGGACCCCCCCAAGGCGGCTTCGGACCACGCGGACGAACACCAGCGCGCAGGGGCGCACCAACACGAGCACGCCGACCTGGACGGCGAGTTCACTTTCACCTGCGCCCGGCCCGATTTGCTGCGCGGCCTCGAAGTGAAACTGTTCGACGCCTTCCCGGGCATGAAGCGCCTGGACGTGGAAGTGGCCACCGCGAAGGGCCAGGCCGCCGCGAAGCTGGACGCGGGCAAGCGCCGCATCGACTGGTGACCATGGCCGCGACCGAGCCCATCATCGCCCTCCGGGACTTGCGCTACGCCTGGCCCGGCGCGGCGGACTGCCTGGACCTGGCGCAATTCGAGCTGGCGGCGGGCGAACAGATTTTCCTGTTCGGCCCCAGCGGCGGCGGCAAGAGCACCCTGCTCAACCTGCTGGCCGGCGTGCTCGCGCCCCGCGCCGGCACGCTGCGGGTGCTGGCGCGGGAACTGACCGGCATGTCGGCGGCGCAACGGGACCGTTTCCGCGTGGATCACGTGGGCCTGATCTTCCAGCAGTTCAACCTGATTCCCTATCTCTCGGTGCTGGACAACGTGCTGCTGCCCTGCCGCTTCTCCAAGCGGCGGCGGGCGCGCGCCCTGGAGCAGTCGCCCACGCTGAAACAGGAGGCGGGCCGCCTGCTGGCGCATCTGGATCTGTCCCCCGACCTGTGGACGCGGCCCGCGACCGCGCTCTCGGTGGGCCAGCAGCAGCGGGTCGCGGCGGCGCGGGCGCTGATCGGGCGGCCGGAGCTGGTGATCGCCGACGAGCCCACCTCGGCCCTGGACAGCGAGCGGCAGACCGCCTTCCTGGACCTGCTGCGGCGGGAATGCGAGGGCGCCGGCGCGGCCCTGCTGTTCGTCAGCCACGACCGCCGCCTGGCGGCAGGCTTTCACCGCCAGGTGGCCCTGGCCGAGCTGAACCGGGCGGGAGGCGCCGCCTGATGGGCGCGCTCTTCTCCCTCGCCTTGAAAAGCGCCTGGAACCGGCGCTACAGCCTGGGCCTGACGGTGCTGGCCATCGCCCTTTCCGTGACCCTGCTGCTGGGCATCGAGCGCCTGCGCCAGGATGCCCGGGAAGGCTTCGCCCAGTCGGTGTCCGGCACCGACCTGGTGGTGGGGGCGCGCACCAGCCCGGTTCAGCTCATGCTTTACAGCGTGTTCCGCATCGGCGAAGCCACCAACAACATGGAATGGTCCAGCGCCGTGAAGCTGGCGGAACACCCCGCCGTGGCCTGGACCATTCCCCTTTCCCTGGGGGATTCCCATCGCGGCTTTCCGGTGCTGGCCACCACGCCCGCCTATTTCGAACACTTCCATTACGGCGACAAGCGCGCCCTGGCCTTCGCCGCCGGCCGGCCCTTCGCCGGCCTGTTCGACGCGGTGCTGGGCGCCGAGGTGGCGGACCGCCTGGGCTACCGGGTGGGCCAGCGCATCACCCTGAGCCACGGCCTGAGCGGCGAGGGCCTGACGGAACACGGCGACAAGCCCTTCACGGTGGTCGGCATCCTGGAACGCACCGGCACGCCGGTGGACCGCAGCATCCACATCGGCCTGCAAGCCATGGAGGCCATCCACCTGGACTGGCAGGGCGGCGCGCCATTGCCGGGCCTGAACATTCCGCCGGAACTGGTGAAGAAGTTCGACCTCACGCCCAAGACCATCACCGCCCTGCTGGTGGGCCTGAAAAGCCGCGCCGCCGTGTTCACCGTGCAGCGCCAGATCGACCGCTTCAAGGACGAGCCGCTCATGGCGGTGCTGCCCGGCGTCGCCCTGTCCCAGCTTTGGGAAGTGGTGGGCGTGGTGGAACAGGTGCTGCTTGCCGTCTCCGCGTTGGTGGTGGCGGTGGGCCTGGCCGGCCTGGTGGCGGTGGTGCTGGCCGGCCTGGACCAGCGCCGGCGCGAGCTGGCCATCCTGCGCGCCAACGGTGCCCGGCCGCGGGACATCTTCCTGCTGCTGGCCCTGGAAGGCGGCGCCATCACCCTGGCGGGCACCGTGGCCGGGGCGCTGCTGCTGGCCGCGCTGATCCTCGCCCTCGGCCCCTGGGTACAGGCCCGCTACGGACTCACCCTGGGCCTGACGCCGCCCTCCCTGGAGGAACTGAAGCTGCTCGGCATGGTCCTGCTGGTGGGCCTGATCGCCAGCCTGTTCCCCGGCTGGCGCGCCTATCGTTTATCCCTGGCGGACGGGTTGACGCCGCGCGTATGAGCTTGCCATGAAGGTTTCCATGAAGCACTGGATCGGAATTGCCCTGCTGGTTTTCGCCACCGCCGCCGCCGCGGCCGACAAGCCCGACTACAAGGTGGGCGACCGCCTGCCCGCCGTTCCGGACAAGGCGAAATCCGCCTACAAGGAAGCGAGCTGGGACGACCTGCTGCCCAAAGACTGGGACCCCATGGCCGCGTTCAAGGGCCTGGACCTGGCCAAGCTGAAGGACTCCGACCCGCGCGCCGACGAGGCGCTACGCAACCTGCGCAGCGCCTGGGATTCCGCCCCCGCCAATGAGGCCATGAACGGCAAAAACATCCGCATCGCCGGCTTCCTGGTGCCCCTGGAATGGGGCGACAAGAAGCTCAAGGAATTCCTGCTGGTGCCCTACTTCGGCGCCTGCATCCACGTGCCGCCGCCCCCCGCCAACCAGATCATCCACGTGGTGGCCGACACCCCCGCCAAGGACATGCAGGCCATGGAAGCGGTGTGGGTGGAAGGCACGCTGGAAATCGCGCTGGCCGACACGGACATGGGCAAGTCCAGCTACAAGATGAAGGCGCGGAGCGTGACGAAGTACAAGAAATAGCTTCGCGGCGGGTTTGGATGTAAGGCAAACCACCCCATGCCAAACATTCGCCGTGTCTTCTCCCCTTCTGCCAAACGGGAAGCCGGCGCATTCTGGTTGAACATTGCTACACAGAATCCGTGTAGCACCGCTGCCGCATCGACACCGCCGGTATGCCGGCATTTCCGTGTACCTCGCCTTCTCCCGTCGGACATCGCCAGCATGCGCGCGGGAAACATCAGGATCGGCTTCAACGCGCGCGACATTCGCCAAGGGCGAAAATGTGGCTGAAGCCGCGATGCATCAAGGATTTCAGCGCGCTCCCCCCAAGCTGCGCGCACGGGGTTGGCGCAAAGCTTCACGCATGGCCTCTCCCCTGCTAGTGTTGGTACCAGACCCTGGCGGAATACGAAGAAAATTCAGTCAGACAGGAGCACGGGAGGTCGGTGATATCAAGAATCCGTGTAGCACTGATATACAAGA
>JBGAFI010000023.1:0-47561 GCA_044227325.1 Thiobacillaceae bacterium | reverse complement strand
GACGGCACGCTGGCGTGGCGGGCGGAGCGGACGACGGACGGGGAGGGGCTGGCGCGGTTTGACCTGGAAGGGCTGGGTGCTGGGAAGGTTTACGTGCTGCAAGGGAACCCGTACGGATACTGGGTGAAGAGCGGCGAGATCGGGACGGTGGGATGGTACGGGTTTAGGGTGGGCACAACCGTTTTCAATCTTACCAACGCGGCGAATTCCTCCGTGCTATCCAACTACACCGTCGTCGCTCTGGAGAAACTCCCTAACGGTACCCTGCGCTGGGAGCGCCAAGCAGTAACCGACACCCGGGGGCAGATCAAGTTCGACTTGCCGGGCTTGGGGAAAGGGGCGGTGTATCTGTTCCGCGTGGTCAATCCCTTCGGTGACGGAAAGGACTACTACAGTAACCTGCTGACGTGGCAGGGGGGCTTTACCTTTGCCCTCAATCCACTCGATACCAACGCGCCCGACCGGGTGCCGCCCCAAGTGAGCCTATCGTTCCCGGAGCAGGCGGCATCCGTGTCCCGGGGTGGGTTCAGGTTGTATGGCTCGGCGACGGACGATGTGGCGGTCAAGTCGGTGCGCGTTTACTTGACACTGCCTTCAGGGGCGGTGCTTGAACGGGCGGCGAGTTATCGGGCGGATGCGGCAGCCTGGGAAGTGGACACGGGGGGCTTGGGCGCTCAGGGCGAGGTAACGGCTGGCACGTTGGGGGTGCGGGTGGTGGCGGTAGATACCGGCCAGAACGAAGCCGAGGCGCGGGTGGACTTGTCTCTGGTAGACGACAGGACGGCGCCCACGCTGGAGGTGCTTTCCCATGTTGAGGGGGCGGCGGTGCCGCAAGGGGGCTTCGTGGTGTCCGGGCGGGTGATGGATGACACCTTGTCGCCGGGGTTGTCGGTACGGATTTCCGGCGGCGGGTTGGCTGCGGACGAGGTCCGGGAGGTCGAGGTGGCGCCGGATTCCAGGCACTGGGCGGTTCGGGTGGCGCCCGAGACAGAGTTTTCCGCGCAACCCATTACCCTGACCCTGACGGCGCGGGATGGCGTGGGGAATACCACGGTGAAAACGCTTCATCTCCAGCCCAGCGACGCGTTCGCCCAGGCTTGGCATGTTCTTCAGCGAACCGGCTACGGCGCCACGCCGGGCCTGCTGGAAAAAACGGTTGGCATGGGCGTTCAGAATTACCTGTCGCAGCAATTGCATCCCGATGGTGTGGACGATGCCGACTATGCCCGTCATCAGCAAGATTGGTTGGATCTGGGCGCCTATCTGTCCACCGATTATCTGCGTCATGCGGTTTACAGCGCGCGTCAGTTGCAGGAGGTGATGACCTGGTTCTGGGACAACCATTTCAACACTTATTACTACAAGCACAATGTCCCGGAATATGAGCATCGGGAGATGGCGGGTTTCCGCGCCCATGCCCTGGGCCGTTTCCGCGATCTGCTGGACGCGAGCGCGAAGAGCCCGGCCATGTTGTACAGCCTGGACGGGGTGACCAACATGATGAACCGGCCCAACGAGAATTACGCGCGGGAATTGCTGGAGTTGCACACTTTGGGCATCTCCGGCGGCTACACCCAGCAGGACGTGGTGGAGACGGCGCGGGCGTTTACCGGCTGGACCGTGGTGGATGGCCAGTTCTCGTTCAATGCCGCCCAGCACGACAACAGGGCAAAACAGGTGCTGGGGACGACATTGCCCGCCGGTGGCGGTCAAGCCGATGGCGAGGCGGTGCTGGACCTGTTGGCCCGGCATCCGTCCACTGCCCGATTCGTCTGCGGCAAGCTGGTGACATTGTTGGTGAGCGATGTGCCGGTGGAGAGCCTGATCCAGCAGTGCGCCGATGTGTTCCTGAGCAATGCGGATGCCCCGGACCAGATGGCCCAGGTGCTGTGGGCGATCCTGTCGTCGCCGCAGTTTCTGGGCACGAGTTACCGGGGCGCGAAAGTGAAGACGCCGCTCGAACTGGTGGTGGGGCTGGCAAGGAATCTTGGTGGCGAAACCGGCGGTGATGACTTGGCCGTGGAACTACAGCGTTTGGGCATGAGCCTGTTCGTGAACCCGTCGCCGACGGGCTATCGCGAGACCGGGGCTGATTGGGTTTCCACTGGAATGTTGCTCGGTCGCGTGCGTTTCCAGGATCGGGTTTTGAGCGCGGATTCGGCAACGGGCAATACCCGGTTCGACTTGACGGGCATGATGCTGTCCGCCGGTCAGGAGACCGCCGAGGGCGCGGTGGGACGCATGTTGAATCTGACCCTGGGGCCGAACTGGACCCGACGGCATTGGGATCTGGCCATGTCGCTGCTGACGGAGAATGGCAGCCATCCATATTTCTCGTGGGCCTCGGATGCGGAAGCGCGTTTGCGGCGGCTGGGCAAGGCGCTCACGGCTTTGCCGGAATATCAGTACCAGTAAGCGATGGATGGATCGCCGCGTCGGCTGCGCCTTCTCGCGATGACAGGGGCGATCGTTGCGAGGCCAGAGAGTGCCGTGGCAATCCATGTCGGTTTGCGATATTGGAGACTGAGGGAGACGCTGATTTTTTGAAAGCTGTCATTGCGAGCGAAGCGCGGCAATCCATAAAGCAAGCGGAATCAATGGACTGTGGATCGCCGCGTCGGCTGCGTCTCCTCGCGATGACGGGGTAAATCAGCCATGACCTGAGATGGGCTTGATGGATAGGTAAACGGAATCGGATTGTTTTCGAGGCAAGCGTCATGAATCGAAGAAGATTTCTCCAGGGCATGATGTCCGCCGGGCTGTTATGCGGCGCCGGCATGGGCATGCCTGGCGTTGCCCGGGCGGCGGGAAACGGCCGGGTGTTGGTGGTGGTATTCCTGCGCGGCGGCTGGGATGGCCTGAATGTGGCGGTGCCTTACGGCGAGGATGCCTACCATAGCCTGCGGCCGTCCATTCGCATCGTTCCGCCTGCCGCGGGCAATGCCGGTTCGGCCCTGGATCTCGATGGATTCTTCGGCCTGCATCCGGCCATGGCGGCTATCCATGCGCTGTCCGTTCCCATTTCGAGGGCCAGGACATCCTGGAGGACGCGGCGACGACGCCGACCGCCAGCGGCTGGCTGGCCCGCTATTTGGCCGCCACCGCCGCGGGCAATGGCGATCAGCGCGCCCTGAGCCTGACCGCCGGGATTCCGCGCAGCTTGCGCGGTCCCTTGCCCGTGGCGGCTTACCCGGATTTGGGCGACCTCGCGCTGGCTTCCGCCCGGAAAGACCAGGACATGTTGGGTGCCCTGATGGCGAGCGAGTATGGCCGCCCCGCCAACCCGGCAAACCCGAGCGCCGAGGCGCTCCACAACACGGCTATCCAACTGCTGACGGATATCGAGGAACTCCAGACCATAAACAGCCTGCCCGTGGAGGGCGGGGCGGTGTATCCGGCCACCACATTCGGCCGCAAGATGCGGCAGGCGGCCGCCCTGGTGAAAGGCCGGCCGGGATTGGCGTTGATCACACTGAATCTGGATGGTTGGGATACCCACCGTGGCCAGGGCGGCGGCCAATCTTCCGGGCAGATGGCACAGTTGCTCAGGCAGTTATCCGACTCGGTGGGGGCCTTTTTCCAGGATTTGGGCGCGCAGGGCAGCCGCGTCACCTTGTTGGCCGGCAGCGAGTTCGGCCGCACGGCGGCGGAAAACGGCAGCGGCGGCACGGACCACGGCAATGCCACGACCTGGCTGGCAGTCGGCGGCGGCGTGCGCGGCGGCATCTACACCGGCACCGGCTGGCCGGGCCTGGGGCCGGACCAATTGTTTGAAGGCCGCTACCTGGCCCACCGTATCGATTTCCGGGATGTCTATGGCGAATGCCTGCGCGGAGTGCTGGGCTTCGCGAGCCCGGGGAGCGTGTTGGCGGGCTACAGCCCGAACGGTGTGGGGTTTTTGGCGTAGCGCGGTTGGGAGGGGCTGTCGCGCGGTGCGGAAAAGGCTGGATCGCCGCGTCGCTATCGCTCCTCGCGATGACGGGTGTGGGGGGTGTCATTGCGAGCGAAGCGCGGCAATCCAGATTTGAGCCGGGGCATAGGGACAACGGCCATGGCGGATGCAAGGCATGGATCGCCGCGTCGCTATCGCGCCTCGCGATGACGGGTGTGGGGTGTCATTGCGAGCGAAGCGCGGCAATCCAGGTTCGAGCCGGGGCATAGGGACAACGGCTATTGCGGGTGCAAGGCATGGATCGCCGCGTCGCTATCGCGCCTCGCGATGACGATGGTGTGGATGGAGCCCTTCGCTCCTCACGATGACGATGGTGTGGATGGAGCCCTTCGCTCCTCGCGATGATGATGGTGTGGATGGAGCCGTTCGCTCCTCGCGATGACGATGGTGTGGGTGGAGCCGTTCGCGCCTCGCGATGACGAAGGTGTGGATGGAGCCGTCCGTGCCTCGCGATGACGATGGTGTAGGCGGAGCCGTTCGTGCCTCGTGCCGCCCGGATGGGAGGAGCCGTCATTGCGAGCGCAGCGCGGCAATCCAGGTTGCGTGAATGAGTGGAAATGCCGGCCGCGAGACACTCGCGCCCCGTCATCACCGCCGATGCCCCCGAATCCGGGCCCACAGCGCGAAATAACCAACAGGAATCTTCGCTAGAATTGTCCCTGACCAGGGGCTTGGCGGTACAAAACACGCGCCGCGCGTCCCGCGAGCACAATTGGAGATCGATATGCCGCTTTATCCCGTCATCCTGTCCGGAGGTTCCGGCACCCGCTTGTGGCCCCTTTCGCGGGCGGCGCTGCCGAAGCAGTTGCTGCCTTTGGCCTCCGACCGGACCATGTTGCAGGAGACCGTGGTCCGTCTGGGCGGCATGGCCCGGCTCGGGGCGCCCCTGGTGGTGTGCAACAACGACCACCGTTTCCTGATCGCCGAGCAGATGCGGGAGATCGGCGTCGAGCCGTTGGGGATATTCCTCGAGCCGATGGGGCGCAACACGGCGCCGGCGGCGGCGGTGGCGGCGCTGACCTTGCTGAAGCGGGACGCGGACGCGGTGATGCTGCTGCTGCCCGCGGATCACCTGATCCATGATGTGCCGGCCTTCCACGCGGCGGTGGACGAGGGCATGAAGGCGGTGGCCATGGGCCGGCTGGTGACCTTCGGCATCGTGCCGGATTCGCCTCATACCGGATACGGCTACATCCAGCGCGGCGCGGCCCTGGACGGATGCGCGGCGAGCCAGGTGGCGCGTTTCGTGGAGAAACCGGACGCGGCGACGGCGGCGCAATTCCTTTCCAGCGGCGATTACTTCTGGAACAGCGGCATGTTCCTGTTCTCGGCGCGGCAGTTCGTCGAGGAGTTGGGCGCGCTGCGTCCGGACATCCTCGCGGCCTGCGAGCAGGCGCTGACGAGGGGCGAGCATGATCTGGACTTCTGCCGGCTGGACCAGGCGGCTTTCGCGGATTGCCCGTCCGATTCCATCGATTACGCGCTGATGGAGAAGACCGCGAACGCCGCGGTGGTGCCGGCGGACATCGGCTGGAACGACATCGGTTCCTGGTCGGCCCTGTGGGACGTGGGCGGCAAGGACGCGGACGACAACGTGGTGCGCGGCGATGTCTACCTGGATGGCGTGAAGTCCAGCTACGTGCGCGCGGAATCGCGCATGGTGGCGGCCATCGGCGTGGAACATCTGTTGATCGTGGAGACCGCCGACGCGGTGCTGGTGGCGGACAAGTCCCGCGCCCAGGACGTGAAGAAGGTGGTGGACTACCTGAAGCGGGCGGGCCGCAGCGAGCACGAGTTCCATACCCGCGTGTTCCGGCCCTGGGGCTGGTACGAGGGCATCGACATGGGCGAGCGCTTCCAGGTCAAGCGCATCATGGTCAAGCCGGGACAGAAGCTCAGCCTGCAGATGCACCACCACCGGGCCGAGCATTGGGTGGTGGTCTCCGGCACCGCCCGGGTGACCCGGGACGGCCAGGAGCAGTTGCTGACCGAAGACCAGTCCACCTACATCCCCCTGGGCACCACGCACCGGCTGGAAAACCCGGGCAAGGTGCCGCTGCATCTCATCGAGGTGCAGTCGGGCTCGTATCTGGGCGAGGACGACATCGTCCGCTTCGAGGACGTTTACAAGCGGGGGTGAGCGGCTTCCTGGCCTGGCCGGCAAACCTCCGGCGGTGAACGCTTCGCCCGCGGTCACCTGAGGTCGGTGACATCCGGCTTGGCGAAGCATTCCCCCCCTTTGAAAAAGGGGGGGCAGGGGGGATTCCTCCGCCGCCGTGCATAGACAAGCCTGGCAATCCCCCCGATCCCCCTTTTGCAAAGGGGAAGAACAGCGCGGGTTGCGGCGGCCGCCCGGCGGCGTTACCCCCGCGGATGGTGCTGCGCGTGCAGCCGCTTCAGCCGCTCCTTCGCCACGTGGGTGTAGATCTGGGTGGTGGCGATGTCGGCGTGGCCCAGCAGCATCTGCACCACGCGCAAATCCGCGCCGTGGTTGAGCAGATGGGTGGCGAAGGCGTGGCGCAGGGTGTGCGGCGACAGGGGCGAGCGGATGCCGGCGTTGGCGGCGTGGCGCTTGATCAGGTACCAGAACATCTGCCGTGTCATGGGGCCGCCCCGCTCGGTGACGAACAGGGCTTCGCTGCCTTTTCCCTTGAGCAGCAGCGGACGGGCTTCCTTCGCGTAGCGGCCGATCCAGTCGCGCGCGTCCTCGCCCAGCGGCACCAGCCTTTCCTTGCGGCCCTTGCCCATGACCCGCGCCAGTCCTTCCGTCAGGCTCACCGCCGCGACCGGCAGGCCCACCAGTTCCGAGACCCGGAAGCCGGCGGCGTAGAGGGCTTCCAGCATGGCCCGGTCGCGCAGGCCGTGGGGAGTGTCCACGTCCGGCGCGTTGATCAGGGCCTCCACTTCCGCCTCGCTCAGGGTCTTGGGCAGGGGCTTGGGCAGGCGCGGCGCATCCACGGTGAGGGTGGGGTCGTCGCCGCGGCGGCCTTCGCGCAACAGCCAGCGGTAATAGCGCTTGATGGCGGTGAGCTGGCGCGCCAGGCTGCGCGCGGCGATCCCTTCGTCCAGGGTGCGGTGGGCCAGGAAGGCCTGGATGCGGTCGCGCCGGGCCGCATGCGGAGCGGTGCCCTGCGCCTCCAGCCAGGTGAACAACTGGGTCAGGTCGCGCCGGTAGCTTTCCAGGGAACGGGGCGTGAGGCCGTCCTCCAGCCAGAGGGCGTCGCAGAAGCGGTCCAGTTCCGCATCGAACGGCTTGGGCTGGGCGCTGGGGTGGGAACTGGCCAAGGCGCGGGTCAGCGGATTCCCTCTCCCCCGGCCCCTCTCCCGCGAGCGGGAGAGGGGGGGAAGTGAAGGGCTTTCGCCGGCAGGGCGTTTTCGTGGGCCAGCAGCCAGCGTTTGATGTCCTGGGAGAAGCCCGCGCGGCGATGCATGAAGCCGCCCAGGCCGCCGTCGGCGGCGATGACCCGGTGGCAGGGGATGATCACGGGCAGCGGGTTGTCGCCCACCGCCTGGCCCACGGCGCGCGGCGCGCTGTTCAATATGCGGGCGATGTCGCCGTAGCCGCGGGTCTGGCCGGTCGGAATGGCCAGGAGGGCGTTCCAGACCCGTTGCCGGAACGGCGTGCCGATGGGGCGCAGGGGCAGGTCGAAGACGTGGCCGGGGTCGGCGTAGTAGGCGGCGAGTTCCCGCTCCACCCGCTTCACCAGAGGGAGTTCGCAGGCGACCGGCGCGGTGCCCGGCGGCAGGAATTCCAGCCCGGTAAGCTCGTCCCCGTCCACGCGCACCCCGAGGGCGCCGAAGGGGGCGGGGAGGATCGCGGTGTAGTCGGCGGGCTTGTTCACAGCGGCATTGTCATCCGGGAAGGAATGGGAATCCAGCCGGCATGTTGAATCCCCGCCAGTGGATCGCCGCGTCGCTCCGTGCCTCGCGATGACGGGGCCGTCATTGCGAGCGAAGCGCGGCAATCCAGGTTTTACGAATTTTCTCGAAAGTCATGTCATCTCCATTCTGGACAGCGCAGCCCTCCCCACCCCAACCCTCCCCGTAAACGGGGAGGGAGCAAACCCCTCCCCCGCAAGCGGGGGAGGTTGGGAGGGGGAGCGCAGCGGCCAAACATTCGCAAAGATCAATAACCCGGGTCGCAAAGACCAACGCTTTCTTCATCGCGGGTGAAGCGCATGGATCGCCGCGTCGCGTCACGCCTCGCGCTGACGGGGCCGTCATTGCGAGCGAAGCGCGGCAATCCAGGTTTTACGAATTTTCTCGAAAGAAATGTCATCTCCATTCTGGACAGCGCAGCCCTCACCACCCCAACCCTCCCCGTAAACGGGGAGGGAGCAAACCCCTCCCCAGCAAGCGGGGGAGGTTGTGAGGGGGAGCGCAGCGGCCAAACATTCGCAAAGATCAATAACCCGGGTCGCAAAGACCAACGCTTTCTTCATCGCGGGTGAAGCGCATGGATCGCCGCGTCGCTTCGCGCCTCGCGATGACGGTGGAGAGGGCCGTCATCGCGGGCGAAGCGCGGCAATCCAGGTTTTGGCCAGAGCGGCCAAAACGGGCGAGAGATCACTACAGATGCGGTTCGATCATGCGCCGCAGCCATTCGTGGAAGTGCACCATGCCGTCCTCCATGGGCGACTGGTACGGGCCTTCCTGGCTGATGCCCTGCTGGTACAGGGCTTTGCGGCCCTTGTGCATGCCGTAGCAGATGTCGTCATCCTCGATGGCGGTTTCCCGGTAGGCGGCTTTTTCCGCTTCCACGAATTCCCGCTCGAACAGGGCGATGTCTTCCGGGTAATAGAACTCCACCACGTTCAGGCAGCTTTCCACGCCGGTGGGGATGATGTTGCTCACCACCAGGGTGTGGGGGTACCACTCCACCATCAGGGTCGGGTAATAGGTGAGCCAGATGGCGCCGTGGGCCGGATCCCTGCCTTCCCGGTAGCGCTTCACCTGCTGGTGCCAGCGGTTGTAGACGGCGCTGCCCGGCGTGGCGAGATGGTCGTTCACGCCCACGGTCTGCACCGAGTACATCTCGCCGTATTCCCACTTCAACTCGTCGCAGTTGACGAACTGGCCCAGGCCCGGGTGATAGGGCACCACGTGGTAGTCCTCCAGGTAGACCTCGATGAAGGTCTTCCAGTTGAACTGGTATTCGGTGATCTGGGTGCTGTCGTAGACGAAGCCGGAGAAATCCAGGTCGTGGGCCATGCCCAGCTTGGCGAGGTCGGTATGGATGTCGCGCGGGCCGGCGAACAGCAGGCCGTTCCAGTCGGTCAACAGCGTCTTGTCCAGGTGCAGGCAGGGGTTGTTGGGGAAGTGGGGCGCGCCCACGAGCCGGCCCTGGAGATCGTAGGTCCAGCGGTGGAACGGGCAGACGATGTGCTGGGCGTTGTGTTGCGTGTTTCCTCGGCCCTTCAGCATCCGGGCCTGGCGATGGCGGCAGACATTGGACAGCAGTTCCACGCCGTTGGGATTGTTGACCAGCATCTTGCCGCCGTCGTGGAGCCAATCCAGCACGTGGAAGTCGCCCTGCTCGGGCGTCATGAGCCGGTGGCCCATATAGTTTGCCCCGCGCTTGAACAGGAGTTCCATCTCCAATTCATAGATTTTGGGGTCGAAATACCAATGCACCGGCAAGGCGGGGGAAACCTTGTTCAGCAGTGCCGCGGAATTGAGTTCGGACATGGTCCCCTTATCCTCCAAGAAACCTAAATAAAACAAGGAGTAACAAAAAAGTAACGCGAGGGGGGATTATGCCCTGCCCCCACCCCCCGGGCAAGGCGACATGACTGTCCTGTTTCCCTTGTCG
Source organism: Thiobacillaceae bacterium (assembly GCA_044227325.1). Taxonomy (GTDB): domain Bacteria; phylum Pseudomonadota; class Gammaproteobacteria; order Burkholderiales; family Thiobacillaceae; genus PFJX01. The sequence goes on along the minus strand of JBGAFI010000023.1, from coordinate 37,797 downwards.
GCGCGCCGCGCGAGCCTCGTGCCCGCGGCCGTGAAACGGGCATCCATGCGGGGATGCGCCTCAACTTTCCTGGTCCGCATCCGATATAGACGGACGGCAAAAATGTCCCGGACGAGAGGTCGATGAGGGATCCATCCGAATTCTTGAAAATCGAGGTCGCCCGCCTGCGTATCGGGCTGTTCATCCAACTGGATTTGAGTTGGATCGAGCATCCGTTCTTCAGCAACACGTTCAAGATCATCGACCAGAAGCAACTCGCCACGCTAAAAAGCCTGGGGCTGCGCGAGGTCCGCTATTGCCCGGCCAAGAGCGATTGCGCGCCCCTGCCGCCCGTCGGTACCGGCCCGGAGGAAGGCGCGCCGGCCGCCGCGGCGGAGCCGGAGGAACTCGATGCCGAGCGGCGCGCGGCGATGGCGGCGAAGCGCGCGCGCATCGCGCGTCTGCATCAGCATCATGAATCCATCCGGCGCTGCGAGCAGGCGTTGCTGGCCGCCGGGCGCGACATCAAGCGGATGCACGAGAACCTGTTTTCCAAGATCGATGAAACCGTGCGCGTCGCCACCGAGCTGATCAACCAGATGACGGATGCGCTGCTGGATGACAAGGATGTCGCCATCCATGCCATCAGCGACAAGGTGGGGTCGGAAGAGGTGTACTACCACGCCCTGAACGTCACGGTGCTGTCCATGGTGCTCGCCCGGGAGCTGGACCAGCCCCGCGAGCTGATTCAAGGGATCGGCATGGGCGCCCTGTTCCACGACATCGGCAAGCGCGAACTGCCGGACTGGATATTGCGCAAGCCCGACGGCCTCACCAAAGCCGAGATGAACCTGCTGCAGCAGCACGTCCACTTCGGTGAGGAGATCGGCGGCAAACTGGCGTTGCCGGCCACGGCCATGGACATCATCCGCCAGCATCACGAATACACGGACGGCAGCGGCTATCCGAAAGGGCTCAAAGGAGACGCCATCCTGCCGCCCGCCCGCATCGTTTCCCTGGTCAACGCGTTCGACAACCTGTGCAATCCGATCAACCCGGACAAGGCGCTGACGCCCCACGAGGCGGTGTCCACCATGTTCGCGAAAACGCGCGGCCTGTTCGATTCCACCGCGCTGACCACTTTCATCCGCTGCATGGGGGTGTATCCCCCGGGCACCCTGGTGCGCCTTTCCAACGATTTCTGGGGCATGGTGCTGTCGGTCAACGTCCGCGCGCCGCTCAAGCCCAGCATCATGATTTTCGATCCCGCGATCCCGAAGGAGGAGGCCGTCATGCTGGATCTGAAGGACGAGCCGCGCATCAACATCAGCAAGGCCTGCCGCCCGAACCAGTTGCCCCGGGAAGCCTTCGAGTACCTGAGCCCGCGCAAGCGGGTCACCTACTACTTCGACGAGGATGCCGATGGCAACCCCGATTAGCCGGGATCCGGAACGGGCCGACCTGGCCGCGCGTTTTACCGGACTGATGGCCGACAGCATCGGCGACCTGTTGCTGGTGGTCGATCCCGCCAGCCTGCGCATCGTGGCCGCCAACAACCGGGCCGCTTCCCTGCTGGGTCTGGAGCCGGCGGAACTGATCGGCATGCCGATCCGCGAACTGGAATCCGAGCTGGTCGACCAGGCCTACTGGGAAGATGCCGCCGGCGGCCAATTCACGCCGGTCCTGCGGGTGGACACCGTCTACACGCGCCGCGACGGCTACCGGCTGCATGTGGAAAAAAGCACCTATTCGCGCGAATTGGACGGCTGTCCCTACATCGTCATCCACAGCCGCGCGGTGGGCGAACGCTATGAGATCGAGGAGGAACTGGAGCGCGCCGCCTCCCTGCTGCGCGCCACGCTGGAGTCCACCGCCGACGGCATCCTGGTGATCGATCCCGATGGCAGCATCGTCAACCTGAACCACCAGTTCAGCCGCTTGTGGCGCATACCGAAAGACGTGATCGCCGCCCGGGAGGACGGCGCCATCCGCGCCATCATGGGCCAATGGCTGAAGGATCCGGCCCGCAATCCGATCCTGGACGACGCCCTGCGCGCCGCGCCGGAGACGCCTTTGAGCGGGGAACTGGCCTTGTTCGACGGCCGCGTCCTGGAATATCAGTCCTTCCCCCGCTATCTGCGCGGCCGGGTCATCGGCCGCGTGTTCAGCTTCCGGGACATCACGGACAAGATCCAACGGGAGCGGGAGCTGATCGAGGCGCGCGACCAGGCGGCGCGCGCCAGCGAGGCGAAAAGCGCGTTTCTCGCGGCCATGAGCCACGAGATTCGCACCCCCATGAACGGCATCCTCGGCATGACCGAACTGGCGCTGGATACGCCCTTGAATCCGTCGCAGCGGGAATATGTCGAGGCGGCCCATCATTCGGCGGAATCCCTGCTGGCCATCATCAACGACATCCTCGACTTCTCGAAAATCGAGGCGGGACGGATGGAGCTGGAATCCACCCGCTTCGATCCCCGCGCGTTGCTCGGCGACGCGATCGGCATGCTTGCGCCCCTGGCGCGCGAGCGGCGCCTCAATTTGAGCCTGGATATCGATCCCGACCTGCCGGGCAGGGTGGAGGGCGATCCGGTCCGTTTGCGGCAGATACTCCTCAACCTGCTCAGCAATGCGGTCAAGTTCACGGAAAGGGGCGAAGTGGTGTTGAGCGCCGGGCTCGAATCCGTCGTGGACGAGACCGTGATCGACCTGATCTTCTGTGTGCGGGACACCGGCATCGGCATCGCCCCCGAACTGGCGGATACGATTTTCGACTCCTTCTCCCAGGCGGATAACACCATTGCGCGCCGCTTCGGCGGCACCGGGCTGGGGCTGGCCATCAGCCGGCGCCTGGTGCGGGCGATGAACGGCCGCATCTGGGTGGAAAGCGAACCCGGCCGAGGCAGCGCGTTCCACTTCACCGTCCGCCTCGGCGTGGCGCGGGAAGAATCCGGCAAGGCGGAAGTCACGGGCGTCGCCACCGATGCCGCCGCGGAAATCCCGCCCGGACAGACCGGCCTGCGGATACTGGTGGCGGAGGACAATCTGGTTAACCAGAAGATCGTCTCGGCCATGCTGGGCCGGGCGGGGCATGTCTGCATCCTGGCCAAGGATGGCCGGGAGGCCTTGGACATCTGGCAACACGGCGGCATCGACCTGATCCTCATGGATGTGAACATGCCGGAAATGGATGGCGTCGAGGCGACGCGATGCATCCGCCGGCGGGAACGGGATTCGGGCGCCCATGTCCCCATCGTCGCCCTGACCGCGAATGCCATGGTCCAGGATCGGGAAACCTATCTGGACGCGGGCATGGACGGCTATCTGTCGAAGCCGTTTCGCTACGACGGCCTGCTCGCGGCCATACGCTCGGTGCTACCCGCCGCCTGATCGGGGCGGGCTTGCGGGGTCCAGCGCGTCCAGCTCTCCCGTCGTGAAGCCGGCGGCCAGCCGCGCGGTTTCGTTGAACGGGCGGCGCGGGCGCGGCACGCCGGGGAGCTTGAGCATTTCCCGGAAGGCGGTTTCCACATCGATGCCGCGTTGCGCGCAGAGGTGGCGGAACCAGCGGTCGCCAGCCGCGACGTGGCCGATTTCGTCGCGCAGGACGATGTCCAGGATGTCGGCGCCGGCCCGGTCGCCGTAGCCGCGCAGCTTGCGCTGGATGTCCGGCGTCACATCCAGGCCGCGCGCCTCCAGGAGGCGGGGCACCAGGGCCATGCGCGCGAGCGGGTCGTGGGCGGTTTTTTGCGCCATCTCCCACAATCCCGCATGGGCGGGGAAGTCGCCGTAATCCCGGCCCAGGGTCCGCAGATGGTCGCGCAGCAGGCGGAAGTGATGGGCCTCCTCCGCCGCCACGCGCAGCCAGTCGCCGTAAAAATCCCGGGGGAAGCCGGCGAAGCGCTGCACCGCGTCCAGGGCCAGGTTGATGGCGTTGAATTCGATGTGGGCCAGGGCGTGGATGAGGGCGGCGTGGTTTTCCGGTCCGTTCAGTTCGCGCCGGGGCATGGTCTTCGGCGTGGCCAGGATGGGTTTGTCGGGCAGGCCGGGGGTCTCCAGGACGGGGCCGGCATCCGCCTCGATATCCGGCGTGCCGGCCAGCCAGGCGTTCCAAAGTACTGTCGCGCCCGCGAGCTTGGCCTCGATGTCCCGCTCCGCGAGGACGGCGCGGGCGGTTGCCCGCGCGTTCACCCGGCCAGCAGCCGGTCCAGCCGGGCCAGCCAGTCGGGCAGCAGCCGCGCGGAGAGCCAGCCCAGGCCGACGCCGACGGTGTTGGCGGCCATGTCGAAGATGTCGCCGGTGCGGAATCCGCTCAGGCTTTGCAGAATTTCCAGGGCGAGCCCCATGAGCACGAACAGCAGGGCCAGCCGTTCCGGGCGCCGGTGGATTTGCAGCCACCAGGCCATGAGGCTCGCGTAGGCGGCGAGATGGCCGACCTTGTCGCCGAAGGTCATCACGGTGGGCGGCGGTTTCGGGGTGAGGGAGAGATACACCACGGTCAACACCAGCGCCCAGCCCAGCAGCCGCCAGAGCAGCGGCCGGGAAAAGACCGGTTCCGCCATCAACGGTATTCCGCCACTTCTTCCATGGGCAGCCGGATCCGCTCGCCGGGTTCATGGGCGCAATAGCCCAGGGGCAGGATCAGGACGGGGAATTCGCGCTCGGCGTCGATCCCTAAGCGGGCGCACACCTGTTCCGGCACGAAACCGCCGATGGCGCAGGAGTCGATGCCGATGCCGGCGGCGGCGGTCATCATGTTCGCGGCGGCGATGTGGCACTGGGCCGAACTCCAGGCCCGGATGTCGGTGGCGGCGTGGAAGCTCCGGTAGTTCTTGAGGGCGCCTTCCAGCGCATCCCGGTCCGGGTATTCCCGCGCCATGAGGCGGCGCACGTAGGCGGCGTCCGGGTCCATGTCGGCGAGCCGCGCCAGGATCACGACGATGGCGCTGGCGCTGCCCACCTGGGGCTGGTTGAAACAGGCGGACTGGAGCGCCTGCTTGTCGTCCGGCGCGGTCAGGACGATGAACTTCCATTGTTCCAGGCCAAAAGAAGAGGGGGAAAGTCGCCCGGCTTCTAGAATGAAAGCAAGGTCATCCGCGTTCAACGGGCGGTTCGCCTGGAACAGATGACAGGCGTGGCGCCTCTGGAAAGCGGCGAGCAGTTTGTTTTTCATGGTGGTAGCCTCAACATAATCCCGGCATTCTAGCCATTCGCTCCGATCGATGCGTCTTCTCCATGTGGCGACTTCCCACTCCTGAATTCAAGGTTCTCTTGTACGGCCCGGGTTTGACGGCCGCCGGAGTCCGGGCGCGCGCGCATTTCGAGGCGGGCGTCCTGGTGGTTCAGGGCAAGGGGCATTGGTATACGGTCCAGGCGGAACGCATCGCCTTGAAGACCGGCGGCTTCGACGGCCGGCAATGGCTGGTTTCCTGGTACTCCCCGACCGGGCCGGTCAGCGCCATGCTGCAAGGCGAGGATACGGTGGACCTTTTCATCAAGGTGGCTCCCAAGGAGATCGCCGGGGAACTGCGCCGCGCGCGCAAAGCCCTGACCAGCAGGGAGCGCAATTTCAAACTCGGGATGGGCGTGCTCAGTATCCTGGTCCTGGTTCCTTTCTTCCTACTGTGCGTGTTCTGGGTCTATTCCGACGATCTCAGCAAATGGGCCGCCGACCAGATCAGCGTCGAGCGGAAGGTCAGCCTTGGCGATATGGCCTACGCGCAGTTGCGGCCCAGCCTGAAACTGGTCGAGCAAGGCGCGGCCAACGACGCGGTGCAGCGGGTCGGCGTGCGTCTGACCGCCGGCGGCGATATCTTCCGTTATCGCTTCCATCTGGCCGACGATCCCCGGGTGAACGCCTTCGCCTTGCCGGGCGGGCATGTGGTGGTCTACACCGGCTTGCTCCGGGCGACGAAAAGCGCCGAGGAACTGGCGGGCGTCATGGCCCACGAGGTCGGCCATGTGGAATTGCGCCATACCCTGCGCAACATGATTCACGCCCTGGGTTGGCGCGCCGTCCTGAGCATCGCCCTGGGGGATTTCGCCGGGGGCGTGTGGGGCGGCATGGCGCGCGAACTGGGTGATTTGAGCTACAGCCGCGACATGGAGCGGGAGGCGGATATGGAGGGCGTCCGCATCCTGCGCCGCACCGGAGTTCCCGCCGACGGCATGCTGCGTTTCTATGAGCGCATGGCGGAGGACGGAAAATCGCCGCCGGCGCTGTTTTCCACCCACCCGACCGGCCTGGAACGCATGACCGCGTTGCGCGCGGCGATCGCCGGCCAGGACAACTACCCCAGCCAGTCCCTGGACATCGATTGGGCACGGGTTCAGGCCGAGCTGCCGGGCGAGTCGCCGCGCACATCCAAACGCTGACGCGTTGGACGCGGTGTGGAATAACTCACAGTGAAGTCCGGCAGCCTGCCTCTACACTCGCCGCTATTCCGCGAACCGGAACCACGAGGGAGTTCAGCATGGCCAAAGTTCATCGCGATATCGCCAAAGTTGCCAAAGCCCGCGCCGCCGGGCCAACATCCGGGAAAACGGGCGGTTCCGCATCCGATTCCCAACCCATAGGATTTCCACCCACAGCCATGGATATCGCAGGCCTACGCAAACGCAGCGTGATTTTCGAGGCGCTGAGCGACGAGGAAGCCGCGTCCATCATGCAGATGGCACGCATGGTGAACCACCCGGCGCGCCACACCATTTTCCAGGAGGGGGAACCGGGCGACCACCTGCTGGTGGTCATGCACGGCCGCGTGAAGGTCAGCCTGATCTCGCCGGAAGGCAAGGAGGCCATCCTCAGCATCCTGGAGCCGGGCGACGTGTTCGGGGAGATGGCCCTGCTGGACGGCGAGCCGCGCAGCGCCTCGGTGACCACCATGGAAAAATGCTCGTTCCTGATCCTCTGGCGCCAGGATTTCCTGCCCTTCCTGGAACGCAATCCCCAGGTCTCCCTCAAGCTGCTGGCCGCGTTGTCCAGGCGCCTGCGCGCCACCAACGACATGGTGGGCGGCCTCAGCTTCCTCAATCTGCCGGCCCGGCTCGCCCGCATCCTCATCAACCTGGGCCAGCAGTACGGCAAACTGACCGGCGAGGGCATCGCCATCGGCATCAAGCTGTCCCAGGAGGAACTCGGCAATCTGGTCGGGGTTTCCCGGGAGAGCGTGAACCGCCAGATCCGGCTATGGGTCGAGTCCGGCGTGCTCGACTACACCCACGGTACCCTCATTCTGAAGAATTCCGACGTGCTGTTCCGCGAGTCGCTCAATCTGGAGCGATAAAAAAAGCCCTTCCACGATGGAAGGGCTTGGCAGGGAGGGGAGAAGCGCTCAGTTCGGCGCGACGCCCAAGGCACGCACGGTCTCGATGTTGACGTAACCGTCCTGGGCCAGGCCCTTTGCTTTCTGGAAGGCCGAAATCGCGGTCATGGTGGCGTTGTCCAGTACGCCGTTGGTGGAACCCGGGTTGAAACCGGCCGCCGCCAGGGCTTTCTGGATCTCGGCGATCTTCGCCGGCGTGGCGTTCACGTCGCACAGAATCTGCGTCCAGTAGGACTGCACCGGACACACCATGATTTCCTGGGGAACGTCGGCGTACTCGGCGGGGATCGGCACGCGCACCTCGCTGGCGGGCGCCACCAGCTTGGTCACTTCGCGCTCGGTGTATTCGGCCGGCACGGGAATGCGCTTTTCGGTGGCGGGCTGGACCATGGTCATGATCTCGCGCTCGTAGTCCACGGGTACGACCTTGGTCACCGTGGTGGCGGGCTTCACCAGTTTCTTGACCTCGCGCTCGCCGTATTCGGCGGGAATTTCCACGGTGCGGGTGGTGGCCGGGCTCTTCAGCACGGTCTTCTTGACGGTCTGGTATTCGGCGGGAATGTCCTCATAGCGGACCGAGGCCGGGGTCTTGACCACTTGGCGGGTGACGGTCTGATACTCGGCGGGCACTTCCACCAGGCACATGATCTGTCCCGTGGATTCGTCGATCTTCTGGATGTTGGTCGCGGTGCCCGGCTTCCAGGTGGTGTAGGCCTCGCGCACCAGTTTCTTTTCACTCAGCGTCTCGTACTCGGCGGGGATCTCGATGGCCTTGCGGCTGGCGGGCTTGATCAGGACTTTTTCCTCCACGTTTTCGTAGACCGCGGGCACTTCCTCCAGGCGGGTGCTGGCTTCCTTGACCAACACGCGTTCCTTGACGGTCTCGTAGACCTCGGGCACCACTTCCTGAATTTCTTCGCTTTGCACGTGGACCTTCACCGCCTTGTAGACGGGCGGCAGAATCTCGATGCGGTCACCGGCTTCCTTGACGAGCACGCGCTCCTTCACCGTTTCGTACTTGGCGGGCACGGTTTCGATGCGCTCGCCGGCCTCCTTGACCAGTTTGCGCATGGTTTCGGTCCGGAATTGAGCGGGCCGGACCACCTTCACGAAACACTGGCCCGCTTTCGCGTTGCTGGGTGTCTGATCGCCCGGAATGGCGCCGGCGGGCAGGGGGCAGGGGCTGGGAGCGGGGGCTTGCTTGGCGGCGATCGGCGCGGGTTTCTTCGCGGGCTGCTTCTCCTCCACGCAGGATTTTTCCAGCAGGCCCTGGCCAGGACAGCCGATGGTGCGGTACAGCTCGAAGTCGCTTGTCTTGCCGTCGGTGGAGGCGGCATTGGTGGGGTCGTAGTAACGGCTCTCGGCGAGGGCCGCGCTGGCCAGACCGCCGCAACTGACGGCGAGAAGGGCGATATTCAAGGCTTTAAGGGAGATGGTCATGGTGTACTCCTGCTCAAGGGTTGGAAAGTTGTCGGGATTTTCAGGTTGGCCGGAAAGTTTATTCCCAATGTTCAACACGGTTATGAACGGGCGACGATCGGAAATGGATATTTGTGACTCCCGTTGCGATACTTTGAAAAATGAAGTCCATGGGCGTGGCGCTGGGGCGAAAGTTTCCGGTGAGGGCTGGCAGCCGATGTCGACACCGTACAACATGGATGGCACTCTCACAGTGAGGCCCTTCACACCCGCCCCGATGCTTTGTTGAATTATTCACTTAAGTAGGCCGCGCGGTCTTGTCTTCCGTCAAGCTCGTTATACGCCCCGTCTCGCACGCGCGCCGCAACCCCGCGAAACCAGGAATCATGAATTTTCCCCATGCCTTGACCCCGGCGGTGCTGATGCGTCGCTACAAGCGTTTCCTCGCCGACGTTTGCCTGGAAAGCGGGGAGACGGTGACCGCCCACTGCGCCAACACCGGCTCCATGCTGGGTCTGAACCAGCCGGGCAACCGGGTCTGGCTGTCCCGTGCCGACAATCCCAAGCGCAAATTGGCCTGGACCTGGGAGTTGGTGGAAATCGCTCCGGGCGGGCTGGTGGGCATCCATACCGGCCGCGCCAACGGCCTGGTGCGCGAGGCGCTGGAGGCCGGACTGATCCCGGAACTGGCCGGGTTCGACGGCCTGCGCCCGGAAGCCAGACTGTCGCCGCAAAGCCGCACCGATCTGCTGCTGGATTTCGCCGGCCGGCCTTGTTACGTGGAGGTGAAGAGCGTGACGGCGGCGGTTTCCGATGGCGTGGGTTTCTTTCCGGACGCGGTGAGTCTGCGCGCCCACAAGCATCTGGAGGAGTTGGCCGGCGTGGTGCGCGCCGGCGCCCGCGCGGCGGTGGTGTTCTGCGTCCAGCGGGAGGACGTGACGATGGTGCGTCCCGCGGATCATATCGATCCGGCCTTCGCCAGGGGCTTGCGCGCGGCGGCCGCGGACGGCGTCGAACTCTATGCCCTGGGCGCCCGGGTGACGCCGGAGGCCATCCGGCTCGAACGGCGCCTGGAGGTGCGGCCCTAGCGCCGCCGGAACCAGCCGGTCAGGCTCAGGCGCTCGCGCCGGGCGGGCAGCACTTCGTGCCAGAAACGCTCGGACAGGAAGGTGACCAGGGTGCCGCCGGCGGGAACGATATCCAGCGGTTCGGTTCCCGACTCCGGCCAGAAGCGCAACAGGCCGCCGTCTTCCCGGATCCAGTCCGGGTTGAGATAGAGAATGGCGGTGAGAGCGCGCCGGTCGTCGTCGCGGAAGCGGTCCAGATGGCGCTGGTAGCCGGTGCCCGGCGGGTACACCGCGAAATGCAGCTCCACGTCGAACAGGCCCAGGAACAGGGCCTGGTTCACCGCCTGGCGCAGGCTTTCGAGTTTGTCCAGGGCGCCGCGCAGGGCCGGGCCGGCCTGGGCTTCGTCTATCCACAGCACGTGGTCGCCACGCACCTCGGACTGCACCCGGGCCGCGCCCTTGCCGACGCCCGCCGCGTGGAACAGGCCCGCTTCGTGGGCACGCCGGCACTCCTCGCGCAGGGCTTCGGTTTCCGCCGCGTCGAGGAAACCGGGCGCGATGTGCCAGCCGGGGCCCGCGAGGGCCGCAACCGCGGTGTCGATCATCGCGTTCAGTATTTGACCCGCGCGCGCCAGGTCAGCGTGGCCTTGCCTTCCGCCGGCACCGGGATGTCCCACACCGCGCTGTGGGCGGTTTCCTTCTTGTGCGGGTGGCTCTCCTGGAGCATCTGCCATTCTCCGGCGATGGGCTCGACCACGGTGACGACGACCTTCTCGCTCTTCGCGTTGCGGATTTCCATCTGGTAGGCGGTTTCGATCATGCCGCCGCGGGCGTTGAAGCCGGTTACCGCGAGCTTCTGGTAGTCGGTCTGCTTCTTGTCGGCGGTGATGTCGAAGGCCTCGCCCAGCTTCAGCTTGATGGTCTCGCCCTTGGCGGTGTGCTCGATGCGGTCCTCGCCGATGAATTGGGCGCGGCCGGCGCTGTCCCTCTTGTAGACGCGCACGACGCCCTTGGGCAGGGGCACGCCCAGGCCGGTGTTCCCATCCTTTTCCGCGGCGTTGGTGAATTCCATGAACACGCCGGGCTTCAGGCCCTTGCCCAGGTCGCCGTACTGGCCCGCGTAGTACCAGTCGCCGCCGGTCAGGCGGAATTCCTTGTCCACCTTCACCTTCTGGGCGGAGAGCAGGGCCACCTGCTTGGTCTGGTTGTCCATCAGAGTGGTGAGCCGGTCCAGGGTGTAGAGGTGGTATTCGAACAGACCCTCCTCCTGCATGGGCTGGGCGCGATCCGCCATGGCCATGGCCTTGACCATGGGCTGAGCCAGCGCCCGCTCCGGCTGGGTCCGGTTCACGGTGCCGGCGATGAGCTGCAGGCGGGCGTTGTTGTAGGCGGTGCCGCTGGTGTTGGTGAGGGTGACCCAGCCGTTCAGATCGATGCTGTCCTCCTTGGACGACAGCTCGGCCACGTAGTCGGCCTTCCAGGACAGGCCGCCGGTCAGGTAGGACAGCTCCATGCCCTGTTCGGCGCCGGATTTGCCGATGCCGAGGAAACCAGTGGGCGCCTCGGTCTCGAACACCATGGACAGGGTGGGCCGGTCGCGCAGGTGGGCGGGCACGCCCTGGAAGGCGATGCGGCCGGGATTGGGCAGGGCGGTTTCCACCCGGTCGCTGAACTTCAATACCACGCCGTCGTTCGCGGACAGCACGGTGGCGTATTCGCTGATCTCGACGCCGGTGATGGGCTGGTGGCGGATGACCCGCACGGAATCCCCCACGGATTCCTCCAGCAGCTTCTGGGGCGTGAGCAGATCGAAATCGAAGTTTTGTTCCAGCAGGGTCAGCGGCTTGCCGTCCAGGGAACGCAGCAGGGCGGTTTCCGGCTGGATGCGGGCGGACACGTCGCGCCAGGCGAGCAGGTTCTCGCCGTTGACCACCTTGACCTTGCGGGCATCCTTCACCAGGGCCAGGTCGCCGTTGTAGATGGTCACCGCCAGGCCGGTCTGGTCGGCGGCGTTGCTTTGCCGCTCCTCGGCGGCCAGGGCCGTGCCCGTGGTCTGCGCGGCCATCAGGGCCAGCGCGAGCAGGGTGTGTTTCATGGTCTTGCTCCTTCGTGCCTTATGTAAATTCGTCTTCGAGCGTCGTCCGTCGTCCGCGCCGGCTTCGGCCGAGGCGGTCGGGCACCGGGGGCGTTCACGCCCCCGCTTCGTTGTCCAGTAGTACGTCCACGCCGGCTTCCGGCCGGATCGCGCCGACCGGCAGCGCTTCGCCGCGCCGCCAGCGCGCCAGCGCGTCTTGCTTGTCGGCGCCGGTGATCAGGAACAGCACCCGGCGCGCGCGGGACAGCCGGGCGGCGGACAGGCTCACCCGCGCCGGTGGCGGTTTCGGCGCGCCGGCCACCGCGAGCGCGTCCGCCGCGTCGGCGGCCTCGCCCCAGTCATGGCCGGGAAACAGGCTGGCGGTATGGCCGTCCTGGCCCATGCCCAGCAGCACCAGATCGAACGGGCCCATGCCTGCGAGCTCCCCGATATACGCCCGGGCGGCCGCCTCCGCACCTTGGTCCGTCGGGATGACATGCAGGTTACCGGGGGGAAACGCGACCCTGTCCAGCCAGGCTTCCCGCGCCATGCGGCTGTTGCGCTCCGGGTGGTCGGCGGGCAGGCAGCGCTCGTCGCCGAACCAGACATGCCAGCGCGCCCAGTCGTGGGTTTCCCCGGCCAGGGCCTGGTACACGTGGCGCGGCGTGCCGCCGCCGGCCAGGACGATGTGGAACGCGCCGCGCGTTGCCAGGGCCTCGGCCTCGGCCCCGGCGACGAACGCGCGCGCCCGCGCCAGCCAGTCGGCGGGCGAATCGGATACGTGCCAGCGGGGCGGTGCTTGAGTAGGCATGTGCGGGGGTCTCTCCGAGGGCGTCGGGGCGCGCTCCCAAACCGGATAAAATCCCCCGAATTTTATCCCGAGCCATTATGACCCCCGTCCTCGTCTTCGATATCGAAACCATTCCCGACATCGCCGGGTTGCGCCGTCTCCACAATGTGGGGGATGAGGCCAGCGACCACGAAGTGGGGGAAATGGCCTTTCTCCTGCGCCGCCAGCAGACCGGCGGCTCCGATTTCATGCCCCATTATCTGCAAAGGGTGGTGACCATTTCCTGCACCCTGCGCGAGGGCGAGCGTTTCCGGGTGTTCTCCCTGTCCGAGCCGGAAGCGACGGAAGGCCAGATCATCCAGCGCTTCTTCGACGGCATCGAGAAATACACGCCTCAGTTGGTGAGCTGGAACGGCGGCGGCTTCGACCTGCCCGTGCTGCACTACCGGGCCATGCTGCATGGCGTCACGGCACCCAAATATTGGGACTGGGGCGACGACGACCGGGACTTCAAATACAACAATTACCTGAACCGCTACCACACCCGCCACCTGGACCTGATGGACGTGCTGGCCATGTTTTCCGGCCGCGCCAACGCGCCTCTGGACGATCTGGCCAAGCTGTACGGCTTCCCGGGCAAGCTGGGCATGGACGGCGCCGCGGTGTGGCCGGCCTACCAGCGCGGCGAGATCGCCGCCATCCGCGACTACTGCGAGACCGACGTGGTGAACACCTGGCTGGTCTACCTACGGTTCCAGCGCATGCGCGGCGCGCTCTCCGCCGAGCAGTACGACCAGGAGATCGCCCTGGTGCGCGATTCCCTGGAGGAAATCGGCGCCGACCATTGGTTCGAATTCCTGGCGGCCTGGGAAGACTGAGCCGGCGACGTTCAGCGCGCCGGCTTGCCTTCCACCCAGGCCAGCATGTCCAGATAGGCCTGCTGGTTGCCCGCGACAAAACCGGGGATGCCGATTTCCTTCAGGATGGCCTGGCCCTTCGGCGTGCCTTCGAGGGAGAGCAGGGCATCGCGCAGTTTGCCCGCCGTCGCCTCGGTCACTTTGGAGGACACGATGATCGACCAGAACGGCAGGCCTTCCTTGCTGTACAGGAAGCGGCCGCCCCGGTCGCGCCATTCCTTGGCGGCCTTCGAATAGGAGATCACCACGCCCACATCGGCCATCTTCTCCCGCACCGCGTAGCCCACCGCGCCCTGCCGGTCCATGGCCAGGATTTTTTCCCGGCTCCGGTCGATGCCCGCGTCGCGCAGGATGGCCCGGCCCAATTGGGTGGGGTAGGCCATCTCGTCGGGGAAGGCGATGATGTGGCCGCGTATGTCGTCCAATGTTTTCAGCGGGGAATCCTCGCGCACGATGAAGTGCACCTTGCTTTCCCCCTTGGCCGCGACCAGGAGCCGGTAACCGTTGTCGCGCATGGCCCGGGCGGCAATGTGGCTGGGGCGCACCAGCAGGAGGTCGTACTTGGACTTGGACAGGTTGCGCACCAGGATGGGCAGGATGTTGGAGGTCTCCGTCTTGAACGGTTTACCCGCGGCCTTGCTGAGATAGGACGACAAGGCGGCATATTTTTCCTGGCGGAACATGGCATCCAGCGAACTGGAAGTGCCTTCGTTGATGCCGAACAGCAGGGTTCCCCCGGCTACGGCGTTGCCGGATAAAAAAAGCCAGGCACAGACCATCCAGCTCAGAATTCCGCGCATCGTGTCGTCTCCTCTATCAATATCCTGTCCATGCTAGGGCCGCCCTGTGACAAAAGCCCCAGTCGGAAGGGTATGGCCGCACCCGCCGGGGACTTCCCGCTTCGGCCTTCCCGGGCCGCTTGCGTATACTTGGCGCCCTTTGAATGTCGCGGGTGGAACGCCACCCGCGCGCGAGTGTAGCGTGCCCAGATCCCCAGCCCAGCATTCCATGTCAGCACAGATCGAGATCGAATCCCTGGACCACGAAGGTCGCGGCGTCGGCCATCGCGAAGGCAAGACCGTTTTCGTCGACGGCGCCCTCACCGGCGAGATCGTCGAATATTCGAGCTACCGCAAGAAACCCAATTTCGAACAGGCCCAGGCCACGCGCATCCTGAAAGCCAGCCCGTTCCGGGTGAAACCCGCCTGCCGCTGGTTCGGCATCTGCGGCGGCTGTTCCCACCAGCATCTGGACGAATCCGCCCAGGTGGCGGCGAAACAGCGGGTGCTGGAGGACTGCTTCGAGCATATCGGCAAGGTGAAACCGGAAAGCATGCTGGCGCCCATCCACGGCCAGACCTGGGGCTACCGCACCCGGGCGCGCCTGTCGGTGCGCAACGTGCCCAAGAAGGGCGGCGTGCTGGTGGGGTTCCACGAGCGGCGCAGCAGCTACGTGGCGGACATGGATAGCTGCGAGGTGTTGCCGGCGCGCATTTCCGCGCTGCTGCCCAAGCTGCGCCGGCTGGTGGAGGGCCTGTCCATCCGCGACCGCCTGCCCCAGATCGAACTGGCCACCGGCGAGGCGGTGGATGTGCTGGTGCTGCGCGTGCTGGAGCCGCCCGCGCCGGAGGACGAGGCGAAGCTCAAGGCCTTCGCCGACGCGCACCATATCCAATTCTGGCTGCAACCCAAGGGGCCGGATACCGCCCATCCCTTTCATCCCCTGGACGCGCCGGAACTGGCCTACAGCCTGCCGGAATTCAACCTGGAGATGCCGTTCAAGCCCACCGAATTCACCCAGGTGAACCACGGCATCAACCGCATGCTGATCCGCCGCGCCATGCGTTTGCTGGATGCGCGGCCGGGCGAGCGCATCGCCGATTTCTTCTGCGGCCTGGGCAATTTCAGCCTGCCCATCGCCCGGCGCGGCGCCAGTGTGGTCGGCATCGAGGGCAGCAAGGGGCTGGTGGAACGGGCCGGCGAGAACGCGGCGCGCAACGGATTGGGCGGTTTGACTGAATTCCGCGTCGCCGACCTGTTCCAGATGACGCCGGAGGCCTACGCGGAACTGGGCGTGTTCGACAAGCTGCTCATCGATCCGCCCCGGGACGGCGCCATCGAGCTGGTGAAGTCGCTGCCGGATGGAGGCGTGCCCGGACGCATCGTCTACGTCTCGTGCAGTCCCGCGACCCTGGCCCGGGACGCGGCGGTGCTGGTGCATCAGAAGGGCTACCGGCTGGTGTCGGCGGGGGTGGCGAACATGTTCCCGCATACGGCCCATGTGGAATCCATCGCGCTGTTCGAGCGGGAACAAACGATCTGCTATGAGTCTTGAATTTTTGCAAATACTCGCAGGGGTTATTGCGCTGGTCTCGCTGGCCGTTTGTGCCTGCAGTACTGTCATGTACCTGATTGGAGTAAACAGTTTGCTGCGTTACCTGGAAGCCAACCATCCATCGGCATGGGCTGTGTTAGGCAAGCCTTGTCTGCTTTCTAGTCACCCGCTGGCGGCCAGCAGGCTGGTTGCCCGTCTGATCAGTGATTGCGATGGCCTTTGTGTTGATGAGCGCGGTGTCGGCCCGATGTTCAAGCGTGCTCGGCTGTTGAATCGGATTGTTGACGCGAGCTTCATAGTGGCTCTAGTCAGTATTTTGATGGCATCCGTCATCGCTCAGGGTTCGTCGATGACCTGACCATGTTCAAAATGTTCTGAAATGGGTATTTCACTGACATATTCAGTCCAAAGCGGCGTCAGGCGATGAAATACCTGCGCCACGAACTCCCGATCCTGGCCGCCCTGCTGGTTCTGGCCCTGGGCTTCGGACTGGAACATGCCGCGCTGGAGCGCGGCGGTGCGGCCTTGTGGGGGCTGCTCGGCCTCATCCTGGTGGCCATCATCGGCGTCGCCCTGCGCATCAGCCACCATGCCGAGGTGCTGGCCCTGCGCCTGGGCGAACCCTACGGCACCTTGATCCTGACCCTGGCGGCGGTATCGGTGGAGGTGGTGATCCTGGTCGTGCTGCTGCAAGGCGCGCCCAACCCCACCCTGGCGCGGGACACGGTGTTCTCGGCGGTGATGCTGGACATCAACGGCATTCTTGGTCTCGCGGCCATCGTCGGCGGGCTCAAGCATGGCTCCACGCCCTACAACCTGGACTCGGCGAATTCCTTCGTCGCCATGCTGCTGGTGGCCCTGGGCATCGGCATGTTCATCCCGGACTTCGTGCCGGACGAACAATGGCGCATCTATTCCGTCTTCTCGGTCGCGGTCATGGCCTTGATGTATGTCGGTTTCCTGCGCCTGCAGACCGTCGAGCACCGGGCCTTTTTCGAGCACGATTCCGGCTTTGACGAGGAGGTTCACGACACCGGCCACAGTCCCAACGGGCTGCACGTCGCCGTGATGCTGGGCGCCATCGTGCTGGTGGGCCTGCTCTCGGAAATCCTGTCCGTGCTGCTGGACGCGGGACTGGCCGGCTCCGGCCTGCCCAAGTCCATCCCCGCCGTGCTGGTGGCCCTGATCTCCGCCAGCCCGGAAATCCTCACCGCGCTGCGCGCCGCGACCGCGAACCGCATGCAGACCACGGTGAACATCGCCCTGGGGGCGTCGCTGGCCACGGTTCTGCTGACCCTGCCGGTGATCGAGGCCCTGGCCTTGCTGTCCGGCGAGCGCATCGTCATGGCGCTGACGCCCATGCAGGGCGGCATGCTGCTGCTGACGCTGCTGGCGGTGATGAACAACCTGCATGACGGCGAGACCAACGCCATCGAGGGCATCAGCCACTTCGCCCTGTTCGCCGCTTTCGTGGCGCTGGTGCTGATGGGCCTGCTGTAGCGGCGGCGATCAGCCCGGTCAGCATGCCCTGGGCGGCGCCGGTGACCGCGAGCACCGCCGGATGCGTGATGTGGCGCTCGCCGGTGATGGCGTAGAAAACGTCCTGGATTTCCTCCACCAGCCCGACCCGCCGCACGCCGAATTGCGCCTCGATGGCGCCCGCCAGCACCGCCGGGGCAGGAAAGAAACCGCCGCCGGCCTGGCCGAAGGCCATCATCAGGGCGCCGTCGTCGAATTCCCCCACCACCTTGGGCGCGAGCCGGTTCTTCTCCAGCCAGGTTTCAATGCGCGGGCGCACCGTCGCGTCGTCCCCCGGCAGCAACAGCGGCGCGCCGTCCAGGCAGGCGGGGAATCGCGCGCAAGCCTCGGCCAGGGCCGGGGCGGCGAAGAAGGCGAGGGCGCATTCCCCCAGCTTGTGACTGTAGCCGCGCACGTTGATGCTGGCCGGAATCGGACGGTCCGCCAGCACCATGTCCAGGCGGTGCAGCGCCAGTTCCGCCAGCAGCCGGTCCAACTTGCCTTCCCGGCAGATCAGTCGCACCGGCGTTGCCAACCCGCCGGTGGGGGAGAGCAACTGGTAGGCGAGGGACTTGGGCAGGACATCGGTGATACCGACCCGGAACGGCAAGACCGGCGCGCCGCGATGGCTGACCAGGGCGGTCTTCAGCTCGTCGCCCAGGGCGAAGATCTCGTCGGCGTAGCTGAGGGCCAGGCGGCCCGCCTCGGTGAGTTCCAGGCCGCGTCCGGCGGGACGGAACAGGGCGGTGCCGAGCTGCTCCTCCAATAGCTTGATCTGGGCGCTGACGGTCTGCGGTGTCAGATGCAGCCGCTCGCTGGCGCGCGCGACGCCGCCGCTGCGGGCGACGGTCCAGAAGTAGTGCAGGTGCTTGAAGTTCATGGCGCGATATGTTCGATATTTACGAATAGTATTGCAGGAATATTCGACTTTATTTGATGTTCTCTTCGCCGTAGTCTGCCCCCCTGTCATTCGTCTCCAGTCGAGGAGCTTTCCATGAAACGCGTCTTCCTGTTCCTGGCCACCAATATGGCCATCGTGCTGGTGCTGTCCATCACCATGCGCCTGCTGGGCGTCGAGCCCTATCTCAACGAATCCGGTCTCAACCTGGGCGCCTTGCTGATTTTCGCCGCGGTCATGGGCTTCGGCGGTTCGCTGATTTCCCTGGCCCTGTCCAAATGGATGGCGAAGAAGTCGGTGGGCGCCCAGGTGATCACCGATCCGCGCACGCCGGAGGAGCTCTGGCTGGTGCAAACCGTCGCGCGCCAGGCCCAGGCCGCCGGCATCAAGATGCCGGAAGTGGCCATCTACGATGCCCCCGACGTGAACGCCTTCGCCACCGGCATGAGCAAGAACAGTTCCCTGGTCGCGGTGTCCACCGGCCTCCTGCGCAACATGACCCGTGACGAGGCTGAAGCCGTGCTGGGCCACGAGGTGAGCCACGCGGCCAACGGCGACATGGTGACCCTGGCCCTGATCCAGGGCGTGGTGAACACCTTCGTCATGTTCTTCTCCCGGGTCATCGGCCATCTGGTGGACAAGGTGGTGTTCAAGACCGAGCGGGGCACCGGGCCGGCCTTCTTCGTCACCATGATCGTCGCGGAACTGATCCTGGGCGTCCTGGCTTCCATGATCGTCATGTGGTTCTCGCGCCAGCGGGAGTTTCGCGCCGACGCGGGCGGCGCCACGCTGGCCGGCCGCCAGAAGATGATCGCCGCCCTACGTCGCCTGCAGGCCATGCACGAGCCCGCCGCGCTGCCGGACAAGATGGCGGCCTTCGGCATCAACGGCGGCCGCGGCGGCGGCCTGAAAGCCCTGTTCACCACGCATCCGCCCCTGGAAACCCGCATCGCCGCGCTGGAGGCGATGAACGCGGGCGTGCGCCACTAAGGGGCCGGCATGGAACTCGCCGGCCTGGTCACCCCCGTCTTCTGGGCGGGTTTCATCGCCTTCGTGCTGGCCATGCTGGCCCTGGACCTGTTCGTTCTGGGCGGCAGGACCGCCCACAAGGTGTCCGCCCGGGAAGCCCTGGGCTGGACGGCGGTTTGGGTGACCCTGGCCCTGGCCTTCTGCGGCTTGTTGTGGGGCTGGCTGGACGGCGTCGCGGGACGCGAGGTGGCCAACGCCAAGGCGCTGGAATTCCTGACCGGCTACCTGATCGAGTTGTCCCTGTCGGTGGACAACATCTTCGTCTTCATCATGATCTTCGCGTTCTTCGCCGTGCCGGTGGAGTACCAGCGCCGGGTGCTGGTGTTCGGCGTGCTGGGCGCCATCGTGTTGCGGGCCATCATGATCCTGGCGGGCGCCCTGCTGGTGGCCAAGTTCCACTGGATACTCTATGTGTTCGGCCTGTTCCTGGTGGTGACCGGCTTCAAGATGCTGATCTTCGCCGAAAAGGAATCCGATCTGGCGCAAAACCCGGTGCTGAAGTGGATGCGCGGCCATCTGCGCATCACCCACGAATACCACGCCGAGAAATTCATGGTCATGAAGGACGGCGCGCGCTGGTTCACGCCCCTGTTCCTGGTGCTGATGCTGGTGGAGACATCGGATGTGATCTTCGCCGTGGACAGCATCCCCGCCATCTTCTCGGTGACCACGGACCCGTTCATCGTCTTCACCTCCAACATCTTCGCCATCATGGGTCTGCGCTCCATGTTTTTCCTGCTGGCGGATCTGAACGGCCGCTTCCACCTGCTCAAGTACGGCTTGGCCATGGTGTTGGTGTTCGTCGGCGCGAAGATGCTGATCGCGGGTTTCTACAAGGTACCCATCGGCATCGCGCTCGGCGTGGTGGCCCTGATCATCGCCACTTCGGTGGCCGCGAGCCTGTTCGCCACGCGCAACAGGATTTCAAACTGAAAACGAAAGAAGCCACATGAAGCACATCGAAACCGGGCTGGAAAAGCTCATCTTCAACAGCCGCTGGCTGCTGGCGCCGTTCTACCTGGGCCTGGTGCTGGCCCTGGCCCTGATGCTGGTGAAATTCGCCAAGGAGTTCCTGCATTTCGCGCCCATGGTGTTCAACGCCGACGGGAGCGAGGTGATCATCGGTGTGCTGTCCCTGATCGACGTGGTCATGGTGGCCAACCTGCTCATCATCATCGTCTTCGCCGGCTACGAGAATTTCGTCTCCCGCATCGACACCGGCGACCATGAGGACCGGCCCGCCTGGATGGGCCATGTGGGTTTCGCGGAACTGAAGATGAAGCTGATCGGCTCCATCGTCGCCATCTCCGGCATCGAGCTGCTCAAGGCTTTCATGCATGTGGAGTCCATGAGCAACGAGCAGTTGGCCTGGAAAGTGGGCATCCACATGACTTTCGTGGTTTCCGGCGTGCTGTTCGCGGTCATGGATCGCATCGCCGACGGCAAGAAAGGGCACGCCCACGAGTGAAGTCTACGCTTCATGATCGTGACAATGCCAGCCGGACGGCTCAAACTAACAGCCGACCGCGCGCGGACTTTCCGCCGCTCATCCTTCCCCGAACAGGAGTGAGTCTTGGCCAAACCGAACTACCAGTACGAGAAGCGCCAGCGGGATCTGGCGAAAAAGCAGAAGCAGGAAGAGAAGAAGCAGCGCAAGACCCAGAAGAGCGATGCGCCGCCCGCCGAGGGCGCCGAGGAATCCGCGCCGCCGGCGGATGAAACGGTGACCGAGTAGGGTTTCGCGAGACCGGCGCGATGCTTCCGCGACTCGAGAATTCCGCTTGAATCGGGAATTTCAGCCATGAGCCACAAACACGAGCACTTCATCCGCGCGATCTTCCAGGATCCGATCAGCGGCAATATCCACTGGCGCGAGGTCGAATCCCTCCTGGTGCATCTCGGCGCCACCGTGGAATCTCTGTCCGGCGCCCGGGTGCGGGTGGTGCTGAACAATGTCGAGGGCATCCTGCACCGGCCCCATCACAGCAATGTGCTGGATCGGCAATCGATCAAGCACCTGCGCGAATATCTCGCCCATGCGCGCGTGACGCCCTCCCTGTACGAGGCCGACCACTCCTGACCCGGACCCGCGGCATGCCGGTCCCGCGCGGTCCCTGGTTCGTCTACCTGCTCCGTTGCGCGGACGGCAGCCTTTATGCCGGCATCACCACGGATGTCGCGCGGCGGGTGGCGGAGCACAATTCCAGCGATGTCCTCGGTGCCCGCTACACGCGCGGCCGCAGACCGGTAGCTTTGGTCTACGCGGAAGCGAGCGATAGCCGCTCCGCGGCATGCCGGCGGGAAAGGCAGATCAAACGCATGCCGCGCGCGGCGAAACTGGCGCTTGCCGGCGCCCCGGACGGAAGTGCCCAAGGGAAAGAGCGGTGACGCTGGCGCGGACTTGCCGCTACACTTGCCTGGTCCCAATCTCATCTCACCCGCTTGGACAACATACCTTTAGGCGCGATGATCGGCGCGCTGGTCGTGCTCCTGCTGCTCTCCGGTTTCTTCTCCTCGTCGGAAACCAGCATGATGGCGGTGAACCGGTATCGGCTGAAAACCATGGCCAAGGCCGGCCATCGGGGCGCGAAACTGGCGGAATGGCTGTTGGCTCAGACCGACAAGCTGCTTGGCGTGGTGCTGTTGGGCAACAACCTGGTCAACGCGGCGGCGGCGGCCCTGGTCACCTTGATCAGCTTCCGGTTGTTCGGCGAGAACGAGATCGCCCTGACGCTGGGTACCCTGGCGGTGACTTTCCTGATCCTGGTGTTTTCCGAGGTGACGCCCAAGGTTCTGGGCGCCGCCTATCCCGACCGCATCGCGCCGGCCGCGAGTTTCGTGCTGGCGCCCATGCTCAAGTTGTTTTATCCGGCGGTATGGTTCGTCAACCTGTTCGTGCAGGGCCTGTTGCGGCTGATGCGGCTGCGGCCGGCCGAGGCGGCGGCCAACAGCATGGGCGTGGAGGAATTGCGCACCCTGTTGTCCGAATCCGGCTCGTTTCTCCCCGCGCAGCATCGGGGCATCCTGATGAACCTGTTCGATCTGGAGCAGGTGACCGTGGATGACGCGATGCGCCCCCGCGGTCAGATCGAAGCCATCGACTTGGGAACCGAGCCGGATGAAATCGTGCACCAGCTGGCCACCAGCCACCATGCCCGCCTGCCCGTGTACGAGGGCGAGCCGAACAATGTGCTGGGGATACTCCATGTGCGTCGCGCCCTGGCCCACCTGAAAGAGTCCGAGTTCGATGCCGACGAGTTTCGATCCTGGCTGCGCGAGCCTTATTTCATTCCTTCCGGCACCTCGCTCTACAACCAGTTGGCGCAGTTCCAGGCCACGCGCCAGTCGCTGGGCCTGGTGGTGGACGAATATGGCGAGTTGCTGGGTCTGGTGACGGTGGAGGACATCCTCGAGGAAATCGTCGGGGAGTTCACCGCGGAACTGCCCGGCGGACTCGATACTCACGTGCGCGACGCGGATGGGAGCTTCCTGGTGGAAGGCGCCGCGCCGCTGCGCCAGTTGAATCGCAAGCTCAGTTTGGAGTTTCCCCTGGATGGTCCCCGTACCTTGAACGGCTTGTTGCTGGAGGAGTTGGAGGCCATGCCGGAGCCGGGTGTCAGCGTCCTGGTGGCGGGTTATCCGATCGAGGTCGTGCAGGTTCAGGACCGCATGGTCAAGACGGCCAGGATCGGCCGGCGCCGCGCCCCCGGCTGAGTTTTGCTTCCTTTACTTTTGAGGTAGCGGGGGGCAATATCCGACGCGCTAACATGTGAAAAAGGACTAGAGGGGACAATGGTCGCTGTTACTGCTGGCGCCAATCTGACCGGTCTTTGCCGGGCCATGGTTACCCAGGGTCTGCTTACCCCGGAGGAAGGCGAGAACCTGCAAAACCAGTCACGCGGGTCGGGTGAGAGCTTCATCGCCCATCTGTTGCGCACGCGACGCTTCCGCGCGGATCAGATCGCCGCTTTCGCCTCCCTGAACTTCGGCATTCCCCTGTTCAACCTGGATGCCCTGGATACGTCGGTGATCCCGAAGGGCGTGGTGGATCCCAAGCTGCTCGCCAAGCACCGGGTTCTACCCATCACCCAGCGCGGCAACCGCCTGTTCGTCGCCCTGTCGGACCCGAGCAACCTGAAGGCGCTGGACGACATCAAGTTCCAGACCAATCTGGCCACCGAGCCCATCGTCGTCGAGGACGACAAACTCGGCCGCATGCTGGAAAACTTCGGCGAGGTGACCGAGGAGAGCATCCTCAAGACCATCGAGACCGAGGATCTCAATCTCGAATTCAGCGACGACGAGACGCAGAACGCGGTGGACACCGCGGCAGCCGCGGACATCGACGACGCGCCGGTGGTCAAGTACCTGCAGAAAATACTGCTGGACGCGATCAACAGCGGCGCGTCCGATATCCATTTCGAGCCCTACGAAAAGAACTACCGCATCCGTTATCGCATGGACGGCATGCTCTACGACGTCGCCCAGCCGCCTCTTGCCATCAAGGACAAGATCGCGTCCCGCATCAAGGTGATCTCCAAACTGGATATCTCGGAAAAACGGGTGCCCCAGGACGGCCGCATGAAGCTGGTCCTGTCCCGCAACAAGGCCATCGACTTCCGGGTTTCCACCTTGCCGACCCTGTATGGCGAGAAGATCGTCATGCGTATTCTCGACTCCAACGCAGCGACCATGGGGATCGAGAAGCTGGGTTATGAGCCGGACCAGTTGAAGTTGCTGGTCGAGGCCATACAGCGGCCCTATGGCATGGTGTTGGTGACCGGACCGACGGGGTCCGGGAAGACCGTTTCGCTGTATTCCTGCCTCAATATCCTGAACAAGCCAGACGTGAATATCTCCACCGTCGAGGATCCGGTGGAAATCCAGTTGGCCGGCATCAATCAGGTCAACGTGAACGACAAAGCCGGATTGGATTTCGCGTCGGCCATGAAGGCTTTCCTGCGCCAGGATCCGGACATTATCATGGTGGGCGAGATCCGCGACCACGAGACGGGTGATATCGCCATCAAGGCCGCTCAAACCGGCCACATGGTGTTGTCCACCCTGCATACCAACGACGCGCCATCGACCCTGACCCGTCTGATCAACATGGGTATTCCTTCCTACAACGTGGCGGCCTCGGTCAATCTCATCACTGCCCAACGTCTGGGTCGGCGCTTATGCCCGAGTTGCAAGAGGCCTGTGGATGTGCCGCCGGAAGCCTTGCTCAACGCGGGATTCAGCGAGGCGGATCTGGACGGCTCCTGGCAGGTATATACCGCTGGAGGATGCCCGAGCTGCAAGGACACGGGATACAAAGGCCGGGTTGGGATTTACCAGGTCATGCCCATTACCGAGGAAATCAACCGCATCATCCTGACGAATGGATCCTCCGTGGACATCGCCGAACAGGCGCGCATCGAAGGCGTGTTGAATCTGCGCGAAGCGGGATTGCTCAAGGTCAAGCAAGGCCAGACTTCCCTGGAGGAAGTCTTGGCGTGTACCAACGAATGAGAGGATAAACACCGATGGCGCAGGCCAAAGGCGGAGCAGTCGCCAAGCAACAGCCGTTCTTGTGGGAAGGCACGGACAAGACCGGCAAGAAAGTCAAAGGGGAGATGCTGGCGCCGGGAGAGGCTTTTGTGCGCCAGTCCTTGCGACGGCAAGGTATCAATGTGGCCAAGGTGGGCAAGCAGGG
Organism: Thiobacillaceae bacterium; assembly: GCA_044227325.1. GTDB lineage: Bacteria > Pseudomonadota > Gammaproteobacteria > Burkholderiales > Thiobacillaceae > PFJX01. Next base: position 12,752 of record JBGAFI010000023.1, on the reverse strand, counting down.
CATGTTCTCCCGTGGCCGCAAGATCACCGCGAAGGACATCGCGCTGTTCACGCGTCAGTTGGCCACCATGCTGAAGGCTGGTGTTCCCTTGCTGCAGGCCTTCGACATTTCCGCGCGCAGTCATTCCAATCCGGCTTTGCAGCGTCTGTTGGGCGAAATCAAGGGGGATGTGGAGACGGGCTCGAGCATGAGCACCGCGTTCAAGAAGTATCCCCAGTATTTCGATGGCCTGTACTGCAATCTGGTCAACGCCGGCGAGCAGGCGGGTATCTTGGATACGGTATTGGACCGTATCGCCAGCTACCAGGAAAAAATGCTGGCGATCCAGGGGAAGATCAAATCCGCGCTTTTCTATCCCGCGATCGTCATGGTGGTGGCTTTCATCATTACCTCCGGCATCATGATCTTCGTCATCCCGGCCTTCAAGGATTTGTATGGGAAGTCCGGCCAGGATCTCCCCGCATTGACCGCCTTGGTGGTGGCCATTTCCGATGCCTTCGTGAACTGGTGGTATGTGATTTTCGGCGGTATCGGTTTGACTATCGCGGGGGTTTTGCGCGCATGGAAACAATCGCCCGCGTTACGCAACAAAATGGATGCGGTGATTCTGAAGGTTCCGGTATTCGGACCCCTGATCGAAAAGGCGACCGTGTCGCGCTGGGCTCGGACTTTTTCCTCCATGTTCTCGGCGGGCGTGCCGATGGTCGAGGCGCTGGATTCGGTCGCGGGAGCGGCGGGAAACCATGTGTTCATGGAAGCGACCATGAGGATCAAGACGCAGGTCTCCACTGGTTCCAGTTTGGCGGTCTGTCTTCAGGGCGCTGGCGTCTTCCCTAATATGCTGATCCAGATGGTGGCCATCGGCGAAGAGTCCGGCGCGCTGGATTCCATGCTGTCCAAAGTGGCCGACTATTACGAGAGGGAAGTGGACGATGCCGTGGCGGGGATTTCCAGCCTGATGGAGCCCTTCATCATGGTGATTCTGGGAACGATCATCGGCGGCATCGTGATCGCCATGTACCTGCCCATCTTCAAAATGGGGTCGACGATCTGAGTTTCTTGCGCGTGCGATCTCATGCTTGAACTTTTCTCCGAGTCGTCGGGATTGTTCATGGGCGTATCGGTTCTGTTTGGCCTGATGGTGGGAAGTTTTCTCAATGTCGTCATTCACCGTCTGCCGCGCATGCTGGACCGGGAATGGCGCGAGCAGTGCGCATGGCTGGAAGAACGCCAACTGCCGGCGAGCGAGCCTTACAACCTGTCGCGACCCAGGTCGGCGTGCCCCCATTGCGGCCATGCGATTACCTGGTACGAGAATATTCCCCTGTTGAGTTGGTTGTTCCTCAGGGGACGTTGCGCCGAATGCGGCGCCGCCATCTCCCCCCGCTATCCTTTGGTGGAAGCCTTGACCGGCATACTGTTCGGCATCGCCGCGTGGCATTGGGGATTCGGCATGCAGACATTTGCCGCCTGGGTCTTGCTGGCTTTCCTCATCGCCTTGAGTTTCATCGACCTGGACACCCATCTGCTGCCGGATAACCTGACGCTTCCGCTGGCCTGGATCGGTTTGCTGGTCAATATGCAGGCGGGTGGATTCGTTCCGCTGGACGAGGCGGTATCCGGCGCGGTCCTGGGCTACCTGTCGCTTTGGTCGGTCTATCACCTGTTCCGTCTGCTTACCGGCAAGGAAGGCATGGGCTTCGGCGATTTCAAGCTTCTCGCCGCCCTGGGTGCCTGGATGGGCTGGAAGATGTTGCTGCCTATCGTTCTTGCCGCCAGCCTGTCCGGCGCGGTGGCCGGCATTGCCCTGATTTCTCTGGCCGGACATGACAGAGCCAAACCGATCCCCTTCGGGCCATGGCTGGTGCTTGGCGGTGTCGTTTCCCTGTTCTGGGGTGAACCCTTGCTCCATGTATGGTTGGGGTGATGGACAAGCAATTCCGGGTTGGTCTGACAGGAGGGGTTGGGTCCGGTAAAAGCACCGTCGCCAATCTTCTTGCCGAACTTGGTGCCGGCATTGTCGACACGGATGTGATTGCGCGGACACTGACCGCGCCGGGTGGCACGGCCTTGCCGGCGATCTCCGCACATTTCGGATCCTGGGCGATTGACGAGGGCGGCGCGCTCGACCGTGGGGCGATGCGCGCCAGAGTGTTTTCCGATCCAAGCGCCAAGCATGACCTGGAAGCCATATTGCATCCCATGATCCGGGTCGAATCCTTGCGCCAATGCGAAGCCGCTCAAGGCCTCTATGTCGTCCTGGTCGTTCCACTGCTGGTGGAGAACCTGCCGGCGTATCGATCCCTGCTCGACCGCATCGCAGTGGTGGATTGCGACTACGGACTACAGGTTGCGCGGACCGCCGCGCGTCCCGGCATGGATGAGGCGATGGCGCGCGCGGTTGTGGCGGCTCAGGTGGACCGATCCGCCAGGCTGGAAGTGGCGGATGACGTCATCGAAAACAACGCTGATTTTCCGGCCTTGAAAGCCAAGGTTGAGCAACTGCACGACCGCTATGCAACGCTCGCCATGGAAAAATCCGCGCTAAAACAAAACAATTGATTGCGCTATCGCGGTGCAATCCTGCAAAATCTCTGCCCATTCAAGCCCTTGCGCTGAATTCCTCATGCACCCTGTTGGACCTGCCCGGTGACAGTTTACGAATTCCCCCTCAATGAGCGCATCCGGACCTGGCTGCGACTGGAGGATTTGTTCGGAAAGGCACTGTTTTTCTGCGGGGAACAGGACTCCCGTTCCCATCACGCCGCCCTGTTGGGCGTCTTCGAGATTGTCGATGTCACCGCGCGATCCGAACTCAAAAGCGAGTTGATCCAGGAATTGGATCGCCAAAAAGCCAGTTTGGAGGCTTTGCGCAGCAATCCGGCCGTCGATGCGGCCCGGCTGGGCGACATTTTGGGGCGGATCACAGGCGCATTGGCCGATATCCATGCCATGACCGGCAAGATCGGCCAGCATGTCCGCGACAACGAGTGGTTGCTCGGCATCAAGGGACGGGCGGGTATCCCCGGCGGAACCTGTAGTTTCGACCTGCCGGTCTACCATTACTGGCTCAGCCAGGCGCCCGGCAAGCGTAGCGCCGACCTCATGGCATGGCTTGCGCCTTTGTTGCCCTTGAAGGGCGCGGTGGATGTCGTGTTGCGTATCCTGCGCGACAGCGGGCATGTCAGCAATCACACGGCGGTGCAAGGGTTGTTCCAACTCATGTTGGGGGGGCGCACCGCGCATCTCCTCAGGGTGGCCATGGAAGCGCCTTGCGCTCCGGAAGTCAGTGCCAACAAGTATGCGTTGAACATCCGCTTCCTATCCCCGGACACCGTCCAGAAACCCCGGCTTTGCGACCGGGACGTGGAGTTCGAACTGACCTTCTGTAACCTGTAAGGCGGGCCGTCCGGCCCGCCCGGAATGACTCGATCAGTTCAGAGAAGACAGGTTGGTGGCCAGCAGCAGGTCGAGACGTTTTGCCAGAGGCTGCGCCTCGGCGACAAACTGGTTCTTGGCCCTGGCATCCAGCGGATAGGATGTGGGCAGCTTCAGCGCCAGCGGATTCTTCTGCATGCCGTTCACGCGGAACTCGTAGTGCAGATGCGGGCCCGTCGCCAATCCGGTCGAACCCACATAGCCGATCACCTGGCCCTGGCTGATACGGCTGCCGCGCTTGAGACCCTTGGCGAAGCGGGAAAGGTGTCCATAGGCGGTGCTGTACGGTCCCTGATGGTTGAGTAGGATCAAGTTGCCGTATCCCCCTTTTTTACCCGCGAAACTCACGACCGAGTCGGCGATCGCGCGCACGGGGGTACCTGTGGGCGCGGCATAATCGATGCCCTTGTGGGCGCGCCATTCCTTCAGAATCGGGTGATAACGGGCATTGGAGAAGCCGGAGGAAATACGGGTGAACGGCATGGGCGACTTCAGGAAGGCGCGCTTCATGCTTTGCCCGTCCGGCGTGAAGTAACCCTCGCGGCCATGGGCGTCCTTGAAGTAGATCGCGCGGTAGGACTTGCCCTGATTGACGAATTCGGCGGCGAGCAAGCGGCCGCTCTTGATCAACTGTCCCTCGTAGTACATCGCTTCGTAGACCATGGAAAAATGGTCGCCGCGACGCAGATCCTTGTGGAAATCAATATCGCCAGAGAAGACCTCGGCCATTTCAGAGGCGATCCGATCCGGCACGTCAGCCGCATCGGTGGCGCCGAACAGGGAGCCCTGGATCTTTCCGGAACGCATGGTCATCCGGGTTTCCAGCGCGACTTGCTGCTGTTGGGCCTTGAATACCCCTTCGGAACGGGAGACCGTCACCAGCGTCTCGTCGGTGGCCAGGTAGCGGAACAGCATGAGCTGGCCGCCCGATGTCACACGGGCCATGACGCTGCGCCCGGGAGCCAAGCGGGCGAGGGGCTTCGCTTCGCGCGCGGCCGTCAGGAAGTCGCGGGTGTCTTCGGCGTTCACGCCCAGGCGGGACAGCAGTCCGGGCAGGGTATCACCGCGGCCGATGCGCTCTTCACGCCAGAAGTCGAAGGTGCCGCTGTCGGTCAGTGTGGTTTCCGGCAGAGCCAGGGTCTCCACGACTGTTTCCTGGGGAATATTTTCTGTGATGGTGTCGGGTGCGATGCCGAAGGCGGCGACGACGCCGAGAAAGGGAAGTGTGGCAAGCGCGAGCAGCAGTCGTTTGCGAATGGAGCGCGGTGCGTTTTTCATAACTAACAAACTCCCTGGGAAAAAAATCCCCTGAAAACCCTTGCAAGGGTAACAGGATTACCTATCGGCAAAAAGCCGCAGATTCTTTAGTCTAAAGATCGTATTGTCCTGACCGATATGTGCCCGAATCCTATCCGCCCACAGTCATGCACGAATCCGTAAGCAGCGAACGCGATGTCCTGGAGCGCATCCGCCAGGAAATGGACAAGCATCTCCGCGAAAACCAGGCCCCCGAGGATCTCCACGATTTTCTGGTGCAGCATTGGGCTAGGCTCATGACCGGCATCTTCATGGCGAAGGGGAACCAGGACGCCGATTGGAACGCGGGCTGGGATACCGTCAACGCCTTGTTGTGGAGCCTTTCCCCCAAATTCGGCCGGGAGGAAACCGAGAAAATGTTGCGCATGCTGCCCAGCATCCTGGCGCGGCTGCAGGAAGGGTGCGCCGCGCTGTCCATGCGTTCCCTGGAAAAGGATGCCTTCTTCGAGCGTCTGGCCATGATGCATGCCGCGGTGGCCCGGGCAGGACTCAGATATCCGGAAAAACACGCGGCCAGCATCACGGCCATCGGTTCGGTGCCCGATGACGAGACCCAGGCCGACCTCGCCAAACTCGTTCCGCATCCCGAGCCCGGATCTGCTTCCACTTCCACTTCCGCTTCCACTGAACGCCCGGAGCATGCCTCAGCGACCCACCACGATCTGCCGGAGATCAAGCCCGGCGACCGGGTCCGCTTTACCCTGGCCAAGGAGGATCGGGTGCTCTTGCTGAATTGGGTCAGCCCCGTCGGCGGCATGTTCATGTTTGCCAATGAACAGGGTCTGGACGCGTTGACCCTGACCCGCGCCCGCCTCGCGGAACGCTTCCACGCCGGCACGGCCTGTCTGGCCTGAACGCTAAGGGCTGACCCGGACGCGCAATCCCAACGTTTCGACGCGCGCGGCCAGATTTTCCAGCCATTCCGTCGGCAGGGCCCGCAAGCGCGGAGCTTCCGGCTGCAATGAAGGCCGCGCCAAGCCGTAGAGCAGCACGCCCGCGAGCTGAGGAATTTCCCGGCGCGCGCGTTCGAGCATGGCGAGATAGGCCGCGATTTCCTCCCCGCTGGGCGGTGCGTCGTCCAGGCTGAACATGCAGGTCTGCACCCAGGTGGGACATAGCCCGGCCACGGTCTTGAGGCGTTGGAAATGGCGCTCCGGGTCGGTTTCCGTATCGTTCACCTGGCGTAGTCCCTGCCGGGACGCCCGGTCGAACTTGAACCAGACTTCTCCATTCAGCGCCGCCATGGCGCGCAGGCCCGCCTGGACGTGTTCCTTGCCCGCCAGACTGCCGTTGCTGATCAGCACCAGCTTGATCTTGCCGATCAGCGCGAAATCCCCCAGCATCCGGCCGATCAAATCCACCGCGCCCGGAAACTCCCGCGCGCTGGTCGGCTCGCCGTTGCCCGATAGGGCCACGTCGTTGAGCCGGCGCATGCCCTCCGGCACGTGGCGCGCCATGAAGTCACCCTTGACGATGGCGGCCAGCATGGCGCGCAACTCCGCTTCCAGGCGAATCAGGTCGATGGGTGGCGGTCCACCCCGCCTCAGGTCCGGCACTTGGCAATAGATGCAGCGCCAGTTGCAGGCGTTGTTGGGATTCAGGTTCACCCCCACCGAGACGCCGCCGGCGCGGCGCGACACCACCGGATACACATAGGCCATGCCGGCGATGTCGCGGTCGTGGTTGCGCGTGGTGAGGGGAGGAGTGATGAGCGCCATGGAAAGATTCTGGCACACTCGGCCCATGCCCTCCGACTTCGCCCCCCGCCTCATCGCCTGGCAACGATCCCACGGCCGCCACGACCTGCCCTGGCAGGCAAGCCGCGACCCCTACCCGGTCTGGCTGTCGGAAATCATGCTGCAGCAGACCCAGGTGGAAACCGTGATTCCCTATTTCCGCCGATTCATGACGCGCTTTCCGGACCTGGCGAGCTTGGCCGCGGCTCACGAGGACGAGGTGCTGGGCCACTGGTCCGGCCTGGGCTACTACAGCCGGGCGCGCAACCTGCACGCGGCGGCGCGGCGCATCGCCGCCGATCATGGCGGAGGCTTTCCGAGCGATGTCGAAGCCATCCGGGCCCTGCCCGGCATCGGCCGTTCCACCGCCGCCGCCATCGCCGCTTTCGCCTTCGGCCAACGCCACGCCATCCTTGACGGCAATGTGAAGCGCGTGCTGGCTCGGGTGTTCGGCATCGAAGGCTGGCCCGGCGAGAAGGCCGTGGAGAACCGGCTCTGGACCCTGGCCGAATCCCTGTTGCCCGCCACCGGCATCCATGCCTACACCCAGGGCCTGATGGACCTGGGCGCCACGGTATGCACCCGGGGCCGGCCCCGCTGCGAGGCTTGTCCGTTCCGGGACGATTGCCTCGCCAATCGCCAGGGCCGGCAGCGGGAATTGCCCGGCCCCCGGCCGAAGAAGACGATCCCGGAAAAATCCGTCGCCATGCTGGTGTTGCTGCGGGCCGGCGAGGTGTTGTTGGAGAAACGTCCGCCCACGGGCATCTGGGGTGGTCTCTGGAGCCTGCCGGAATGCGGCGAGGCGGACGATCCGCGCCGGGCCGCGCAGAACCTTGGCTACGCGGTGGAGGCTCCCAGCGAGTTGCCCGGCTTCACCCATGTCTTCACCCACTTCCGTTTGTTCATCCGCCCATGGGCGCTCGAGGTGCGGCGGGTCGAGGCGGTGACAGAACCCGGGCGGGTCTGGCTGGCGCTGGCCGATCTGGAGGGGGCGGCCTTGCCCACGCCGGTCCGCCGCATCCTGCAAGGGCTCAAGGGCTGATCAAGCCAGCCGGTCCCAATACGGCTCCCCCGCCAGTCGCTCCGCCAGAAAATCCACGAATGCCCGCACCCGTCGCGAAAGATGCCGGGTGGGCGGATACACCGCGTAGGCATTCACCTCCGGCCAGGCGTGGTCGGTCAGCAGCGGCACCAGCTTGCCCGCGCAAATGGCTTCGTTCAGATAGAAGGTGGGATGCAGGATCACCCCCTGGCCGGCGATGGCCGCCCGGGTCAGGAAATCGCCGTTGTTCGCGCGTAGTTTGATCGGCACCTGCACGCTGCCGGGCTGGCCGTCCGGACCGACGAAATTCCAGGTGCCCGGATTCGCCAGGTTGCTGTAGACCAGTCCCGCGTGTTGCGTCAGGTCCGCCGCCCGGGTCGGTGTGCCGTGTTGCGCCAGGTAGTCCGGGCTGGCGCACAGCGCGCTGCGCACCGGCGCGAGTTTGCGGGCGATCAGGCTGGAATCCGGCAGCTTGGCGACGCGGATGGCCAGATCGAAGCCCTCCTGCATCAGATCGATGCGGCGGTCGTTGAAATCCAGGTCGAACTCCACCGCCGGGTGCAGGGCCATGAATTCGTTCACCAGCGGTCCCACGTGCTTGATGCCGAAGGCCAGCGGCAGGGCGATCTTGAGCCGTCCGCGCACCGCGCCGTGGGCCTGGGATACCGCCTGCTCCGCTTCCGCCAGGTCGGCCAGGATGTTTTTCGCCCGCTCGTAGAAGGCGCGGCCGCTATCGGTGAGGGTGGCGCGCCGGGTGGTGCGGTGCAGGAGTTCCGCGCCCAGACGCGCCTCCAGGTCCGCGAGGCGGCGGCTGACGGCGGATTTCGCCACTTCCAGCCGCTCGGCGGCGGCGCTGATGCTGCCCGCGTCCACCACGGCCACGAACATGTTCAGGTCGGCAAAACGGTCCATGTGTTCTCCAATAAAGAACAATCAATTGCGAATCTATGCCTTTATCCGCGAGTTGTTAACACCAAGAATGGGCTCCAGGCAATGACCTACTGAATCCCTCAACTTCCGGAGAAACCAAATGCAAACCGTCCACGACACCAACCCTTCCGTCCTCCACATCCTGCGCGTCGATTCCAGCGGCCGCGGCGCTGGCTCCAACGGTGGCTCCGTGACCCGCGAACTGGCCGACCTGCTCATCCAGGGCCTGGTGGATCGCCAAGCCGTCCAACTGGTCACCCGCGACGTGGCCAAGGGACTGCCCTTTGTCGACGCGGACTGGATCGCCGCCAACTTCACCGACCCGGACCAGCGTGACGACGCCAAGCGCGCCGCCCTGGCCGAGTCCGATGTTTTGGTGAGCGAGGTCATGGCCGCCGACGTGCTGATCATCGGCGTGCCCCTGTACAACTTCGGCGTGCCCGCGACCCTGAAGGCCTGGATCGACCAGATCGCCCGCGCCCGGCTCACCTTCCGCTACACCGAGCACGGGCCGGAAGGTCTGCTCACGGGCAAGAAAGCCTATCTGCTGGTGGCCAGCGGCGGCACGCCCGTGGGCGGCGCCATCGACTTCGCCACCCCCTGGCTCACGCACGTATTGGGCTTCCTGGGCATCACCGACGTGGAAGTCATCGCCGCCGAACGCCAGATGATCCAGGGCGACGCCGCCCGCGAGCAGGCCAAGGCGCGCATCGCCGAGGTGCTGGGCAGTGGAGAACCCGCCCGTTCCGCCGCTTGACGCCCTTCTTCCCCCTTTGGAAAAGGGGGACCGAGGGGGATTCAGCCGCCGCAGGCACTCCCAGCCCGGCCAATCCCCGGCAAACCCTTCCCCGATTGCAAGGAGACACACCATGAACACCACCTCCCACCCCGAATACGCCGCCTTCCTCCTGCGCCTGTCCCTGGGCGTCATGCTGCTCTCCCACGGCCTGCTCAAACTGCTGGTCTTCACCCTGCCGGGCACCGTGCAGTTCTTCCAGTCCGTCGGCTTCCCCGGCTGGCTGGCCTACGTCACGGTGACCATGGAAATCGGCGGCGGCCTGCTCATGCTGGCCGGCTACCAGACCCGCCTTGTGGCCCTGGGCCTGGTGCCCCTCATGCTGGGGGCGATGAGCGTCCACGTGGGCAACGGCTGGGTGTTCAGCGCGCCCAACGGCGGTTGGGAATACCCCGCCTTCCTGACCGCCGCCCTCGTCGTGCAAGCCCTGCTGGGGCCGGGCGCCTTCGCCCTGCGTTACAACCGGCAGGTACAACTCGCCCGGGCTTGAGGCACCGCCTCGCCCGGTCCAAACTCGAGTCCGAGAGAAGGAGACATCATGAAAACTCGCAGCATCCGCCAACTCGTGCAGGCCCGCGCCGTTTCCGAAGGCGCCGGCGTCACCGTCCACCGCAGCATCGGCACCCCGGCCCTGAAGAACCTGGACCCCTTCCTGATGCTGGACCACTTCGGCAGCGACGACCCGGACGAATACATCGCCGGCTTCCCGGACCATCCCCATCGCGGCTTCATCACCTTCACCTACATGCTGGACGGCCACATGGAGCACCGGGACAGCATGGGCAACCGGGGCGATCTGCGCGCCGGCGGCGCCCAGTGGATGAAGGCCGCGAGCGGCGTCATCCATTCGGAAATGCCCCAGCAGACCGAGGGCCGCATGCGCGGCTTCCAGCTCTGGATCAACCTGCCCGCCGCCGAGAAGCTGTCCGACCCCGCCTACCAGGAGTTCAGCGCCGGCGCGATTCCGGAAGCGGTGGGAGAGGGTGCCCGCGTGCGCGTCCTGGCCGGCGAATACGGCGGCCGGCAAGGCGTCATCCGCGACCCTGACACCGAGGTCGTCTACCTGGACGTGGCCCTGGATGCCGGCGCGCATTTCCAGTTGCCGCTGCCGGCCGGCCACAACGTCTTCGTCTACGTGTTCGAAGGCGACGCCGAGACGGCGGGCCGGGCGCTGCCCCGCCACAGCCTCGCGGTCCTCGCCGACGGCGAGGGTGTGGCGCTGGCCGCCGGGCCGGAAGGCGCCCGCCTCATCCTGGTCGCCGGCAAGCCCATCGGCGAACCGGTGGTCCAGTACGGTCCCTTCGTCATGAACACGCGGCAGGAGATCGAGCAGGCCTTCGCCGACTACCAGTCCGGCCGGCTGGTGAAAACCAAGGCGGTGATGAGCGGTATTCACTGACAAGTGATCGCCGAAGGGGTGTGGCCATGCTAAATTCTGTCCAGACTAGCCAGAATTCAGGAGGCCCACCATGCAGACCGAATGGCAATTGCAGGAAGCCAAGAACAAGCTTAGCCAGCTCATCAAACAGGCGGCGGGGGGCGAAGCCCAGGTCGTCACCGTCCACGGCCATCCCGCTGCGGTCGTGGTGTCGGCGGAGGAATACGCCCGGCTCATCCGCCGGCGCGGCGGCAAGCTATCCGAGGCGTTACTGGCCCCGGACATCGCGGCGGATGACCTGGATTTCTCCCGTGAGCGCGACAACGGCCGGCCCGTTGACCTATGAGCTGGTTGCTCGATACCTGCGTGTTGTCCGAGTACATCCGTAAGGCGCCCGACCTCAAGGTCATCGGCTGGCTGGACGAACAGGACGAAACCAGCCTCCACATCAGCGTGATCAGCCTCGGCGAGATCGAAAAAGGCATCATCAAGCTCCAGGCGACCGACCCGGTCCGCGCCCGGAAACTCACCGCCTGGCTGGGCAAACTCGAACAACGCTTCAAGACTCGCATCCTGCCCCTGGACGCGCCCATTCTCAGTGCCTGGGCCAACCTTGCCGCCCGAGCGGAACTGGCCGGTCGGCCACTGCCGGTCATGGATGGCCTGCTCATGGCCACCGCTCAATGCCATGGGTTGACGGTGGTGACGCGGAATATTCAGGATTTCGAGGTATTTCCGCGCGTGTTCGATCCGTGGGGGATGTAGTCGCTTTGTGGGAGGCGGGAGGATGATTCGCCCCGATGAACAATCAGGAAATGCCAACCTTGCCATTTATCGCTGGCCTTTTAACCCATCAGGAACAGGAAGCAGCATGAGCGGTTTGCCCAAATGCCCGAAATGCGGTTCGGAATTCACTTATGAAGACGGCACCATGCTCGTCTGCCCGGAATGCGCCCACGAATGGAGCAAGGACGCGGTCGCGGAAAGCGCCGAGGAAAAGCGGGTGGTGAAGGACGCCAACGGCGCGGTGCTGAACGACGGCGACACGGTCACCGTGATCAAGGACCTGAAGGTCAAGGGCTCGTCCCTGGTGGTGAAAGTCGGTACCAAGGTGAAGAACATCCGACTGGTGGACGGCGACCACGATATCGACTGCAAGATCGACGGGATCGGGGCGATGGGGTTGAAGTCGGAGTTTGTGAAGAAGGTGTGATTTTTGGCGGCCCGCGCGAAGGATGTTGTGGTATTTCCTTTATTTCTCCACATAGAGTCTGAAATGAAGATTTCCCAAATCACCCGACGAGACATAATCGATTCGATGGTCGCAGAGAATGTCGTTTGGTCGGGACGGCTGGCGGAGCCTGAATTTCTAGCCCGATTATTTGATCTTCAGAATCTTCCATCAACTGATCACCGCTTCAATGATGCAGCGGGAGATATTTGGCAGCATCGAGTTAATAACTATGACTGGGATGATGATTGGGTATTTTACGATAGGCGATTCAATCTTCTCGGTGGTGACGACGAAATATTTTTATTATTTCTATGTGAAACTATTCACCCAATTGTTCGACCAGATGTCACGGAGGCTGAAAGATATTGTCAACTCTACAATGAGTTTCTTCGAAATGATGGATTTCAGCTTGTTGAACGGACTCGACTTTCTGGAAAACCTGTCTTTGTCGGCCGGTACGTCGGAGTTGTTGCTACACCTGGTTTAGCGGCAGCACGTGAAATTCTTGCTGGTACAGACCCAGGCTATGTTGCACAGCAAATTACCCGTATGGATGCTGCTGTCAATAATGATCCGGGTTTAGCCATTGGTACTGCAAAAGAACTTGTTGAAACTTGTTGTAAGACAATACTAGAGGAGCGCAGTGTCAGTTATTCGAAAGGCGCTGATTTACCTGAACTTGTAAAGCTAACCAGCAAGGAACTGGAATTAACCCCGGATGACATTCCAGAAAAATCCAAAGCATCAGAGACAATAAAACGACTATTGAGCAATCTGGCAACTATCACACAAGGTGTGGCTGAACTGCGTAACCATTATGGTACCGGTCATGGCAAAACAGCAGGAGCCAAAGGTCTTCAATCACGCCACGCAAAACTAGC
>JBGAFI010000022.1:0-57221 GCA_044227325.1 Thiobacillaceae bacterium | reverse complement strand
AGGAGCTTCAGGCCCTGGTGGATGGGTTTGAAGCGGGGCATTCGCGAACCTCCCAGGACGCAATTCCGTTCTAAGAATTATGCCAGCGCCGAGGCGCCGGATTTGCCGCGTTTTGGGGGTTTTTCTACAGCGTCAACGTTGAAGTTCAGGGGCGGCCGGAAGCAAGCGAAGTTTGCTGTAGGGCGTCCCTTGGAACGTAGTGTTAGGTAGTAATGCGCTCTTCACGGTGTCTTCCCATTCTGACGGTTACGAAAGAACTGGATGACCGCAAAAAGGAACGTGGAGGGCACACTCATAATGAGGAGAAGGAAAAAAGGGATAGGCACCAAGCCGATGCGTGTTGGCTCGATTAATGGTTCGATAAGCAGCCAGGGTCCGAGGATTGCTACAGGGAGCCACCACCACCACGAACGAACCCGGAGGAACCACCAAACGCCCCAGGCAACAAAGAGTGCAGCCAAAGCAATTAGCGTAAGGATATCTACCAGCGGAAGCCGAGACCCGAAAAAACAGAATAAGGAAATGGCAAGAGAGCTTGGAAAGAGAATCGGCGACACGCGGACTAGCTTGGTGATGCGGGGATCACCTATTAGGTCGGTGGTTCGAAGTGCTAGCACAGCAGCCACCTAACGAGGCTGTAGAAAAACCCCCACCTTTCGGTTGAGGGGTGAATATAGGGGTACGCTGACCCTTCCCCGCACCGAGATCATCGATCCTGGGGTATTTTGGGAGGTCGAATTTGAGCGGATTTTTCGCATAAATAATTTCGGAGGTTTTTCTACAGCTTCAACGTTTAGCGTGAGGGGCGCGGAGACAGGCGGCGAAGCCGGCTGTTGGAGCGTCCCACTCGAAGCGCCAGTTAGAATGGTCTTGGATTGAATAACTGGCGCTCATATGCTCGCTAGACGGATAACCGCGAAAACTATCAATGCGAAAACACATGCGGTACTGACAGACAAGGCTGTGAACCGTGCAATACGATAAACGCGTTCACCCGAGCGAACACGAATCCACTCGTTTTTTAGCAATACTTGTGCGGCTGCAACTAGCTGCACTTCTGCTTCATTTATCTTCGTGTGGTCCATTGCTACCCCGGGCGCTAGCAGCTTTTCAAGTTCTTCGATCTGGACAAGGATAGCCCCTGCTTCTGGTTCTTGTGGGTTTACCCTCAAACGAATTTTTGCTGCCGCTTCGTTTATGCCAATGAAGTCTTGCCTTGCCACCTTCCATACCTCAGAAGGACTTTGGAAATTAGCAGCGCCTGCGCCATGAATCGCATTTGCATGAGCTATTAGCGACGCAATTTCTGTCCTCAATGCGTCAATCCAGGACTGACGAAAATCAGAGATCTTTTGCTCCTTGCTGATGATCAAACCAAGCAAAGAAATTAGCCCTGCAATAAGTGCCGCAGAAACGGCGCCAATGGCGATGTCAGGAAGCCCTAGCATAGTTCTACGTGTATTTAGCCGGCATTTGTCGGCGTAAAAGTCTTATTAGACATGTCCGGTAAGCTGGAGCCATGGGGTAACCAACTGATTCCATTGAGTGGGTTTGTCCAATAATCCTGACGATGCCAAGCCCTCATTTTTTACGCATGCCCTATCCGGATCTGTTTCCCCTCCTCGGCAATTACATCCAAGCCGAAGTTGGCCGAAAAGATACGCTTTTTCCCCCAGCGCCAACAGCCGGCTACTCCGGACGTCGGCGCGGCCGTTTCCCGGCCGCCACCCGCGGATCAGGCCGGAAACTCCAGCATGAACAGCCCGCCCAGCGCTTGCCGGATTTCCGCCTGGGTCAGGTGGCGCATGATGGAAATGCCGGGCATGTACTGGTTGCTCATGCAGACGAGGGAGCGGGCGCCCTGGCCGGGGTCGCTGAGGACGTAGGTCGTCTTGTAGTAGAGGTGGCTGAGGCCGCCGCTGTCGTCGCCCAGGGCGACGCGCACGGTCCGGTACGCGGGCAGGCCGGCGATGGTCTCGATGCTCTGGAAGACGCGGGTGATGTTGAAGCTGGCGGGGCGCACGGTTTGTTCGGCGGCGGATACGGTGTCGATCTCGAACACGCAGAAGGGGTCTTGTTCCTGGACCGCGTTCGTGGCGACGATGCGGCCGTATTGCAGGCGCACGGTGGCGGCGTTGGGCGGGATGGTCAGGGTTTCCTTGAGCACCAGCCGGCCTTGGGCACCGATGCCGGCGGAGCCGGAACCGGGGGCGGTGGCGCAACCGGACAGAAGCGCGACAAGCAGTAGGCTGGGGAGTCGGGTGTTCATGAGATTTCCTCGGGTTGGCAGATAACAACTATAGAAGGGATCGAGGGCATGAAGGTTTCCGTGCCGGTGTGCGAAAAATCGTTCCGGCGGACTTTTTACGCTTCGTGGCCGGCTGCCGGGCGGAAGCCCCTGCGCGCGGACGCCCCCGGCGCGCCACGTTGCCAGCATCCAAGCCGGAGCGGTAAGGTAGCTGCCATGGAAAACTACGATTGCATCGTCGTCGGCGCCGGCGCGAGCGGATTGGTCAGCGCCGCGCGCATGGCCAAGTCGGGCCGCCGGGTGCTGGTCGTCGAAGCCGCCGAACGCCTGGGCGGCTGCATCCACACCTGGCGACCCGAGGCGGACTTCTGGCTGGAGCTGGGCGCCCACACCGCCTACAACTCCTATGCTCCCCTGCTCGAGGCCCTGGATCAGCGGGGACGCCTGGGCGACCTGCTGACGCGGGAGAAGCTGGGCTACCGTTTCGTCGACGCCGACGGCGCCACCTACTCGCCCATGAAACGCCTGAGTTTCCTGGAAGCGGCGATCTTTCTTCCCTTCGGCATCGGCCGGGCCAAGGCGGGCAAGAGCGTCGCCGAGTGGTTCGGCGGCCTGCTCGGCAAGGGCAACTATCGGCGCCTGCTGGCGCCCGCCTTCGCCGCGGTGCTGTCCCAGCCGGCGGACGGCTTTCCCGCCGAGTGGCTGTTCCGGCGCAAGCCGCGCATGCAGGCCGCGCCGCGCAAATACACCTTCCCCGGCGGTTTGCAGGGCCTGCTGGAAGCCCTCGCCCAAGACGCGCCGTTCGAAGTGAGGACCGGCACGCCGGTGCGCCATGTGGTCCGCGCCGAGCGCGGCTTCACGCTGGAAGCGAACGGGGCGTCCCTGGCTTGCCGGCAACTGGTGCTGGCGGTGCCGGTGGATGCCGCGGCCGCTTTGCTGGACGAGGCCTATCCCGACATCGCCCGCCGCCTGGGCAGTTTCCCCATGTCCAGCAGCGAAGCCCTGGGTGTGGTGGTGGCGGCGGACAAGACCCGGCTGGAGCCGGTGGCCGGGCTGATCGGCGCCGACGACGATTTCTTCTCGGTGGTGACGCGGGATCCGGTGCCCCATGCCCGCCTGCGCGGCTTCACCTTCCATTTCCGTCCCGACCACCTGGATCGGGACGCCAAGTTGTCCCGGGCCGCCCGGGTGTTGGGCGTGGCGCCGGGCGACTTCATCCACGTCGGCGAGACCCGCAACCGCCTGCCGGCGCCCTGCGTGGAGCATCCGCGCCGGGTGGCGGAACTGAACGCCCAACTGGCCCGGGAACCTCTCGGTCTGGTGGGGAACTATCTCAACGGCCTGTCCATCGGCGACTGCGCGGAACGCGCGGTGCAGGAAACGGATCGGCTACTCGCGCAATAGGAGGGTGAAATGCCCAGCGTATTGGTGCCTCTGGCCCACGGATTCGAAGATATGGAAGCGGTCACCATCGTCGATTTGCTGCGACGCGCCGGCATCGCGGTGGTGACCGCCGGCTTGCAGCCCGGCCTGGTGCTGGGCAGCCGGGGCACGCGCATCCAGCCGGACGCGACATTGGACGACGCGCTGGGCATGGAGTACGACCTCATCGCCCTGCCCGGCGGCCTGCCCGGCGCGGACCATTTGCGCGACGATCCGCGCATCCTGAAATTGCTGCGCGACATGGCGGCGGCGGGCAAACATACCGCCGCCATCTGCGCCGCGCCCATGGCCCTGGCGGCGGCTGGCCTGCTCGACGGCAAGCAGGCCACGGCTTATCCCGGCGTGTTGGACAGCCTGGACCTGCCCAACACCGGCAAGCGTGGCGACGCGGTGGTGGTGGACGGCAAGGTGGTCACCTCGCGGGGGCCGGGCACGGCGATGGATTTCGGCCTGACCCTCATCGAACTGCTGGTGGGCAGGGAAAAACGCGATCAGGTGGAGGCGGGCCTGGTGCGTTCCAACTGACGTATTGAACCGACAAAAAAAGGAGCAGACATGTTGATACGCGAAGTGTTGGGGGTGAAGGCGGGAGCGGATATTTTCTCCGTGGAGCACGACGCCACGGTGGCGGAGGCGGTGGCGCGCATGGTCGAGCACGGCATCGGCTCCCTGGTGGTGATGAAGGAGGGCACCATGGTGGGCTTCGTCACCGAGCGGATCATCGTCAAGGGCATGCACCACGACGGCGTTTGCCTGACCGATTCCCGGGTCAGCGACCTGATGGAGAAGGAACCGCTGGTCGCTTCCCTGGACGATACGGTGGACTATGCCCGCGACGCCATGACCAAGAGCCACACCAGCCATCTGGTGGTGCTGGACGGCGAGAAGCTCGCCGGCGTCATCTCCTTCCACGACGTGGCGCGCGCCTGCCTGAAGGAAGCCAATTTCGAGAACGCGCTGTTGAAGCGCTACATCAAGCACTGGCCGGAGTAGGGCGGAGCGCTCGCCCGGTCGCGGATCCGCGTGGCCCGGCGGGCGGCGTCAGCGGATCTGCTCGATGTCGAACTTTTTGTCCATGATCTGCGGCACCACCACGGCGTAGCCCTGGTTCTGCCAGTGCACCAGTTCCACCGGCGCGCTGGGCACCACCTGGACAAAATCCTGCAAGTCCTTGAGGGTGTAGCCGTAGTCGTGCATGGCCAGGCCGCACACCTTGAACTCGATGCCCAGGTCGGCGTAGTAGCGCATGCGCTCCACCACATCCTTGTATTTCGCCTCGTTCTTCTTCGCCACGGTGACCAGTTCGGTGCCGTGCAGCACCACCTTGATGGTCTCCGGGTCGTATTCGTAGGGCGGCACCGACAGGGGCACCAGCAGGGAGCGGATCCAGTACAGGGCCACGCCCATTTTCGCGGGATCGTCCAGGAAGAAGTCGAACACCACCTTTGGGGCGGCGTAGGGGGTATCGACCCGGGTGGCGTCGGCAAAGGCCGGCATGTCGGCTTGCAGGGCCAGGGCAAGAACGGCGGCGGTGGAGGCGCATCGTTTCATGGACAGTTCCTTGCGATTTGCCCCGGGCAGGGGGCGATGGTGCGAACTTTACGCGGAGAGTTGCCCGAGCAGGGACTGATACACCTTGTACCGGCTCGCCAGCATCTCGCCGCTTTCCACGGCGGCCAGCACCGCGCAGCCGGGTTCCTTCAAGTGACGGCAATTGTAGAAGCGGCACTGGCCGAGGCGTTCGTGTATTTCCGGGAAGGCGGCCATGAGGGCGGCCGGGTCCAGATGGCGCAGGCCGAATTCCTGCATGCCGGGGGAATCGATCAGGGCGCCGCCGAGGCCGCTCGCGTCGGCCGGCAGTCGATGCAGGCGGGCGTGGGTGGTGGTGTGCTTGCCGGCGTCCAGGGCCACGGAGATTTCGCCCGTGGCGGCGTCGGCATCCGGCACCAGCCGGTTCAGCAAGGTGCTTTTGCCGACGCCGGAACCGCCCACCAGGACGCTGGTGTGCCCGCGCAGGCGCGCTTCCAGGGCGGCGACGTCGTCTTTCGCCGACACCGCGACCATGTCGTGGCCCAGCTTGGCGTAGGTTTTCAGGTATTCGGCGAGGGCGGCGGTTTCCGGCAGGTCGGCCTTGTTCAGGACGATCAGCGCGGGAATGTCCGCCGTCTCGCAGGCCACCAGGCAGCGGATCAGCAATTCCTCGCGGAAGTAGGGCACCACCGCGACCACCACCGCGGCCAGATCCACATTCGCGGCGATCAGCTTGCTGCGCATGTCGTCGGAGCGGTACAGCAGGTTGTCGCGCGCCTCCACCTTCTCGATGACGCCGCTGCCGGCATGGGTGAGTTCGAACCGCACCCGGTCGCCGCAGGCCACGCCGCCCTTCTTGCCGCGCATGACGCATTCCACGACGGCCGCGCCGTCATCCACCAGGAACGCGCGGCCGAAGGCGGCGACGACGCGGCCGGCCGGCATCAGGTCGCGGCCCGCGTCAAAGCGCGAACAAGGCGTCGATCTTCGCCGCGCAGATGAAGTCGGATTCCGACAGGCCGTTGATGGCGTGGGTGATGTATTCCACCCGGCAGGTGTTGTAGCCCACGGCCAGATCCGGGTGGTGGCCCTGCTGGTGGGAGACCCAGGCCACGGCGTTAACGAAGGTCATGGTGACGTAGTGGTCGTTGAACTTGAAGTCGCGCCGCAGCTTGCCGTCCACCACTTGCCAGTCCATGGCCAGTTCCGGCATCAGGCGGCCGATTTCCTCGGCGGAGAGCGGCGGGACGCCGCCATCGCAGGGCTTGCACTTACCCTTGGCCAGGTCGCAGAAGGTCTCGCTCATCGGGGGGCTCGCTTATTTGAACTTGTAGTACTGGCCGTTCAGGTAGGCGGCCAGATGCAACTCGTCTTCCGGGAACAGGTTGTTGCCCAGCATGGCGTTGCAGGTGGTGATCTGCTGGGCCAGGGCGGAGGCGCTTTTGATCCGGTGGTCGGCGCGGGTGTAGATCTTGCTGCCGTCGCCGCCGAATTTGCCGGCGTGGCAGCCGGCGCATTGCTTGTCGTGGATTTCCTTGCCCTGCTTCGCGTCGCCCTTGTCGAAGGGGGCGGCGAGGGCCAGGGGGGCGATCAGGGCCAGGGCTTGCGCCAGGCCGAACACGGTGATTTTCTTCATGGTGTACAACTCCTCTCGTTCAGGCCCGCATGGGCTGTAGGGCAAGATTGTTATAGGCATCCAGTTTCTCGATACGTTCCACGGCTTTCGGATGGCTGTCGTAGAAAAGGGAATAGATCGGGTCCGGCGTCAGGGTGGAGGCGTTGTCCCGATACAGGCGCACCAGCGCGGAAATCAGGTGGCCCGCCTCGGTCTGCCGGGCGGCGAAGGCGTCCGCCTCGAACTCGTGCTTGCGGGAGTAGAGGCTCATGAACGGCGTCGCCGGGAACAGGAACACCGGCAGGGTCAGAAAGAACAGGGCCAGGGCGGTGGCGTCGGTCCGGCTCGCGACGCCCAGGCCTGCGTAGAACCAGCCGGCCTCCTTCACCCAGGCCAGGACCGCGAGCATCGCCAGGGACAGCACGAACATGAGGACGATGCGCTTGACGATGTGGCGATGCTTGAAATGGCCCAGCTCGTGGGCCAGCACGGCTTCGATCTGGTCCGGGCTCAATTGGGACAGCAAGGTATCGAAGAAGACGATGCGCTTGTTCTTGCCCAGGCCGGTGAAATAGGCGTTGCCGTGGCTGGAGCGGCGCGAGCCGTCCATGACGAAGACGCCGCTGGACTTGAAGCCGGCGCGGGCCAGCAGGCGCTCGATGCGGTCGCGCAGGGATATGTCCTCCAGGGGCGCGAACTTGTTGAACAGGGGGGCGATGAAGGTGGGATACACCGCGAGGATCAACAGGTTGAAGCCCATCCACACGCCCCATACCCACAGCCACCAGGTTTCGCCCATCGCCGCCATGAGCCAGAGCACCAGCAGCAGCAGGGGCGCGCCCAGGGCGAGGGCGAGCAGGGCCTGCTTGGCCAGATCGGCGACGAAGCCGGCCGGCGTCTGCCGGTTGAAGCCGAAGCGGGCCTCGACGCGGAACTGGCCGTAGGCGCCCAGGGGCAGCTCCACCGCGGCGCCGATCAGGCCCAGGCCCAGGAGCAGGGCGGTGCCCACCAGCATGGGGCTGTCGATGCGGGCGGAGAGGGCGTCTTGCAGCCATTGCAGGCCGCCGCCCAGGGTGAAGTACAGCAGCAGGCCCGCCTCCAGGGCCAGATGGGCGAGGCCCAGGCGCGCCTTCGCCAGAGTGTAGGCGGCGGCCTTGCGATGCTCCTCCAGCGGGACGATGCCCAGGAAGGCGGCGGGCGGCGCGTCCCGGTGCGTCCAGACATGGCGCATCTGGCGCAACAGCAGCCACAGTTTCAACCCGAAGGCGATTACCAGGGCGGCCAGAAAAATGCTTTGAAATGAAGGCATTAGCTGTGTTCAGGTGCGGGTGTCCGGGGATTATGCCACAATGCCGGCCCACTCCCGCCCCCTATACCCGCCACCATTCCGCGAGGCCGACAATGGCGCAAAACGATACCCATCTGGTCTGGGTGGACATGGAAATGTCCGGCCTGGATCCCGACAACGATCGCGTCCTGGAGGTGGCCCTGGTGGTCACCGACAAGGATCTCAACCTGGTGGAGGAAGGCCCCGTCCTGGTGGTGCGCCAGCCCGACGCCGTGCTGGATGCCATGGACAGCTGGAACAAGAGCACCCACGGCAAATCCGGCCTCATCGACAAGGTCAAGGCCTCGACCCTGAGCGAGGCGGACGTGGAGCAGCACATGATCGAGTTCATGAAGCAGCATGTGGGCGAGCGCAAATCCCCCATGTGCGGCAACTCCATCTGCCAGGACCGGCGCTTCATGGCGCGCCACCTGCCCCGCCTCGAAGCCTACTTCCATTACCGCAACCTGGATGTGTCCACCCTCAAGGAGCTGGCGGCGCGCTGGCGTCCGGATCTGAAGGACGGCTTCAAGAAGGCCAACAGCCATACCGCGCTGGCGGACATCCAGGAATCCATCGAGGAATTGAAGTATTACCGCGAGCATTTCATCAAATGCGGCTTGTAGCGGGGGGCCGGTAGCTGTTAGTTTTTGCCGCGCCGCCGCGTGGAAGCCCGGGTATCGGGTTTCCGCGCGAGTCATCCGCCCTGAGCTAGAGAGGAAATAAGAATGAAGCCCGGCACCCCGTTCGTCATCGAAGTGAACCCGCGCATCCCGCGCCGCCTGTCGCGCCTGACCGAATTGGCGGACAACCTGTGGTATGGCTGGGACCGGCCCACCCGCACCTTGTTCGCGCGCCTGCATCCCGGCCTGTGGGACGCGGTCAGCCACAATCCCAAGGCCTTCCTGAAACGGGTGGACGAGGAGCGCCTGACCGAGGCGGCGGAAGACCACATCTTCCTGGGCAGCTACAACCGGGTGCTGTCGGCCTTCGACACCTACATGAGCGAGCCCCTGCGCCGGGACATTCCCCTGGAGTTGAAGCCGGGCGACCTGATCGCCTACTTCTGCGCGGAATTCGGCTTCCACGAGAGCTTTCCGGTGTATTCCGGCGGCCTCGGCATCCTCGCCGGCGACCACTGCAAGTCGGCCTCGGACATGCGCCTGCCCTTCATCGCCGTGGGGCTGCTTTACCGCCAGGGCTATTTCTCCCAGCGCATCGACAACGACGGCAACCAGATCGCCACCTACACCGATTCGGAATTCGACGACCTGCCCATCCATCCCGCCCTGAGCGAGGAGGGCAAGGAAATCCACATCCAGATCGAACTGCCCGGCCGCGCGGTGGAGGTGAAGGTGTGGGAAGCCCGCATCGGCCACGTGCGCCTGTGCCTGCTGGATACCGACCTGGCCAGCAACCGGGCCGAGGACCGCTACATCACCCACCAGCTCTACGGCGGCGACCGCCATACCCGCATCCAGCAGGAGATCGTGCTGGGCATCGGCGGAATGCGCGCCCTGGAAGCGCTGGCGGTGAAACCCACCGCCTACCACATCAACGAGGGCCACGCCGCCTTCCTGGTGCTGGAGCGCATCCGCCAGCGGGTGAAGGGAGGGCTGTCCTTCCACGCGGCCCTCGAGGCCATCGCCGCGAACACCGTGTTCACCACCCACACGCCCGTTCCCGCCGGCCACGACCACTTCGCCGAGGACATGGTCTGGGACTACTTCAGCGAGTGCTGCACGGACCTGGGCGTGCAGCGGGAGGAGTTCATGCGCCTGGGCGGCGCCGGCCACGGCCAGGAATTCAACATGACCAAGCTGGCCCTGAACGGCTCGCGCCACCACAACGGCGTGTCGCGCATCCACGGCAGCGTCTCGTCCCGCATCCTGTCCGACATGTGGCCCCAGGTGCGCCCGGACGAGTCGCCCATGGACTACATCACCAACGGCGTCCACGTCTCCACCTTCCTGGCCCAGGAGTGGCAGGATCTGTTCGACAACAAGCTGGGCTACGAATGGCGCCGGCGCCTGACCGAAGTGGAATTCTGGGACAAGCTCGACGCCATCCCGGACCACCATTTCTGGTCCGTGCACCAGGCGCTGAAAACCCAGATGCTGCATTCGGTGCACCACCGCATCACCCAGCAGCACCTGCGCAACCACGGTTCCGAGGCCCACCTGGAGCGCATGCTCAAGCACGCGAATCCCCTCGATCCCAACGTGCTGACCATCGGCTTCGCGCGCCGCTTCGCCACCTACAAGCGCGCCGCGCTGATGTTCGAGAACATGGAATGGATGCGCCAGATCATCAGCGAGGCGGACAAGCCGGTGCTGTTCATCTTCGCCGGCAAGGCGCACCCGGCGGACAAGCCGGGCCAGGAGCTGATCCGCCGCATCCACGAGATTTCCCGCTCGCCCGAGTTCGAGGGCAAGCTGCTCATGGTGGAAGGCTACGACCTGGGCTTCGCGCGCCGGCTGGTGTCCGGCGTCGACGTCTGGCTCAACAACCCCATCTATCCGCTGGAAGCCTCCGGCACCTCGGGCATGAAGGCGGCCATGAACGGCGTGCTCAACCTGTCGGTCACCGACGGCTGGTGGGACGAGGGCTACGACGGCAGCAACGGCTGGGCCATCAAGCCGGCGCCGGAATACTTCGACGACGCCCGCCGCAACCGGGAAGACAGCCAGACCCTGTACGAACTGCTGCAGGATCAGGTCATTCCCATGTATTACCGGCGCCACGAGCTGGGCTTCTCCAGCGAATGGGTGCACATGGCGAAAAAATCCATCACCACCCTGCTGCCGCGCTTCAACGCGACGCGCATGGTCATGCAGTACGTGAACAAGTTCTACGGCCCGGCCTCGCGCCAGTGGCGGCGCTACTCGGAAGGCGGCTTCGCCGCCGCCCAGAGCGTCGCCGCCTGGAAAGCGAAGGTGCGCCAGGCCTGGGGCGGCGTCAGCCTGCGCCGCCTGGACGAACCCCAGAAGCGCATCAATTTCGGCGACAGTCTCGTGCTCAAAGCCGCGGTCAATCTCAACGGCCTCGCTCCCGAGGACGTGCGCGTCGAGGTGCTGGTCGGCCGCGCTTCCAAGCAGGGGCAGGATAGGGATCTGCAGGCCAGCCAGATGAAGCCGGAAGGCCATGACGGCCAGGACTGCCTGTTCAGCCTGGAGTTGACCCCGGAAATGTGCGGCAAGCTGCTCTATCGGGTGCGGGTCTATCCCTATCACGATCTGCTGACCCACCCGTTCGAGACCGGCTTGATGGTCTGGCTGTGAGTCGCTGAGGCGCTGGGCGTGAGGAGAAAAAGCGTCACCGTCGCCGGGAGGTGGAGTCGGTGGCGTCGCTCCTCGTCCCTCTCTCCGCGCGCCTTGCCGCGATGAGCGCCTTTTTCGCCATCGGACTCGGCGCCGCCGTCGGCGCCTGGCTGCGTTGGGGCCTGGGCGTGTGGCTCAACCCGGTGTTTCCGACCCTGCCCTACGGCACGCTGGCGGCCAATCTGGCGGGCGGCTACCTGATCGGCGTCGCCGTCGCCTTCTTCGCCCAGCATCCGGGCCTGCCGCCGGAATGGCGCCTGTTCGCCATCACCGGCTTCCTGGGCGGGCTCACCACCTTTTCCACGTTTTCCGCCGAGGTGTTCACGCTGATCAGCCGGGGCCAACTCGGCTGGGCGCTGACCGCGGCATCCACCCACCTGTTCGGATCCCTCGCCTGCACCGCGCTGGGCGTGTGGACCTTCAAAGCGTTGCGAGGCTGAGCATGCAGACCGTCTGTGTCCGTTTCTTCGTCAAGGAAGGCATGAAGCACGCGCATCTGCCCATCCACGAATGGCTGTTCAACGAGGCGAAGGCGCTGGGCATCGCCGGCGGCACCGCCTTCCGCGCCGCCGCCGGCTACGGCCGGCACGGAGTGTACGAGGACAGCTTTTTCGAATTGGCCGGCAGGTTGCCGGAAACCCTGGAATTCTTCGCCGATCAGGACCGCATCGACGCCCTGGTCAAGCGGGTCGGCGACGCGGGGCTGCGGTTGGTGTACGTGACCCACCAGGTCACCACCGGCTTGACCGGCAGCTGATCCGCGCCGTCGCGGCGGGGTTTCCGCCGCGGTGTTCTGTCCATCGGGCCGTGTCCAAACGGGACCGGGCTTTTTTTGAGAGGCCGGGGCCATTCCGGTATCATTCCGCATCCCCGCATCCGCGAAATTTATGACCCGTTACATCTTTGTCACCGGCGGCGTTGTGTCCTCTCTGGGCAAGGGCATCGCCGCCGCGTCCCTGGGGGCGATCCTCGAGTCGCGCGGCCTCACCGTCACTCATCTCAAGCTGGATCCCTACATCAACGTCGACCCGGGCACCATGAGCCCGTTCCAGCACGGCGAGGTGTTCGTCACCGAGGACGGCGCCGAGACCGACCTGGATCTGGGCCACTACGAGCGCTTCACCCGCGCCAAGATGTCCAAGCGCAACAACTTCACCACCGGCCAGATCTACGAGTCGGTGATCAAGAAGGAGCGGCGCGGCGAATATCTGGGCAAGACCGTCCAGGTCATTCCCCACATCACCGACGAGATCAAGTCGTACATCAAGCGCGGCGCCGAGGGCGCCGACGTGGCCATCATCGAGATCGGCGGCACGGTGGGCGACATCGAGTCCCTGCCCTTCCTGGAGGCCATCCGCCAGATGGGCATCGAGGAAGGCAAGCAGGGGTGCTGCTACATCCATCTGACCCTGCTGCCCTACATTCCCACCGCCGGCGAGCTGAAGACCAAGCCGACCCAGCATTCGGTCAAGGAACTGCGCGAGATCGGCATTCAGCCGGACGTGTTGCTGTGCCGCGCCGACCGGCACATTCCCGCCGAGGAACGGCGCAAGATCGCCCTGTTCTGCAACGTCATGCCGGAAGCGGTGATCGAGGCCCTGGACGCGGATTCCATCTACAAGATCCCGGCCATGCTGCACGACCAGATGCTGGACGAAATCGTCTGCCACAAGCTGGGACTGCTGGCGAAGGCGGCCGATCTGTCGGTGTGGAAGCGCCTGATCGACGCCCTCGAGCATCCCGAGCACCAGGTGGACATCGCCTTCGTCGGCAAGTACGTGGATCTGACCGAGTCCTACAAGTCCCTGTCCGAATCCCTGACCCACGCGGGCATCCACACCCACAGCAAGGTCAACATCCACTACATCGACTCCGAGGCCATCGAGCACGACGGCTGCGGCGCCC
This sequence comes from Thiobacillaceae bacterium, assembly GCA_044227325.1. Classification (GTDB taxonomy): domain Bacteria; phylum Pseudomonadota; class Gammaproteobacteria; order Burkholderiales; family Thiobacillaceae; genus PFJX01. Next base: position 43,833 of record JBGAFI010000022.1, on the reverse strand, counting down.
TGGCGCGCATGGATGCGATCCTGGTGCCCGGCGGCTTCGGCAAGCGCGGCACCGAGGGCAAGATCTGCGCGATCCGCTACGCCCGCGAGAACAGGATTCCCTACCTGGGCATCTGCTTGGGCATGCAGCTCGCCGTGGTGGAGTTCGCCCGCGACGTGGCCGACATGGAAAACGCCCATTCCACCGAATTCGAGTCGGATACGCCCTACCCGGTGATCGGCCTGATCACCGAATGGCGCGAGGCGGACGGCCATATCGAGCGGCGCGACGCCCAGTCCGACCTGGGCGGCACCATGCGCCTGGGCGGTCAGGTCTGCAAGCTGGCCGAGGGCAGCCTGGCGCGCGCGATCTACGGCAAGGCCGAGGTCATCGAACGACACCGGCATCGCTACGAGGTCAACAACGGCCTGCTGGCCAAGCTGGAAGAAGCCGGCCTCAAGGTCGCGGGCCGGGCGCCCGGCACCAACCTGTGCGAAATGGTGGAATTGCCCCGGGATGTCCACCCCTGGTTCGTCGGTTGCCAGTTCCATCCGGAGTTCACCTCCAATCCCCGCGACGGCCATCCCCTGTTCAAGGCTTTCGTCGAGGCCGCCCTGGCCAACAAGAAAGGACGCGCGGCATGAAACTGTGCGGATTCGAAGCCGGGCTGGACCAGCCCCTGTTCCTCATCGCCGGGCCCTGCGTCATCGAGTCCGAACAGATGGCCCTGGATACCGCCGGCGCCCTCAAGGAAATCTGCGCCGAAGTCGGCATGCCCTTCATCTACAAGTCCTCCTTCGACAAGGCCAACCGTTCCTCCGGCAAATCGTTCCGGGGTCTGGGGATGGAAGAGGGCCTGCGCATCCTGTCCGAGGTGAAAAAGCAGCTCGGCCTGCCGGTGCTCACCGACGTGCACACCGAAGCCGAGATCGCGCCGGTCGCGGCGGTGGTGGACGTCCTGCAGACGCCGGCTTTCCTGTGCCGCCAGACCGATTTCATTGAGGCGGTGGCCACCTGCGGCAAGCCGGTGAACATCAAGAAGGGCCAGTTCCTCGCCCCCGGCGACATGAAGAACGTGGTGGACAAGGCGAAAACCGCCAATGGTGGCGCGGACACCATCATGGTGTGCGACCGCGGCGTGTCCTTCGGCTACAACACCCTGGTGTCCGACATGCGCGGCCTCGCCATCATGCGCGAGACCGGCTGCCCGGTGGTGTTCGACGCCACCCATTCGGTGCAGCAGCCGGGCGGCCAGGGCACCAGTTCCGGCGGCCAGCGGGAATTCGTGCCGGTGCTGGCGCGCGCCGCCGTGGCGGTGGGCGTCGCCGGCCTGTTCGCGGAGACCCATCCGGACCCGGCCAAGGCACTGTCCGACGGCCCCAACGCCTGGCCCCTGCATTTGATGAAAGAATTGCTTTTCACCCTCAAGGAAATCGATACCTTGGTGAAGCAAAAGGGCTTTATCGAAGCCCGACTGTAGAAGGCGCGGCAAACAGCCGCCCATTAAAGAGAAAAGGAAAACAGCAATGAGTGCAATCGTAGACGTCATCGCCCGCGAAATCCTGGATTCGCGCGGCAATCCCACCGTGGAAGCCGACGTGCTTCTCGAATCCGGCGTGCTGGGCCGCGCCGCCGTGCCCTCCGGCGCCTCCACCGGCAGCCGCGAGGCCATCGAAATGCGCGATGGCGACAAGTCCCGCTACCTGGGCAAGGGCGTCCTCAAGGCCGTCGAACACGTGAACACCGAAATCGCCGAGGCCGTCCTGGGCCTGGACGCGGAAGAACAGCATCTGCTCGACCAGACCCTGATCGATCTGGACGGCACCGAGAACAAGGCGCGCCTGGGCGCGAACGCCATCCTGGCGGTTTCCATGGCCTGCGCCCGCGCCGCCGCCGAGGAAGCCGGCCTGCCCCTATACCGCTATCTGGGCGGCGCCGGTCCCATGCACCTGCCGGTGCCCATGATGAACATCGTCAACGGCGGCGCCCACGCGAACAACAGCGTGGACATCCAGGAATTCATGGTCATTCCCGCCGGCCTGTCCACCTTCCGCGAGGCCCTGCGCTGCGGCGCCGAGGTGTTCCACACCCTGAAGAAGCTTCTGGACAAGGCGGGCCATCCCACCACGGTGGGCGACGAGGGCGGTTTCGCCCCCAACTTCAAGTCCAACGAGGAAGCCATCAAGTTCATCATGGAGGCCATCTCCGGCGCCGGTTACACCCCGGGCAAGGATGTGCTGATCGGCCTCGACTGCGCCGCTTCCGAGTTCTACAAGGACGGCCGCTACGTGCTGGAGTCCGAGGGGCTGAAGCTGACTTCCGCCGAGTTCACCGACTACCTTGCCGCCTGGGTCGACAAATACCCCATCATCAGCATCGAGGACGGCATGGCGGAGGGCGACTGGGATGGCTGGGCGCTGCACACCGCGAAGCTGGGCAAGAAGATCCAGATCGTCGGCGACGACCTGTTCGTCACCAACGCGAAGATCCTGCGCGAAGGCATCGCCAAGGACATCGCCAACTCGATCCTGATCAAGGTGAATCAGATCGGCACCGTGTCGGAAACCTTCGACGCCATCGAGACCGCGAAGCGGGCCGGCTACACCGCCGTCATCTCGCACCGTTCCGGCGAGACCGAGGACGCCTTCATCGCCGACCTGGCGGTGGGCAGCAACGCCTTGCAGATCAAGACCGGTTCCCTGTCCCGTTCCGACCGCATCGCGAAATACAACCAGTTGCTGCGCATCGAGGAAGAACTCGCCGAGCTCGCCCGATACCCCGGCCGGGACGCCTTTTATCAACTGAGATGAGATGCGCGGGCTTGCCTGGACTTTGGCGGTGCTGATCCTGCTGCTGCAATATCCCCTCTGGCTGGGGAAGGGCAGTTGGCTCCGGGTATGGGAACTGGAACGGGAAATCACCGCCCAGAAAACCGCCAACCAGGCGCTGGAGGCCCGCAATGTGCAACTCGCGGCGGAAGCCCGGGATTTGCATTCCGGCTATGATGCGCTGGATGAGCGCGCCCGTTTCGAACTCGGCATGGTGCGCGCCAACGAAGTCTTCTTCCATGTCATGGAGCCCGGCATTCAGCCACCCACGGAGGTAAAACGTCCATGATGACCACGCTCCAGATCGTTCTGGCCATCGTCGGCGTCAGTCTGATCGCCATCATCGTCGTCTACAACATCCTGCAGGAGCGTAAGTTCCGCAAGGAAGCGGACCGCATGTTCTCCAACAAGCGGGACGAGATCATGTTGGGCGAATCGGTGCGCACCGAGACCAGCAAGCGCCGCACCGACACCCATATCCAACTCGCCGACGCCGAGCCCCAGGCATCGGAGGCCCGGCACGCGGTGGACGAGGCGCAAGCCGTGCCGCCCGCCATGAGCTTCGAGCGCAAACCGCCCGAGGCCGCGAGCTCGATCCTCTCCTCCCTCGAGCCTCTGCCCGTCCCCGATCCGTTTCCGGAACCGCCGCGTGCCGCGCCGGTGAAGCGGACCGAGGCGCCCGCGCCTTCCGCAACGCCCGCGCCGGCCGCGCGGCCGGCGCCGCCGGCCCGGCCCGCCTCCGCGCCGGTGGCGGACGCGGTGCCTGGACTGGCGCCGGATTCGCAGGAACACGACGGGGCGGAGCCGGCGATGGCCCCGCGCAACGGCCTCGACGAGGTGACCGAATACATTGCCCGCGTGAAATTCGCCTCGCCCCTGCTCGCTAATTTCGGTCCCCTGCTGGCCGTGCTGCGCCGCCTCGGCAAGCCCGCGCGCGCCTTCGGATGCCGCACCGACGGCGCCTGGGAAGCCTTGAGCGGCCATCCGCGCAATGCCTACGCCCAGGTGGAATTCGGCCTGCAACTCGCCGACCGGGGCGGCGCCGTGTCCCAGGACCAGCTCGACGCCTTCTGCCGCGCGCTGTACGAATTCGCCGCCGAGGAAGGCGGCGCCGTGTCCTGCCCGGACAAGGAGGAGGCTCTGCGCATGGCGCGCGACCTCGACCTGTTCTGCATGGACGTGGACGTCCTGATCGGCCTCAACGTGATCTCCGCCGACAGCCGCACCTTCACCAGCGAGGCCATGTACAGCCTGGCCCAGGAGGCGCGCCTGTCCCTGGAGGCGGATGGCACCTTCCAGGCCCGCGACGACTTCGGCCATATCCTGTTCACCTTGGCCAACCAGGAGGAGGAGCCCTTCCCTCGGGATGGCCGCGGCCTCACCACCCATGGCGTGACGCTGCTGTTCGACGTGCCCCGCGTCGCCGACGGCCTCGCCGTGTTCGACCGCATGACCCGCCTGGGCATGGATCTGGCGTGGCGCCTGGAAGGCCGTCTGGTGGACGACAACAGCCGTACCGTCAGCGAGGACAGCCTCAACCGCGACCGCGCCCGTCTCACCCAGTACTACGCCCGCATGGATGCGCGCGGCATACCCGCCGGCGGCGAGCGGGCGCTGCGGCTCTTCGTCTGAACCGGTGGCGGCGGGCGGCGTGGGGAATACGGCGGAAATCCGCGTCCTGGAACTCCGCCGGCGCATCGACGAGGCCAACTACCGTTACTACGTCCTCGACGCGCCGAGTATTCCCGACGCGGAATACGATCGGCTGCTGCGCGAACTCCAGGAACTGGAAAACGCCCACCCGGAACTGCTGAGAGCGGACTCGCCGACGCAACGGGTTGGCGCCGTCCCGCTCAAGGCCTTCGCCGAGGCGGTCCACGCCGTGCCCATGTTGTCCCTCAACAACGCCTTTTCCGAAGCGGAGGTGGCGGCCTTCGATCGGCGCGTGCGGGAAGGGCTGGAGCGGGAAGAGGAAGAGATCGAATACGCGGTGGAGCCCAAGTTCGACGGCCTCGCGGTCGCCCTGCGCTACCGCGACGGCGAATTCGTCCAGGGCGCGACCCGGGGCGACGGCTTCACCGGCGAGGATGTGACCGCCAACCTGCGCACCGTCAAGGCCATTCCCATGCGCCTGGAGGATCCGGAGCCGCCCGCCTGGCTGGAGGTGCGCGGCGAGGTGCTGATGCTGCGGCGCGACTTCGAAAAACTGAACGAATCCGCCCGTGAAAAGGGCGAAAAGACTTTCGCGAACCCGCGCAACGCCGCCGCCGGCAGTCTGCGCCAACTGGATCCGCGCATCACCGCCCGGCGGCGCCTGTCCTTTTTCGCTTACGGCATCGGCCGGGTGGAGGGCGCGCGGCTGCCGGACACCCACGCCGGCGTCATGGACTGGCTCGCCGCCCGCCGCCTGCCGGTGTCCGAGGAACGCGGGATTGTGCGCGGCGTCGCGGGGCTGATGGGCTATTTCAACGGCCTGGGCGGGAAGCGCGCCGGCTTGCCCTACGACATCGACGGCGCGGTCTACAAGGTGAACCGGCTCGCGGACCAGGAAGCGCTGGGCTTCATCGCCCGCGCGCCCCGTTTCGCCATCGCCCACAAATACCCGGCCCAGGAGGAACTCACCACCGTCGAGGCCATCGACGTGCAGGTCGGCCGCACCGGCGCGCTGACGCCGGTGGCGCGTCTCGCGCCGGTGTTCGTCGGCGGCGTCACCGTCACCAACGCCACCCTGCACAACGAGGACGAGGTGCGGCGCAAGGACGTGCGGGTGGGGGATACGGTCATCGTGCGCCGGGCCGGCGACGTGATCCCGGAAGTGGTGGGCGTGGTGTTGCGGAACCCGCCGCATCGCGATTTGGAAGAAGAGGCCCGCGTGCCTTTCGAAATGCGCAAGACATGCCCAGTCTGTGGCGCGCCAGTCGTCCGCCTCGAGGGCGAGGCGGCGGCCCGCTGCACCAACGGCCTGGCCTGTCCCGCCCAGCGCAAGCAGGCCATCATCCACTTCGCCTCGCGCCGGGCCATGGATATCGAGGGACTGGGCGACAAACTGGTGGAACAGATCGTCGACAAGGGCATGGTGAAGACCCCCGCCGATCTGTACGACCCGGAGAAGATCAGCCGAGACAGCCTCGCGGCCCTGGAACGCATGGCGGACAAGTCCGCGGAAAACCTGGTCCAGGCCATCGACGCCAGCCGCGGCCGGGCCCTGGCCCGTTTCATCTTCGCCCTGGGCATCCGCCAGGTGGGCGAGCAGACCGCGAAGGATCTGGCCCGGCATTTCGGCCGCATGCGGGATTTCATGGACGCGGATGCCGACGCCCTGATGGCGGTGCCGGATGTCGGCCCCGTGGTGGCGGCTTCGATCCGGGCCTTTTTGTCGGAGTCGCATAATCTGGATGTCATCCGCGCCCTGGAGAATGCCGGAGCCTGGCGCGACGGCGAGGCCAGGATCCAGGCACCCAGCCCCTTCTCCGGCAAGACCTTCGTGCTCACCGGAACCCTGCCGAATCTCACCCGGGACCAGGCGAAGGAACGCATCGAAGCCCTGGGCGGCAAGGTCGCCGGCAGCGTCTCGAAGAAGACCGACTACGTGGTCGCGGGGGCGGAAGCGGGGAGCAAATTGGCCCGTGCCCAGGAATTGGGGATTGCCCTGCTCGACGAAGCTGGGTTATTAGAACTGCTGGAAGGTACAGGAAAGCCGTGATGCATCGCTTGAGCTATGCCGCGTCGGTGGCGGAAGACCACAAGGCGGCTTCGCTCCGCTGTCCGGGCTGGCCTGCGTTTATTGAGTTTTCGAGAGAATGAACATGCAAAAAGTCACGAAAGCGGTATTCCCCGTCGCGGGCCTGGGCACCCGCTTCCTGCCGGCGACCAAGGCCAATCCCAAGGAGATGTTGCCCATCGTCGACAAGCCTTTGATCCAGTACGCGGTGGAGGAGGCGGTGGAAGCGGGCATCACCGATCTGATCTTCATCAACGGCCGCAACAAACGCTCCATTCCCGACCATTTCGACAAAGCTTACGAGTTGGAAACCGAACTCGAGGCGAAGGGCAAGACGAAGCTGCTGGAGATCGTGCGCGGCATCATTCCCGACCACGTGAATTGCATCTATATCCGCCAAGCGGAAGCCATGGGGCTGGGGCATGCCGTGCTGTGCGCCGAGCCGGCGGTGAACCAGGAGCCCTTCGCGGTCCTCCTGGCGGACGATCTGGTCGATGCCCAGCCCGGCGTCATCGCCCAGATGGCCCAGCAGTTCAGCTACTACAATTGTTCCCTGGTCGGCGTGCAGAACGTGGCGCGGGAAGAAACCAACCAATACGGCATCGTCGTCAGCCAGCCCATGGAGGATCGCCTGTCGCGGATCACCGCCATGGTGGAAAAACCCGCTCCCGCCGTCGCGCCTTCCACCCTGGGCGTGGTGGGGCGCTATGTCTTCACGCCCCGCATATTCGACCATTTGCGCCATATCGGCCGGGGCACCGGCGGCGAGATACAACTCACCGACGGCATCGTCAGCCTGCTCCAGGAGCAACAGGTGCTCGCCTACCAGTACCATGGCAAGCGCTACGATTGCGGCAGCAAGCTGGGCTACCTCCAGGCTACCGTCGAGTACGCCTTGAAACACGCTGAACTTTCCGAGGATTTTGCCGATTACCTGGATGCGCTCCATGCGTCCAGGCAGCGGGACTGACTGCTACCCGTCCCGCTTTTTCCGCAACCAGGTCCGGGAAATCCGTGGAATGTCTTGTTTTCGGACATTCCCATCCATCGGTATCTTGTGCTTGACCAATAATTGAGGAGAAGAATTCGTGAAACGCGTAACCAAGGCGGTGTTTCCCGCCGCGGGCATGGGCACCCGCTTTCTGCCCGCCACCAAGGCGAATCCCAAGGAGATGCTGCCCATCGTCGACAAACCGCTGATCCAGTATGCGGCGGAAGAGGCCATGGCGGCGGGCATCACCGATCTGATCTTCATCATCGGCCGCACCAAGCGGGCCATCGCCGACCACTTCGACAAGGCCTACGAGCTGGAAGTGGAACTGGAGTCCCGCGGCAAGCTGGAAGCCCTGGAAGAACTGCGCGCCATGCTGCCGGTGAACGTGAACATCATCTACATCCGTCAGGCGGAGGCGCTGGGCCTGGGCCACGCGGTGCTGTGCGCCCAGTCGGCGGTGAACGACGAACCGTTCGCGGTCCTGCTGGCCGACGACCTGATCGACGGCAAACCGGGCGCCACCAAGCAGATGTGCGATCTCTACAGCTACTATCAGTGCTCCATGGTGGGCGTGCAGCATGTGGACCCGTCCGAGACCGGTTCCTACGGCATCGTCGCCACTTCGCCTCTGGCGGACCGCATCTCCCGCGTCAGCAAGATCGTGGAAAAACCCAAGCCGGCGGACGCGCCCTCGGATCTGGCGGTGGTCGGCCGCTATGTGCTGACCCCGCGCATCTTCCACCACCTGCGCCAGATCGAGCGCGGCGCCGGCGGCGAACTTCAGCTCACCGATGCGATCGCCGCCATGCTCAAGGAACAGCAGGTGCTCGCCTACGAGTTCACCGGCAAGCGCTATGACTGCGGCAGCAAGCTCGGCTATCTGGAAGCGACCGTGGAGTTCGCGCTACAGCATCCCGAGGTCGCGCCCGAGTTCAACGAATACCTGCGCAAGCGTTTCTGCGCGCCCTGCCAGAGTGTCGGCGAAAACCGAGACAACCCGGGCGAAAGCCTGGACAGCCTGGGCTGAACACCGCCCCGTCCTAGCCGGGGTAATCGAGGATTTGGCCACGGACATCCCGGCTGTCCGTGCCCATGAGATAGAGAAACCGGGGCGCCAGATCGTCCGGCTGCGGCAGGCCGGACTTCTCCTCGCCGGGATGCGTGCGGGCGCGCTGGGGCGAATTCACCGGTCCCGGGATGACCAGATTGATGCGCGTCGGCTTGCCAGACCATTCGTCGGCCTGGATCTTGAAATAGGCTTCCAGCGCCGCCTTGGATACGGCGAAACCGCCCCAGTAGGCCGCCGGTGCGTGGCCATGGGTTTCCCCCACCAGGATGACGGAGCCGTCGCCGCCGCTTTCCAGATAGGGTGCGCAGGCCCGGTTGATCGCGGCCGGCGCGGCGGCGTTCACCCGGAACAGACGAATCCAGTCTTCCTGGGTATCCAGGTTCTGGGGGTGCAGGGCCTCGAAGGCCGCCGCGCAATGCAGAATGCCGTCCAGGCGGCCGAGTTGATAGGCGATGGCCTGGGCCATCGCCTCGAAATCCGCGTCGCCGGCCAGACCCAGATCCATGGGGAAGATCGCCGGTTGGGCGCCGCCAGCCGCGACGACCTCGTCGTAGACCTTTTCCAGTTTGCCCACCGTGCGGCCCAGCAGGACCACCGTGGCGCCGTGGCGGGCAAAGCCCAGGGCGGCGGCGCGGCCAAGCCCCTGGCCGGCGCCGGTGACGAGGATGACCCGGTCTTTCAGCAGATCGGGCGCAGGCGTGTAGGTGGGCAAATCGGCGGTCATGTCATCTTTGTCGTTTGGAGGATCGATCGGGCGCATTTTACGCCGCTGCGGACCGCGCCTTCGAGCGTGGCGGGATAGTCTCCGGCGGTATGGTCGCCCGCGAGATACAAGCCGTCGACCGGCGTGAGGTTGTCGGGGCGCGCCATGTGGGGCACGCAGGCGAAGGTGGCGCGCTTCTCGACGATGGTTTTCCAGTCCAGCAAGGCGGGCAGGGCGCCCAGTCGCCCGGCCAGCAGGGCCAGATATTCATCCCGGAGAACTTCCGGCGCGAGGGCCAGATGCGGGCCTTCCGCGCTGACGACGACGGCGACCAGGCCGGGCGCCAGATCGTTGCGCTCGAAGGCCCAGGGCGCTTGGCCGCCGCCCAGTCCGATCATGGGGAAGGGGAACGCCGGCGGTGTGGCGAAGCGCAACCACAGGGTGAGGATGGGCTGCCAGGCATAGCGGGAAACCTGCCCGGCGATGCCGGACATTTCCGGCACGTCCGCGAGCAGATCGGGCAGGCGACCGGGATGGGAGGCCAGAACGACCCGGGCGGCTTGAACCTCCGGTCCGGTGAGATGGAAGCCGTCGGCGCGGCGTTCGATTTTCCCGACCTTGCATGCGGTGCGCACCTCCGAACCGTGGCGCGCGAGGAAGGCGCCGGCCGCGTCCGGCAGCAGCCGGCCCAGGTCGGCACGGTTCAGCAGCAGGTCGCTGTCGGCGCGCTCGCCCGCCAGGCTGTCCCGCAACACGTTGCAGAACACTTGGGCCGACGCGGTTTCCAGGGGGGTGTTGAGGGCGGCGACGCAGATGGGTGCCCAGAGCTTGTCCACCAGATTCCCGGGCTGGCTATGGCGGCGCAGGAAGACCGCGGCGGCCTCGTCCCTGGCCAAGCGGAAGGCGCAGTCCTTCAGCGCCGTCATGAAGCGCGCGGCGGCCAGTTTGTCCTTGATGTCCAGCCCCCGGGCCAGGAGAAGGCCGACGGCCAGATTGAGCGGCGCGGGCAGGCGCGGTAGACGCAGGCGGAAGCCCGGCACGATCAATTCCAGGGGCCGGCGCTCGACGAGTTCCGCCGTGCCCAAGCGGGTCATCAGCCGGAGGCTTTCCCGATAGGCGCCCACCATCAGATGTTGGCCGTTGTCGAGGGGCAGGCCGTTCCAATCGACCCGGCGCGCCCGGCCGCCCAGTTGTTTCGCCGCCTCGAACAGGGTGACGGGGTGTCCGGCGTCGGTCAGTTCCACGGCGCAGGCCAGTCCGGCCCAGCCGCCGCCGACGATGGCGATGGGGTTCACGGTTTCATATCCATCGCCTTATCCGCGCATCCAGGTCCGCCAGGCGATCCAGAGCTTGCGCAATGGCGTCAGGGCGGTGCGCCTGTCGAGCACCTGGAAGCCGTCGGCGCGAATCTCCTCCAGCAGGGTCCGGTAGATCGCGGCCATGATCAGCCCGGGGCGCTGGGCTTTGCGGTCGGCGTGGGGGAGCAGGGCCAGGGCCGCGTCGTAGGTTTCGTTGGCGCGCCGGTATTGGAAATCCATCAGGCGGGCGAAGTTGTCGCTCATGCGGCCCGCGAGCAGGTCGGCTTCCGCGACGCCGTATTCGGCCAGTTCGTCGAGAGGCAGGTAGATGCGGTTGCGCCGGGCGTCCTCGCCCACGTCCCGGATGATGTTGGTCAACTGGAAGGCCAGTCCCAGTTTGTTCGCGTACTTCAAGGTGGCCCGGTCGCTCAGGCCGAAAATCAACGCGGCGACTTCGCCGACCACGCCGGCGACCCGGTGGCAGTAGAGATTCAATGCCTTGAAATCGGGGTAGCGCACCAGGTCCAGATCCATTTCCATGCCGTCGACGATCTGGCCGAAGGCGTCCTCGGGCAGATGGAAAAGCCCAATGGCTTCCCGCAAGGCGCGGGTGACCGGATGCTCCGGCTGGCCCGCGTACAGCCGCGCCACCTCGTCCCGCCACCAGGCCAGCTTGGCCCGGGCCGGCGCGGGGTCGTGGCATTCGTCGACCACGTCGTCCACTTCCCGGCAGAACGCGTAGAACGCCGTGATGGCCCGGCGCCGCTCGGGTGGCAGGAAGCGGAAGCTGTAATAGAAGCTGGAGCCGCTCGCGGCCGCCTTCTCCTGACAGTAGGCGTGGGGGTCCATGTCAGTGCCCGCAGCCGCCGCTGCCACAGGATGAGGCTTGCCGTTTTTTCCCCTGCCCGGGAAACAGGGCGCGCCGAAGGATGATCGCGCCGTCGCGCCAGCCGAGCCTGGGCCGTTGGCTGAACATGTCGCCGCGGCTTTGGTGCAACTGGTAGAGGATGCGTTCGCCGCCCAGGATGATCAGGCGCATCTCCAGGCCGATGCGGCCCTTCAGGGCGCGCCCCAGGGGCGCGCCGGCCTGGAGCATGCGCCGGGCCCGCTCGATCTGTCCCTTCATGAATTGCTGCCAGAGGGCATCGGCGCGGCCTGCGCCGATCTGCCGTTCTGAAATGCCGAACTTGGCCATTTCGTCCTGGGGCAGGTAGATGCGGCCTTTCGCGAAATCCACCTGGACGTCCTGGAGAAAGTTGATGAGTTGCAGGGCCGAGCAGATGCCGTCCGACCACGCCTGGTGTTTCACGTCCTCGTCGCCGTAAAGCTTGAGCAGCAGACGGCCAATGGGGTTGGCGGAGCGGCGGCAATAATCCATGACTTCGCCGAAGTGGGCGTAGCGGGTCTTGGAACAGTCCTGTTCGAAAGCGGAGAGCAGGTCATGGAACAGGGCATAGGGCAGGTTGTGTGCACGAATATGGGGCGCGAGATCGCGGAACACGGGGTGCGCCACCGCTTCGCCCCGTTCCAGGGCATTCAGGTGCGCGTGATATTCCGCGAGCCGGGCAAGACGCCATTCGGCGGGCTGATCACCCTCGTCGGCGAAGTCGTCCGCGCTCCGGGCGAAGGCATAGATGGCCCGCACGGCGGGACGCAGGCGCGCGGGCAGGAAGATCGAAGCCACCGGGAAGTTTTCGTAGTGTCCCGTGTTCACCAGATTTGTCCGATCCATATTGCTCATATCAATAAAATCAATTGCTTGCGTTATTGTCTTGGCGCTTGCCGGGTGGCGGGACCAGGGGCGGGTAGTTTACACTTGGCCGTTTTCGCGAAAGTGGCGGAATTGGTAGACGCACTGGATTTAGGTTCCAGCGCCTTAGGCGTGGGGGTTCGAGTCCCCCCTTTCGCACCAGAAATTGACCCTGGGACCAAGTCGCATTCAAGCCATCGGCCGCGCGTTTGGCGTTTTCCGTACATCTGCTACGGCGGCGCCAGGCTCGGATCGTACTGATTTGACTGCAACTCCGGTTCGTGTGAACTTGGCATGAATATTGTTTGTTTAAGGAAAACCTGATGACTGCAACCGTGGAAACCCTCGAAGGCCTCAACCGCCGTGTCACCCTCAACCTCAACCAAGAAGAGGTGGAGGCGGAAGTTCGCAAGCGCCTGGCGCAAGTCGCCCGCAATGTGCGCATGGATGGTTTCCGTCCCGGGAAGGCCCCCATGAAACTGGTCGCCGCCCGCTACTCCAGCGAAATTCGCGGCGAAGTGTTGGGCGACGCCCTGCAAAAGCAATTCGGCGAAGCCGTCCAGAACAACCAATTGTCCGTTGCCGGCTATCCCCGCTTCGCGCCGGGCGAGAACGGCAACTTCGTCGCCACGTTCGAAGTCTTTCCCGAGATCAAGTTGGGCGACCTCACCCAGATCAAGGTGACCCGCCCCGTCGTGGACGTGAACGATGCCGACGTGGACCGCACTTTGGATGTACTGCGCAAGCAGCGCGTCCAGTTCCACGTGGTCGAGCGGGAGTCCAGGGAAGGCGACCGGGTGCATATCGATTATTTCGGCAAGATCGGCGGCGAGGCTTTCCCCGGCGGCGAAGCCAAGGATTTCCCGGTGATCCTCGGCGAGGGCCGCACCCTGAAGGATTTCGAGGGCAGCCTGGTCGGCATGAAGGCGGGCGAGAGCAAGACCTTCGACGTGACCTTCCCCGACGATTATTTCGCCAAGGAACTGGCGGGCAAGACAGCGAGCTTCGAGGCCAGCGTGAAATCCGTGCACGAGGCCGTGCTGCCTGAGGTGGACGAGGCCATGGCGCAAAGTCTGGGCATCCACGAGGGCGGCGTCGCCAAACTGCGCGAGGAGATTCGCGGGAACCTGGCGCGGGAGGCGAAGCGCCGCATCCAGGCCAAGGTAAAGGAACAGGTGCTCAACGGCCTGCTGGAAACCACGCCCTTCGACGTGCCCAGCAATCTGGTCGCCCTGGAACGGCAGGCGCTCATGGAAAAGGCCGTGACCGACCTGAAGGCGCGCGGCATGAAGGAACAGGACATCAAGCTGGGCGAGGAGATCTTCGAGCCCCAGGCCCAGCGGCGTGTGGCCCTCGGTCTGCTGATGGACACCATCATCCGGGAACAGAACATCCTCGCCTCCGATGACCAGGTGCGCGCCATGGTGGACGAATTCGCCCAGAGCTACGAAGACCCCTCCGAAGTGGTCGGCTGGTACTATCAGGACACCTCCCGGCTGAAGGAGGCGCGAGCCCTCGTTCTCGAAGAGAACATCGTCAACTGGGCGCTGGAAAGTGCCCAGGTGACGGATGAGGCCACCACCCTTGAAAAACTGATGGGAACCGTTTGATGAGCACTTGGACGCAGGAACCTTCCGGCCTGGGGTACATCCCCATGGTCATCGAGCAGAGCGGGCGCGGCGAACGGGCCTACGACATCTATTCCCGCCTGCTGAAAGAGCGGGTCATCTTCATGGTGGGCCCGGTCAACGACATGACCGCGAATCTGGTGGTTGCCCAGTTGCTGTTCCTGGAATCGGAAAATCCGGACAAGGACATCCACCTGTACATCAATTCCCCGGGCGGCTCCATCACCGCCGGCATGGGCATCTACGACACCCTGCGCTTCATCAAGCCGGATGTGTCCACCCTGTGCGTGGGCCAGGCCGCCAGCATGGGCGCGTTCCTGCTCTCCGCCGGCGCCAAGGGCAAGCGTTTCGTGCTGCCCAATTCCCGGGTCATGATCCATCAGCCCCTGGGCGGCTACCAAGGGCAGGCGACCGACATCGAGATCCACGCCAAGGAAATCCTCTACCTCAAGGAAAAGCTGAACCGGCTGTTGGCGGAACACACGGGACAACCCATCGAAACCATCGAGCGGGATACCGACCGGGACAACTTCATGAGCGCGGAACAGGCCGTGGCCTACGGGCTGGCGGACAAAGTGCTGGCTAACCGGAGCGAGCCCGCGTAAACTTGAGTCAAACGATCAAGTATTATTTATAGGACGGCGAAAATGGCTGATAAACAAGGTGACGACAAACTCCTCTACTGCTCCTTCTGCGGAAAGAGCCAGCATGAGGTGCGCAAGCTTATCGCCGGTCCCTCGGTGTTCATCTGCGACGAGTGCGTGGATTTGTGCATCGACATCATCCGCGAGGATGTGGGCAAGGATCCCGAGAAGGACAGCAGCGACAAGCTGCCCACGCCTCAGGAGATCAGCGCTGTCTTGGACCAGTACGTGATTGGCCAGTCCCTGGCGAAGAAGGCCCTGGCGGTGGCGGTGTACAACCACTACAAGCGCCTGCGCCAACCCGGCGGCAGCAAGGAAGACGAAGTGGAACTGGCCAAGAGCAACATCCTGCTCATCGGCCCCACGGGTTCCGGAAAGACCCTGCTGGCGCAAACCCTGGCCCGCCTGCTCAACGTGCCCTTCGTGATTTCCGACGCCACCACGCTGACCGAGGCCGGCTACGTGGGCGAGGATGTGGAAAACATCATCCAGAAGCTCCTGCAGAAGTGCGACTACGATGTGGAGAAGGCCAAGAACGGCATCGTCTACATCGACGAGATCGACAAGATTTCGCGCCGCTCGGAAAACCCGTCCATCACCCGCGACGTGTCCGGCGAGGGCGTGCAGCAGGCTTTGTTGAAACTGATCGAAGGCACGGTGGCGTCCATTCCTCCCCAGGGTGGCCGCAAGCATCCCAACCAGGAATACATCCAGGTCGACACCACCAACATCCTGTTCATCGTCGGCGGCGCCTTCAGCGGCTTGGAACGGGTCATTCGCGACCGCACGGAGAAATCCGGCATCGGTTTCGGCGCCGAGGTGAAGTCCAAGGACAACCGCAAGGATCTGGGCGAAGTGTTCCGCATGGTGGAGCCGGAGGATCTGATCAAGTTCGGTCTCATCCCGGAATTCGTCGGCCGCCTGCCGGTCATCGCGACCCTTGAGGAACTCGACGTCAAGGCGCTGATGCAGATTCTCACCGAGCCCAAGAACGCCTTGACGCGCCAGTTCCAGAAGCTGTTCAAGATGGAAGGCGTGGAGCTGGAGTTCCGGGAAGAGGCGCTGACCGCCATCTCCAAGCGCGCCTTGAAACGCAAGACCGGCGCGCGCGGCCTGCGCTCCATCATCGAGCACTCCCTACTCGATATCATGTTCGACCTGCCCGGCATGAAGGACGTGTCCAAGGTCGTGGTGGACGAAAAGTCCATCAGCGGCGAAAGCAAACCCTTGCTGATCTACGCCGAACAGGCCAAGGCCGCTGGCTGAAGTCCTTTGTTGCCGCCGGGTTGAAATCCGACCCGGCGGCGTCATGTAGCTCAAACCGCACAGGCGGATCGTCCGCCGGAGAACGTCATGAGCCAGATCACCCATTTCACCGACCCCGTCACTTTGCCCCTGCTGCCCTTGCGCGATGTGGTGGTGTTTCCCCACATGGTCATCCCCCTATTCGTGGGGCGGCCCAAGTCCATCAAGGCGCTGGAAACGGCCATGGAAGCCGGCAAGCACATCGCGCTGGTGGCCCAGAAGTCCGCCGCGAAGGATGAACCCAGCTTCGATGATCTCTACGAGGTCGGCGCCATCGCCAGCATCCTACAGATGCTGAAGCTGCCGGACGGCACCGTGAAGGTGCTGGTGGAAGGCAATCAACGCGTCAAGGTTCTCGAATTCATCGACGAGGATTCCCATTTCATGGCCCGGGGCGAGCCCCTGCCGGAAACCGGCGGCGAGGATGCGGAAATCGAAGCGATGCGCCGCGCCCTGTTGGCCCAGTTCGACAACTACGTCAAACTCAACAAGAAAATCCCGCCGGAAATCCTGGCTTCCCTGGCCGGCATCGATGACGCGGGCCGCCTCACCGACACCATTGCCGCCCACCTGCCTTTGAAGCTGGACCAGAAGCAGGCCATCCTGGAGATGACCGACCTGAAGGCGCGCCTGGACCACTTGATGGGTTTCATGGAAACCGAAATCGACATCCTCCAGGTGGAGAAGCGCATCCGTGGCCGCGTCAAGCGCCAGATGGAGAAGAGCCAGCGCGAGTACTACCTGAACGAGCAGGTCAAGGCGATCCAGAAGGAACTGGGCGATGTGGACGAAAGCCAGGACCTGGAAGAACTGGACAAGCGCATCAAGGCCGCCCATATGTCCCGGGAAGCCTTGAAGAAGGCCGAGGCGGAACTCAAGAAGCTGAAGATGATGTCGCCCATGTCGGCGGAAGCCACCGTGGTGCGCACCTACATCGAGACCCTCATCAACCTGCCCTGGCGCAAGAAGACGAAGATCAGCAAGAGCCTGGACAACGCCCAGGTCGTGCTGGACACCGACCACTACGGCCTCGAGAAGGTCAAGGAACGCATCGTCGAATACCTGGCCGTGCAGCAGCGTGTGGACAAGCTGAAGGCGCCCATCCTCTGCCTGGTGGGGCCGCCCGGCGTCGGCAAGACCTCCCTGGGCCAATCCATCGCCCGCGCCACGAACCGCAAGTTCGTGCGCATGGCCTTGGGCGGCGTGCGCGACGAGGCCGAGATTCGCGGCCATCGGCGCACCTACATCGGTTCCATGCCCGGCAAGATCCTGCAAAGCCTGACCAAGGCCACGGTGCGCAATCCCCTGTTCCTGCTGGATGAAGTGGACAAGATGGGCCAGGATTTCCGCGGCGATCCGTCGTCCGCGCTGTTGGAAGTGCTCGATCCCGAGCAGAACCACACCTTCCAGGACCATTACGTGGAAGTGGACTACGACTTGTCCGACGTGATGTTCGTGGCCACCGCCAATTCCCTCAACATCCCGGCGCCGCTGCTGGACCGGATGGAAGTCATTCGCTTGTCCGGCTACACCGAGGACGAGAAGATCAACATCGCCCAGCGTTACCTGTTGCCCAAGCAGATGAAGAACAATGGCCTGAACGACACGGAATTGCATGTGTCCGAAGGCGCCTTGCGCGACATCGTGCGCTACTACACCCGGGAATCCGGCGTGCGCAGCCTGGAGCGGGAAATCTCCAAGATCTGCCGCAAGGCAGTCACCGCCCAGACGTTGAAGAAAGCCAAGGGCAAGATCAGCGTGACGCCGCGCAACCTCGACAAATACCTGGGCGTGCAGCGCTACACCTACGGCATGGCCGAGAAGAACAACCAGATCGGTCAGGTGACCGGCCTGGCCTGGACCGAAGTGGGCGGCGAGTTGCTGACCATCGAGGCCTCCCTGATGCCCGGCAAGGGCAATATCACCCGTACCGGTCAGTTGGGCGACGTGATGAAGGAGTCCATCGAGGCGGCCCGCACCGTCATGCGCAGCCGCGCCAAGTCCCTGGGCATCAACCAGGAGATGTTCGAGAAGAACGACATGCACATCCACATGCCGGAAGGCGCCACGCCCAAGGATGGACCGTCCGCGGGCGCCGCCATCACGACGGCCATGGTCTCCGTGTTCGCCGGCATTCCCGTGCGTTGCGAGGTGGCCATGACCGGCGAGATCACCCTGCGCGGCGAGGTGCTTCCCATCGGCGGCCTGAAGGAGAAACTGCTCGCGGCCCATCGCGGCGGCATCAAGAAGGTGCTGATTCCGGAAGGCAATGTGAAGGATCTCGTGGAGATTCCCGACAACATCAAGAACCGTCTGGACATCCAGCCCGTGAAGTGGATCGAGCAGGTTTTGGAAGCCGCGCTGGAACGCATGCCGGAAGCCCTTACCGATGAGGCGGTCTCCGAAACCCCAGCACCGGTGCCGCCTGCAAGCGAGACCCCCGCTGTAATCAAGCATTGACGCGGGGTTGAGGGGCAAAATGCGCTTGACACGGCGTTTTGCGGGTTGTTATAAAACCCGCGCAGGCTTTCCTGCGCTGCCTTCATCCACTGAAAGGGGGATTTCGTGAACAAATCTGAACTGATTGATGCCATTGCCGCGTCCGCCGATATTTCCAAGGCCGCCGCCGGCCGCGCCCTCGACGGCGCCATGGACGCGGTGAAAAAGGCCTTGAAAAAAGGCGAGATGGTCACTCTGGTGGGTTTCGGTTCCTTCTATGTGGGCAAGCGCGCCGCTCGTTCCGGCCGTAATCCCCGTACCGGAGCCACCATCAAGATCAAGGCCGCGAAAGTTCCGAAGTTCCGTGCTGGCAAAGCTCTGAAAGATGCTGTAAACTAGCGGACTTTCTTAGGGGTGCTTAGCTCAGTTGGTAGAGCGTCGCCCTTACAAGGCGAATGTCGGCGGTTCGACCCCGTCAGCACCCACCAGCCTGAATTTGTTGTATTGCAAGTCAAAAGTATGAAGGAGTGGTAGTTCAGTTGGTTAGAATACCGGCCTGTCACGCCGGGGGTCGCGGGTTCGAGTCCCGTCCACTCCGCCAACACCTCAAAGGCGAACTTTAGTTCGCCTTTTTTTTTGATCCGGGTCGCACCGGTTAGATCGAGTGATTGCAAAGCCATGCTAGAAGCCATTCGTGAACGTGCCCAGGGTTGGATCGCAAAAGTCATCCTTGCCCTGCTTGTCGTCCCTTTCGCCCTTTGGGGGGTCGATTCCTATTTCTCCAAAGGCGGCAAAGAGGCGCCGGTAGCGGAAATCGATGACGGCCAGATCACCCAGCGCGAGTTCTCCAAGGCTTTGAAGGATCAGCAGGAAGCCCTGGGCGCCAAGGTCGAGGAGATGGCGCTGCGGAAACAGGTCATGGATCAGTTGGTCAATACCCGCGTGTTGTACCAGGCCTCCCAGAAAGGCGGCTTCGCCGTGCTCGATCCTCAGATCCAAGCGGTTTTGAACGGTGTGGACATCTTCCAGGAGAACGGCAAGTTCTCCGAGGCGCGGCTCGATGCCTGGTTGCGCAACCGGGGCATGAGCCGGGGCGAGTTGCTTTCCATGATCGGCCAGGACCTGCTGTTGAAGCAGGTGCAGATCGGCTACGGCGAGGGCGCGCTGGTCGCGAAGCCGGTCGCGGAACGGCTCGCGGGCTTACTCGGCCAGCAACGGGAAGTGAATGAGGCGGTGTTCGACGCGAAGACCTACCAGAGTGCCGTGAAGGTGGATGACAAGGCCATCGAGGCCGACTACCGCGCCCATCAGAACGATTACGCCACGCCCGCCCAGATCCGGGTCCAGTACCTTGTGTTCTCCCAGGATGGACTGGAATCCGGCGTGCAAGTCAGCGAAGAGCAGGCGCGCAAGTATTTCGAGGCCAATGCCGGGCGTTACCAGGAGCCGGAACAGCGGCATGCGGCTCACATCCTCATCAAGGTGGAAGAGGGCGCCGACGCGAAGACCCGGGCCGCCGCCAAGGCCCAGGCGGAACAGTTGCTGGCGGAAGTGCGCAAGGCTCCGGGCCGGTTCGCCGAGCTGGCGCGCTCGCGCTCCCAGGACCCGGTTTCCGGCGCCCAGGGCGGGGATTTGGGCACCTTCACCCGCGATATGATGGTGAAGCCTTTCGCCGACGCGGTTTGGGGCATGAAACCCGGTGAGATCCGCGGGCCGGTGGAAACCCCCTTCGGCTATCACATCATCCGTCTGGACAATGTGGTGACCGGCGCGAAACTGGGTTTCGACGTGGTCAAGGCGGACATCGTGCGGGAGCTGAAACAGCAGGAAGCGCAGAAGCGCTTCGCGGAATCCGCCGAGCGTTTCAGCAACATGGTTTATGAGCAACCCGACAGCCTTGAGCCCGCCGCGAAGGAGTTCGGCTTGAAGATCCAGGAAAGCGGCTGGATCGGCAAGGGCCACGCCGAGCCCGCCCTGCTGGGCAATGCCCATTTGCTGGAAACCCTGTTCAGCGAGGACGGCTTGAACAAGCACCAGAACAGCGAGGCTGTCGAGGTGGCGCCGAACACGTTGGTCTCCGCGCGCGTCGTCGAACATCGTGCCGCCGGCATGCGCCCCCTGGCCGACGTGGCCGGCGAGATCCGCGCGAAGCTGACACTGGAGGTGGCCCGGGCGCTGGCCATCGAGGCCGGCAAGAAGGCGCTGGAAGCGGCCCGCGCGGGCCAGGCGCCGAGCGGCCTCTCCGCGCCCATGACGATTTCGCGCATGCAGCCCATGAGCATTCCCGGCGCCTCCATCAAGGCGATCTACCGCGCCGATGCCGGCAAGCTGCCCGCCTACCTGGGCGTGGAGTCGGCCGAGGGATACCGGCTGTATCGCATCAATCGCGTCACCGCGAACGCGCCCGCGCCAGACATGGCGAACAAGATTCGCGCCGACCTGAGCAAGCTCCTCGCGCAGGAAGAGATGCGCGCCTATCTGGAAAGCGTCAAGGCGAAGGCGAAGATCAAGATCACGCCGACGGCCTTGGAGCCCAAGGCGGAATAGGGCGCCCTGACGAAAAAAGCCGGGATATCCCGGCTTTTTTTATGCCCGAAACGCGCGAACCGGCAGGCTTACACCTCCACGGCCAGCCCGGCGGTGCAGTTGAAGCCGGCGTCCACGTAAGTGATTTCGCCCGTGACGCCGCTGGCCAGGTCGGAAAGCAGGAAGGCGGCGGTGTTGCCCACCTCCTCGATGCTCACGTTGCGGCGCAACGGGGAATGTTTCTCGCCCCAGGCCAGGAGTTTGTTGAAATCCGCGATGCCGGCGGCGGCCAGGGTCTTGATGGGGCCGGCGGATAGGCCGTTGACGCGGATGCCCTTGGGGCCCAGTCCGGCGGCCAGATAGTAGACGCTGGTTTCCAAGCTGGCCTTGGCCAGACCCATGACGTTGTAGTGGGGCACGTAGCGCACGGCGCCCAGGTAGGACAGGGTCAACAGGGAAGCGGCGCGGCCTTCCATCATGGGCAGGGCCGCTTTCGCCATGGCGGTGAAGGAATAGCTGGAGATGTCGTGGGCGATGCGGAAATTTTCCCGGGTGACGAAGTCCTGGTAGTTGCCCGCCAAGGCTTCCTTGGGCGAATAGGCGATGGAGTGCAGCATGCCGTCCAGGCCGTCCCAATGCTTGCCGAGTTCTCTGAACAGGCTGGCGATCTCCTCATCGCTGGCGACATCGCAGGGAAAAACCAGCGGTTTTTCGGAAAAGTCTCCGGCCAGCCCGAGCACGCGGTCGCGAACCTTGTCGCCCTGATAGGTGAAGGCGAGTTCCGCGCCCTCCCGGTGGCAGCATTTGGCCACGCCGTAGGCGATGGAACGGTTGCTGATCATCCCCGTGATGAGAATCTTCTTGCCGGCGAGAAAGCCCATATCGCGATCCCTGAATTGGAAACTCGCGAATTATAACCGCGAGGCTGCATCCGCCGGGTCTCGGCGCTACCATCGGGTATGCAAATAAGGAGCGGGCAATGGCAGCGAAAATCATCGCCGTGGTGAACCAGAAGGGCGGCGCGGGCAAGACCACCTTGACCATGCTGTTGGCGGGCGCGTTGGCGGATCACCGCAAACGCGTGCTGGTGGCGGATGCGGATCCCCAGAACACCGCCCTGCACTGGGCGGGCATGGGCGAGGGCTTTCCCGCCGAAGTGGAGGATGTCTCCGGCGAGGAGGGCAAGCTGCACAAGGCCTTGCGCAAGCGCCAGGAGGAGTTCGACTACATCGTCATCGACAGCCCGCCCGCCGCCAGCGCGCCGGTCACCGCCAGCGCCCTCAAGGTGGCCCATCTGGCCCTGGTGCCGGTGATTCCCTCGCCGCTGGATCTGTGGGCCTCGGTGCGCATCCGCGAGGCCATCGCCCTGGCCCGCCACAAGAACCCGGAATTGGAATCGCGTCTGGTGGTGAATCAGATGCAGCCCAACACCGTGCTGGCCCGGGAAGTGCTCGGCATGCTGCCGGAATTCGGCATCGCCATGCTTGCCGCGAGCCTGAAGAGCCGCACCGCCTACCGGCAATGCGCGGCGCTGGGGACCACGATCCATGCCCTCGGGCATCGGGCGGCGCTGGCCGCGATGGAAGTGGATGCCATGCGGCGGGAAGTGGAAAGACTGCTGCGGGGACGATAACCTCTCCCCTCCATTGTTCTCCACGCGCCGCGCCGATAGCGAGCCACAGCCTTTCCATGCCGATTTACACCACCCTGGATTTCCTGCGCCACGGCGAGCCCGTGGGCGGCAAGCGCTATCGCGGCAAGACCGACGATCCCCTTTCGGAAAAGGGCTGGGCGCAGATGTGCGCCGCCACGGCGGGCACGCGTCCGTGGATGGCCATCGTGTCCTCGCCCCTGTCCCGTTGCCGGATTTTCTCGGAATGGCTGTCCGGGGTGGCTTCCATTCCCATGAGCATCGACGAACGCCTCGCGGAAGTCGGCTTCGGCGTCTGGGAGGGGCGCACCGCCGACGAAATCAACAGCGAAGTCCCCGATGCCGTGTTCGATTTCAAATGCGATCCGCTGGGGCGGCGGCCGGAGGGCGCCGAGCCGCTCGCGGATTTTTCCGCCCGGGTGGGAGCGGCCTACGAGCAGATCGTCGCTCGCCACAAGGGCGAGCACGTCCTGGTCGTGGCCCATGCCGGCGTCATTCGCATGGCCGTCGGTCACGTGCTCGGCCTGCCGCCGGAGCGGGCCTACCGCATCAATGTGGGTTCCTCGGGGATGGCGCGGATTCGCGTCGAGCACAGGGGCGTTAAGCGCCTCGATACCCTCATGTGGCTGAGCAAGGGCGGCGGCTAGGTCCGGAATCGACCCACGGTTTTATCCAGGCTCTGGGCCAGGCTGGCGAGTTCGCCGGCATGGCGCGCGGATTCCGTCGCCGCCGAGTGGCTTTGTTCGGCCATCTGGGCCACCTGTTCGATATTCTTCGCGATGTCCTGGCCGGCGGCGTTCTGTTCCCGCAGCGAGAGGGAGATGTCCGCCACCGAATCCGCCGCGCTGCGCGCCCGGGCGGCGACCTGTTCGATGGTGCCGGCCGCCTTGGCGGCCAGTTCGACGCCCATTTCCACCCGGCGCACGCCGTCTTCCATGGTGTCGACCGCGTGCCCCATGCTGGAATGCATCTCGTTGATCATGGCGGCGATTTCCTGGGTGGAATTCGCGGTGCGTTCCGCCAGCTTGCGCACCTCGTCGGCGACCACGGCGAAGCCGCGTCCCTGTTCGCCGGCCCGGGCCGCCTCGATGGCGGCGTTGAGGGCGAGCAGATTGGTCTGGTCCGCGATTTCCTTGATGACATTGACGATGCGGGAGATCTGTTCGGCGCTGTTGCCCAGGGCCTGGATGGCCTGGGACGAGGCCCGCACCGATTCGGCGATCTGGCGCATTTCCTGGCCGGTATGCCCGACCACCTCGACCCCTTCGCGGGAAAGCCGTCCGGATTCCAATGATGCGTCCGCGGCGACCTGAGCCCGCTCCGACATCTGGTCGATGCTCACCGACAGCTCCTCGATGGCCGCCGCGATGCCGCTGGACGACTGGCTCTGGCGTTCGCTGGCCGCGCAGGTCTGGGAAGAGGCGGTGGCCAGCCCGCGGCTGGCATCCATGATGCTCTGGCTGTCCGCGCGCACCTCGCGCACGATTCCCTGGAGATTGTCCAGCAGCGCGTTGAAAGCCTGGACGGTCTGGCCGATCTCGTTGTTCGCGCAGGGCGGGGCGCGCAAGGTGAGATCGCCGTCACCGCAGATGGTTTGCGCGGTTTTCGCCAGGCTGGCGAGCGGGCTGGCGATGCGCCGGAAAACCACCGGCGTCAGGGAAGCCAGGGCGATCAGCGCGAACAGGACGATGCCGCCGGTCGCCCAGCGGTTCATGCTCATGGCGCTGCCCGAGTCGGCGTCGGCGCCCTCGGACTCGGACTGGATCAGGTCGGACAGCTTTTCCATTTCCTTTTCCAGCGCCTCGAAATCCTGTTCGAACGCCGGCATGCGCGCGCCGGGATCGGTTTCGCCGGCCGCCTGGACGATAGCGCGGGCCGCCGCGGCATAACGTTCCAGCGTGGGCCTGACCGCGTCTGTCTGGCGGCGCGCCGCCGTTCCCAAATCGGCGTGGCCGATTTCCTCGATATTGGCTTTCAGGCGGGCGATATGTTCGTCGAGATCGCTGCCGACGGCCTTGATGCGCCCGGCATCGCCCTCCCTGGCGGCGAGCAGGGCGGCCAGCACATCCGAGCGGATGGCGTCGTGCATCATGTCCGCGTCCATCTGCTTTCGTACCGTATCGCCCAGGGAGATGGCTTGCTTGACCGAGATTTCCATGTGTCCCGCGCTGTATTGGCCGATGCCGCCGATCAGGAGGATCAGCAGCAGCACGAACGCCGTCATGGCGATGAATAACTGTTTGACGCTGATATCTTTCATGACGCCTCTTCCCGTGATGTGCTTCGGAAGGGACATGGGGCGAGACTCCCCGCGCCTTTTCCCTGACTAGGGTGTTTTCGGCCGGGATTGCCTGAACTTTAGGCGCGGCGCCGAATCCACGGCGCCGCCGATGTCGCGCGGATCAGTTCCGCGAGGAGGGACCGCGCCAGACCGGTTCCGTCTTGCCGGCGACCCGGTTGATGCGCCGGGACAGCACGAACATAAGATCCGACAGCCGGTTCAGGTACTGCCCCAGCTTGGGCGAGATCAACTCCTGGTCCGACAAGGCGGCCAGGCGCCGTTCCGCGCGCCGGCACACCGTGCGGCAGACGTGGGCCTGGGCCGCCGCCGGGGTGCCGCCGGGCAGGACGAACTCGGTCAGGGGCGGCAGGCCGGCGTTGAAAGTGGCGATGGCCTGATCCAGGCGCAGCACGTTTTCCTCGTGCAACTGGCTGACCTCCGGCCAGGCCAGTTCCGCGCCCAGGTTGAACAGGTCGTGCTGGATGTCCACCAGCAGGGCGCGCAGATCGGCGGGGAGGGTTGTGTCGAGCAGCACGCCCACCTGGCTGTTGAGCTCGTCCACCGCGCCGATGGCTTCGATGCGCGGCGCGTGCTTGGGCAGGCGGCTGCCGTCGGCGAGGCCTGTCGTGCCGTCGTCGCCGGTGCGGGTGACGATCTCGGTGAGACGTTTGAAGCCGGCGGTGGCGCCGCTGTCGTTTTCCCGCTTTTCCTTGAAGCGGTCGACTTCCGCTTCCGGCCGCGCTTCGCCGTTGGGCAGGCGGACCTGGCACTCCTGGAAGATGCGCGCCTGGCAGGTGCGGCAGGTCTCCGTATCCAGGCGGTTGTATATGGCGATGAGGGCGTGGGACTTGGTGTCGAAGAAGTTGCCCCAGCCGATTTCATCCACGTAGCCGCCCAGCTTCAGCTTGTCCAGGGTGCTTTCCTTGACGCCGCAGAAATAGAGGCCGCCGCCCAGACGTTTGCGCCGGTCCGCTTCCCGCACCAGCATTTCCGCGCCGGCCAGATCGATGAAATTGATGCCCTTGCAGAACAGCATGACCTGCTTCTGGGACGGCACGGTCTCGTCCACGGCGGTGAGGGCATGGCGCACGTGTTCGACGGCGCCGAAGAAGATGGAGCCCTCGATGCGCAGCATCTTCATCTGCGGACAGTCGTTCTCGGCGCCGGTCTCCTGGATGAACTTGCGCTTCGGGTTGTCCACGTCCGTGGGGTCGGGCACCAGGGAGCGGATCGCGGGCCGGGAGGTGCGGTAGAGATAGAAGATCAGGGACAGGATGATGCCCAGGAAGATGCCCTTTTCCAGGTCGATGACCGTGCCCAGGAAGGTGACGCCAAGAATGAAGCTCTCCTCCCGGTGTCCCTTCAGGATGAGGTGGATGTGATGGAAATCGATCAGGTTCCAGGCCACCAGGAACAGCACCGCCGCCATCGCGGGCACCGGCAGGTAGGCGGCCAGGGGCGCGACGAAGAACAGCACGATGATCAGGAACAGGGCGGAGAACACCGCCGCCAGCGGCGTGCGCGCCCCCGCTTCGTAGTTGACGCCGCTGCGGTTGAATGAACCGGAGGAGGCGAAACCGGAGAAGAAGCTACCCGCCAGGTTGGACAGGCCCTGGCCGATGAACTCCTGGTTGCTGTTGATGTGCTGCTCCGACTTCACGGCGATGGCCCGGGAGATGGAGACCGCTTCGGTGAGGGCCAGCATGGTCACCACCAGGGCGGTGAAGAAGATGTTCTTGATGGCGCTGAGGGAGAAGTCCGGCAGGGACAAGGGCGGCAGGCTGGCCACCAGGGCGCCCACGGTCTTGATGTGGGTGACGTCGTTGCCGTACTTGGCGTCCAGGAGCACCGCGACGATGCCGCCCACCACCATGGCGACGATCATGTAGGGCACCTTCGGGATGAATTTACGGCCCAGCAGGCCCGCCACCAGGGAGATCACGGACACGGCCAATATGTAGGGATTGCTCTGGAAGGCGTGCAGGATCAGCAGCTCGATGACCTCGTAGGCCGGCGTGCCGCGGGGAATGTCCAGGCCGAAGAAGTTCTTCACCTGGCTCGTGGCGATGAGGATGGCCGCGCCGGCGGTGAAACCGATCACCACCGTGTGGGAGATGAAGTTCACCAGGGCGCCCATCTTCGCCAGGCCCATGATCAGCTGGAACAGGCCGGTCAGGAAAGTCAGGGTCAGCGCGATCTGGATGTACTGCTGGGTGCCCGGCTCGGCGTAGGGCGAGACGGAGGCGAACACGACGATGGAGATGGCCGTGGTGGGGCCGGACACCAGATGCCAGGAGGAGCCGAACAGGGCGCCGACGATGGCGGGAATCATGGCCGCGTAGAGGCCGTATTCGGGCGGCAGGCCGGCGATGGTGGCGAAGGCCACCGCCTGGGGCAGGACGATGAGGGCGCCGGTGAAGCCAGCCAGGCCGTCCGCCTTGAGCGTGTCCCGGTTCACCATGTGGCGCCATTTCAGGAACGGCAGGATCTGGTACAGCCACAGGTTGCAGGCCAGGAATTCGTCGATGCGTTCGCGTTTCAGGAAAGACATTTCTTTTCCAGACAAAGAAGGTAGGCCGCGGCGTCGGGCGGTCGGTTGTGGCGCTGGGCCTGCCAGATCATTTCCGCCAGGCAGTCCATGACCGCGTGCTGGGCCTGATGCTCGTCGCCCAGCGCGGCCAGCAAAGCCCGATAGTGTGCCTGGATACCCGTGGGTTGGTCGATGGTAAGTTGTTCCCCGATGGACAAATGCATGGAAAGGTGCAGGAAGGGATTGGTCTCTCCCACCTCCGGCGGCCAGTCCCGGTCCAGGTAGCGGTCCGGCTGGTCCAGGATGGCGTGGTATTCGGGATGGCGGCCGATGTGTTCCAGCGCCATGGCCTCCAGGTCGCTCAGCGCCCGCCCCGCCTTGAATTTGCTCCAGGCGTCGAAGAAGAATCGGCGCGCCTGATCGCGCGAGGGATTAAACATCCGCGTATCCCAGTCCCAGCACCACGCTGTATTGCAGCAGCCGGTTGCCGCCATCCAGGTGGGCGATCTCGCCGTTGCCGTAGAAGCCGATCAGGGGCAGATCGGGAAAGCGCCGGGTCACCACCCGGATGTCCTTGTCGGCGCCGCCGTAGAAGAACGGCCCGCGTCCCATGCATGGGAACATCAGGGCGAAGGCGGGATCGTCCAGGCGGTCGTCGGCCAGGCGCGACAGCATGGCGTGCATGTCCTGTTCCGCGGCCTGGGGCTGGCGCATGGCCCAGAACAGATCCAGGCCGGGTTGGAGCTGGCCGGCCACGGTGATGGATTTGTCGCCGGGATTCGCGGCGACCACCGGCAGCAGGTGGAAACGCCCTTCCGCCACCGCGTTTTCCTGATCGCCGTAGGGAATGCCCGCCATGAGCAGGTGGGTGGGAATGCGCTCCGGCGCGCGCAAGCTCAGGGGCAGCTCCCGCGCCAGATTGGTCAGGGCGTCCATGCCGCCCATGGTCTGGATGTCGTGGCCTTCGACCCGGTCGATAGCGACCGGCTTGGAAATCGGGCGCACGCCTTGGGAGACGCCGATGCGCGGCGTCACGCCGCTCAACTCCAGTTCGCAGCGCCCGCTCGCCTGCACGCGGCCGCCGCCCCAGACCGAATAGGGGCCCTGGCCGGTGGCGTCGCCGGAGACACCGCCGAAGCGCTCGCCGCCGCCGGAAATCCAATGCATGTCCAGGGCGTTGGGCGCGGCCAGGGTCAATACCTGGCGCGGGTCGGCCATCGTGTCGGCGTCCCGGGCGGCGGGGCGCAGGCCGGCGCCGTCGCCCAGCACCATCGCGGCGGCGGCCGGGGCGTCCAGCACCCAGTCCTGCTCGGTGAACACGCCCGCCGCCGTGCAACCCGCCACCTGCAGACAGCCGGCCGCGCGGGCGGCGGCGGTGATCGCCGGCTGCGGCTCCTGGGCGAAGTCAGAACTGAGATAGAGCAGCACCGCCTGGGGATGGGTCAGCCCCGAGCGCGCCATCGCCGCGCGCACCGCCTGCTCGGCCAGGCCGGGTTCCGCCTGGCGGCCCTGGGCCAGTCCGGTGCCGGCTTTGGCCTGGATCATGGCGCGGTCTTTTCCTTGAAGTCGCACAGGTCGCGGATGACGCAGACGCCGCAATCCGGCTTGCGCGCCTTGCACACATAGCGGCCGTGCAGGATCAGCCAGTGGTGGGCGTCCTGGCGGTATTCTGCGGGGGTGTGGCGCATCAGCTTGTTCTCCACTTCCACCACGTTCTTGCCCGGCGCCAGGCCGGTGCGGTTGGCGACCCGGAAGATATGGGTGTCCACCGCGATGGTGGGCTCGCCGAAGGCGGTGTTGAGCACCACGTTCGCGGTCTTGCGGCCGACGCCGGGCAGGGCCTCCAGGGCTTCCCGGTCGCGCGGGACCTCGCCGCCGTGCTTGTCCAGCAGGATCTGGCAGGTGGCGAGCAGGTTTTTCGCCTTGGTCTTGAACAGGCCGATGCGGCGGATGTGGGCGGTGAGTCCTTCGTCGCCCAGGGACAGCAGCTTTTCCGGCGTGTCCGCCGCCGGGAACAGGGTCGCGGTGGCCAGGTTGACGCTCTTGTCCGTGGCCTGGGCCGAGAGCACCACCGCCACCAACAACTGGAACGGGGTCGCGTAATGCAGTTCGGTGGTGGGCGCGGGGTTCGCGGTCTTCAGCCGTTCGTAGAGTTCGCGGCGCTTGTTGGCGTTCATGGGCGGACGCTCATGCCGGATCGCGGCCCAGCAGAACCCGGTTGCGCAGGGCGATGAGCAGGCCCAGGCCGAGGAAGGCGCCGGGCGGCAGGACGGCGAGCAGGAAGCCGCTGTAGTCGTGGGCCAGGGGGATGACCCAATCCTTCGCCACCGGGCCCAGGGCCAGGTCGATGCCGGAGAACAGGGTGCCCTTGCCCAGCGCCTCGCGCAGGCCGCCCAACACCACCAGCACCGCCGTCAGGCCCAGGCCCATCATGGTGGCGTCGAGAATGGAGTGGGCCGTGGAGCGTTTGGAGGCGAAGGCCTCCACTCGGGCCAGCACGATGCAGTTGGTGGTGATCAGGGGAATGAACACGCCCAGCACGAGGTACAGGGGGTGCACCCAGGCGTTCATCGCCAGTTGCACCACCGTCACCAGCACGGCGATGACCAGCACGAAGGCGGGGATGCGGATCTCGTGGGGGATGTAGTTGCGCAACAGGGCGACGGAGCCGCTGGACAAGGCCATGACCAGCGTGGTGGCCATGCCCAGGGACAGACTGTTGACGACGCTGTTGCTGATGGCCAGCAGGGGACACAGGCCGAGAATCTGGACGATGCCCGGATTCTGTTTCCACAGTCCGTTGACGATGATGTCGCGGGCTTCCCGTGACATCAGGCCGGTTTTCACCGGAGCCGGTTCGGCGAGGCCCGGGCCCGGCTCGGGGAGGATGGTGTCGCTGGCGCTCATGGTCGAGCCTCCTTGTCTGCCCGCGCGGGCATTTTGGCCGGGCTTGGGGCGAGCAGTTCCGCCCGGTGCGCGGCGAAGTATTCCAGGGCTTTGCGGGTGGCCTTGATGACCGCGCGCGGCGTGATGGTGGCGCCGGTGAAATAGTCGAATTGGCCGCCGTCCTTCTTGACTTTCCAGAATTCAGGGGTCGGGTCGGCCAGGCTTTTGCCGTCGAACTTCTTGATCCAGGTGCTGCGGGCCAGATCGATGTAGTCGCCCAGCCCCGGGGTTTCCTTGTGGGCGGTGACGCGCACGCCGGCGATGCGGCCGTCCGCCTGGATGCCCACCAGCAGATGGATTTCGCCGCTGTAGCCGTCCGGGGCGACGGCTTCCAGCACCACCGCGCGGGTCTCGCCTTCCTTGCGCGCCGGATACGCCGAGCTTGCGTGTTTCAGGCCCAGCAGCGCATCGGCGGGCAGGGTCAGGGCGTCGCGGATCAGGTCGTTGTCGAAGCTACCGTTGGGCAGGGTCTGGGCCACCAGGGCCAGTTTCTCGCGCTGCTCGCTCTTCTCGATGGTGGGCCGGGTCACGAGAAAGGAGCCGGAGAGCAAGGCGGCGCCAACCACGGAGAACACCAGCAAGGCCAGCGCGGTGCTGAGCGTTTCGCGCAGGATCGGCGTCATGGCCATGGCTTACCCGCCCTTCCGTGCCTTGGCGTGGCCGAACACCCGGGGCTGGGTGTAGGCGTCGATCAAGGGCACGCACACGTTGCTGATCAGCACCGCGAAGGCCACGCCGTCCGGATAGCCGCCGAAGGCGCGGATGATGGCGGTGAGGAAGCCCGCCAGCGCGGCGTAGACAAGCTTGCCCCGGGGCGTCGAGGCGGCGGTGACCGGGTCGGTGGCGATGAAGAAGGCGCCCAGCATGGCGCCGCCGGACAGCAGGTGGAACACCGGGCTCGCGTGTTGCGCCGGGTTGGCCAGATGCAGGCCGCCGGCGGTCAACGCCAGCGCACCCAGGAAGGCAGCCGGAATGTGCCAGGTGATGAGCTTGTTGGACCACATCAGCAGGCCGCCCAGCAGATACATCAAGGCGACGTATTCCTGGCCGCGCCCGCCGCCCCAGCCGAACATGGGCAGGGCCAGGATGTCCGCCGCCGGCCTGCCCAGGCGCGCCTGGGTCTTCCAGGTGTCGAGCACGGTGGCGGAAGTGTAGGCGTCCGGACTGATGGAGCCCTGGCCCGCGAACACGATGTCGAAGGCATCCAGCAGGTTCAGGTCGTGGATGCTCAGCCCCAGGGGCGCCGGCCATTGGGTCATGTAGACCGGGAAGCTGATGATCAGCGCCGCGTAGCCCACCATGGCCGGGTTGAACAGGTTCTGGCCCAGACCGCCGTAGAAGTGCTTGGCCACCAGCACCGCGAACACGGTGCCCACCGCGTACAGCCACCAGGGCGCCAGGGCGGGCAGGGACAGGGCCAGCAGCATCGCCGTCACCAGCACCGAGCCGTCGCTCAGGAAGGGCTTGAGCGGCAGGCCGCGCATCAGCAGGATCAGGGCCTCCAGGCCGACGGCGAAGGCGACGCAGACGGACAGGCTGACCCAGATGCCCGGCCCGAAGAACCAGGCGTGGGCGATGACGCCGGGAATCAGCGCGGCCATGACCTTGACCATGACCGCCGTCACCGAGTTGTTGGACAGCAAGGCGTAGGGGGAGCCGTTCATATCGCGATGCTTCCAGGTGAGAGGCTTGCCATGCCACGTCCCCCCCTTTGGAAAAGGGGGGTTAGGGGGGATTCAAAGACCTTGCGCAGATGGGATGCGGCCAGGAATCCCCCCCGGCCCCCCTTTTCCAAAGGGGGGAGTGGACAGCGCGCAAATTGAGACCGCATCAGCCTTCCCCGCCTTCCGGCTTCGCGCCCATCTGTTCCCGCCGCGCCTCGATCTCGGCGATCTGCTTTTCCACGGCGGGGGGCAGGTTCTCGGTGTTTTGCGGCGTCACGCCCTCCTTGGCCTTTTTCGCCCGTTCCAGGGCGGCCTGCAGGATGGCCTTCTTCTTCTCCGCCTCCGGATCGGCGGGGGTATCGGCCGGCGCGGTCGCGGCGGCTTCCTTCTGCTTCTCGGCGGCCTTCGCGAATTTCTCCGCCTTTTCCCGCTTCTCCCGCTCCAGGCGGAATTCCTTGAACTCGTGGCGCTGGCGCGCCTGGTCGGCGGCGCTCTTCTCCTGCTCCCGCTCCCAGATCTCGCTCTTGGCGAAACGGAAGAAATCCACCAGGGGGATGTGGCTGGGGCAGACGTAGGCGCAGCAGCCGCATTCGATGCAGTCGAACAGGCTGTAGCTCTGGGCCTTGCCGAAATCCTTCGCCCGGCTGAACCAGTACATCTCGAAGGGTTGCAGGTCCGCCGGACAGGCGCGGGCGCAGGCGCCGCAGCGGATGCAGGGCAGGGCGTCGGGCCGGGGCGGGAACAGGGCCGGATCCTTGACGATGAGGCAGTTCACCGCCTTGGTCACCGGCGCGGCCCGGTCCATCAGGTCGAAGCCCATCATGGGGCCGCCGATCAGCTCGTCCGCCGCGCCGGGCAGGGCGCCGCCCGCGGCCGCGATCAGGTCGCTCATGGGGGTGCCCAGCAGCACCTCGAAATTGCCCGGGGCCGCCACCTGGCCGGTCACCGTCACCACGCGGGAGATCATGGGCTCGCCCAGGACCACCGCCCGATACAGGCTGTAGGCCGTGCCCACGTTGAACACCTGGATGCCCACGTCGGTGGAGCGGCCGCCGGCGGGGGTTTCCACGCCGGTCAGGGTGTAGGCGAGCTGCTTGCCGCCGCCGCCGGGATAGACGCTGGGCACCGCCACCACTTCCATGTTCGACGGCGCGGCCGAGGCCATGGCGGCGACGGCTTCCAGCTTGTTGTCCTCGATGCCGATCAGCACGGTCTCGCAGCCCAGGGTGTGGCGCATGATCTCGATGCCCTGGACGATCTCCGCCGCCCGTTCGCGCATGAGCCGGTCGTCGCAGGTGATCCAGGGCTCGCATTCGGCGCCGTTCAGGATCAGGGTGTGGATGCGCTGGGCGCCCGGGTTGAGCTTGATGTAGCTGGGGAACACGGCGCCGCCCAGGCCGGCGAGGCCCATCTCCCGGATGCGGTTGCGCAGGGCGGAGGGATCCAGGTTGCGCCAGTCCAGGGGCTGCAATTCGATGGCGCGGTCCGCGCCGTCCGCCTCGATCACCACGCACTGGTCGAACAGGCCGGAGGGATGCGGCACCGCGTGGGGCTCGATCGCCAGCACGGTGCCGGAGGTGGGCGCGTGCACGCCGGTGGAGACGTAGCCGTCCGCCGCGCCGATCATCTGGCCCTTGAGCACCGGGTCGCCGGCCTGGACCAGGGGTCGCGCCGGCGCGCCGATGTGCTGGCGCAGGGGCACAACGTAGCGGGGCAGGAGCGGCATGGCGCGGATCGGCGCGGCGTTGGATTCCGCCTTGTGGCCGTCCGGGTGGACGCCGCCGTTGAAGCTGAACAGTTTTCTGCGCATGGCCTTGTCCATGGCCTCAAGCCGCCCGCTTCATGATGTGGACCGGGTAACGCCATTTCCAGGTGGCCACGTCCTCCTTGATGACCTCCATGGAGATGCAGTCCACCGGGCAGGGCGGCAGGCACAGTTCGCAGCCGGTGCACTGGTCGGCGATGATGGTATGCATCTGCTTGGCGGCGCCCATGATCGCGTCCACCGGGCAGGCCTGGATGCACAGGGTGCAGCCGATGCAGGTGTTCTCGTCGATGACGGCGATGGACTTTGGCTTGGGTTCCAGGCCCTCGCCCAGGGGCTTGGGCTCCACCCCCAGCAGCTCAGCCAGACGCTTGACGCCGTCGGCGCCGCCGGGCGGGCATTTGTTGATGTCCGCCTCGCCCTTGGCGATGGCCTCGGCATAGGGCTTGCAGCCCGGGTAGCCGCACTGGCCGCACTGGGTCTGGGGCAGGATGGCGTCGATCTTCTCCACCAGCGGGTCGTCCCGCACCCGGAAGCGCACCGAGGCCCAGCCCAGGATGCCGCCCAGCACCAGGCCGATGGCGGCCATGACCAGGATCGCGGAGAGCATTACTTGATCAACCCCGCGAAGCCCATGAAGGCCAGGCTCATCAATCCCGCGGTGATCATGGCGATGCTGGTTCCCTTGAACACGGCGGGCACCTCGGCCGCCTCCAGGCGCTCGCGCATGGCGGCGAACAGCACCAGCACCAGGCTGAAGCCCAGGGCGCCGCCCAGGCCGAAGAACAGGGATTCCAGGAAATCGTGCCGCTCCTGCACATTGAGCAGGGGAATGCCCAGCACCGCGCAGTTGGTGGTGATCAGGGGCAGGTAGATGCCCAGCACCCGGAACAGCACCGGCGAGGTCTTCTTGATGAACATCTCGGTGAAGCCGACGATGCCGGCGATGACCACGATGAAGGACAGGGTGCGCAGATAGGCCAGATCCTGGCCCAGCAGGTAGGTGTCGATGAGATAGCTGGCGCCGGACGCCAGGGTCAGCACGAAGGTGGTCGCCGCCCCCATGCCGATGGCGGTTTCCAGTTTCTTCGACACCCCCACAGGATGAGCAGGTAGTTTTCCATAAGGGGAGCGCTTGGCAGCGCGGATTATCGCCCGCCGCCAAGCGGGGCAACAACCCTGAAGCTCAAGGCGGGCCGGATTTCGGCCCGGTATCGGCGCCGATCAATCCAGCAATTCGTGGGCGCCGTCGCAGAAAGGCGGATTCGCCGTGTGCTTGCAGGCGCACAGCCAGACGGTTTCCTTCGCTTCCAGCTTGAAACGCACGGGCGCGATGTCGGTGCCCGCGTGGGAGCCGTCGCAAAAAGGCTGGTTGCGCGAGCGGCCGCAGGCGCACCACCAGTATTCGCCGGCTTCCAGCGTGGTTTCGATCGGTTCCTTGCCGGCGACGATGGGTTCGCTCATGAGTATTTTTCCTTTCGCAGAATATCCGACTGGAATAGTCGAGTTAGCGATCTTACTTGATTTTGCTGAAATCCGAGTCGAAGACGCCGCCGTGTCTTGTGCCGGAATGCCGGATCCATAAACAAAAACGGGAGCCGAAGCCCCCGTTTTTTCCAATGCCGGAAGCGAATCAGCCGATCCGGTTTTGCCGTGACTTGCGACGGGAGATCAGACCCATCAGACCCAGGCCGGCGAGCATCATCGCGTAGGTTTCCGGCTCGGGCACGGGCGCGGCCAGAACGATCAGTTGGGATTGCGAGAACGCGGTTTCACCCGCGCCCTGCAGTTGCTCGGCAACCAGATAGATCGTGCCTTTTTCATCGATGGTCACGCCTTCGATGGCATTGAAATCGCCGCCGACGCTATTCAGCACCGAAGACAGATCGAAGGAACTGAGCACGTTGCCAGTGCGGTCGACCTCGACCAGCTTGCGCGAACCCAGGCTCAGTACCAGGAGGTTGTCGGCCGCGGCGGTGCCGGCCAGCGCGTCCACCGGCGACAGGGTCAGCACGTCGGACAGCGTCGCCAGGCCCATCAGGGTGGGGTCGAACAGGTTGGACATGGTCGACGCGCCGCCGAGGGAGGGGGCGAAGGTCAGGGTGCCGGCCAGGATGTCCTCCGGACCCACCTGCTTGACGGTCACGAAGCTGCCATCCCGGGGATCGTAGCTGATGCCTTCCATGCCGCTGTTGCCGACGTTGGTGTTGCTGATGGAGACGGAGTCATTCGCCAGGACGGCGGTGCCGCCGGCCACGTAGTTGAAGCGGTAGGCGTCTTGCAGGCGTTCTTCGCCAACCACCAGCACGCCGTTGCCCAGATAGGTCAGGCCCTCGGCATCGTGCTTGCTGCTGCCGGTGCCGGCCCAGTTGAAATTCATGTAGCCGATGGTCGCGCCGGTGAGGGAGATTTCCACCACGCCGGTGCCTTCGTCGCCGACGAAGAACAGGGTGCCACGGTCGCGCGCATAGGTCACGGCCGAGGCTTCCAGGCCGGAGATACCGCCGCTGGTGCCGTTCAGCCTGTCGAGGCCGTAGGTGAACAGGAGAGCGGTCAGATAGGTGCGTTTCATGTTCGGGGCTCCTGATCAGTTGTGGCGCTTGCGGACAGCCATGCCCACCAGGCCCAGGCCGGCCAGCATCAGGGCGTAGGTCTCGGGTTCGGGAACGGCCAGGGCGAAATAGCCCGGATTGCCCACGTCGAGCTTGTTGGAGGCGTAAGAGCCGAAGCTATCGCCCACTTGGGCGTAGACCCAGTCGGTGCTCACCGTAGCGGGCGCAAGGGCGGCCAGACTGACGGGGTTGCCGCTGAGGCCTTGCGTGCGGATGGTGCCGGGGAAGTCCTGGTCGCCGTAGGCGAAGCGGTCCACCAAAGCGTTGCTGGCGTCGTACAGGTTGATTTCGTCGCTCCGGCCGATGTTGTTGCGGTAGCCGCCCAACACCTTGACGCTGGCATCCAAGTTCCAGTCGATGCGGAAGGTGGCGACATCGTCCTCGGTGATGACCACGGATTCGCCGGCAGCGACGATGCCGAAGCCGGACAGATCGAACCCGCCGGGACTGCGGCCTTCGTCGTCGTAGCTCCAGCCGGTGAAATCGACGGCGCTGCTGCCCATGTTGGTGAACTCGATGAATTCGCCCCCGTTGCCCTTGTACATCCACTCGGTGATCTGGACGTTGGCGGCTGCGGAAGCGGTCAGCGGGCTGGCGATGAGAAGGGCGACGGCGAGGCTGCGCATGGAGGTCTTCATGATGGACTCCTTGGAAAGAGGGGGGATCGGTATGGGCAGCAATTTCGGCACTGGTGTCGTGGCGCGGGGCGCGGTTGACATGGGGCTGGCTATGCGTGCGTGAAGCACCATAACCAACGCGCGTTTCGTCGATGTGACGGAACTCGATGATTTGACTGAGCCTTTGGTGAGCCCTGGGGCGATGAGCGTGGCCAGGCCGGCAACATGGCGATGAAGATTCCCACGCGGGTTCCCGCGCCGTCCGCCGGCAGGCCTGGCACCATTGGGCGCACGGCGCGCTTGACGCTACGGCGGGATTACCTTGCCATGGCTGAACCATGTCGGGCCAAGCCTACGAAGGCCCGGCGTGCCGGCAGGTCGGCATAAGGATGGGAAGGAAATCAAGGATGGGAAGGAAATGTTGGCCGGCGGGCCGAGGTCATCCGCACCCGATCATCCGCACCCGATCATCCGCACCCGATCATCCGCGCCCTATTCGCAACCTACGCCTCGGCGCCGATTTTTCGCGCGACGACCACACCTCGACGCGAGCGGTCGACCTCCGCGCCGCTCAACGCTTCGAATTCGCCGGCCCCTGACGCAGAATGAACCTCCCCCCTTCTGAACAAGTTCCCATGCGCCACATCCATATCACCCTGCCCCTGCTGGCCAGCCTGTTGCTGAGCGCCTGCGCGACCAACGACCTGGGCGACAAACGCGACCTCACCAAAACCGAGAAAGGCGCCCTCATCGGCGCGGCCAGCGGCGCCGCCCTGGGCGCCCTGGTCAAGAAAAAGAACCGTGGACAGGGCGCCTTGATCGGCGCCATCGGCGGCGGCCTGGTCGGCACCGGCGTGGGCTACTACATGGACCGCCAGATCCAGGATCTGCAGAAATACCTGCAACCGGAAATCCAGCGCGGCGAAATCACCGTCGAAAAACATGCCGGCGACAACGGCCTCCTGGTGCGGATGACCTCCAGCACCGGCTTCGACAACCTGTCGGCCACCCTCAAGCCCGACTATGTCGGCACCTTGAAGAAGATCGCCTACGTGCTCAACCAGTACGGCAAAACCACGGTGACCGTCATCGGCCATACCGACAGCCTGGGCACCTACGCCGACAACCAGGCGCTGTCCGAGCGACGGGCGCAATCGGTGCTGGACTACTTCGCCAGCCAGAACGTCAATACCCTGCGCCTGGAAGCCTACGGCAAGGGCGAATCCGAGCCGCGCGCCGACAACGCCACGGAAGCCGGACGCGCCCTCAACCGCCGCGTGGAGTTGTGGATCGTGCCGGTGGTCGAGAACGCGACTCAAGGCTGACCAGGGGCGCCATCGGAACCCGCGGGCGCTGCCCGTGTGACCCAAGCGGCCAGTGGAGAGGTTGATCCTAAGCGTAAGCGCGTAATCAACCCGACACTGGCCCTTCTGTTCCGGTGCCAGTTGGCGCGCCGCGCGGACCTAGTCCTTCCCCAGGTTCTTCTTCACCGACTTGATGAATTTGCCGAAGTCGCGGTCTTTCTTCCGCTTCTCGGCATAAGTCATTTGGTAGAACTCGGATTCTTCCTTGAGCTTGAGGTAGTTGTCGTAGTGATCGCGGCCAATCTCGCCCGCCCGTAACGCCTTGATCACGGCGCAACCGGGTTCGCTGGTATGGCCGCAGTTTCGGTAGCGGCAAGTGGCGGCGAGGGAAACGATGTCGGCGAAGCCGCTGTCGATTCCGCTGTCCGCGCCGAGGATGCCGAATTCGCGCATCCCCGGGCTATCGATCACCAGGGCGCCATTCTCCAGGCGGATGAGCTCCCGGCGAACCGTCGTATGCCGACCCTCCCCGCTACCGCTGACCTCCTTGGTCGCCCGCGCTTCGCGGCCGAGCAGGGCGTTGATGATCGTGCTCTTGCCCACGCCGGAAGAGCCGACGAAGCAATACGTCTTCCCTGGCTGGAGCATGTCCACCAGTTCGTCCACACCTTCCCGCGTCACGTTGCTCAGGGTGAGCACCGGCGCCGTCAGCCCCGCGGCGTGAATCTCCGCCAACTGGGCGGCGAGCGTGGCCGGCTCGACCAGATCCGTCTTCGTCAGCAGCACCCAAGGCTCGGCGCCACCCTCTTTCACCATGACCAGGTAACGTTCCAGCCGTTTCAGATTGAAGTCGAAATGGCATGACTGCACGATGACGACATGGTCGACATTCGCCGCGATCATCTGGAAGGCCACGTCGTCTCCCGCCGAGCGCCGACGCAGGCTGGTCTTTCGCTCCAGCAGCGCGTGAACCAGGCCGAACTCGCCGGATGCCTGCTTGCCGATGCACACCCAATCCCCCACACACGGGAATTCATGGGGCTGGCGGTGCCGGTATAGATAGCCGCCGGACAGCTTCGCCCGGAATGGGCCGGTCTGATCCATGACCAGTAATTGGTCGCGGTCCACGGCCGCCACCCGAGCGAGGGTATCCTCGGGCCCGCATAGTTGGCCGGCGCGGGTTTCGAACCATGCGTCCCAACCCAGGCTGCTCAGGTCAATCTGTCGATTCGGCAATGTCGCTCTCGCCCTGACTGGAAATCTGTGAGGTCCAGTTCGTGGTCCACCAACTGGCACAGGGCGTGTTCGAAACTGCCGGGTTGGACCTGCTTGTCAAAGTCCACCGGCAAGAGCTTCAGGCCCTTGTGAACCGGTTTGAAGCGGGGCATTCGCGACCTCCCAGTACGCAATTCCGTTCAAAGGATTATGCCGGACGAAAACAGGCTAATTCGGGGTTTTTGGGGGTTTTTCTACAGCGTCAACGTGCTAGCTCAGGGGCGACCGGAGGCCGAAGGGGACCGAGAAGCGCAGCTTCTCGGGCGTCCCCTGGAGCGGCGGGTTAGCCGTCATATCGCTACCTTGAGCCCGTAACGGGCGGCTAGAAAGGCCGCCCCACTCACTGGGGTTGGTTTGGGCTCTCCAATGGATGCGTCCGCGCAGAAGCGCCCCAACTCGCTCATAAACTCCGCCATGTCCTGAGGGTGGAGTCGCATGTGCTGTTCGGC
The DNA here is from genome assembly GCA_044227325.1 of Thiobacillaceae bacterium. Taxonomy (GTDB): domain Bacteria; phylum Pseudomonadota; class Gammaproteobacteria; order Burkholderiales; family Thiobacillaceae; genus PFJX01. Next base: position 3,855 of record JBGAFI010000022.1, on the reverse strand, counting down.
AACGGACCTTGCAGTTTCAGAGTTGCCGCACCAAAGGGCTATCTCCATAAGCCAATCAATCCGGTCGGCCTCCGTACGCCGAAACACAGCACGACAAATACTCTCCTTGTCGGCCCAAGCAGAAAATGCTGGGAGGGCGAGAGACTGAATTCGAGAGAGCAGGTCCGATAACTCGTTTTCTCGAGTTATCGGATCGACGAGTTCCCATTTAAGGTACTCGTGATGGCCGGAAAGGTAGCCGAGTTGTCGGACCCAAAGATACTCGGTGGCGTATTTGGTGCCGTGCTCTCCAGTCCAGCGCTTGTAACTCAGCGAGCGGACAAGAACGTTGGCTGAAACCTGCACGGTAACCCCAGACAGATTTCCGGCGTCCGGCCTCAAAGCGATAACTTGAGTTGTTTCGTTTGATTTCCGGGAGAACGTGAGTTTACTCGGCGCTGCCTTGAAACCGAGAGGAGCAAGCTGGTTGCCGAGGTAGTCGACTGCCTGACGAATGACGTCGTCCACGCGCTCAACGCCGGCAGGCAAGGCTTTGAAGCGAGCCTCTTTGCTCTTGCGCCGAGTTTCGACGATGTCCGACGTATGCGAGTCGAGAGTGGTCAGTGACTTTGGCATGGGCGGGCCGAAGACGGCTAACGTGAAGCTTGAGGGGCGCGGAAACAGGCGGCGAAGCCGGCTGTTGGAGCGTCCCTCTCGAAGCGAGAGTTAGATGACACCTCTAAATCGCCTCAGCATCAGGCACGTCATAAATTGTGTCTGTTATTTCGCTAAGCAGTCGATGATCTAAAAGTACTTGCATAATGGCACGAGCTGTTTGATTGCATACAATAATCTTCCCATTATTGTCAAAGTTAAATCCCCAATTTCTTGCGGCACTTACCACCCTTAGCTTTCCAAGAAAATTCTGTCGTGTAAACAAGGCTTTCTGTTGTATCACTAGCATCCTGCGCAACTGCATTGCATTGTTGCCAACATGTGCCTTAAGTGGCTCGATGTTGCTGAAAATATCTAAAAATTGTGGTGTAACTACAAGGTCGTCAAAACTCCTCTTGTAGGCCTTCTTCTCAGACATGGTGCTTTCGTATGCTCTTTTTGAAGAAACAAAAATTGTTTCATTGAGGCAATAGAAATCATAAAACGAGTCAAACGAAAATGACTCATCCGGTGCAATTGATAGTTCGCCATTGCGGAAGAAAGTGTTGATCTTCGTGCTTCTTACTGCTGGCTTCCATGTTGGTGCTGTTTTGCGGACTGCATAGACGGTTTCGTTGTTGTGTTGAAACTTAACAAGATAACCGATGGCACCTTTTAAATGTTTCAGTTGGGCGTCAGTATTCTCAGCTTCTGGCTGGTCTACCGCCGTCAGTAGCGCAATCAAACCTTCGCTGTCTGCAAGATTGTGGATTAGACAACTATTTTCGTTGTTCTGCGACAGTGGGCTGTAGTTTATTGATTCGGTAATGCGTGCTGTTTCAGATTTTATGTTCTCTATGAACAGTGATTCAATTGTGGCATCTGTTTTAATGTGCCATGCTCGGAACATGGCTGTGGTTGTGCTCTTCTTAAAGACCCAAAGCTGGACTGTGGAGTTTGAGTAATCGAACTCGCGCCAGTTTATAAAGTCGCTCATGATTTATGCTCCCCATCACTAATATAACTTCCCTGTATTTCTTGGCAAAGGTATTTGCCTGGCGTGCATGTGCCTTTGCTGAGTATTTTAATCGTTCGCTCATGCCCATTAATATTGGCCTTGGCTTCGTACAAATTCCAACCAAGTACAAGCAATATCGGGTTCATTATGATTTGTCCTGCACGATATGTGATAAGAAATAGCCACGCCAAGAAAGCAGCCAGTCCCGCAATTTTTCCAGCTGCGCCGTAGTCAACACCCATAAATGAGACAATGTACGGGAAGCTGTAGCCGATAAGCTCTGCTGGAATTGGCTTAATCTCGGAGATCGTTACAGGATACTTATATCTCAACTCTTTTAGAATTATTAATGTTAGAACAAAGCAGATGCCTGTTAATACAATACCCAACAGGGAAAGCAATGGGTGATTTAATGTTGGGACTTGGCAATTCGAAATTCTCGTACAGACCCCGGCTTTCCAGGATTCTTCTGCAATATCCTGGAGCGCAAGAATCAAGGCCAGTGGAAAATATGACCCTAAGAATACAAGAAGAGCGGGGAGTATCCGAAACTGCATGATGGCATCTAACGAGGCTGTAGAAAAACCCCCACCTTTCGGTTGAGGGGTGAATACAGGGGTACATCAACCCTTCCCCGCACTGAGATCGTCGAACCTGGAGCGTTTTGGAAAGCCGAATTTGCGCTCATTTTTCTTCTCCGAAATTTTTTAGGTTTTTCTACAGCCTCAACGTTCAACTTGAGGGGCGGCCGGAAGCAGGCGAAGCCAGCTTGTGGACGGTCCCGCTCGAAGTTGTTGTTATGCAGTATTAGAAATTGGCAAGCCACCGACCAAACTCGTTCTTAGTGCGCTCACTAATAGCTTGAACTCCTCCCCGACGGAACCCTTTGCTGCCATGAATCCACTGATACCCCCCAAAATCAGATGGTAAATAGAACTCGCCATATTTAACCATCGCGATTTTTTTACGCTCAAATGCACCGAAGAAGTAGCCAAATTCAAATAGGACATTAAGGTTAGGAATTTGTTTTTTGTCGTTTCGTATTTTTGATTCTGATTCCGGTGAAAAAAGCAGCACTGCACCATCGACCTTCTCATGGATTGCATCAAGTTCGTCTAAAAGCAATTGACCTGGCGTTATGTTTTCCCACCACGGCACAAACTTAAGGGTAGGGCTCGTAAGCGTCTCCACAAATTTTTTTGCTTGTGATTTTGCTGCAGACGACGAACCAATAAATAGCTTTGTAACTGCCATTAAGTCTCTCCTGTGGTTGCTGCTTAACGTGAAGGTGAGGGGCGCGAGCCGCTTTGCGGCGAAGCGTCCCTCTCTACCGTATTGTTGGGCCTCAAGTCGACTCCTTGCGGTGGTAAACAAGACGCTTGTTTGGATAGTTTTGCCATTGATGTTCTTCTGCAGTTACGGATACGCTGACAATACCCAGCCTGTAAGACCTGACATCTTCTTGGAGGATGGAAAATTCATCTGCGACATCCGCTATTTCTTCTCGATCTTCGGTGGATTCCTTTTCAAGGACAAACTGAAGATGGACTTCATCTCCGTCGAATGTCATCCACACTGAGCGCCAGTTTGGGGTTATGGCTCCACACATCGCTTGTGTGAGGAAGCATACCTGCATGTTCTGTGAATTGAGGAGTTCCTTGCCCATGAGGTCTTATCTTAGGGCCCAACGCAGAGCTGTGCGGCGAGCGCAGCGAGTCCGAACGAGCGCCGGGTTAGCCCGCACAGATAGGAGAAAGCGATGGGTTTTTCGTGGATCGAATCGGCGATAGTGGCCGCAATAGTTCTGACTATCGTAGCAATCGGGTGGGGTGCGTACAGCGACAGCCAGCGACCGACGATAGAGATAAAGAAGGACGAATGGGAATGCGTGAAGTCGGAGCAGCGAACGCACTTGCAGCCGGTGGTGGTTGGCAAGACGACGATCTTTCAGCCGATGACAAACACTGTTTGCGTGGAGTACAGACGCCATGCGGGCTAACGTGCTGGAGTTGAGCGACACCCCGAAGGGGCGTAAGCCGATCGCGAAGCGAGCGGTGTTCGCTCGAATGATGGGATGGACTCCCCCCGCCTTTGTGCGCACATTAAGCGCGACTGGTCTTCAAGGGGTTGGGGATCAGCATTTGACGAAAGGAGTCCGCCGTGAATGCTACTACCGTGGCCGTAGACCTGGCCAAATCCGTGTT
>JBGAFI010000021.1:0-60854 GCA_044227325.1 Thiobacillaceae bacterium | reverse complement strand
GCCGAGAACAACCTGGGCGTCATCTTCGAACAGGGCAAGGGCGTCGCCAAGGACCCCGCCGCCGCCGCCAAGTGGTACCGCAAGGCCGCCGAAGCCGGCGACAAGGTCGCCCAGCACAACCTGGGCGTGCTCTACCGGGATGGCCTCGGCGTGGACAAGAACGAAGTCGAAGCCCTGGCCTGGTTCCAGAAATCCGCAGACCAGGGCTACGCCAAGGCCCAGCTCAGCCTGGGGCAGCTGTACGAAAAGATGGCGGGGCAGGGACAGAAGCCGTAAGCCGGGTCGGGCGTTTTCTGATCGAGCGGGGCAGTACCACAGGCCCGCACGGGCGGCCGGGCATCACGGTGACCACCGCCACAAAGCATGGACCCGCCAGGCCTTTGGCGGGCTTTGCCGCATGCCCCCCGGCGAGTAAGCATGAAACCCCGCAACGCCGCTGGACATCATGGGAGGGCCGTCCCCTTCCATGACCCGCTCGGCGCCGCCCCTTGCCCATGAGCGTATGGAGAGGGTAGATTGCCCGGAAAACAAGGGAGGCCGTTGTGCTCGGCAGCATTTCCATCTCCGTTATCGATTCCAGACCATCCGTAGCTTGGGTTTCACGGGCTCCAAGGCAGACCGCCACGGGGTTCCTGGAAAAATATCCAGTGTTGGACATTGCCACTAATAGGCATGGATTGCCATATATGGCAACAAGACTTCCATATGTGGAAACGTTTCTATATATGGAAGTGGAGTGAACATACAAGGTTTCTGAATGCTGATTCGTAGAACATGGTTATTGTCGTTATTGGTTATGTTCATGACTGGATGCGCCAGTCCAATATTTACAGGCATTCCGGATGACTGGCCTCAGAACTGGCCAGCGTTAATGCCCATATCTCAGGGTAACTGCCCCAATATCTCTGGGAAATATGGAGATATAGGGAATTCTGTCTTTTCCCAATCCGAAGCTCGCAATCGATCTCTCTCATATCGACTCGTTCGGTTTTCACCGAAAAGCATTTCAAATACCCAAGTCAACATCACCAATAATGGAAATGAAGAGCTACACATCCAAGTGATCATTGATTCAAATGTGCATATAGATCGAATACTAAAGCGTGCTGACGGTGATTTTGAGTGTGATATGGAAGGGCTTTGGATAAAACCCGTAGTTGAAACGGTTGCTGATGGTACGGGGTATGCCCGTTCAAGTATTTCTATGGGATTCAGGCCAGCAGAGGGAGGCGTTCTTGCCGCACAAGAGCGCAATAGGGGATTTGGGCTAGCGCTTTGGGTTGTTCCTATTCCTGGCACTCAAACAATTTGGTATCGCTGGGAGCCGGCTAAGTGAGAGCGCGACCTAACCTTTGCTCAACACGGACGCCCTACATGCCGCTGCGCGGCATTCCTGGCGCCGGTTAGCTGCACGTTGACGCTGTAGAAAAACCCCTACCTAAAGACCCCGTTTTCCCCGCTCAGGGTCTTGGCATAATCCGTTGAAAGGAATTTCGTACTGGGAGGTACCGAATGCCCCGATTAAAACCTGTTCACCCGGGTCAGAAGCTTTTTGCCGGGGGACCTCGACAAACGATATCCGAAGCCGAGGCAGATATTTTTGTTAAGGCACTTGTCCAGACCAACCACCATCATTCGTAAGAGTCGCCCCATGGAATCCCTGAAGAACCGCTCCGACGCCCGAAGCCAACTGCTCCCGGCCAGCGCTTCCGAGGTCTTCGCCTCGATGAGCGACCCCGCCCGCGTCGCTCGATGGTGGGGCCCGGACGGCTTCACCAACACGATTCACCGGTTCGAATTCCATCCCGGCGGAAGCTGGCTTCTGACCATGCACGGACCGGACGGAACGGACTATCCCAACGAGAGCCGGTTTACCCGGATCGAGGCCGACCGGCTGTTCGAGATCGAACACCTAAACGGACACCATTTCATCCTGACCTTGGGAGGTGCCCCCAAGGCTGACGGCACCGAAATCCATTGGTGCCAGACCTTCGATGATGCCGCGCACTACCGGCGCATCGCCGAGTTCGTGGCCACCGCCAACGAGCAGAACCTGGAACGCCTGGCCGAGGAAATCCGCCGTGGGAAGCCGGGCGCGTAACACCCGTGCCGACACGGCGCTTTTCCGCTTTCCCGAAGCGGTCCCGCGCGATCCCGACATCGACCTCTGGATGCGGGCGCATCCGGGTGAACTGGGCGCGCTGGCGCTGCATTGGTTCTCCGTGGTCCGCGCTTGCGGAGACGATGTGCGGGAGTTGCTGCACGACGGCCATCCCACGGCCTGCTTCGGCGACGCGGCGTTCGCCTACGTCAACGCGTTCCGCGCCCACGTCAACGTCGGCTTCTTTCGCGGCGCCGAACTCCCCGACCCCGCCGGTCTGCTGGAAGGCACCGGACGGTTCATGCGGCACGTGAAACTCAGGCCCGACGGCAGCGTCGACCCGGTGGCGCTTCGCGCTCTCATCCGCGCCGCCTACGCCGACATGAAGGCGCGCGTGCAAGCCAGATGATTGGCCATTGTTCTTCACCATTTCTCCTCGTCATTGCGCCTCGCCATTTCTCCTAGTCATTTCTCTTCATCACTTCCCAGGCCGGGTTTGTCCTTTTCACGACGGACATCCTGGCCATATACATGACGGCTTAAACTTCCCACGAGACGCGCCGACTCCTCGGGCCTGAAGTCGAAGGACGCCGGGAATCGGCGGCCACCACCTCCAACAACATCACAGGGGCAACCATGTTCAACCCGAGCCCGCGTCTCGCGGCGTCTCTCCTTCTTCTCATCGCGCTTGCCGGATGCGGCATGCGTTCCATCTCCAATTCCGGCTACGAGGCGGACTCGGATCGCGGCTACTGGCAGCGGGGCAATCCGCTGTACAAGGGTGAACTCCATGAAATGGACGTGATCGGCATCGACGCGAAGACGCCCATCTCGGAGGAGGACATCGCCAAGGCCGCGGCCTCCCGCGCCCGCCTGTCCTTGGCGAAAGGGGCGACCATCATGCTGGTCCAGTCCGGCGCCATGATTCCGGACGAGACCATGACCCAGGGCATGGAACGCTACTTCAACGTTTCCGTGTTCACCGGCGTGCCGCGCGCGGACAAGGAATCGGCCGACGGCTACGCCCGGGCCTTGCGGCTGGCGGCGGCCAAGTCCGGCGCCGACAAGCTGGTGGTGTACTGGGGCACCCTGGAAACCGGGCGGGAGGACAAGGCGACCAAGGCGATTTCCTGGTTTCCCTTCGTCGGCGGCGTGATTCCGGACGAAACCCAGCATATGCGCATCCGCATGAAGGTCGCCGTGGTGGACGTGAAATCCGGCCAATGGGAGATGTTCACGCCGACGCCCTTCGACGACACCGGGTCCAGCGGCCGCTATTCGCGGGTCTCCTCGGACCAGGCCCAGGTCGCCATGCTGAAGGACAAGGCCTACGCGGCCGTCGTGGAGGATCTGGTGAAGCGCTATGCCCGCTGAGGTGGGCATGGGCGGGGCTGGCGCGCCGCTTCGAGCCCGCAAGTAGCGCCTTCGGTTTGCTGGTATTCATAGGCGCGCCGCTATTTTCGTCCAGCCCCCTTGTGGGCTTCTCCCACAAACCGCGCCAGTATGCCGCCCACGCGCGCAACGCTGCTTTCTGGTGGCGCGCATTTCATGTAATAATGAAGTGCAACTTCTTAATTACATGAAATGTACCCTCGCACGCTGACTTCTTCCCTCATCACCCTGTTCGGACAGTACCCGGTCGTCACGGTGACCGGGCCGCGTCAGAGTGGGAAGACCACTCTGTGCCGGAACAGCTTTCCGGACAAGCCCTACGTCAACCTGGAGGCGCCGGACGAGCGCGCCTTCGCGCGGGACGATCCGCGCGGGTTTCTCGGGCGCTTTCCGGACGGGGCCATCCTGGACGAGATCCAGCATGTGCCGGAGTTGCTGTCCTACCTGCAGGTACGGGTGGATGAATCCGGACGGCCCGGTCAGTTCCTGCTGACCGGCAGCCATCAGTTCGAGTTGGACCGACACATCAGCCAATCCCTGGCCGGCCGTACCGCGCTCTTGCGTCTGCTGCCACTCTCCGTCGCCGAACGCCGGGCCCTGGATACGCCCGCCACCTACGACACCTGGCTGTTTCAGGGCGGTTATCCGCGCGTGGTGGCCCAGGGGCTGGAGCCGGTACGGGCCTATGGGGATTATTTCCAGACCTACATCCAGCGCGATCTCCGGGAACTCCTCCATATCAAGGATTTGCGCCTGTTCGAGAAATTCGTGCGTCTGGCCGCCGGGCGCACCGGGCAAATCCTGAACCTCAACAGCCTGGCCGCCGACACGGGTGTGAGTGGCCATACCGCGCGGGCCTGGCTGTCCATGCTGGAAGCGTCCTATATTGTATTTCTGCTGCCGCCCTGGTTCGCCAACATCGGCAAGCGCCTGGTCAAATCGCCCAAATTGTATTTCTGCGATACCGGCCTGGCCTGTTTCCTCATGGGCATACGCGCCGCCGAACAATTGACCAGTCATCCCCTGCGCGGCGCCCTGTTCGAGACCCTGATCGTGGTTGAGGCACTGAAACAACGCCTCAACCACGGATTTCCTGCCGATCTGTATTACTACCGGGACAGCGGCGGCCTGGAAGTGGACGTGATCCTCGACCGGGGCGATCGCCTGGACGCCATGGAAGTGAAATCCGCCGACACCCTGGCGGCCGATTTCTTCAAACCCCTGGATAAACTGGCCGCCCTGGTGCCGGAACGCATGGGCCGGCGCGCCCTGGTCCATGGTGGCTGCATAGGCCAGACTCGCAGCCAGGCCGAGGTGTTGCCCTGGTTCGGCCTGTCCGCGTGGATGGACGCGGGCATGGCATAACCGCGATCGACGAACTCCCGCCTTCCCCTTTTCAATCAAGGGTTGCATCGATTCCCCATCCGGCGAGAATTCCCCCATTGCCCCGCAACTCACCCGCGACATCCCCTTGAACGCCCACACACTCGCCCCCGAAGAACACTTCATCCGGAAAGAACCCTACTACGAGGCCGTCGGCAACGAGATCGCCATCTTCGAGGCGGCCTACAAGCACAAGCTGCCGGTGCTGCTGAAAGGCCCCACCGGCTGCGGCAAGACCCGCTTCATGGAGTACATGGCCTGGCGCCTGAAGCGGCCGCTGATCACCGTGTCCTGCCATGACGACCTCACCGCCTCGGATCTGGTGGGTCGCTACCTGGTGAAGGGCGGCGAGACGGTGTGGGTGGACGGGCCGCTGACGCGGTCGGTGCGGGTGGGCGGCATCTGCTACCTGGACGAGATCGTCGAGGCGCGCAAGGACACCATGGTGGTCATCCACCCCCTGGCGGACGACCGCCGCACCCTGCCCATGGAGAAGCTGGGCCAGTTGCTGGAGGCCAGCGACGATTTCTGCCTGGCCATCTCCTACAACCCTGGTTATCAAAGCGTGCTGAAGGATCTGAAACAGTCCACGCGCCAGCGTTTCGTCGCCCTGGAGTTCGACTACCCGTCGGCGGAACTGGAACGCAAGATCGTCGCCAACGAATCCGGCGTGGACATGGCCCTGGCGGAAAAACTGGTGAAGTTCGCGCGCATGACCCGCAACCTGAAGGGCAGCGGCCTGGAGGAAGGCGCCTCCACCCGCTTGCTGGTGCACGCCGGCAAGCTCATCAACGGCGGCATCGACCCGGTGGCCGCCTGCCGGGGCGCGGTGGCCCAGGCGGTGACCGACGACGCCGACATGCTGGCCGCCATCCAGGAACTGTCCTCCTCGCTGTTCTGATGGCCGGCGTTTCCCGCACCGCCACGGATATCACCGAACTGCTGGAAAGCTGGCTGGAAGCCGACTTCTCCTTCCGCAAGGTGGGGCCCACGGCGGAGAAGATCGCCGCCCTTCCCGCCCCGGATCAGGAGTTCATCCTGGATTGGACCAAGCGGGTGGCCAGCTCCAACCTGGAGGTGGCCTGGCAGTTCGCGCGCCGGGCGCCGGACCTGATCGGCGGCATGGATCGCCGCCTCATGGAAGCCTGGGTGCTGGGCGCCTGCGACGTCTACGACCGCCTGGGCCTGCGCCACGCCCTCACGGTGATGGAAGAGGCCGATCACTTCGCCGAACGGCAACTGGAACTGACCGCCGGCGTGCTGTTCGACGACGTGGCCGGGGTGCTGGGCAACTTCGTGCGCGGCCTGTCCGGGCGCCGTCTGGTCATGGAACAGGCGAGGGACGTGCATACCGACACCGAGAGGATCTTCCTGCCCGGCGTGATCGCCCGCCTGCCCAGCATGGAGGACAACTTCAAGCTGGCGAAGGCCATGGTGGCCCTGCTCTGGGCGCAGACCCGCTTCGGCACATTTCGCGTCGACCTGACCGCCGCCTGCGCCGGCTTCCCCGACCCGGCCCGCGCCCTGGGCCAGTTGCACGCCCTGGAGACCCTGCGCCTGACCGCCTGCATCGCCCGGGAGCTGCCCGGCCTGCACCGGGACATGGAGCGGCTGAAACGGGAATTGGGCGAGGCCCTGCCGGCCGGCTGGGAACGCTTCGCCGAACGCCTCTCCCAGCCCGAGGCCGACATCGAGGACAGCCTGACCCTGCTGGGCGATGCCTACCAACTTCCCGACTTCGCGCCCTGGTGCTACCAGGGCGCACTCGATCCGGAGGCCGTCGCCGCCGCCTTCGCCGCGCGCCGGGAGAAGGAGAAGGCGCGTTTGCGCGTGAAGCTGGGGGAACTGTTGGACGAGCACACCAAGCACCGCGAAGCGGATGCGTTGGAACCGCGGGAAGCGGGCGAAAAGACCTTCGAGGCCGAGGTCAATGACCAGGAAGGCCGCCTGGACATGGAACTCACCCTGGACGGCCTGCCCATCGCCCCGCCCGAGGACGTAAAGCAGCTCATGGCTTCGGTCTACCTGGATTTCGGCGACATCCCCCCGGAATACCTGGTGCCCGCCGGGGACGGCGAATACGACGCCAGCCTGCTCGGCGAACAACACGCCGACCCGGATTCGGTATGGCAGGGCACCTACCACGAGGAAGGCGCCAAGTTCTATTCCGAATGGGACATGGGCCGCCAGCACTACCGCAAGAACTGGTGCGTGATGCGGGAGAAGGACGTCACCCCGGTGTTCGACGATTTCCACCGGGAGACCCTGGAAAAACACGCGGGCCTGGTCAAGCACCTGCGCAAAGCCTTCGAGGCCATGCGCGACGAGAACCGCCTGCTGAAGCGCCAGGTACACGGCGACGACGTGGACATCGACGCCCTGGTGGAAGCCATCGCCGACGCCCGCGACGGCAGCGAGATGTCCGACCGCCTGTTCGTGCGCCAGCACCGGGCCGAGCGCAACATCGCCGTGGCCTTCATGGTGGACATGAGCGGCTCCACCAAGGGCTGGATCAACGAGGCCGAGCGGGAAGCCATGGTTCTGCTGTGCGAGGCCCTGGAACGCCTGGGCGACCGCTACGCGATCTATGGCTTTTCCGGCATCACCCGCAAGCGCTGCGAGCTGTACCGCATCAAGACTTTCGCCGAGCCCTACAACGACGAAGTGAAGGCGCGCATCTCCGGCATCCGCGCCCAGGAATACACGCGCATGGGCTTCGCCATCCGCCACCTCACCGATCTGCTGAAAGGGATCGAGGCGCGCACCAAGGTGCTGGTCACCCTGTCCGACGGCCGCCCGGACGACTACTTCGACGTCTATCGCGGCCAGTACGGCATCGAGGATACCCGCATGGCCCTGCTGGAGGCGCGCCGGGCCGGCGTGCATCCGTTCTGCATCACCATCGACCGGGACGCCCGGGACTACCTGCCCCACATGTACGGCGCCGCCCGCTACATCATTCTGGATGACGTGAAGGACCTGCCCTTCAAGGTCTCCGACATCTACCGGCGGCTGACCGCCTGAGCCCGCCGCCGGTTCATCCGGCCTCCCGGACCGCCTTGTTGAATTGCTGATTTATTTGATCTTCGCGCGGCGCGGAGTGACGTAGCGATCCCCAAGCCGTTAATTCCGGATGCCTGATGGATTGCCGCGCTGCGCTCGCAATGACCGTTTTCAAATGAATCGGCGGTTCCTTAACTCCTGCGCCGGCGCGCGGCGAAGCCCAGCAGACCCAGGCCGGCGAGCATCAGGGCGTAGGACTCCGGCTCCGGCACGGGCGCCGCGGTCACGCTGACGTTGTCCAGAAAGGAATACTGCTTGGCCGCCGGCAGGGTGTTGCGGAATTCCAGCGTGGTGGAAGCGCCCGTCGCGGTGAACACGAAGCTGAAGTTCTGCCAGGCGTTGGACGCGCTGCTGTGGTTGACCAGTTGGTAGGTGTCGATGACCGCGTTGTCGATCAGCGCGGTGATCTCGCCGGTGCCGTCGTTGCCGGCGTTCTGGTAGGTCATCCCGGAGAACTCGACCAAGTACTTCGCCCCCGCCAGGGTGGCGAAACTCTGCTTGATGCCGCCGTTGGCGTAGGTGTAGTTGGCCAGGTCCACCGCGTCCCGGCCCGCCGGATCGGTGAAATAGCCCAGGGACTCGCGCATCCAGTGGACACCGGTTCCCGTGGTGGTCCAGCCGCTGATCCAGGTGTATCCGCCCGGCATGAGAACGTTGAGGAAGGCGTTGTCCGGGTGTTCGAAGCCCGGGTTGACCAGCAGGTTGTCGGCTGCGGCGGGCAGAGTGGTGGCGGTGAACAGGCCGATGGCCAGGGTCAGTGCAGGGAAGTTGCGCATCATGTTGTGCTCGTTTGAAGGATGGGGATCAGTGCCTGCGGCGCCGTGCCGCGATGCCCACCAGGCCCAGGCCGGCCAGGATCAGGGCGTAGGTTTCCGGCTCGGGGACGGGAGAAACATTCAGCCTGACGTTGTCGAAGTTGACTTGTGTTCCATTGGAGTGCAATTCGATGGTCAGCGCTTGCCCAAGGAATGGGTTTCCCGCCAGCGCGGTGTAATTCACCGTGGAAGTCAGAAAGCCGTCATTCGGCATCAATGAGGACTCCGAGGCGAGCAGGTTGTTGCCGGCCCACAGGGCCACTCGGTAGCCGGGGAAAGCGCTGTCTTTGCGGTCGCCCACATCCACCATGAGTGAGTAAGACATGTTGGCGGTCAGCGCCGTGGACAATATTTGTGTCGCGCTGCCGCTATTGAGCCATGCGGTGTTGTTGCCATCGGGAACGGGGTTCGAGAAATTCGCCGTGGTCGGGTTGAAAACGCCGCCGGTCGATTGGTTCCAACCGTACATTTGGCCCGAGCCGGAAGTCCAGGCGCCATCCGCCAGCGCGGTGTGTTCAAACGAATAGTTGTTGATGCTGATCGATGCGGCGAAAGCCGACATGCCCGCAGATGACCCCACGGCAAGCAACAGACAGAGAAGCGTTTTTTTCATGATGATTATTTTCCTGACGACGTGAATTTCGAGGGACGCGCGACGAAGCCGACCAGACCGAGTCCGGCCAACATCAGCGCGTAGGTTGCGGGTTCGGGAACGGGGGTGGCGACGCGGATGTCGTCCAGGGCGATGCCGTCACCGGCATAAGGCGCGGGGTTGGTGAACACCACGGAGCGGATGTTCGCCGAGTCGCTGGCCACGCCCAGGAACAGCTTGTTGTAGAGCTGGTAGTTGTAGTCCGGCGCGATGGCGGTGGCGAGGAGGCTGCCGCTGCCGTTGACACCGTCGTAGGCGGCCAGCGTGGCGCGGCGGTTGCCCAGACCGTTGAACAGGTCGATGACGAACAGGCCGGCGCCCATGACCGCCTGATCGAAGCTCAGCGTCAGCGTCCACGGGCCGTCCGGGTCATAGGCGCTGAAAGCGCGGGATTCCGCCGCCGGTCCCTCGCCGGATGAATTGGGGCCGTAGCCGTACACCGTTCCGCCATAGTCATTCCTGTAGTCGTACACGGCGTTGAAGGTGATGTTGCTTCCCGCCAGGGTCATGTGGATACCCTGCCCCGCGTAGAGCTCCGGCTGGAGCGCGCCGAGAGGATGGGCCTCGAAGTCCAGGGTGGCGGCGACGGCGCCGCCGTGGTTCTGGACGTAAGCCGCCCAGTCCGCGGAATTTCCCGCGGGATTGTCGGCGAAGGTGGTGCTCCCGGCCTGGGCCTGCTGGCCTGAGAAGAGCAGTGCGAGGGCGAGCGTGGCGTTGCGGATCATGACGATGCTCCGGAAGGTTCAGAGACGACGGGAATGTCGGCGCCAGCCCAGCAGACCCAGGCCGGCCAGCATCAGGGCGTAGGTTTCCGGCTCCGGCACCGGCGCCGCGGTCACGCTGACGTTGTCCAGAAAGGAGTACTGCTTGGCCGCCGGCAGGGTGTTGCGGAATTCCAGCGTGGTGGAAGCGCCCGTCGCGGTGAACACGAAGCTGAAGTTCTGCCAGGCGTTGGACGCGCTGCTGTGGTTGACCAGTTGGTAGGTGTCGATGACCGCGTTGTCGATCAGCGCGGTGATCTCGCCGGTGCCGTCGTTGCCGGCGTTCTGGTAGGTCATCCCGGAGAACTCGACCAAGTACTTCGCCCCCGCCAGGGTGGCGAAACTCTGCTTGATGCCGCCGTTGGCGTAGGTGTAGTTGGCCAGGTCCACCGCGTCCCGTCCCACCGGATCGGTGAAATAGCCCAGGGACTCGCGCATCCAGTGGACGCCGGTTCCCGTGGTGGTCCAGCCGCTGATCCAGGTGTATCCGCCCGGCATGAGAACGTTGAGGAAGGCGTTGTCCGGGTGTTCGAAGCCCGGGTTGACCAGCAAGTTGCCGGCTTGGGCCGGCAAAGCCGCCGCGGTGGCGAAAAGACAGGTGGCAAGGGCGAGGCTTCGACTGGTGTTCATCATGGTGTGCTCGGGTTGGAAAGTTTGGGCTCAGCGCCGGCGTGCCGCGAAGCCCACCAGGCCCAGGCCGGCCAGCATCAGCGCGTAGGTTTCGGGCTCGGGCACGGGAGCCGTTACCACCGCCACGCCGCGAACCAGCGACGGATCGAACGGCGCATTACCCGTAGGAAACACCTGGGGCGCGATATGCACGATCGTGGCACCGCTCCCATCGAGGTTCATGCGCGCGATCCGGCCTGCACCGAGCGTGGTGTTGCCGCCCGGGGTCGTGACCAGCCCGTTGAGAATGGACACGTAGATCGCGTCGTCGGTGACATCGATGCCGTTCAGGAAACCCAGGTCGCTCGCCAGCGTCGTCAGACCCGAGCCGTCGAGTCCGGAACGCAGCACGGAACCGCCGGTGGTCGTGTAGAAAATCTGGCTACCCACGACCTCGAAGTCATAGGACTGGATACCCGTGAGCAGGGTCGTGATGTTCGTGCCGTCGAGATCCGACCGCATGATGCGGTTCGACGTGCCCACCTGGCTCCAGTAGACGGCGTCCGCGGTCACGTCGATGGCGAAGGGCGAGGTCAAATTCGTGAGGAAGTTGGAGGACGTCCTGCGCGCGGTAGTGATGTCGAAGCGACGGATCACATTACTGTTGTGGTCGGTCCAGAAAACGTCATTGCCCTGCATGTCGAGGTCGTACGGCTGAAACCCCCCGGTGGAGATCACCTGGACATCGGACCCGTCGGGTAGGGCGGTGCCGATGCTCCACAATTGACTCGTGACGCCGTAGCTGTTCGTGATTGGAACCTTCTGCTGGTTCGTCCACCAGATGCGGCCGCCCAGGAACTCGACACCGTTCGGACCCTTCACCTGGGTGGTCGATGTCACGAGGGCGGACTGGGCGCCAGGCAGCGTGACCGTCGCGATCAAGGGCGTATTGGTGATCCCGGTGGTTTCGCTCCACACCAGCGTGTCCGCGGCATGGACCGGAGAGATGGATGCCGCAAGCAGGGCGAGGGAAAGAGCGCTCAGGGCGCGGAGGGAAAACGGTTGGGTGGACATCAGGCTCTGATCCTTGGGCAAGTGGTTGGCCAATAGGAGATTGGAAACAGTATCTGGACAGGTTGAACGACGGGCGCCGTATACATCCGGCAACTCAGCGAGGCTGGCGAGAACTTGCGGCAAAGGCCACCAGGCCCAGTCCGGCCAGCATCAAGGCGTAGCTCTCCGGTTCGGGCACCGCCTGGGTAAAGGCCAGATCGTCGATGGCGGTATAGGTGCCGTTCCAGGTGGTGGCGTTCATGTCGCGCAGGGCCAGGGTCACCGAGCCGGTGGTCGTGGCCGTGTACGCGGTGGAGAAGTAGGTCCAGGCATTCTGGACGGTGACCAGGGTGCCCAGATCGGCGCCGTCCACCTCGAAGCGGACCAGGCCGTCGTTGACGCCGGGATTCTCCGAGTTCGCCTCCCGGCCCCAGCCCGAGAAGGTGTAGGTCTTGCCGGCCTCCACGTTCACGCTCTGGTACCAGATGCGCCAGGCGGAAGGCGTGCCGGGCGGGTCGTACAGCAGCATTCCGCCAGTGCCGCTGGTGTGGTCGTTGAACACCTCCACGTAGCCGGGGGCGTAATACCAGGACAGGGTATTGCTGTTGACGCCCACGCAGGAGATGCAGCCATTGGGGCTGGGGCTGTAATCGCTGGCGAAGCCGGTCAGGCCCGCCTCGAAGTCGCCGTTGACGATGAGATTGTCCGCGTGGGCGGCGGGGGTCAGGCAAAGCGCGGCCAGGACGGCGGCGATGCGGGTCAGTGCATGCATGGACGACTCCAGGTGAATGAATTCGGACCGCCCGCGCGCGGACGCGGCGCGGGCCGATGCTGGCGCGGAAGGGCAAGGGGGAATGCCTGCGGGAATCGGACAGTGCGGTGGACAGTGCGGTTTCATGGCGGGACTCATGCATCGGATTGACGATGCGGCCAGATTAGCGGCCCGGCCTCGCGCCGGGCATCCCCTGCCCCGGGGTGTCGGGCGTTCTTACACCAGGCCCATGTTGCGCGCCGTCAGCGCCGCCTCCGCCCGGGAGGAGACGTTGAGCTTGCGGTAGATCTCCTTCACGTAGGACGGCACGGTGTTCGCGCTGATGCTGAGCAGGCGCGCCACCTCGGCGGTGGTGAGCCCCTTGGCGATGAGACGCAGCACCTCGGTCTCCCGCTCCGTGAGGGCGGGGGCGGCCAGTTCCGGCGCGACCCGGAAATGGCTCAGCATCTTGCGCGCCACCGCCGGAGACAGGGGCGGCCGCCCGGCGAGGATGCCCTGGAGCAGTTCGGCGATGGCCTCCCGGCCCTGGTCCTTGAGCAGATAGCCCTGGGCGCCGGCGCGCAGGGCGGGAAAGATGTGCTGGTCGTCGTCGTAGATGCTGGCGACCACGCATACCGTTTTCGGCGCCCGGTAGTTCAGCTCGGCGATCAGGTCGACGCCGTTGCCGTCCGGCAGGCCCAGGTCCACCAGGGCCAGTCCCGGTGCCGGATTGGCCGCCAGCCAGGCGCGCGCCTCCGCGAGGCTGGCCGCCTTGGACACGGACATTTCCGGGAAACTGGCCAGCACCGCCTGGGCCAGCCACTCGGCGGCCTCGGGCACGTCCTCGATCAGGAGACAGGTTTTCACGATCCTGGAAACGGCGGGTGCGTGGCGGACCCAACCCAAGGATGGGCGTGTTCGGTGGCGCTTGCTTCAGCATTCATGCGGTATTCCCCAGGGTTGAGCGCGGTCAACGGCCTTTGCGGGATTATTCGGTCCCGTCGTGGCGACGTTTTCTTGCAAAATAGCGGCTTTTCGAACCCAGCGACACCCCCGGACCGGGGGATAAAAAAGGAAGAAGAACATGTCTCGCCGCTTGCCACGCCTTTTTCGTCGGGCATCCTGCCTGGCCGTCTTCGCCCTCCCCAGTCTGCCCGCCCTATCCCAGGAACTCGCCGCGCCCGGCGCCCTGGGCGCCGACATCCTGCCCAAGGGCCGCTCGGCCGCGCGGTTGGAAACCCGGTATAGCCGGGCCGACGAGGAATTCAACGGCAACGGCGACCGGCAGGCGCTGTTCTCGGATTACGACGGCCTGAACCTGAACGCGTCGATCCTCCCCGCCCTGGCGTTTTTCGGACCCGGCGCCACCCTGGGCAGCACCAGCCTGTCCGCGCGCATGACCGGCAAACAGACGCGTTTCACCTTCGGCCACGGCGTCAGCGACGACCTCACCGTCGGCTTCCAGGTGGGCTACGGCGAAGCGGTGAACAAGGTGGACGCCTCGGTGACGCCGGGAACCGTGCCTCCCGGCCTGGTGGTGCCCGGCGCCACCAGCGCCACCCAGGCGGTGCAGACCCTGCTCAGCAATCCGGCCTACGGCTACAACTACAAGCCCATCGCCTCCAGCACCTGGCACAGCGCCCTGGACCCCCTGGTGGGCCTGCGCTGGCGTTTCGACAAGGGCGAGAACCACGCCACCGTGTTCGCCCCCACCCTGCGCTTCGGCGTCGCCAAGCAGCCGGACCCCAGCGACCTCATGCAGATGGTGCTTGGGGACGGCACCGACGACATCCTGCTGGGCGTGCTCCACACGCGCAAGCTCGCGCCCCGCTGGGACCTGCTGCTCTCCGCCCAGTACACCGTCCAGTTGCCCGACCATGTGACGGCGCGGGCGCGCGCCGCGAACGAACTGCTGGTGCCGTCCAGCCGTCTGGAAAGATTGAAGCGGGACCGCACCGATCCCATCGAGCTGACCGCCGAAACCGGCTACGGCCTGGGCGACTGGCGCCTGTCCGCGCGCCTGGAATACGCCCGCGGCGGCCGGGATCGCTACACCTCGCCCACCGGCCAGGACGTCTCCGGCCTGGAGATCGGTTCCGACTTCCACTTCCTGCTGGGCTACCTGGGGGTGAGCTGGAACGGCATTCCCGGCTACCTGCGCGGGGAACACAGGTTTCCGGCCATCGTCTCCCTGGTCGCGGCGACGACCCTGGACGCGAAGAACACCGCGGCCCCGGATACGGTGTATCTGACGGTGACGATGCCGTTTTGATGCGTTGCGCCTGCTTGCCTGGCGCCGCGCCGGCAAGATTCCGGTCCGCCGGGGAATGAAACGGGTTTGGCCGGGTGGCGTCCCTCTCACCGCCTCCTATCCCCCGGGCAACACCAGTATCACCCGGCACCCCCGCTCGCCCCACACCCATTCGATCTCGCCGCCCAACTGCGCAGCCCGCGCCCGCATGTTGCGCATGCCGCGTCCGGGCGCGCGCGGGTTGCCGCGGCCGTCGTCCTCGATGGAGATCTGGTACGCGCCGTTGGCGAAATGGGCGCCGATCACCAGGTTGCCGGCGCCGGCGTGGCGCAGCACGTTGGAGACGGACTCGCGCAGGATGCGGCCCAGGTTGAGGGCCTCGGCGGCGGCCATGTTTCGTTCCGGCAGATCGTCCGGCTGGTTCCAGGTGAGGCGCACGCCGGCGGCGGAACAGCGGCCCTCGATCTCCGCGCGCCAGTCGGCGAGCAGCTCGGTCAGGGGCGCGTCGGGTCGGGAGGAGCGGGACACCACGTCGCGCAGATCCTGCAGCGCGGAGCGGGCGATGTCGGCGTCCTCCGGCGTCTTCGCGCGGATCGCCAGGGACAGCAGCTTGGCGCCGATGTCGTCGTGCAGATCGCGGTAGATGCGCTCCCGCTCCTCGGCGGTGGCGGTTTCCCGTTCCAATCGGGCGCGGCTCTCGTAGCTCGCGGCCAACTCCCGGCTGCTGGCCGCGACCCGGGATTCCAGTTCCCGGTTGAGGGTTTCCGCGTCGGTCAGCGCGTCGGCGAAACGCCGGCCGAGGTGGCCGGTGAGAAACAGCAGCACGATGGGCGCGGTCAGGTGCAACAGGATGAAGTGGTATTTGAGGCGGATGCGGGCCAGATCGAGGGGCAGGCTGTCCAGCGGCAAGCCCAGCAGGAGGTCGTGCAGGCCGGCCAGCAGGAGGGCGCCGAGGGCGACGACGAGCAGGCCGTGTTCGCGCCAGCGGCCGCGGCGCCAGTGGCCGAACACGGTCAGGGCCTGCGCGGCGACGATCAGGAAAGTCAGGACATGGGAGATCAGGAAAGCGTAGCCCTGCCAGATCAGCCAGGGCATGGCGGACAGCGCGCCGGCGACCACCAGGACCAGCGCCAGCAGTTTTTCCGCGCGCGGCCGGCGCAGCCCCAGATACCGATGCACGAACAGCGCCATGCACACCGCCCAGGCATCCAAGGCCAAATGGGAAATCCAACGGAACAGGGGGCCGGGGATGATCGGATCGCGCACCACCAGATAGGTGGAAAACACGCCCCACATCAGGCAAGCGAGGCCGAACCAGAAATACTGGGGGTCGTGGCGCCGGCGCCACCAGACCGCCAGCACCAGGGTGGCGGCGACCAGCAGGGTCAGGGTCAGGCCGCGCGTGAGATCGACCTGCAAGACGCGGCGCCACTCGAAATCCGGCCGCAGCGCGGACGCCGGCCCCACTTCGATGGGCGAGAGGATGCCCCAGCCGGGATCGCAGCGGACGCGGATCAGGATTTCGTTTTCGCCGGGCCGCCACAAGGCCGCCGGCAGGGCGAAATAGAAGGGTTTGTTCCAGTTGCGGGCGATGGGTTCGCTGAAGCGGCCACCGTCGCCCAGGAATTGGCCGTTGAAATAGAAGGCGCCGTTGAGATTGAGCCACCAGAGATACAGGCCCCAGAGTTCGCCCGCTTGCGGCGCCGCCCGGACGCGAAAACGGAACCACCCGCCGGTGGCATCGAGCGCCTCTTCGCGCATGGCATGCGGTAGGGCCACGGCATGCCAGCCCGGCGTGTCGGCGCGGGGCAATTCGGCCTGATCCGAGGCGAGATAGTCCGCGCGCCAGTATTCGTGCTCCGCATCGGCAAGGGCGGGCGCGGCGAACAGGAGCAGGAGAACGAGGAACAGTCGCGACATGCCGCCCATTGTTCCGCATTGCCGATGCGCCCGGTATCCCATGATCCGGGGGCGACGATCCCCCTCCATTCAGCACGGGAATACCTAAGGGATGACCTAATATCATTATATTTTTCAAGGAGATATATTTACGGATATCGTGGTCTCTTTACTTGGTTGACCCACTTCCGGACCCAAACAGGCCGAGGACTACATGTCATGAAATTGCGGGGCACGTTTCGGCTTGGCATGACAGCAGCCTCCCGGGATGCCTCGCAGGCCGGGGGTGTCCGGCTGGTAAAGCCTGGCGCGGGTCTGGCATGGCGGCCCTAGCGATGCTCATCGCGGCGATCGGGCTGGGTTTTCTCCTCGGCGTTTTGTTTTCCGCTTCGCGCGCCTCCCGCGCGTTGGGGCTCTCGCGCGCAACGCCTCCGGCCCGGGGCGAACACGATGCCCGCGTCGGCCCGGCAACGGACGGGATCGGCGATCTCGCCGCGACGGTGAACCAGTTGGCCGGCACCATCGAACAGAGGAACGACGAGCTGCGGGCCGGCGAGGCGCGCTTCCGCGCCACCTTCGAACAGGCCGCGGTGGGCATGGCCCATGTCGCGCCGGACGGCCGCTCGCTGCGTGTCAACCAGCGCCTGTGCGACATCCTCGGCTACAGCCGGGACGAACTGCTGGCCCTCAACCTGCGGGACATCACCCACCCCGACGATCTCGAGGCCGAGCTCGGCCAGATGCGCCGCCTGCTGGCCGGAGAGATCGACGCCTACCAACTGGAAAAACGCGACATCCACAAGGACGGCTCCCCGGTCTGGCTGCATCTCACCGTCTCCCTGGTCTGGCGGGAACCGGGCGTGCCGGACTATTTCATCAAGGTGGCCGAGGACATCCGGCGGCGCAAGCGCGACGAATACGAATTGGACAGGCTCAACCGGGTTTACGCGGTGCTGTCCAACATCAACAAACTCATCGTCCGCACGCGCGACCCGCAAGACCTGTTCGAGGCCGCCTGCCACATCGCGCTGGTGAACGGCGGTTTCCAGCTCGCCTGGATCGGCCGGGTCGACCCCGACACGCACCGCGTCGCCATCGTCGCCCACGCGGGTGAGGGCGGGGACATGCTTGAGGCCATCGACCTCCACCTGGACGCGGAGCATTGCTCGACCTGCCCGATGACGGTTCCCCTGGCCCGGGGCTGCCATTTCACCTGCCAGGATGTGGAAAGCGCCGTCTGCAACGCGCGCTGGAAGCAGCGCGCCATCGAACTGGGCTACCGTTCCGCCATCGCCCTGCCATTGCAGCCCTTCGGCCGCGTCGAGGCCGTGTTCGCCCTGTACGCCCGGGAAACCGGCTTCTTCGACGCCGCCGAGGTGGCCTTGCTGGAGGAGATGGCGATGGACATGACCTTCGCGCTGGAGTACGCGGAACAGGAGGCGCGCCGCGCCCGGGCCGAGGACAGGCTGCGCCAGGCCGCAAAGGTGTTCGAAAGCACGCGGGAGGGCGTCGTCGTCACGGATACGCGCGGCGCCATCATCGCGGTCAACCGCGCCTTCCAGGAGATCACCGGCTACGCGGAAGCCGAGGTTCTGGGCGAGAACCCGCGCCTGCTCAAATCGGGCCGGCACGAGGACGATTTCTACCGGGACATGTGGGAATCCCTCTTGGCCGGCGGCCACTGGCAGGGTGAGATTTGGAACCGGCGCAAGAATGGCGAGATTTTCCCGGAATGGCTGACCATCAGCGACGTACGCGACGAGAGCGGGGCGATCTCGAATTTCGTCGGTGTCTTCGCCGACATCACCCGCATCAAGCACTCCGAGGAAAAACTCGAGCATCTGGCCAACCATGACATCTTGACCGACCTGCCCAACCGCCTGCTGCTGTTCTCCTATCTGGAGCACGCCGTCGGCCGCGCCCGGCGCGGCGGGCTCCAGGGCGCGGTGCTGTTCATCGACCTGGACCGCTTCAAGATCGTCAACGACAGCCTGGGCCACCCGGCCGGGGACGAAATCCTGCGCATCGTCGCCAAGCGCATCGGCGAGCGGGTGCGCGACGTGGACACCCTGGCGCGCCTGGGGGGCGACGAGTTCGTGGTGGTCCTGGAGGATCTGCCGCGTCCGGAATCGGCGGCGGATGTGGCCCAGGACATCATCCAGTTGCTGGATGCGCCCATCGTCCTGTCCGGCGGGCAGGAAGTCTTCCTCGGCGCGAGCATCGGCATCAGCCTGTTTCCCGGCGACGGCGACGATGCCACCAGCCTGATCCAGTACGCGGACGCCGCCCTGTTCCAGGCCAAGGAAAGCGGGCGCGGCACCTACCGCTTCTATACCGAGGCCCTGACCCGCGCCGCGAATCGCCGCCTGGAAATGGAGGCCCGCCTGCGCCGCGCCCTGGAGCGGGACGAATTCGTGCTGCATTACCAGCCCCAGGTCTCGGTCGCGGACGGCCGCCTGATCGGCTGCGAAGCGCTGTTGCGCTGGCAACCGCCGGGCGAGGCGCTGGTCTCTCCCCTGACCTTCATTCCCCTCGCGGAAGAAACCGGCCTGATCCGCCCCCTGGGCGAATGGGTGCTGCGCACCGCCTGCGTCCAGATGAAAGCCTGGCTGGACGCGGGCATGGCGCCCATCACCCTGGCGGTCAACGTCTCCTCGCGGCAATTCGAACAGCGCGATCTGCCGGATCGGGTCGCGGCGATCCTGAGCGAGACCGGCCTGCCCGCCGCCCTGTTGGAACTGGAGATCACGGAAAGCACCATCATGCGCCAGGGCGAGCAGGCGAGCGCCATGCTGGACGCCCTGAAGCGGCTCGGATTGAGCCTGTCCATCGACGACTTCGGCACCGGTTATTCGTCCCTGGCCTATCTCAAGCGCTTCGCCGTGGACAAGCTGAAGATCGACAAGAGCTTCGTCGGCGACATCACCCACGACACCGGCGACGAGCAGATCGCCGCCACCATCATCGCCATGGCCAAGAACCTGAAGCTCCAGGTTCTCGCCGAGGGCGTGGAGACCCGGGCGCAACTGGCCTTCCTGGAACGCCATGGCTGCGACGCCTTTCAAGGCTATTTCCACAGTCCCGCCGTCCCGGCGCCGGATTTCGCGCGCCTGGCTTCGCCCTGAGCCGGCGCCGCCGCATGCCTGAAGTTTTCCCCGGGCGGGCCGATAGATGGGCTTATCGTCCGGATGCGGGATACCCGCGCAAAGCGCCATGAGCGGTTCCACCAACATCACCCTGCGCCAGATCCTCAACGAGGCGGTCTATTCCGTCCCGCCCGACATGTCGCTGGGGGAAGTGCTGCGCCAGATGTCGGAACGGCGCATCAGTTGCGTCGTGGTGCTGGATGGGCTCCGCCCCGTCGGCATATTCACCGAGCACGACAGCGTCGATCTGATGGCGCGCGGGGAGCGCCACGCGGAATCCCCCATTCGCGAATTCATGCACGAGCCGGTCCTGATCACCCGCCTGACCATGGACCATCACCGCGCCTACCAGATCATGGCGGCGCGCAACGCGCGCCATCTGGTGGCCGTGGACGAGCGGGGCAACCTGCTCGGCCTGGTGACGGAAGGGGATCTGCTGCATTCCATCGGCATGGAGCAGATGGTGCAGCCGAAGATCGTCGCGGACGCCATGACCCGCCAGGTGGTCACCCTCCAGGAACAGGACAACCTCAGCATGGCGGCCCGCAGCATGGCGGAGCGGATGCTGAGCTGCATCGTGGTGGCGCGCGGCCAGAAGCCGGTGGGCATCCTCTCGGAGCGGGACGTGGTGCGTCTGTTCCGGGAAAGCGTCAATCCGGACGGCGTCCTGCTTGCCCAGGTGATGAGCCAGCCCCTGCATACCGTGCGTTCCGGCGAGCTGCTGGCGGTGGCCATGCATCTGATGGAAACGGGCGACATCCGCCGGCTGGTGGTGGTGGACGAAAAAAGCGCCCTGGTCGGCCTGCTGACCCGCCACGACATCGTCAAGACCCTGCAGGAACAGTATGTGGACATGCTCCAGGACACCATCGAGCGCCTGGAGCGGGATCTGCACATCACCCGCGACCGCCTGGAATCCGTGGAACACCGCCTGCTCCAGCGCAGCGTCATGGACCAGGTCAACGACGCGGTGCTGGTGGTGGAACTGGATACCGGCCGCGTGGTGGAAGCCAACGAACTGGCCCACGAGTTCCTCGACTACAGCCACGAGGAACTGCTCGGCCTGCGCTGTCACGACTTCACCGAATTGTTCCCCGACGAGACGGCTTGGCACGCCTGGACCGAGACCCTCGCGGCCCGCGGCATGCGCGTGGTGGAAACCCGCTTCCATCGCCGGGAAGGCAGTTGGTTCCCGGTGGAAGTCAGCCTGCGCCTCGTCCGTGGCGGCGGGCGCGCCTTCGTGGTGGCGGTGGCGCGCGACATCACCCAGCGCAAGCAGGACGAGGCGCGCATCCGCATGGACCGGGAACAACAAGCGGTCCTGCGCGAAATCCTGGAGATCGGCATCGGCGACGGCGCCCTGGCGGAACGCCTGGGACGCTGCCTGGACCGGCTGCTCACCGTGTCCTGGCTGACCCTGCTACCGAAGGCGGGCATCTTCGACATGCCCGCGGACGGCAAGGGGCTGCGCCTGATCGTCGCCCATCACCTGCCGACCGAGTTGCAAACCCTGTGCGCCCGCGTCGCCAGCGGCCACTGCCTGTGCGGACGCGCCGCCGAAAGCGGCGTCACCCAGTTCGCCAATTGCCTCGACCACCGCCACGACATCGCTTATCCCGGCATGGCCGAACACGGCCATTACAGCCTGCCTCTGCGCTCCGGCGCGGAAATACTGGGCGTGCTGGTGCTCTACCTGCCCCATCACCATCCCCGCCTCCAGGAGGAGCAGGATTTCCTGGAAGCCGTCGCCGACGCCCTGGCCAGCCTGCTGCGTCGGGACCGGGTGGAATCCGCCCTGGCGGAAAGCCGCAACCGCCTGATTCAGGCGGAAAGCCAGGCCCACCTGGGCTTCTGGTGGCTCGATCTGCGCAGCGGCACAGCCTATTGGGCGGACGAAATCTATCGCATCCTGGATCTGGAGCCGACGCGCCGCGCCGGCCCCGACACCCTGCGCGAACGGGTGCATCCGGACGACTGGCCAGCCCTGTCCGCCTCCCTCTCGAGCGCCGGGGAAAAAGGCGTCGACCACCACGCCGGCTACCGCATTGTGCGTCCGGACGGCGAATTGCGTTTCGTCGATTGCCGGGGCCGGCTGGAACGGGACACGGAGGGTGCGCCGACACGCCTGGCCGGCACCTTCCAGGACGTCACCGAATTGCGCCGGGCCGAGGCGCGCCTGCGCGAAAGCGAGGCCCAGATCCGGCTGCTGCTGGACTCCACCGCCGAGGCCATCTTCGGCGTGGACGTGGCGGATCGCTGCACCTTCGTCAACCGGTCCTGCCTGGACCTGCTGGGCTATGCCGAAGCGGAGGAACTGCTCGGGAAACCCATCCACAATCTCATCCACCACCACTACGCGGACGGCACCCCCTACCCCGCCGAGGGCTGCAAGGCGCTACCCTCCCAGCTCAAGGGCAGCCGCGTCCACGTGGACGACGAGGTGTTCTGGCGCAAGGATGGCACGGCCCTGCCGGTGGAATACTGGTCCCACCCGATCCTCCGCCACGGCCGGGTGGAGGGCGCGGTCGTCACCTTCCTGGACATCACCCAGCGGCGGCAAAGCGAGGAGAACCTGCGCCTGGCCGCGAAGGTGTTCGAAAACACCCAGGAAGGCGTCATGATCACCGACGGCGAGAACCGCATCCTCTCCGTGAACAAGGCCTTCACGGCCATCACCGGCTACACGGAAACGGAAGTCATCGGCCAGCGCCCGTCCCTGCTCAATTCCGGCCGGCACGACGCCGAGTTCTACCGGTCGCTCTGGGCAAGCCTGGTCGAGCAGGGCACCTGGCAGGGCGAAATCTGGAACCGGAGCAAGACCGGCGAGGTGTATCCGGAATGGCTCGCCATCAGCACCGTTTACGACGAGCGCGGCCACGTGGCGAACTACGTGGGCGTGTTTTCCGACATCAGCCAGATCAAGCATTCCGAGGCCAAGCTGGAACACCTCGCCCACCACGACCCGCTCACCGACCTGCCCAACCGCTCGTTGTTCCAGTCCCGCCTGGGCCACGCCATCCATGTCGCCCAGCGCCACAACCAGCGTATCGGCCTGCTGTTCCTGGACATGGACGGCTTCAAGAACATCAACGACAGCCTGGGGCATCCGGCCGGCGACGAACTGCTCCAGGCCATCGCCCGGCGCCTGACCGAGCATCTGCGCGCCGTGGACACCCTGGCCCGTCTGGGCGGCGACGAATTCGTGGTGCTGCTGGAAAACCTGCGCGATAGCCGCGAGGCGGCCATCGTCGCCCAGAACGTGCTGAGCCTGCTGTTGAAGCCCTTCCGCCTGGAGACGGGCCAGGAGGTGTTCATCGGCGCCAGCATCGGCATCAGCCTGTTCCCGGACGACGCGGAGGACGCCACCCAATTGGTGCGCAACGCCGACGCGGCGCTGTATCAGGCCAAGGGCCAGGGTCGCAACACCTACCGCTTCTATACCGAGGCGCTGACCCGCTCGGCGAACGAGCGCCTGCATCTCGAATCCAGCCTGCGCCGGGCGCTGGAAAACAACGAATTCGTGCTCCATTACCAGCCCCAGATCTCCCTGCGCGACGGCCGCCTGATCGGTGCCGAGGCCCTGGTGCGCTGGCAGCCCGGCGAAGGCGGCGCCCTGATCCCGCCCAACCAGTTCATCCCCCTGGCGGAGGAAACCGGCCTGATCCGTCCCCTTGGCGAATGGGTCCTGCGCACCGCCTGCGCCCAATTCCGCGCCTGGCGCGACGCCGGTCTGCCCGCCGTCACCCTGGCGGTCAACCTCTCCACGCGCCAGTTCGAACAGCGCGACCTGGCGGCCCGCATCATCGACATCCTCGCGCAAACCGGCTATCCCGCCGACCGGCTCGAACTGGAGATCACCGAAAGCGCCATCATGGCCCAGGGGGAACTGGCCATCGACACCCTGGAACAGGTGAAGCGCCTGGGCGTTTCCCTGTCCATCGACGACTTCGGCACCGGCTATTCCTCGCTCGCCTACCTCAAGCGTTTCGCGGTGGACAAGCTGAAGATCGACCAAAGCTTCATCCGCGACATACCCCATAACGACAACGACAAGGAAATCGCCGCCACCATCATCGCCATGGCCCGCAACATGAAGCTCCACGTCCTGGCCGAAGGCGTGGAAACCGAGGAGCAGCACGCCTTCCTGAAGCTGCACGGCTGCGACGCCTTCCAGGGTTTTCTGCACAGCCCGCCTCTGACCGCCGACGAATTCGAAAAACTGCTGAGCGGGATGCCGAGTACCTGAGCAAGACGGTAAACTATCGCATCGCGCTCTTCCCGTCAGTCCGGCATGTCAGTCCAGATTCCCTTCGAGATCGCCCTGGGCGATTACTACAGCAACGGCTCCTACGGCCGCTCCTGGGGTGTGCGCCAAGTGCTCGCCTTCGGCCATGACCGGGAAAGCGGCGCCGCTACCGTCACCTTCCGTGGCATCGCCGGCACCTGCCGGCGCAAGCGCGGCACCTGCCCCCTGGAGGAGTTCCGGCTTTGGGCCCGCTACAAGGTCGCCCTCAACGAGAACAGTTGGCAGCGGATCGGCTATCACGAGGAAGTCTGGCCGGACGAAGCGGAAGCCTGACCCAGGCGGGCGAATGGCAAGGCGACCGCGATCAGGGCCAGCACGATGGCGGCCCCCGCCGGCAGATCGAACAGGGCCGACGCCACCAGTCCCAGGACATAGCCCAGCGCGCCGGCCAGATAGCCCAGCGGCAGACGGCCCTTCGTCGCCAGGGCGGGCACGATCAGGCTGGCGAACACCAGATACACGCCCACCACTTGCACCGACGCGGTGATGGTGATCGCGAACAGCAGGTAGAAAGCCAGGGACGAGTCCTTCAGCTTGAGGCCGAACCAGGCCGCCAGCACCAGCCCGGTGACCGCGGCCAGGGGCGCGAGCCCGGACCAGGTGCTCCAGAGTATCTGGCCCACCAGCAGATCCTGCAGGTGTTCCGCGCCGTGGGGATCGTGGCTCATGACCAGCAGGGCGGCGCAGGCGGCGGCGGCGAAGGTCACGCCGATCACCGCTTCCTGGTTTCGCGGCGAGCGTTTCTCCCGCCAGTGCAGCAACAGCGCGCCCAGCAAAGCCATGCTCACCGCGCCGGCCTGGGTGATCCAGTCGGCGTACGGCCCCATGTCCTCGCCGCCCAGGCTGTGCACCAGGACCACGCCCAGGCCAGCGATCTGGGCGATGGCCAGGTCCAGGAAGACGATACCCCGGCGCAGCACCGCGTTGCCCAGAGGCACGTGGCTGGCCAGCACCAGCAGACCCGCGACCAGGGCGGGCAGCAGGATGCCCGCTTCCAGTCCGGCAGTCGTCATTTCAGCGCAGCCGTCAGCTTGGCCACCGTGTCGTCATACAGGCCGATCAGATCCTTCGCGGCGGGCGAGCCGCCGACGGTGAAAGGCAGTTCCATGGCCGGGATGCCGGCCCGCTGGGCCAGCCACTCATCCGCCTTGGGCGACTGGTAGGCGGCGTGGAGTATCGCCTTCGCCGGCTGGACTTTGAGGCGGCCCAGCAGTTCCGCGAGGAAGGAGGCGGAAGGATCGATGCCCGGCTTGGGCTCCACGTCGGCCACCACCTTCAGACCGAGCCAGTCCGCCAGGTAACTCCAGTTCTTGTGATGCACCACCACCGGCGTGCCGCGCAAGCCGGCGGCCTGCTTCTCCCAGCGCGCGATGGCCGCGCCCATGTCCGCCTGGAACTGCTTGTTGCGCGCGGCATAGTGGGCGGCCTGGGCCGGGTCCAACTCGCCCAGGCGCTTGGCCAGGGCATCCGCCACCTTCAGGAGATTGCGCGGGTCGCTGACGATATGGGGGTTGCCTTCCGCGTGGATGTCGCCCTGGCTGCGGTCCAGGCTGGTCGGCCGTTCCAGCAGGCGGACATGGCGGGCCGCCTCGAAATAGCCCGATTGGCCCGGCTGGATGCGGGGATTGCCCGATTCCCGCTGCAACAGGGGCATCCAGCCGACTTCCAATTCGGCGCCGTTGCAGACGATCAGGTCGGCGTTGCGGGCGCGGGCGATCAGGGAGGGGCGCGCCTCGATATGGTGGGGATCCTGGCGCGCCGTGGTGGCGCTGGTGATGCGCGCCTGGTCGCCGGCCAGCTCCTGGGTCAGCGCGGCCCACTCGGGTTCGCAGGCGAGCACGTTGAGGGACGCCCGGGCAAGTTGCGGCGCCAGCGCCAGCGCGGCGGCCAGGAACAGGGAATGCGGGAGAAGTGGGTTTTTCATGTCGCTGCCTCGTTTAGAACTTGTGCGCCCCGTGGGGGCCCAGACTGTAGATGTATTGGAGGGTGATCCGGCTGTTGTCCGGATCACCCTGCGCGGCGTGGTCGCGGGACAGTTGCAGGCGGAACAGGGAGTACTCGCTGGGGGCGTAGTCCGTCATCAGGCTCCACTGGGTCGGGTGGTAGTCGGCGGGCAGCAGGAAGGCGTTGTTGGCGCCGTAGTCCAGGCTGCCCATGTTCAGGCGGTCGTAGCGCAGGCCCACGCGCCAGCGCGGCATGAACTGATAGACGCCCTGGGCGTACCAGCCGGACTGGCGCGCGCGGTAGGCGTCGGACGAGCCGCCGGAACACAGGGAAGGCGTCGCCGCGTCCGCGTCGTCGCAAGTCAGGTCGCCGCTTTCGTTGCGGTGGAAGTACTCGCTCTGGAATTTGAAGTTGCGCGCCTTGGGATTGCCCTCCGGCGCCCATTTCCAGATGAAATCGGCGATCCAGGTACGCGACTTCCCGCTGAACGTGGACAGGGTATCCACGCCGGATGTGTCCAGCAGCCGGCTTTCCCGGCCCTTGGGATGGGCGCCCAGATAAGACAGGCCGGCGCGCCAGGCGGAACTCTCGCCCACGTCGCCGCCCACATGCCCGAACAACGCCCAGGCGCCCGGCCCGTTTTTGTCGCCGCCCGCCTCGGAGCCCGGGAAGGCGTTGCCGCGCCCGATTTCCGCGCCCAGTTCCAGGAAGGTGTCGGTGGGCGCCAGCCACTTGAGCTGGGCGCCGTCCTGCACGAGGTGCTCGCCGAACAAGGTCTGGTACATGAGATTGTTGTCGGCGAAATCCCAGGCGTGGGGATGCTGCTCGTTCTGGTAGCCGATGCCGGAGATGAAGCGTCCGCCCTTCAGGCTCAGGCCGCTGCCCAGCGCCAGGGTCTGGAACCAGGCCTCCTCGATCTCGGCGGCGCCGTCGGCGAGCACCACGTTGGCCAGACCGCGGAAGTAGGGATCGATATTCGCGGCCAGGATCAATTCCGTGTCGTCCAGGCTGAAGCCCCGGGCCGGCGCCTCGATGCCGGCATCGCGCAGGAAGCCCGTGGGACGCCGCTCGCCGGTCTTGCTGTCGACATAGCGGCCTTGCAGGATCAGGGAGACCTCGGGATTGAAGGCGGCGGCGCTGGCCGGCTGATTCGCGGCCTGACTCGCCGCTTGATCGGCGGCGGCCCGGGCGGATTCCGCCTGCTGCCCGGTCTTGTCCAGGCGCGCCTCCATGTCGCGCAGTCGCGCTTCATAGCCCTCCTGGAGCGCTTTCAATTTTGCTTCGAACTCCGCCCGCAACTGGGCGATATCCGTATCGCCGGCGGCGTGCACGGAAGAAATCTGGGTGCCCCACAGGCACAGCAGGGCGGCAGCCAATAGACCGCGTTTAGGCATGATTTACCTCGTCGGAAACGTGAATACCTTGTTCGGACGGGGCAAGCCGTCCGGTCGCTAGTTCAGGGGATTCAGACGCTTACCGGCGGGGCGCGGGAATGGAAGGCGAGAAAGACGCGGCGGAGCACGCCCCCGGCCCGTGTTTCAACATGGGGAATGCGGCAGGCCAGGCGCGGGATGGCGAGCGGCGAGGTGGCCGCGCCATGGTCGAAGGCCGCGTAGGCGGCGCACAACTCGCAAGCCGCGTGGGGTTCGTCCTGATCGCCGCCCGAAAAGTGGCCGATGCCATGGGCCAAGCCGCCGAGCTGGGCAAGAAACAGCGCGGCGGCCAGG
Organism: Thiobacillaceae bacterium; assembly: GCA_044227325.1. Lineage (GTDB taxonomy): Bacteria > Pseudomonadota > Gammaproteobacteria > Burkholderiales > Thiobacillaceae > PFJX01. The sequence continues at coordinate 33,001 of JBGAFI010000021.1, read as the reverse complement.
AGAATCAGACGGAACAGGCGAGCATCCATGGCGGGATTCTATCCGCACATGCAACTCTATTGCGTTAAATTTCAGGCAAAAGAAAAGCCGCCCGAAGGCGGCTTTTCCTCGAGACGGCCGAGTGCTTACTTGGTCTTGGCGATGATCTCGATTTCCACGCGGCGGTTCGGAGCGTGGCATTCCTTCAGCTTGGCGGACGGCAGGGACGGATCGCACTGGACCACGGTCTGGGTGTCGCCCATGCCGCTGCTCATGATGACGCTGGGCTTGACGCCCTTGGCCACCAGATAGGACTTGATGGAACGGGCGCGGGCTTCGGACAGCTTCTGGTTCTGGGCGACCTTGCCGGTGGGATCGGCGTGGCCGACCACCTTGATCTGCTCGATCTGGCCCATGCCCTTCAGCTTGGCCACCACCTCGTCGAGACGGGCCTTGCCTTCCTTGGACAAGTCCTTGATGCCGGACTTGCCGGACTTGAACAGCGCGTCGCCGGCCAGCACCACCTTGTTGGGGGCGGGAACCACGACCGGAGCGGGCGCGGGTTCGGCCTTGACTTCCGGCGCGGGAGCGGGCGCCGGCGTGGGGACGACGACGGGAGCGGGAACCGGCACGGGCGCGACCGGCTTGGGCGCCTCCGCGGCGGGCGCGGGCGCGGGCTCAGCCGGCTTGGCGGCCGGTGCCGGAGCGGGCACGGGTGCGGGCGCGGCGGGCACCGGGAAGGTCGGCAGGCCGATATTGGGCAGGGTAGGCAGGGTCACGCCGCTGAAGCCGGGAATGAAACCGGACAGGTTGCCCAGCATGGCGACCGGATCCCACATGGCGAAACTGCCAGCGCCCTGGACCGGGGCCGCCGGGGTCCAGCTCAGCCAGGCATTGGCGCCCTGGCCATAGGAGTTGGGATTGACGATGGCGCCGGCCATGCCGGTATACAGCGCCGGATTGGCCATGGTGCCGGCCAGGTTCCAGGCGCGCGGGTCCATGCCGGCCATGCCCCAGCGGATGTAGGTGTTGGGGTTGAGGGTGCTCAGCATCAGGTTCCACAGCTTGGGATCCGCCGGCACCATGGCCCAGCGCATCATCTTGCCCGGATCGGAAAGCTGGGTCAGCAGGGCGGTGTAGAAGGCGGGATCGAGACCGGCCGCGCTCCACTTCATGTAGATGTTGGGATCGGCGAACTGCACCAGGTTGCGCACGGCGTCGGGATGCGCGGCGCTGTTCATCATGTTGAGCCAGCCGCCCGGGTCCATCATGCCGTTCATCATGGCGATGTAGAAACCGGGTTCGGTGACGGCATTGCTCCAGGGCACGAACATCCGCGGATCCTTGAACGCGGAAGCATTGCGGGAGAAATCGGTCATGCGGGCCAGCCACTCTTCCGGCGTCTTGGGCGTGGCGGTCTTGGCGGCTTCCTTTGCGGCGGCCTGGCCGGCGAAGGTCGGGATATCGGTGGTACCCATGGCGGCGTAGGCAGGCACGGCGACGATGGCCAGCGCCAGGGTGACAAGCTTCAATTTCATGACGATCCCTTTCGATGAAAATCCAATTAAAACAGCTATATCAGAAAACCCTGAAATTCTAGTCGTGGCGGCGACGGACGGTAAACCTTGGCACAGTGGCGGCGGACAATCCACCTTCCCCGTGTTGCGAATGCATTTCCGGAAACGAAACGGGCCGGTGACAAACCGGCCCGCCCCTCGCGTTTCACCCGTGCATCAGACGATCAGCGGCACGATCAGCAGGGCCACGATGTTGATGATCTTGATGAGGGGGTTCACGGCGGGACCGGCGGTGTCCTTGTAGGGATCGCCGACGGTGTCGCCGGTCACGGCGGCCTTGTGGGCTTCGCTGCCCTTGCCGCCGAAGTTGCCTTCCTCGATGTACTTCTTCGCGTTGTCCCAGGCGCCGCCGCCGGTGGTCATGGAGATGGCCACGAAGATGCCGGTGATGATGGTGCCCACCAGCACGCCGCCCAGAGCCTGCGCGCCCAGGGTCAGGCCGACGATCACGGGAACCGCGACCGGCAGCAGGGAGGGGACGATCATCTCCTTGATGGCGGCCTTGGTCAGCATGTCGACGCAGGTGCCGTATTCGGGCTTGCCGGTGCCTTCCATGATGCCCGGAATCTGCTTGAACTGGCGGCGCACCTCCACCACAACGGAACCGGCGGCGCGGCCCACGGCCTCCATGCCCATGGCGCCGAACAGGTAGGGCACCATGCCGCCGATGAACAGGCCGATGATGACCATGTGGTTGGACAGGTCGAAAGCCATGACCTTCGCCAACGGGTCGGCCAGCAGCGCATTGGCGTTGATCGCGTGGGTGTAGTCGGCGAACAGCACCAGGGCGGCCAGACCGGCGGAGCCGATGGCGTAACCCTTGGTGACGGCCTTGGTGGTGTTGCCCACCGCGTCCAGAGGATCGGTGATGTTGCGGATCTTGTCGTCCAGGCCGGCCATTTCGGCGATGCCGCCGGCGTTGTCGGTGATCGGGCCGTAGGCGTCGAGGGCGACGATGATGCCGGCCATGGACAACATGGAGGTGGCGGCGATGGCGATGCCGTACAGGCCGGCCAGGTCATAGGCGCCCCAGATGGCGGCGCAGACGGCCAGCACGGGCGCGGCGGTGGACTTCATCGACACGCCCAGGCCGGCGATGACGTTGGTACCGTGGCCGGTGGTGGAGGCTTCTGCGATGTGGCGCACCGGACCGAACTCGGTGGCGGTGTAGTACTCGGTGATCCACACCATGGCGGCGGTCAGGCCCAGGCCGATCAGCGTGGCCAGGTACAGACTCATGGAGGACACCAGTTGGCCGTCGATCATCACGCCCTCGCCCATCATGCGGGTGGTGATGGGATAGAAGGCGACGGCGGCGAGGCCGCCGGAAACGATCAGGCCGCGATACAGGGCGTTCATGATCTTGCCGCCTTCGCGCGACTTCACGAAGTAGGTGCCGACGATGGAAGCGATGATGGCGAAGCCGCCCAGAACCAGCGGGTAGATCACCGCTTCCGGGGAACCGGTGATCATCAGACCGCCCAGCAGCATGGTGGCGATGATGGTCACGGCATAGGTTTCGAACAGGTCGGCGGCCATGCCGGCGCAGTCGCCCACGTTGTCGCCCACGTTGTCGGCGATGACGGCGGGGTTGCGCGGGTCGTCCTCGGGAATGCCGGCTTCGACCTTGCCCACCAGGTCGGCGCCGACGTCGGCGCCCTTGGTGAAGATGCCGCCGCCGAGTCGGGCGAAGATGGAGATCAGCGAACCGCCGAAGGCCAGGCCGACCAGGGCATGGGTGGCTTCGGCGGAGGACTCGCCCAGCACCAGGGTGAGCACCGCGTAGTAGCCGGCGACGCCCAGGAGGCCCAGGCCCACGACCAGCAGGCCGGTGATGGCGCCGCCCTTGAAGGCGACGTTCAGCGCGGCGTTGAGGCCCTGGTTGGCGGCTTCCGCCGTGCGGATGTTGGCGCGCACGGAAACGTTCATGCCGATGTAGCCGGTGAGGCCGGAGAGGAAGGCGCCGAGGGCGAAGCCGACGGCGGTCTGCCAGCCCAGGGCCGCGAAGATGGCGGCCAGCAGGATGGCGCCGACGATGCCGATGGTGGTGTATTGGCGATTCAGGTAGGCCTGCGCGCCCTCCTGTACCGCGGCGGCGATTTCCCGCATTCGATCATTGCCCGTGGGCAAGCCGACAATCCATTTGATGGACATGGCCCCGTACAGCAGGGCCAGAACCGCCGCCACGAGGGCGAACAATAAACCTTCATTCATCGCTTCATCTCCTTGAAAGGCACCAATTGCATGGGATCCGCGGCATCGCCCCGGCTTGGCCGGTCACGCTTCCGCCCCCCTCGCGGGGGTAGACATTGCACCGCACAGACTCCCCCGTCCGTGGGGTTCCGCTATGCCCGGCTGAGGCCGGGTCTCGATTTAAAACTTGTACCGTTACAGTTCCCGCCCGAGGGCCAAACCCCCCTCGAAACGGGTACCCGGCGAGAAACCGAAAATATCGTCCAGGCGCAGTTCCAGAATCAAACCGTCCACCGCCGCCTGGCCATGTTCCTTTTGCACTTCGGAAAGGATCAATTTGGCGGAATTCGCATTGTAGAAGCCGCCGAAATCGGCTTGTACCTTCAACAATTGACGGGCACGGTCCAGGGTCATGGTTGGGAACGGAAAAACCTCGCGACAATAAACAAGGGCGCCGACGGCGCCCTTGTTCCGGGTTAAAGCTTGAATTCGGGCAGTTTTTTCGCCACCGCCACGTTCTTCATGGTGACATAGACCGGCAGGCCGTTTTCGTACTTCGGATAGTCCTCGCCCTGGATCAGGCCGGACAGATACTTGCGGCACTTCTCGGTGATGCCGTAGCCGTCCTTGCTGATGAAATCGCGCGGCATGAACTTCTCCACGTTGGCGACATCCTTCAGTTCGGCGTAGCCGATCTTGTACTTGTACGGCTCGTCGGACAGGCGCACCACGGTGGGCATGACCGAGTTCTTGCCCTTCACGGCCAATTCGACGGCGGCCTTGCCCAGTTCGTAGGCCTGCTTCACGTCGGTCTTGGAAGCGATGTGGCGGGCGGCGCGTTGCAGATAGTCGGCCACGGCCCAGTGGAACTTGTGGCCCAGGGCGTCCTTGATCATGTTGGCCACCACGGGCGCGGCGCCGCCCAGTTGGGCGTGGCCGAAGGCATCGCGGGTGCCCTGCTCGGCCAGGAACTTGCCGTCGGGATAGTGGCAGCCCTCGGAGACGACCACCGTGCAGTAGCCGAATTCCTTGACGTTCTTGTCCACCTTGGCCAGGAATTTCTTCTGGTCGAATTCGATTTCCGGGAACAGGATGACCACGGGAATGCCGTGATCGGCCACCAGACCGCCGGCGGCGGCGATCCAGCCGGCGTGGCGGCCCATGACTTCCACCACGAAGATCTTGGTGGAGGTCTTGGCCATGGAGCGCACGTCGTAGGAGGCCTCCAGGGTGGACACGGCGATGTACTTGGCGACGGAACCGAAGCCGGGGCAGCAGTCGGTGATGGGCAGGTCGTTGTCCACGGTCTTGGGCACGTGGATGGCCTGGATGGGGTAGCCCATGGCTTCCGACAACTGGCTCACCTTGTAGCAGGTGTCGGCGGAATCGCCGCCGCCGTTGTAGAAGAAGTAGCCGATGTTGTGGGCCTTGAACACCTCGATCAGACGCTCGTATTCACGCTTGTTGGCTTCCAGGGACTTCAGCTTGAAGCGGCAGGAACCGAAGGCGCCGGAGGGGGTGGAACGCAGGGCGGCGATGGCGGCATCGCTTTCCTTGCTGGTGTCGATGAGGTCCTCGGTGAGGGCGCCGATGATGCCGTTGCGGCCGGCGTAGACCTTGCCGATCACGTCGGCATGCTTGCGCGCGGTCTCGATGACGCCGCAGGCGGAGGCGTTGATGACGGCGGTCACGCCGCCGGACTGGGCGTAGAACGCGTTCTTTTTCTTGGCCATGTCTGATCTCCTTGAAAACAAAAAAAGCGCGCTGGATGGTCGCGCGCGCTTTCGTATGAATTTCTCAGCGGATGCCGGTTTCCTGGTTGCGCCGCTCGTGTTCCTTTTCCTGCACCTTCAACAGCGTGATGATGCAGTCGCCCAGGTTGTCGTACTCCTCCGTGCCGGTGCCGAAACGGTCTTTGACGGAGTAGAAGAACATGGCCCGGTAACCCGCCGGGCCGGACTTCGCCACCACGAAGGAACACTTGTCCTGCTGCCAGTAGATGGCCGGACACAGGGTGAGCTCCCGGTCGCCGGGATCGAGGCGCAATTCCGTCTCCACTTCCTTCACCTCCACGTCATGGCCGAAGCGCTCCTTCAGACACGCATGGACCAGGGACAGATCGGAGGCGGAAAAGCCGGCAATGCTCATGGATGCTTATTTCTTGACGGAATCCAGGGCGGCGAAGCAGTTGTCGCGGATGCCGTCGACGGAACCCACGCCTGCGATCTTGAAGTACTTGGGCGCGCCGGCCGCGCCGCTCTTGCCCCAGTCGCCGTAGTAGTTGACCAGCGGCTCGGTCTGGGCGTGGTAGATGTCCAGGCGTTTCTTCACGGTCTCTTCCTTGTCGTCGTCGCGCTGGATCAGATCCTCGCCGGTCACGTCATCCTTCATGTCCACCTTGGGCGGGTTGAACACGACATGGTAGGTGCGGCCGGAGGCCACGTGCACGCGGCGACCGGACATGCGCTTGATGATCTCCTCGTCGGGCACGTCGATTTCCACCACGGCGTCCAGGGGCACACCGGCGGCCTTCATGGCCTCGGCCTGGGGAATGGTGCGGGGGAAGCCGTCGAACAGGTAGCCGTTCTTGCAGTCGTCCTGGGTCAGGCGCTCTTTCACCATGCCGATGATGATGTCGTCGGACACCAGGCCACCCGCGTCCATGATCTTCTTGGCGGCGACGCCCAGCTCGGTTCCGGCCTTGACGTGAGCGCGCAGCATGTCGCCGGTGGATATCTGCGGAATGCCGTAGCGTTCCTTGATGTAGTTGGCCTGGGTACCTTTGCCCGCGCCGGGGCCGCCGAGAAGGATCAAACGCATGGAATAACCTCGCAAAAAACAAGGCCCAGAACGGGCCGATTGATGTGGAATGGCTTAATTTAGCGGGCTAAAGGGTAGTCAAGGCGACCGCCCATGGACAGTCAATTTTTTGTATTCGGACATAAGCCCAGATTATTAGCCACTTTGAAAATATTAATACCCTGATGCTTTAGCGTCCGAGCTTGCGTCGGAGCAGACAGGGGGATGTGTCGTGAACTACATCCAGATTTTGCGAGGGGAATTCCTTGCGGGCCGGGGCGGGCGGGCCTCGGCATTGCTGGTCTGGTTCCGCAGCGCGGGGCAAAACCGGGCGCGTTCCTTGACCATCGCGGCATGCTCTTTTTCCAGCGCCCCGCGTTCGGCATCGCTTGCCGCGTGCGCCAGCCGGTCAATGTAGGCCTTGCATTCCTGCTCGGTGACCAGGTTTCCGCAGGAGCCCTCCATGCCGGCAGCGCACACGATCGACGGCAACAGAGCCGTCGCCATGAGCCATATCCGCCAACCGCGACTTCCCAACGTAGGCATGGTGACTACGCCCCGGAAGTTCCCGTCCGGTTGCGCTCGGCCTCCGGGAAAGACGGCCCGCGCCCTTCCCTGACCATCCAGGCGGTGCGGGACCCGGGCCCCGGAAGGTGGACGGGAGAGTCCCGTTGACCCAGCGCAAGGCGCGCGTCTCTGGCACGCCAATAGCGGCGGAAGCGGCTATCCAGGAGAGCGAATATCGGCGCCAACACGAGCCAGAACAGATCGCGCCCGATTTCGGCGATTCGTTCCGTCCGTCGCCGCGCATTCACGATGGCGCCTTTCGATTGGCGTCGAGCACGGTGGTTCGGGCCATCCCGCCTTCACGATGATCCAGCAGACTGATGACGCGGTACCCCTCCGAGCGCAGGGAGTCCAGGGTCGGGGAATACTCTCCGTCCCAGTGGGCCAGACAATCCAGCAGAATCACGGAAACGTATTGAAAGCGATGCACGTAATGGATGAGTTCCTCGCCCAGATCGCTTTCCGTACTGGTGAGGCGATAGTCGATGCCATGGCGCTCAAGTTCCATGAGGAAGGAACCGAGCAGCGTGGTCGCCGCCTTGGGCGGGTTGGCGATGAGGATATCGAGCCGATGGGACGACCCGTTGCACACCTGGACCGCGAGCGGCAAAGCCAAGCGCTCCACACAGCGCCCATCGAGCGCCAGCAGCATGCCCTGGCCGTCGAGTTTCGCGTGGGGGGTTGCCGGCGGGCTCACGCCCGGCGCCTGCTCCACCCTCACGGGTACCATCGTATTTCCCCGGATTGTCCGTGCGACCAGACCAGCCGGATACCGCTTGCCGTGTTGTCGACCACGGTCGCGGACAGGCGGGGATACCCCGCGTTCGGCAGCAGATGCTGGAAATCCTCCACATCCAGCCGCGTGCCCACGGGGAAAGAGATTCCCCCGTGGTTCAACAGCATGCCGACCTCCCCGACCTGCTTTACCCGATAAAGACCGATGCGTCTCCCACCATAACGGATGGCGACGATGGAACGGTCCGTCTTACGCCCCGAGGCCTGCCCGGATTGCACATCCATGCCCTGTCCTGCCGTCATTTTCTCTCTCCATGCTTCCGCGCTGTTTCGTTCCGACCCGCTCTTCGGCGGGTGTCAGTGATGGAGCGCACGCAAAAAAGAGACCGACGAATGCGCTCTTGCCAAGGTAAAAACAAGGTTAGTACACAGATACCTATAAGGAAATATCCGGGTTATTTAGCCGGACTAAAGATTTCTTTAAGCCAAGGAGACGAGGTTCGCTTCGAAAGAGCCTGGACCTACTGTGCCAGAAACCAGCGATGCAACAGGTCGGCCAGGGTTCGCACGCCGACTTTGCGCATGATGTTGAAGCGATGCACATCCACGGTCCGTTCCTTGATATCCAGGGCCGTGGCGATGGCCTTGCTGTGGCTGCCGCCCGCGATCAATTCCATCACCATCGTTTCCCGAGCGGTCAAACAGCTGAATCCCCTCCGCGCCGCATCCCTGGCAAGGCGGGACTGACAAGCCTTGCGGTCCTCGTCCAGGCAAACCTGAATGCGGTCCAGCAACTGCTGCTCGTTGAACGGCTTCTCGATGAAATCCATGGCGCCGGATTTCAGGGCGCGCACCGCCATGGGCACATCGCCATGGCCGGTGATGAAAATCGCGGGCAGCAAGACGCCCTGGTCCCGCAGCTTGGCATGCAACTCCATGCCGCCCATGCCCGGCATGCGCACATCCAGCAAAAGACAGCCGCGCATGCGCGCATCCGCCATGCGCAGAAACGCCTCGGCGGACGCGAAGGTTCTCGCCGCCAGGCCGACCGAGCCCAGCAGGGCTTCCAAAGCGTTCCGCACCGCCGCGTCGTCATCGACCACGTAGACCACGGATGCCGGTTCATCCATGTTTGACCTCCCTTGGCAAGGTACATCGGAAGGTGGCGCCACCTCCGGGATTGTCAACGTATCCCAGCGTGCCGCCATGGGCCTCGACGATCGAACGGCTGATGGCCAGGCCCATGCCCAGGCCATCCTGCTTATCCGTCATGAACGATTCGAAGATTCTCTCGCCCAGATCGGGATCGACGCCGGGTCCGTTGTCCTGCACCTCCACCCATGCATGGCTTTCATCGTAGCGCGTCCGGACGACAACGTGCTTGTCGTCGATTCGCCGGCCCAGCGCATCCATGGCATTGCGCACCAGATTGAACAGAACCTGTTCGACCAGGATGAGTTCCGCCGACAAGGTGGGCATCGCGTCGGCCAGATCCAATTCGACCGCGACATTCTGCTTGGAGAACTCGAAGCGCATCAGCGCCACCACGTCCCGCGCCACCTGATTCAGATCGACCGGACCGGGGCGGATGTCGCCCTTGCGCACGAAGCGCCGCAAGCGGCGCACCACCTCGCTGGCGCGTTTGGCCTGGGCGTTGATCGCCTCCAGCCAGGCTTTTATCTGGCTTTTCTGCCCGTCGCCCCCGCCCTCGAGGGTGCGCAGGCAGGCGGCACTGTACATGGAAATGGCCGCCAACGGCTGATTGACCTCATGGGCGATCTCGGTCGCCATCTCGCCCAGGCTCGCCAGCCGGGAGATATGGGCCAGTTCCAGCACACGCTGGCGTTCGCGGCGCTCGGACTCCTTGAGCGGCGTGACGTCGTTCACCAGGACATAGAAACCGTTGATGCGCCCGCCGGAGCCGAAATCGGGAATATAGGAAACGATCACATCCCGCTCACCCGCCTTGGCATAGGGCAAACGCCGTTCCAACACGACCGGTCTGCCGGCCAGGGCTTCGTCCACGAACGGACAAACCTGCTGGTAGGAGGCTTCGCCCAACACTTCCCACATGTACTTGCCGAACAATTGCTTGGGACTCAGGCCGAAAAACTGTTCGTACGCCATGTTGTTGAATCGGTAGCGCCGCTCCGCGTCGACATAGGCGATCAACACCGGCAGGTTGTCGATCACGCTCTCCATGACGTGGGCCAGCGCGAGATTGCGGCAACTCAGGAAGGACAGGACTCCGGCCAGCAAGAAACCGAACAAAGCCCAGACGCCGTAGATGGCGCCCAGCTTCTTCGCCAGGCCGGCGGCCTCCCCATGAAGCAACTCGGCCGGCAGCACGGTGGCCACTGTCCAGTAGTAATCGCGGCCAGCCGTTGGCACATCCGCTTGTTGTTGTCCCTGCGACGGCCCGGAAACGAAGGGATGGATGCGTTCATACTGGATCCAGCTTCCCGCCACCGGGAAAGCGCCTTTGTCGTGGCGCGCCAGCTGTTGCCACAACGCGGGATGGCGTCGGGAGGCGCTCTGCGTTTCCCGGCCCGGCACCGCGAACCCCCAGGCGCTCTCCGGATCGGGCCCCAACAGCCAGTAGCCGCGCGAGTCGAGCAGCCAGAGGTCGTTCGCCGCGCCATCCAACTCCGTGATCCGGTTCAGCAGGCGCTGGCCGAGGTAGTTGAGCACGACGAAGCCCTGCTTGCGGCCGCGCGAATCGGCAACCGGGATGGCGAGGCGGATGACGGGCTTGAAGGGCCGCTCCAGTTTCCCGTTCTCGATATTGAGTTCGAAGGGCGTGACATGGATGCTCATGGCATCCAGCCGCGCGACTTCATGAAAGTAGGAGCGCCCGCTCTTGTCCTGCAATTCCCGCGCGGGCACGATGTAGGGATGGCCCGCGGCGAAATTGACGCGCACCTTCTCCATGCCGTCCAAGCCGATGAATCTCGCCTGGTCGTACAGCCGCTTCTGCCTGACCAGTTCCAGGAACTCCCTGGCCAGGGCTTCCCGGCCGGCCGCGGAGTCCCGCTCCACGAACGCCCGCATTTCGTTGTTCCGGGAGATGTAGCGCAGGTCGGCCAGCGCGGTTTCCATCTCCTGGTGGATGATTTCCGAGGCCAGGCGGATGACCTGTTCCTTCTCGGTTTCGCGCAAGCCCTGCTCGCTCTGCCTTTCCGACTGGTAATAGAGCGTGAAGGGAATCGCCAGCAGCAGGGCGAAACCCACCCCCCAAACCAGGGTGCGGACCAGCACCCGGCGCGCGTCGATCTGCACCACCCGATGGATGGTATGGGCCTGGGTCAACCACGAACGGAAAAATGCGGGAAGACGCAATCGACGGCGGGCGGGCGGCGGCATGTTCGGCTCCCGTTACGCGACTCGCCGAGGCCGGGTTCAGGCGCCGGCGCCGAATAGGCGCCTGACCTTGTCCAGATCCTCCGGGGTGTCCACCCCCGGCGGCATGGCCTGATCGGTATTGACCACGACGATGCGATGCCCGTGCCAGAGGGCGCGCAACTGTTCCAGGGATTCGAAAGTCTCCAGGGCCGGCCGCTCGAGTCCCGGATAGGCTTTCAGGAAGCCGACCCGGTAGGCGTACAGGCCGATATGACGGGAGACGGGCAGGCCTTCCGGCAAAGCGCCGGCCTGCCCGGCAGCCCAGGCGTCGCGCGCCCAGGGGATGCTGGCGCGAGAGAAATACAGCGCGTAGCCGTCCTTGTCCGTCACCACCTTCACCACATTGGGATTGAACACCTCGGCGGCATCGTGGATGGGATGGCTCACCGTCGCCATGCTGGCGGCGGGATGCTCGAACAGGGCCTGGGCCGTGGCCCGGATCAGGGCCGGATCGATCAGGGGTTCGTCTCCCTGCACGTTCACCACCACCACGTCGTCGGCCCAGCCCAGGGCGGCGGCGACTTCGGCGAGCCGGTCGGTGCCGGAAGCGCAGTCAGGGGAGGTCATCACCGCCTTGTGGCCGGCCGTCTCCACCGCCGCGAATACCGCCGCATGATCGGTGGCCGCCCACACCCCCGACGCGCCGCTGGCAAGGGCCTGTTCCAGCACGCGCACCACCATGGGCTTGCCAGCGATGTCGGCGAGCGGCTTGCCGGGCAGACGGGTGGAGGCATGGCGGGCGGGCACGACGGCGAAGAACCGGGACATGGTGGATTTCCAGACGGGATCAGTAAGCGATTTTCCCGAGGATGGCGACACAAAGCAAAAGTCCCGTCTCCAGCCACTCCACGCCGGCCCCCAGGGCATCGCCGGTCATGCCGCCCAGGCGGCGGATCAGGAACGCGCGCCAGGCCGCCGCCAGGAGCGGACCGGCAAGCAGGCTGGGCGCGACCAGACTGGCGCCGGCCAGCGACACAGCCCAGACCAGGACGAGCCCGGTGCTGACGCGCCAGGCGAAGCGCTCGCCGAAACCTGGCTTGATGGAGGGCAGGCGGGACCAGACCAGCACGCCCCAGCGTGCCCAGGCGGGAATCAGGAGCAGGGCGAGGTAAGCGCCCGCTTTCACGGCGAGCATGAGCAGGACGAGCTTCGCCAGCAACTGCATGGCCAAAGCCACACCGCCGAACACCCCCATATGCGGATCGGCCAGCACCGCCAGCAGCTTCTCCCGGCGCGCCTCCGTATCGCCCGGCCGATGGGCCGCGCCCAGGGCATCGGCGAGATCGGCGAGGCCGTCCAGGTGCAGGGCGCCGGTGACGCCGACCCAGAGCGCGAGGGCCAGCAGGGCGCCGAGCCAGGGATCGAGCAAACCACCCAGCCAGGCGGCGGCGGCGACCAACCCGCCCAGCAGCAAGCCCACCAGGGGGAACCAGGCCACGCTCGCGGCCAGTTCCCCGGCCTGGAAGTCCGCCAAGCGCGGCGTCGGCAGGCGGGTCAGGAATTGGACGGCGAGGATCAGGCCGCGCATGGATTCAGGTTCAGCAGCACCGGCGCTTCGCCGGGCAGGACGGATACCTGGAAATGGGCCGCCTCGGGCAGGGCGATGCGGTAGGCGTGGGCGGGGTCCAGGCCGATCAACGCCATGAGCAGGGCGCGCATGACGCCGGCATGGGCCACCAGGAGACGGTGCCCGCCGGCGGCATCGGCGAGCCAGGCTTCCCAAGCTTGCCGCACGCGGACATGCAGCTCGGTGACGCTCTCCCCGTCCGGCGGCGCCACCTTGCCCGCGCTGGCGCGGAACAGCTTGTGGTGTTCCGGATCCTGGCGCGCCGCCTCGTCGGGAGAGAGCCCCTCCCAGGTACCGAAATGCAGCTCCCGCATGGCGTCCAACACCACCAGAGGCAGTTCCCGTTGCCGGGCGTAAGCGTCGGCGAACGCCCGGCAACGCAGCAGGGGGGAACTGGCGATGCGGTCGAAGGCGGGCGCGGCGAGACGGTCCGCGACGCGCCGGACCTGCGCGGCTCCCGCTTCCGTCATGGGATCGTCCAGGGCGCCGCGATAGACGTGGGGCCGCCCGCGCACCTCGCCGTGGCGCAGGACCGTGACCAGGGTCGGCTCAAGCACGACCGCTGACCCCCGCCTCGGCGAAGGTCGCCATGCCGTTGTGGAGGGCGCAGGCCAGCCGCAACAGGGGCAGGGCCGCGAGGGCGCCGCTGCCCTCGCCCAGGCGCAGGTCCAGCGCCAACAAGGGACGCGCCTCCAGGGCGGCGAGCAGGCGGGCATGGCCCGGCTCCGCCGAGCGGTGGGCGAACAGCAGCCAGTCGGCCACGGACGGGTTCAGCCGGCAGGCGGCCAGGGCCGCCGAGGTGGTGATGAAACCATCCACCAGCGCGGGCATTCCGGCTTGCGCGCAGGCGATGTAAGCGCCCGCCAACGCGGCGAGCTCGAAGCCGCCCACACAGGCCAGCGTCTGGTAGGCGAACGCGGCGGCTTCTTCCCCGCCAGCGCGGCCACCCTCCCCTTTCGCCACGGGGGAAGACGGCGCGCCGGGGACAAGCCCATGCCGTGCCAGCGCCCGGTCGATCACCGCCGCCTTGTGGCCCACGCCTTGCGCGTCGAGCCCGGTGCCCGGCCCCGCCAATTCGCCACCGGCCAGGCCCAGCAGGGCGCAACCCAGGGCCGCCGCCGCCGTGGTGTTGCCGATGCCCATCTCGCCGCCGATGAACAGATCGGCGCCGGAGGTGAGCGCCCGCTCCGCCGCGCGGCGGCCCGTGGCCAGGGCATGGTCGAGTTGCGCCGGGCGCATCGCCGCTTCCCGCGCCAGGTTGGCCGTGCCCCGGGCCGGCTTGTCCCACACCACGCCAGCCAAGGGTTCCGGCGCCAGGGTGCCGGCATCCACCACTTCCAGACTGGCCCCGGTTTCCCGCGCCAGGACAGCGACCGCGGCGCCGCCTGAAACGAAGTTGAGCAACATCTGTTGGGTGACCGCCTGGGGATAGGCGCTGACGCCCTCCTCCACCACGCCGTGGTCGCCCGCGAACACGCTGACCCAGGGCCGCGCCAGGCTTGGCCGGTCACGACCGCGCAAAGCCGCGAGGGTGACCGCAAGCTCCTCCAGCCGACCAAGACTGCCGGGCGGTTTGGTGAGTTGGCTCTGGCGCGCCAGGGCGGCCGCGCGCGCGGCGGGGTCGATGGGTTGCGCGGATTGCCGCCACCAGTCATTCATGCGCTTTCGCCTTTCAAAACCAGGGGCAGACCCGCCGCCACGAACACCACCCGGCCGGCGACGCGGGCCAGCGCCTGGTTCAGGCGGCCCGCCTCGTCGACATAGCGGCGCGACAGCGCGCCCATGGGGATCACGCCCAGCCCGACCTCATTGGCCACCAGCACGATCCGGCCCGGCAGATGGGGCAGGCGCGCCAGCAGCGCGTCCCGCTCCCGTTGGAATACCGCCTCGCCCGCTTCCAGCAGGTTGAGCAGCCAGAGGGTGAGGCAGTCCACCACCAGGCAGCGGCCGGGCTCGGCCGCGCCAGCCAGGGTCTCGGCCAAGGCCAGGGGCTCCTCCACGGTTTGCCAATGGGCCGGCCGCTCGGCCCGGTGACGGGCGATGCGCGCCGCCATTTCCGCGTCGCCGGCCCGGGCCGTGGCGATCACGGTCACCGCCAGGCCGGAGGACTCGGCCAGGGCTTGGGCGTGGCGGCTCTTGCCGGAGCGGGCGCCGCCCAGGATCAGGGTCAACATGGGGGAGGGAAACGGGCGGCGCGCCTGTCGGCGCGCGCCCAGACGATGAGGAGGGAGCCGCTCAGCGGGCGCCGGTCATGCCCGCGGCGCGGCCGCGCGCCAGGTTGGCGAGCAGCCCGTGGACGAGGGCGGCGGCGCCCAGGTACAGCAGGGTGCTGGCCAGGAAACGAGGCGCGTAGTCGACGAAGGTCTGCACGAACTGAGTGCCGTTGGTGTCCGCGACGCGGCCGCCGAACCAGTAGAAGGCGCCGTTGGAGATGACGAAAGCCAACGCGGTGGCCGCCACGGCCACAGCCGCGAGACGGGCCAGGCCCGGCGCGTCCGCGGCCAGGCGGCGGCTGGACCAACGGCCCCCCTCCCACAGGGCGAGATGGGCGATCTGCAGGCCCGCGTAGGCCGGCGTCAGGCAGTAGCCGGATACGCCCATGAGGCCCACCGCGGCGGCGTCGATCGCCACCGCTTGCAGCATCAGCCCCAGCAGCCAGGCGGGCGAGAGGTAGAAGCCGGCCAGGAAGAAGATGGCCCAGGAGGCATCCGGCAGGTGCAGCGTGTCGCCGAAATGGTGGAAGCGGGTGGCGGCCATGACGGCGGCCAGGGACAGACCGATGAGGGTCTGGGTGCGGCGGGAGCAGGCAAACATGATGATTCGTCTCCTAGGGTAGGGCCAGCCCGAAGGCGGGTGCGGGCATTTTATCGAGGTTGCGGGTCGACGGGGCGTTGGATCAGCGCGGCTGATAGCGCAGCGTCAGGAAAAAGCTGCGACCGAAGGTGTTGTAATCGCCGGAATAACTGGAAGCAAGCACGTAATCCTTGTCGAACAGGTTTTCCACTCGGGCTTGCAGGTCCAGATCCTTACCCAGGGGATGGAGATAGGCCATGTTGACGATGCCGTAGCCTCCCAGGCGCACCGCGCCGTTGAGGTCGTTGCGCGCCGAAGCGGCGATCCACTCGGCCTGCAGATCGCCTTGCCCCAGGGCACGGCCGAGGTTCAGACCCAGCTTGCGCTTCGGTCGCCGGTCGAGCTGGTTGCCCGTGCTGGTGTTTTCCGCATCGAGGAAGGTCAACCCGCCCTTTACGCGCCAGCCGACGAGTCGGCCGGACACGCTCAGTTCCAGGCCGTCGATGGCGGCCCGGCTCACGTTCGCGGGTTGGTAGGTGAATTCGGCCGCGCCGGTCTGAGTCGCTTGCCACTCGATGAGATCCTTGATGCGGGTGCGGTAGAGGTTGGCGCTCAAGGTCACGTCTGCGTCCAACTTGTGGCGTAGCCCCAGCTCCAGGCTACGCGAGCTTTCCGGTCGCAGATTGGGATTGCCCAGGGTGATGTAGGTGGTGCCGAAGAACACATCGCTGCTGTAGGGCCAGTACAAACCGTTCACGGTGGGCGCCTTGAAGGCCGTGCCCCAGGAAGCGGTGAGGCGGGTATGCGGCGTCAGATCGCGGCCCCAGGCCAGGCTGCCGGTGGTCTTTTCGCCGAAGCGATCATGGTGGTCGCCGCGCAGGCCCAGCACCCAGTCGGAACCCAGGGCGCGCCACTGTTGCTGGGCGAACACGGCGACCGTATCCAGGGACTGATGGATGGTGCCGCTGTTGTCCTTGTCGGCCCGGTCGCGCCAGAGGTCCAGGCCCAGGGTGGTGAGGCCGGCCGGGATCAGGGCCAGATCGTGTTGCCATGCCAGACTGGTGCGCCGGGTGGTGATGTTGGACGGAGAACTCGGGCTATGCGTTGTGTAGTCGTCCAGCACGTGGCCCAGGAGCAGGCGCTGGCTCCAGGTATCGGAGATCTTGTGGGCCAGGCGGGCGCTGAACACCTGATTGCGGAAATCCTCGTTGCCGGTGTTCGAGTCCAGTTCGCTATGGCCCTGGGCGTGGGTGAAGTCCAGGCCCAGTTTAATGTCGGGAACGATCTCCCCTTCCAGACCGACGGCGAAGTGGGTGTTTTCGTAGCCGTGGCTTTGCGTGAAGACGGTGTTGGTGGGAATGCCGTCACTGCGGAAATGTCCCGCCTCCAAGCTGTAGCGCCAGCTCTCCCCGCCGCCCAGGCCCGCGCCGATCTCCCGCGTGCCGTGGGAGCCCAGGCCGGCCTGGACGAAGGGACCGCGCGCCTTGCGGGTGAATATCTGGATCACGCCGCCGACCGCATCGGAGCCGTACAGGGCGGCGCGCGGACCGCGCACGATCTCGATGCGCTCCACCTGCTCCGGTCGCAGGTTTTCCCATGCGTAGGTGCCCAAGGTAGCCGAGGCGGCGCGCACACCGTCCACCAGGACCAATACGTGATCGGCGTTGGTGCCGCGCAGGAACAGGCTGGTGCTCTTGCCGTAGCCGCCGTTGCGGGAGATTTCCAGATCGGGCACGGCGCGCAGCACTTCATCCAGGCTGTTCGCCTGGCTACGCTCGATGTCGCGCCGGCTGATGACGGTGACCGCCGCCAGAGTTTCGTCGGCGGTCCGGGCGGTGCGCGTGGCGGTGACCACGATCTCCTCCAGGATCGGAGGCTCGCTTTGTGGCGATTGGGAGAGGACCGGCGTGGAGATGAAGCCGAACAGGCCCGCCAAGGCGGCGGCCAGGGGTTTGCGATGCATGGAGAGTTACCTTTTTCGTTCCCAGCGTCCCCGCAGGGAAAAGCCATAAAAGCGGGTCGAAAAAGGTTGCTGAAACCGATATCGCTTGCGCCGCCCTCCGCGACCCGCATCCTCTCCAGGCCGGTCTCCGGGCTCGCGCCTTGGGCATTTCAGCCCGGGTGGTTCGCCTTCCCGTCCGGGGACAGTGGCATGGTGAACGACCGATCAGCGCTTACCGTTGCGGGGGCAGCCGAGGAATTGGCGGGGAGCCTCACCTCGTTCCCGTTTCACCCGCCTTGCGGCGGGCACCTGAAGCGGGTGTGAGTTTAGGATATCGGCGTCCTGAAGGCCACTTCCTCGCGGGAGTATTGCGCGGGGAGGTTTACTGGTTGTAGAGGCCGCCGGTTTTCAGCAGATAGCGGATTTTCTTGATGTCCCCGTGGCCTTCGACGGTACACAGGTAGTGGTAGAACAGCTCGCGCTGGTAGCTGGTCTGCTGGCGTTCCTTGAGGTAATCCCACTTCGCGTAGCGGTTGCGCGACCACTCGCCGCCGCCCTTGCCGTCGCCATGGCCGAAAGCGTAGAGCTTGTGCTCGCCGTTCTCGCAGCGCATGCCCTCGTAGCTCACCGTCTCGGCGCCGGCGGGACTTCTGATCACCACGGTGTAGCGGGCGACGCCGTCCGGACCGGCGGTGACGGAGGCGAAATCGACGAAATACTTGTTGCTGGTGGCGGCGCTGACCTCGAAGGGAATCAGGTTCTCGGCCTTGGGATAGGGCGGCAGCTTGGCCTGGATTTCCTTCCAGTTCCTGGCCGCGTCGTCGTATTCGGCATCGAAGCCGCCCAGACCGTAGCTGTCGCCCCAGATCCAGGATTCAGGGCTGCCGGCGGCGAGGGCGTTGAAGGTAAGTAAGCAGAGGGTGGCGATTAGGACGCGATGCATGGCGATCTCCGGAACAGACGCCATGATAGCGTCTGCGCGGCCATCGTCACCTCACGCCAGATCGCTGGCCAGGGAATCGCGGATGGCCTTGGGCAGGGGCGCCAGCGTGGCCTGATAGTTCCGGTGCGAGATGCCGGCGGAGATTTCCGCGCCGCTCTTGATGGCGGCGACCATGTCCGGCGTCAGTTCGAAGCGCATGAAATGCACCGAGGCGGTCTTGTCTTCGGTGCTGCGTTCCAGATCCTCATTGGCGATGGGCGGCACCGGGTCGAAGCCTTCCACCCGCATCCAGATGTCCTTCTCGATGCCCACCAGTTTCGCCAGGGCGGCGCGGCGTTCCTCCTCGTCGGCGTATTCCACCATGAAGGTGGCCTTCCAGTTCGAACCGTCCGGAATCAGCGGGTTGTAGACATCCAGTTCCTCCTGGATGCCCGCCGCCTCGAAGATCTTCTCGATGCGCAGCATTTCCTGAATCTGGTACTGCATGGTCAGCGCGTCCTCGAAATACAGTGCGGCATGCTCGCCCAGGGGCACGCGTCGGTTCTTCTTGTGGGCGATGACCTTGGCGCGGAAATCGTTGCGGATCTCCGAATACTTCTCCAGGCTGAACAGGTCTTGGCGGGTCAGTTTGGCCATGTCGGTTCCTTGGGCATGCTCATAGGCCATAGGCCTTGCGCAGCAGGGTGATGGGATGCTCCGGGGCGCTGCCGTCGGCGCGGGCATGGGCGATGTGGTGGCCGGCCATGGCGCAGTCGCTGCCGTAATGATCCGGCTTGGCCTGGTTGACCCGGGCCACCACCGGCTTGACGATCTTCATGGCGAATTCGTGGCACTCCAGCTTGACCGCGTAGGTGCCATCGTGGCCGGAGCAGCGCTCGATGACGTCCACCTCGGTGCCGGGCACGAGGGAAAGCGCCTCTTTCGTCTTCGGGCCGATGTTCTGCACCCGCTGGTGGCAGGCGGCGTGATAGGCGACCTTGCCCAGCCCCTGCTTGAAGTCGGTCTTCAACTTGCCTTCCCTGTGGCGCAGCATCAGGTATTCGAAGGGGTCGAAGAATGCGTTCTTCACCTTCAGCACATCCGGATCGTCCGGGAACATCAGGGGCAGTTCCTGCTTGAACATGAGCACGCAGGAGGGGATCAGGGCGGTGAGATCCCAGCCCTCATCCACCAGTTTCGCCAGGACCGGGATGTTGCTTTCCTTGGCCGCGACCACCGCGTCCAGGTCGCCCAGTTCCAGCTTGGGCATGCCGCAGCAGCGCTCCTTCTCCGCCAGGGTGACGGGAATGCCGTTGTGCGCGAATACCGCCGCCAGATCCTCGCCCGGGCCGGGCTCGTTGCGGTTCATGTAGCAGGTGGCGAACAGGGCCACTTTGCCCTTGGTGCGGCCCGCGGGTTCGCCGGGGGTATCGGCGGACAGTTCGCGCAGGCGGCCGCGCAGGGGGCGGCTCGTGAATTCGGGCAGCCAGGCATCCGCGTGGATGCCGGCGACGGATTCCAACGCCTTGCGCGCGGGGCCGATCTTGTTGACCGCGTTGACCACCTGGGCCACCACGGGAATGCCGGCGAAGCGTCCCACCGCGTCGGTGCTGGTGAGCACCTTGTCGCGCAGCTTCGTTTCGCCCGCGCGGAAGTGAACCACCTTGGCGCGCAGCATGAGATGGGGGAAATCCAGGTTCCACTCGTGGGGCGGCACGTAGGGACACTTGGTCATGTAGCAGAGGTCGCAGAGATAGCAGTGGTCCACGACCTTCCAGTAATCGTCCTTCTTGACGGCGTCCACTTCCATGGATTCCGACTCGTCCACCAGATCGAACAAGGTGGGGAAGGATTGGCACAGCGACACACAGCGGCGGCAGCCATGGCAGATGTCGAAGACCCGCTCCATCTCCTTGTACAAGGATTCCTCGTTGAAGAAGTCGGGGTTGCGCCAATCCAGAGGATGGCGGGTGGGCGCTTCGAGATTGCCTTCGCGGGAGGGAGTGGCCATGGCTTCTTAAAACCGGAGTGGGAAAAGAAACAGCTGAGAAAAACGGGGGCGCGCGGCCCCCGCTGGATCAGGCATCCATTTCGTTCAAGGCTTTCTGGTAACGGTTGGCGTGGGAACGCTCGGCCTTGGCCAGGGTCTCGAACCAATCGGCGATTTCCTCGAAGCCTTCTTCCCGGGCGGTCTTGGACATGCCCGGATACATGTCGGTGTATTCGTGGGTCTCGCCGGCGACGGCGGTCTTCAGGTTGTCGGCGGTCGCGCCGAAGGGCATGCCGGTGGCGGGATCGCCGCAGGTCTCCAGATACTCCAGGTGGCCATGGGCGTGGCCGGTTTCGCCCTCGGCGGTGGAACGGAACAGGGCAGCCACGTCGTTGTAGCCTTCCACGTCGGCCTTGGCGGCGAAGTAGAGGTAACGGCGGTTGGCTTGGGATTCGCCGGCGAACGCGGCTTTCAGGTTGTCCTCGGTTTTTGAGCCTTTAAGTTGCATCTTGTACTCCTCATCATGATGTCCCCGACATATACCCGTGTCGGTGAAACGGGTTAATTTAGATTTGATCTAAACCATGGAGGCAATTTATGTCCGCCCCACGATTCTTGTCAACCTTACATCCGTGAACTGCGCGGCTTCAAGACACCGCGGAGGTGGCGCGTTTGTGTTTCACGTATTCGAGGATGCCGGGCAGTACCGACAGGAAGACGATGAACAGAATCACCGCCGAGAGGTTGTTCTTGACGAAGGGCAGATTGCCGAAGAAATACCCGGCCGGCACCAGCAGGCCCACCCACAGCAACGCGCCGATCAGGCTGAAGCCGAGGAAGCGCCCGTAAGTCAGGCGGCCGATGCCGCACACGAAGGGCACGAAGGTGCGCACCACGGGCACGAAACGGGCGATGACGATGGCCTTGGGGCCGTGTTTCTCCATGAAGGCATGGGTTCGGTCCAGGTTCTCTTTCTTGAGCCAGCGGCTGCCCTCGAACTGGAACACTCTGGGCCCGAGAAAGCGACCGACCCAGTAGTTGACGTTGTCGCCGCATAGAGCGGCCGCGATCAGGGTGCCCGCGACGATCACCGGATCCAT
The DNA here is from genome assembly GCA_044227325.1 of Thiobacillaceae bacterium. GTDB lineage: Bacteria > Pseudomonadota > Gammaproteobacteria > Burkholderiales > Thiobacillaceae > PFJX01. The sequence goes on along the minus strand of JBGAFI010000021.1, from coordinate 11,435 downwards.
GCCGCCCGCCGCCGCCACCGCGCCGGCGACGAACAGCAGGGAATCGCCGGGCAGGAAGGGGGTGACGACGAAGCCCGTCTCCATGAAGACGATGGCGAACAGGATGCCGTAGACCCAGACGCCGTAGCTCTGCACCAGCAGGGCCAGATGCTTGTCCAGATGCAGGACGATGTCGACGAACTGGGCCAGGAGTTCCATGCGTTCAGCGGCGCAGGGTCATGCGGTAGACCTTGCCTTCCATCATGCCCGGCACCCAGAGCTTGCCCTGGTCATCCAGGAAGATGTCGGCGGGGCCGGCGATGGGCGTCTTCTCGTTGGCGACGCCGACCTGACCGGTACGGGTGTCCAACACCTGCAGCAGGCCGGCGGGCTCGAATTTGACCCAGTTGGAGACCAGCCAGCGCCCGCCGCCGATGTCCACCACACCGTCGAAGTAGCCCGCCGGGCTGAGCGTGTACTCCTTCTCCAGCTTCGCGTTCATGCCATCGATCTTATAGGTCTTGACGTCGCCGTTGGCCTGGCCGTCGGTGCCCCACTCCACCACGACCAGGCGGTTGCCCGCCTTCTTCATGCCGTTGGGGCCCTTGGGCGGCGTATCGAAGGCCAGTTCGCCGAACTTGCGCGCGCCGATGTCGATGACGAAAACCTTGCCGATATCCGTCGCGGACAGCAGCAGGCGGCGGCTGTCGTAGCGGGTGAAGGCGTTGAGGAACCGGGTGCCGGTGGAAGCCATGTCCAGTTCGAACACCGGCTTGCCGTCCTGAATCCGGAAGCCCACCACCCGGTCGATGTCGGCCACGTACAGCACGCCGTCCACCGCGATCATGCCCTTGGGGCCGTCGAGTTTGCCGGCCCAGGTCAGGGCCTTGATGTTGCCCTGGCGGTCCAGCTTGGAAATGAAGCCGTCGCCGTCCTTTTCCATGGGCTCCAGCTTCACGCCCAGGTTGGAGACGAACACGTCCTTGCCGGCGACCACCACGCTCTCGGGCGAGGAGAAGCCGGCAATGGTCTTGTCGACCAGCACGCTGGCGGCCTGGACGGAGCCGAAGGCCAGCGCAATAGGCAAACCGAATAACAAACCGATCAGACGCATACGAACTCCTTGGGAATAGACCGAATTCAAACCATCGCGCCGGATTCGGGCTTCACCGGCTTGATGAAATCTTCCCGGGACACGCCCAGCCACATGACGATGGGGCTGGCCACCAAAACCGAGGAATAGGTGCCGACGATGATGCCCAGGGTCAGGGCCAGAGCAAATCCGTACAGCACTTCGCCGCCGAAGAACAGCATGGCCAACACCATGAGCTGGGTGGTACCGCTGGTGATGATGGTGCGCGACAAGGTCGCGGTCTTCGCGTTGTCCATGATCGCGGCGATGTCTGTCATGCGCGTCTTCTTGAAGTTCTCGCGGATCCGGTCGAACACCACCACGGTATCGTTCACGGAGTAACCCATGATGGCCAGCACCGCCGCCAGCACGGTCAGGGAGAATTCCCATTGAAACAGGGACCACAGGCCCAGGACGATGAAGATGTCATGGGCGGTAGCGAAGATGGCGCCCACGGCGAAGCGCCATTCGAAGCGCAGGGCCAGGTAGATGGCGATACCGATGGACACCACCAGCAGGGCCAGGGCGCCATCCTCGAACAACTCACCGCCCACCTGGGGACCGACGAATTCCACCCGGCGCAATTGCACGTTGGCATCGGCCTCCTTCAACACCACCAACACTTTTTCCGACAATTGGGCGGAGGTGACGCCGGCCTTCACCGGCAGGCGCACCAGGATCTCGGTGGAGGTGCCGAAGTTCTGCACCTGGGCGTCGCCGTAGCCGCTCTTGGCCAGTTGCCCCCGCACGGCCGGCACGTTGGCCGCGGTCGGATAGCCGATTTCCATGACGGTGCCGCCCGTGAAATCCACGCCCAGGTTCAGGCCCTTGAAGGCGAGCAGCGCGATGGAGGCGACGATGAAGGCGATGGAGAAAAAGATGGTGCTGCGCGCCCAGCGCATGAAGGGGATGTCGCGTTTCAGATGAAAGAGTTCGATGCTCATGGCGATTCCCGCTCAGATGGAGACTTTGGTCAGGCGCTTGGCCCGGCCGTAATACAGATTGATCATGGCGCGCGACACCATCACCGCGCTGAACATGGAGGTCAGGATGCCCAGGCACAGGGTCACGGCGAAGCCGCGTACCGGCCCGGAACCGAGCCAAAACAGAGCGACGCCGGCGATCAGGGTGGTGATGTTGGAGTCCAGGATGGTGTCCCAGGCATGGTCGTAACCGGCGGAGATGGCGGCCTGGGGCGAGTTGCCGTTGCGCAGTTCCTCGCGGATGCGCTCGGCGATGATCACGTTGGCGTCGATGGCCATGCCCAGGGTCAGGGCGATACCGGCGATGCCGGGCAGGGTCAGGGTCGCCTGCATGATGGACAGCAGCGCCACCAGCATGAACATGTTCGCGGCCAGGGCCAGCACCGAGATGACGCCGAACAACTGGTAGTAGACGCTCATGAACACCGCCACCAGGGCGAAGCCGATCAGGGTGGAGTTGAAGCCCTTGGCGATGTTGTCCTTGCCCAGGCTGGGGCCGACGGTGCGTTCCTCGACGATCTCCATGGGGGCCGCGAGCGCGCCGGCGCGCAGCAGCAGGGCCACGTCGGAGGCCTCCTGGGGCGTGTCCATGCCGGTGATCTGCACGCGGCCGCCGCCGATCTCCTCGCGGATCACCGGCGCGGTGACCACCTCGGTCTTGCCTTTCTCGATGAGCAGGATGGCCATGCGCTTGCCCACGTTCTCCCGCGTCACGTTCTTGAAGATGCGCGCGCCGCGCCCGTCCAGGTTGACATGCACCGCGGCCTGATTGGACTGGTTGTCGAAACCGGGCTGGGCATCGGTGATGTAGTCGCCGGTCAGCACCACGTTCTTCTTCACCAGCACCGGCATGCCGTTGCGCTCGTAGTAGATCTCGGTGCCGAAGGGAACCTGGCCGGTGGTGGCCGCCTGCACGTCGGCCGGGTTGGCCATGCGTTCCTCGTCCACCATGCGGATTTCCAGGGTCGCGGTGCGCCCCAGGATTTCCTTGGCCCTCGCGGTGTCCTGCACGCCGGGCAGTTGCACCACGACCCGGTCGATGCCCTGCTGTTGGATCACCGGCTCGGCCACGCCCAGCTCGTTGACCCGGTTGCGCAGGGTGGTCAGGTTCTGCTTCAGCGCGTCCTCCTGGGTCTTCACCTGGGCCTGCTTCTTCAGCGTGCCGGTGATGACGTACTCCTCGCCGCTCTGGCTGTCGTCCAGCTGCAACTCGGGATAGGTGCTTTCGATGGTCTTGCGACCCTCGTCCCGCTGCGCCGCGTCGCGGAACTTGATGGAAACGGCCTGGCCCTCGCGGCCGATACCGACGTAGCGCACCTTCTTCTCCCGCAGCAGGGTGCGGATGTCGCCCTGGTAGCGCTCGGCGGCCTTGTCCAAAGCCTTCGGCATGTCCACCTGCAACAGGAAATGCACGCCGCCGCGCAGATCCAGGCCCATGTACATGGGCAGCGCGCCGATGGCGGTCAGCCAGTGGGGCGAGGCGGGCAACAGGTTCAGGGCCACGGTATAGCCGCGTCCAAGCGTCTGCTGCAGCGCATCCTTGGCCTTGATCTGAGCGTCCGTATCGGCGAAGCGGGCCTTGACGCCGTGGACATCCATGGCGACCCCCTGGGTGGCGATGCCCGCCGACTTCAGCGCGGTTTCCACCTGCTGCATGAGGGCGGCATCCACCTTCTCCGTGGTGCGTACCGGCGTCACCTGCACCGCCGGCACCTCGCCGAAGAAATTGGGCAGGGTGTAGAGGAAGGCGAGCACCAGGGCGACGCCGATGACCAGGTATTTCCAGAGGGGATAGCGATTCATTTTTTGCGCGCGGAGTTGGAAGGGAGGAGTTGGGAGGGATCGCGAGGCGCGGAGGTGTCCTCCTCGCCGCTCACCCCTCACTCCTCACAGGTCTTTGATCGTGCCCTTGGGCAGCACGGTCTGAATGGTGCCGCGCTGGAAAATGCTTTCGGTGCCGCCGCCGATGTCCAGGGTGACGTACTGGTCGGTGATCTTCACCACCTTGCCCAGCTGGCCGCCGGAGGTGATGACCTCGTCGCCTTTCTGGATCGCCTCCTGCATCTTCTTCTGGTCCTTCGCCCGTTTCATCTGGGGACGGATGATGAGGAAGTAGAACAGGGCGAACAGAACGACCAGGGGCAGGAAGCTCATGATCGGGTCCGGCTGACCGGCCGGCGCGGCGAAAGCGGAAGGAATCAACATGGTGCGAATCCTGGAATGCCTTGATGCGTTCCCGCGTCTCCGGATGGCTGGAAAACAGGGTGACGGCCTTGATGTCGCCGCCATGGGCCGCGTCCAGGCGGGCGAGGATGTCGGCGAAGCGGTGGAGCGGCAGGCAGGCGCGCAGCAGAAGAGCGCGGGCGTTCGCGTCGGCCTCCTTTTCCATGTCGCGGGAATAGCCGGATTGCAGCAGCAGGGCGGGCAGGCCGCTGGACAGGTCGCCGACGCCGCCCACATCCCCCAGCAGCACCTGGCTCAGCACCACCACGCCGGCCCCGGCCAGCACTTGGCGCAGGCTGTGGTGGTCGCGCACGTGGCCCAGCTCGTGGGCCGCCACCGCCACCAGCTCGTCGTCGTGGCGGGACAGCTTCACCAGTTCATCGGTCATGACCAGAATGCCGCCGGGCAGGGCCAGGGCGTTGGCGCCGATACGCCCGCCCTTGCGGAACTCAAGGCGCCAGGCCGGACAGTCGCCCACTTTCGCGCATACGTTTTGCAACCTTGTCCACACGTGTTCCTGGCGCGCGGCAGGCAGTTCACTGGGCTCGAACACGAACTGGTCCAGGGCGTCCAGGCCCTGCCGGCCCAGGCTCGCCTCCACCCCGGGCGGCACCAGCTTCGCCGCCCCTCGGGCCGCGACCGGCACGCCGTAGCGCACCCCGGCCCAGGCCACCGCGGCGCTCAGCAACAGGGCCGCAAGCGCCAGGGAATAATGGGATTCCAGCCGGAACACCCGGGCCATGAACGCGCCCTGGCGCAGATCCCGGGCCAGGGCATCCACCGTCTCCTGGTCGTCGCTGTGCAGCTCGCCGGCGCCTTTCAGGTAGACCACCCGGCGCGCGCGGCCCACTCGGTCCCCCACCCGCACCTCGGCGAAGGGGATGCGCAGGGTCTCCGCGCCGGCCTCCAGGACCAGCGCGCGGGCCGGCGCGTCCCACTCCACCCGGGCCGGCCGGGCGGTGCTGGCGCGGCCGTCGAAGTAGTCCGCCGTGAAGCCCATGGATCAGGCGATGGCCAGGTCCACGTCGAACACGTCGGCCATCTCCGCCCCGGTCGCCGACAGGCCCTCGCCCGCGGCGGCGGCGAAGCCGTCCAGCCCGCCTTCCGGCCCGGTCACGCTCAGGTTGTCCACCCAGAAACGGGCGGTGCGCACCTGGGCCCAGGGGATGAAGATGCCGAAGGTGAGGGCGATCAGGATCAGGTTGGATACGTACAGCCAGATCAGCCGGCGGGCGCGATGGGTGCCCAGCAGGCCCAGTTCGCCGAAGCGGGTGCCGGCGATCATCAGGCGCGCGGCGCGGGCTTTCATGAAGCCGATCAGAATGGGCAAGGAAGCGTAGACCGCGATGAGCAGGGCGCCAACGGCCATGGCGATCTTCCCTTTGTTCACGCCACCCGCAGGCAGGCCGCCGAAATGGGACACCAGCCACGCAACCGCCAGGCCGATGGGCACCAGCAAGATCAGCAGCGCGACCAGATATATCTTGTAGAAATCCCATGCCTGGCCCTGGAAGCTGGACCGGGTCGCCCCGAACGCATGGTTGCCGGCGACGAACTCGGTCTTGCGAAAGGCCGCATAGGGCGCCGCCAGGCCGGCGGTGACCAAGGTCATGATGCCGAGTCCCAGGAACACCTGATAGGACTCGCCCATGCGTCCGAGAAAGTTGAAGCGCAGGCCCCGGTGGCTGGTGTTGCGGGCGTTGAACTGGAGGGCGCGCACCACGATCCAGGGAGACACCGCGAAGAACAGCAGCAGCAGCGCCCCGGACACAAGCGGGTAGGCCCTCTGGGTCAAGGCATAAACGGCGAAGAAAGCGAAGGCGATGAGGCGGCCCTTGAGAATGGCTTTCGGATCCGCCAGGTAGTCGAAGGGATGCCCGTCCAGCAGCGTGTGGTTGTTGAAGTAACGCTTGCGGCGCACCTTGGCCCAGGCGGAATAGATGCCGAAGGTGAGCAGGGTCAGGGCCAGGTTGACGATCCAGATGCGGAAATACTCGCCGCCGGATCCGGTGAAGCTCAACGGGTAGACGCGGGTGTTCTCGGGTGATGCGTTCATTGCGGGCTCCCAGGGGGTTTTCGGTTTTTGGTCTGTGGCGCCCAGGCCACGGGACGGATTGTCCCCGATTTCCATGTCCCTTGCAGGGTCAGGCGGGCGGCCCCACCCGGCGGGCCAGGAATTCCTCGCGCCAGGACTCGAACCGCCCCAGTTCCAACGCCTCCCGCAGGCGCGCGGTGAAGTCCTGGTAGAAATGCAGGTTGTGGATGGAATTCAGGCGCGCGCCCAACATCTCGCCGGAACGCTGCAGGTGGTGCAGATAGGCCCGGCTGTAATGGCGACAGGTGTAGCAGCCGCATTCCGGGTCGATGGGCCCGGTGTCCGCCTTGAAGCGGGCGTTCTTGATGCGCAGGTCGCCGGACCAGGTGAACAGCAACCCGTGGCGGGCGTTGCGGGTGGGCATGACGCAGTCGAACATGTCGATGCCCCGGGACACGGCGAACACGATGTCCTCCGGGGTGCCCACGCCCATCAGGTAGCGGGGCTTGTCCTCGGGCAGGCGATGGCCCATGTGGCCGAGGATGCGCTCCATATCCTCCTTCGGCTCGCCCACCGACAGGCCGCCCAGGGCGTAGCCGTCGAAGCCGATCTCCACCAGTTTTTCCAGGGAGCGCTCGCGCAGATCCTCGTGCATGCCACCCTGGACGATGGCGAACAAAGCATTGGGATTGCCCTCGTGGGCCGTTTTCGAACGTTCCGCCCAGCGCAGCGACAGCTCCATGGATTGCTTCGCGGTTTCCCAATCCGCCGGATAGGGCGTGCATTCGTCGAAGATCATGACGATGTCCGAATCCAGCACCTTCTGGATCTGCATGCTCTTCTCCGGCGTCAGCAGCAGGCGTTGGCCATCCAGGGGCGAGGCGAACTTGACACCCATCTCGCTGATCTTGCGCAAATGGGTCAGGCTCCAGACCTGGAATCCGCCGGAATCGGTAAGAATCGGCCCCTGCCAGCTCATGAATTCGTGCAGTCCGCCATGGGCGGCGATCACGTCCAGACCGGGACGCAACCAGAGGTGGAAGGTATTGCCGAGAATGATTTGCGCGCCCAGATCGACGAGTTCGTGGGGTGTCACCCCCTTCACCGTGCCGACGGTCCCCACCGGCATGAACACCGGGGTCTGTATGGTGCCGTGGGCGGTTTCCAGCACGCCCCGGCGGGCATGGCCACTGGTATGAGTCAGACGGAATCGCATGAATTCGACGGATAAACGAAGGTTGAAGACGGCAAGTTTACTTGCGGGCCTGGTTTTCGCGGCCTGGACGGCGGTCGCGTCGGCGGACGAACCCTGTCCGGTCTGGGCCGCGACCCGGGTTCAGGTGGGCGCGCAAAGCTACCGGGTCGAGGTGGCCGCCACCGACGCAACCCGGGAACGCGGTCTATCGGGGCGCCCCAGCCTGCCCGCGGACGCGGGCATGTGGTTCGCGTTGCCCGCGCCCGGCATGCATGGTTTCTGGATGAAGGACATGGGCTTTCCCATCGACCTGGTCTGGATCGGCCCGGACCAGAGGGTGCTGGGTTCGCTCCGGCTCGCGCCGTGCGGCCCGAACACCTGCCCGATCTACTATCCGCCCGCGCCGGCCGCCTACGTGCTGGAAGTCAACGCGGGCGGCTTCGCCGGCAAACTGGGAGACCAGGCCGACTGGCTCTGTCCTCCCTGAGCGGGCCTTACCAGCTCTGGCGGCCGCGCGGTTTGGTGGTCGCGGCGGCGGGGCGGCGCTCGTCGCTCCAGGTATGCGCGGGCTTGCCGGCCGGACGGCCTTCCGGCTTGTAGGCCGCGCTGTTGCCGTTCACATCGGCGCGCCGGGTCTCCGGCTTGCCCCAGGTGTTGCCGTTCTTTTCCGGCCGATCCCAGGAATGGCCTTGCGCGGGACGGGCGTCGGCTTTGCCGTCCTTCCAGGCGGGGCGGCTTTCCGGCTTGGCCTGCCAGGATCCCGTGTTGCCGGCGCTATTGCCATAGCCACGTGGCTTGTCGCCCCAGGGCTTCTTGTCGCCCCAGGACTTCGCGACGCCGGGCTTCTGGCCGAATTTCTTGCCGCCGCCGGGCTTGCCGAAGCTGCGTTCCATCTTCGCGGTGGGTTCCAGGCCGGCGATCACGTCGACGCGCACGGCCTGGCCGGTATAGCGCTCGATGTCGCGGATCAGACCGCGCTCGCGGCCATGCACGAAGGTGACGGCGATGCCGGTGCGGCCGGCGCGGCCGGTACGGCCGATGCGGTGCACATAGTCCTCGGCCTGGCGCGGCGCGTCGAAGTTGATGACGTGGCTGATGCCGGCCACGTCGATGCCGCGCGCGGCGACGTCGGTGGCCACCAGCACGCGGGTGTGGCCATCGCGCAGGCGCTGCAGGGTGCGGGTGCGCTTGTGCTGGGGCATGTCGCCGTGCAGGGCGGCGGCGGAGAAACCTTGCTCGAGCAGGGATTCGGACAGATCCTCGGCGCTCTTCTTGGTGGCGGTGAAGATCACCGCCTGGGTCAGTTCCACGTCGCGCAGCAGCACGTCCAGCAGACGGTGCTTGTGGCCCACGTCGTCGGTGAACAGCAGACGCTGGTCGATGTTGGCCTTGTGCTCTTCCTTGGTCGCCACTTCGATGCGCTTGGGCGACCTGGTCATCTGAGCGGCGATCTTGCCCACCATGCCATCCAGGGTGGCGGAGAACAACAGGGTCTGGCGGGTGGCCGGGGTGCGCGCGACGATGTGCTCGATGTCCTCGACGAAGCCCATGTCCAGCATGCGATCGGCCTCGTCCAGCACCAGCACCTCCAGGCGGGAGAAATCGATGCGGCCGCGTTCCATGTGGTCGATCAGGCGCCCCGGGGTGGCGATCATGACTTCCGGGTTGTAGCGCATGGCCTGGAACTGGGGGCCGAAGGGGGCGCCGCCCACCAGGCAGACGGTGCGCAGCTTGCGGATGCCGGCGCCGTAGATGCCGGCCTGCTTCTGCACCTGCAAAGCCAGTTCCCGGGTGGGGCACAGCACCAGCAGGCGCGGACCCTGCACCTTGTCGGCGCCGGGAATCCGGGAAGGCTCGGCCAGCTTGTGCAGGCTGGGCAGCAGGAAGGCGGCGGTCTTGCCGCTGCCGGTGTGGCTGGAGACCAGCAGATCGTGGCCTTCCAAGGCGGCCGGAATGGCCTGGCTCTGTACCCCGGTCGGCTCGGTGTAGCCGGTGGTTTCAAGACATTTCAAAACGATGGGGTTCAGACCCAGTTCGGCGAAGCTCATGTAAATCCTTTTCAATACCTGTCCCGCCAGCGCGCATTCACGGTGCATACGCCGGGCAAAGGACAACCGCGCCCGATCCACGGACGCAAACTAAGAAACGCTCGCGCCGACAAGTTTCGGCCGCGTCGATTCTCGCGAAACATCGGCGCCAACCGAATGCCGCGATGCCGAATCGACGGAAGCGGGTTCCGTGAGGGAATCAGGTGAGGTCGGGGACGATGGGGCTGTGAAAACAGTCCCGTGGGCTACTGAAATCGGTCGGGAGACCGAAGAGCCGACTACTGCGTTGCACAACTGGCGCGCATTGTACGCGAACCAGTAAATAAGTGTTTGATTATTTTGTGCTATGGCGCGCGCCCGGCGCCGGTTCGATCAACATGGCGTCGCCGTAGCTGAAGAAGCGGTAGCCGCCCGCCACCGCGTGGGCATAGGCGCGCCGCAACAATTCCGCCCCGCCGAACGCCGAGACCAGCATGAGCAGCGTCGAGCGGGGCAGATGGAAATTGGTGAGCAGGCGTTGCACCACCTGGAATCGATAACCGGGCGTGATGAACAGATCGGTCTCGCCCTCCCCCGCCCGCAACGCGCCGCCGCGCGCGGCGGACTCCAGGGCGCGCAAACTGGTGGTGCCCACCGCGCAGACCCGGCCACCCGCTTCCCGCGCGCGCTCCACCGCATCCAGGGTGGCCTTGGGAATCGCATAGCGCTCGGTGTGCATCTTGTGCTCCAGCAGGTCTTCCACCCGCACCGGCTGGAAAGTGCCCGCGCCCACATGCAGGGTGACGAAGGCGGACTCCACGCCGGCTTCCCGCAAACGCGCCAGCATGGCCTCGTCGAAATGCAGTCCCGCCGTCGGCGCCGCCACCGCGCCCGGATCGCGGGCATAGATGGTCTGGTAGCGGGCGTCGTCGGCGCTTTCCGCGCTCCGGGAGAGGTAAGGCGGCAACGGCACCTCGCCATATTCCTCCAGCCACTCCAGCACGCTCCTGCTCGGGTCGAAGGCGAGCCGGAACATGTCGCCCTCCCGCTCCAGCACCAGGGTCTCCACCGCATCCGCGAACCGTAGCGCCACGCCCGGCTTGGGCGACTTGCTGGCGCGGATGAACACCAGGGCCTCATGCTCGGACAGCACCCGCTCCACCAGCGCCTCGATTCTGCCGCCGGATTCCTTCACGCCGCGCAGGCGCGCCTTGATCACCCGGGTATCGTTGAACACCAGCAGATCGCCGGCGCGGAACAGGTCCGGCAGCTCGAGGAAGCGCCGGTCGGCGATCGCGCCGGCCGTCCCGTCCACATGCAGCAGGCGACTGCCGCCCCGCTCCGGCAACGGATAGCGGGCGATGAGCTCGTCCGGCAGGTGGTAATCGAAATCGCTGGTTTTCATGAGGCGCGGGATTATACGTTGATGCCTTACCCCCCTTCGGCGATAATGCGCGCCCTCCGCCGCACGGCGGAGCCCGCAATTCACCCAAGCCCCGGTGGCGGAATCGGTAGACGCACGGGATTCAAAATCCCGCGCCGCAAGGCGTGCCAGTTCGAGTCTGGCCCGGGGCACCAATCAACAACCCAGAGTAGTCCGAGGTCGTCCACAGAACCCGCTTAGCGACTCTGCCAGGGAGCCAGCGGTCAGGTGGGCCGCGACTTCTATTCGGCCTGGGACAGCCTCCTTGCCGCTTTTCCGGTTTCCTCAGGTTTCAAGTTATTAACCCGGCAACCATACAGGGCATAAGCAAGTAAAATAACGGGCATGGAAGAAGATGCCCGTAAATTGAGCCCTGACGAGCAGAAGGAGAAACGCCGGACGGCGTTACGAATGCGAACCCAGGGCTACACGTTCAAG